>JBBIPK010000069.1:0-2080 GCA_037442885.1 Acidobacteriota bacterium | reverse complement strand
CCCGCGCGGATTTCGCCGCTGCGCTTCAGGACGGCGGGGACGGAAGCCAGGTCGGCGGCGCGGACGGCGAAGCCGTCGCGAGTGGCGCGGTGGAAAGGGGGATAGTCTCTATCGGCAGAAACGGTTTCCGCCAGCACCCTGCCCAGGCTCTGTTCGAGCGGCACGCGTTCGATCGGCGGAGGCTGCCGGTGCTGACTGACGAGCGCGATGACCTTGGCGCGAGCCGCGTCGCAGCTGACCATCGCCGATTCTAGGACGCGAGCCATGCGGCCACCTGGGAATCAGGAATGAGAATGGTTTCGCGGCGCTCGGGGCCGGTGGAAATCATTCCAATCTCGACGCCGACCTCGTCGCTGACAAAGCGCAAGTAGTCCCGCGCCGGCGGGGGCAGTTGCTCGTAGTCGGTGAGGCCGCGCGTGGAGCGCTGCCAGCCGGGGAGGATTTTGTAGACCGGCTCGACAGCGGCGAGGCGTTCCGCTTGGGCAGGCATTTCGGTGAGCAGGCTGCCGCGATGGCGGTAGCCGATGCAGACCGGGATTTCGGGCAAGTGGTCAAGAACGTCGAGCTTGGTGACAACGAGCGAGTTGAGGCCGTTCAGCTCGGCGCTGTAGCGCAACACCATCAAGTCGAGCCAACCGCAGCGACGGGGCCGGCCGGTGACGGCGCCGTACTCGCCACCGCGCTCGCGCAGCAGGTCGGCGTCCGACCCACGCACCTCGGTGGCGAACGGGCCGCTGCCGACCCGCGTGGTGTAGGCCTTGGTGACGCCGAGGACGGCATCAATCGCCGTGGGCGGCAGACCTAACCCGGTGCACGCGCCGCCCGCTGTGGCGCTGGAGGAGGTGACGAAGGGATAGGTGCCGTGGTCCACATCGAGCATCGTGCCCTGCGCGCCCTCGCACAGAATGCGCTTCCCTGCCCGGCGGGCGCGCGCCAGCAGCGCCGCGACATCGGTGGCGAAGGGCGCCAGGCGCTCGGCGTAGGCACGGTATTGCTCGAGCAGGCGGTTGCTGTCGGCCAGCGCCTGCCCAAAGAGGCGCTGCGCGAGCCGCTGCTTTCCTTCAAGCAAGCCGCAGAGTTTTTTCTCAAAGCCCTCCGCATCGAGCAGATCGGCGAGGCGCAAACCGTGGCGGCCCATCTTGTCCTCGTAGGAAGGCCCGATGCCGCGCGAGGTGGTGCCGATTTTCGCGTCGCCACGGGCCGACTCGGCCGCTGTTTCCAACTCGCGATGAAAGGGGAAGATGAGGTGGGCGCGGGTGCTGATGAAGAGGCGTCCGGCGGGCTCGAGGCCGAGTTCGGAAAGTGCTTCCAGCTCCTTGAGCAGCGCGGCCGGATCGAGGACGACGCCGTTGCCGATGACCGCCCACTTGCCCGGCCGCAGAATGCCGCAGGGAATCAATTGCAGGATGACTTTCTTGCCGTCAATGACGACGGTGTGGCCGGCGTTGTGGCCGCCCTGATAGCGCGCGACGATGTCGAAGGACGCGGCCAGCGCGTCCACGACCTTGCCCTTGCCTTCGTCGCCCCACTGGGCACCCACCACGACGAGTGTTTTCATTGGCGGCAGCCCTAATGATAGGAGGCCAGAGGCACCGAGGCAAGAAAACGCGCGTTCTAGGTGGGTGTGCGAATGGATGCATCCTCGAGACGGAAGCCGTAGTCATCGCGACGGATCGCGTCGCATCGCCTCGCCTGCCGGTCGAATCGAGCCGAACATCGTCGCATCCCCGTCGACAATCCCCGGCTCGCGGCGCCCCCGCGGGCACCCCGCTCATCGCCGGCCACCAGCCTGCCCTGAGTCCGCCGAAGGGTCACCCGCGAGGCGCTGCGCGGAGCCCGCGGCCTCCCTTCCCCAGCCAGCTTGGAAGAGGTGCTCGGCACCCGCGTCCCTGCTTCCTTGCCTTCCTCGACGCCCGCTCCTCGCTGCCTGCTTGCCCTGAGGGTAGTCGAAGGGTTCGCCACCTACTTTGGCGCGCTCCCTGCTCGCCCTTTGGTCTATAATCTCCCCCAGACCCGGCATCCGAAGAAGACGGACTCTTGCAAGCGCGGGAAATCAGCACTCTCCGTTTGAATGCGGACT
>JBBIPK010000068.1:0-2328 GCA_037442885.1 Acidobacteriota bacterium | reverse complement strand
TGTCGCTCGGCGGCGTGCGCGACGAAGCCGAAATCCGCGGCCACCGCCGCACCTACATCGGCGCCCTCCCCGGCCAAATCGTCCAGATGATGCGCAAGGCGGCCACCGTCAACCCCGTCTTCATGCTCGACGAGGTGGACAAGATGTCGATGGACTTCCGCGGCGACCCCAGCGCCGCCCTGATGGAAGTTCTCGACCCCGAGCTCAACCACTCCTTCACCGACCACTACCTGGACGTCGAGTACAACCTCTCCCACGTGATGTTCATCTGCACCGCCAACGTCCTGCACACCATTCCCCAACCCTTGCAGGACCGCATGGAGATCCTGCGCCTCTCCGGCTACACCGACCAGGAAAAACTCGAAATCGGCAAGCGCTTCCTCGTTCCCAAACAGCGCAAGGCGACGGGTCTGGCGGAGAAGAACGTTCAATTCTCCGACGAAGGCATCTACCACATCATCCGCTACTACACCCGCGAAGCCGGCGTCCGCAACCTGGAGCGCGAGATTGCCAACATCTGCCGCAAGACCGCCCGCCGCGTGCTGAAGGAAGGCCGCGACATCGCCATCACCATCACCCCCGAAACTGTCGGCGAGTTCCTCGGCGTCATCAAGTTCCGCGACCTCGAAAGCGAAAAGAAGAGTGAAATCGGCCTGGCCCACGGCCTGGCCTGGACGGAAGTGGGCGGCCAGCTGCTCGGCACGGAAGCCACCCTGATGGAGGGCAAAGGCAAGCTCACCCTCACCGGCAAGCTCGGCGATGTCATGCAGGAATCCGCTCAGGCCGCGATGAGTTACGTCCGTTCGCGGGCCGCCCGCTTTGGCCTCCCGCGCGACTTCTACCGCCACATTGACGTCCACGTGCACGTCCCCGAGGGCTCGATCCCCAAAGACGGCCCCTCGGCGGGCATCACCCTGGCCACCGCCATCGTCAGCGCGCTCAGCAAGATTCCCGTGCGCGCCGACACCGCCATGACCGGCGAGATCACCCTGCGCGGCAAGGTCCTCCCCATTGGCGGGGTCAAGGAAAAGCTGCTCGCCGCCCACCGCAACCAGATTCGCACCGTCATCCTTCCCCAGGGCAACGAAAAAGACCTGGCCGACATCCCGCCCTATGTCCAGGAGGGAATTACCATCAAGTTTGTCGAAACCATGGACGAGGTGCTCGACCTCGCCCTGGAACGTCCGCTGGCCTCCGTCCCGGTTACTCTCAGCGAGACTCAGATTCGCCCCGGCTATGAGGCAGACAAAGATCAGGATGCGGTGACGAACTAGCGCGGCGCCGGTTGCTGGACTCGGAATCAACCATTTGAGGGTTGACACCATCTAAGGCAATGTACGAGGCAAGTAACGGGCTCTTGTTCAGGCCCGGTTCCCGACCAACCCGCACCTACGCGGCGAGCGGGAAACCTGCCAAATTCGTAGCGATTATCCCAAGTGCCCTGACCAGGACGGATTTCTAGAACCGGGGCCTGTGCCCCAACTACTCCCACAGTGAGGTCACGACCTTGGCCAACGCCAAAGAAGAACAACCCACCACCGCATTGAACATTGCGGATCTCAAGCACATGAACATCACCGAGCTCACCCGGCTCGCCCGCGAGCACGCCATCGCCGGCGCCAGCGGCATGCGCAAGCAGGATCTCATCTTCCAGATCCTGCGTGCCCAGGCGGAGAAGGAAGGCTACATCTTCTCCGAAGGCGTGCTCGAGTGCCTCCCGGACGGTTTCGGCTTTCTCCGCGCGCCCGACTACAACTACCTGCCGGGCCCCGACGACATCTACGTCTCGCCCTCCCAAATCCGCAAATTCGACCTCCGCACCGGCGACACCGTCAGCGGCAAAGTCCGCCCGCCCAAGGACGGCGAGCGCTACTTCGCCTTGATCCAAGTCCAGGCGATCAATTTCGAAGACCCCGAGGTCGCCCGCAACAAGATCTTCTTCGACAACCTCACACCCCTCTACCCCCAGGAGCGTGTCCGGCTGGAAACCGTCCCCGAGCGCATCACGCCGCGCGTGCTCGATCTGCTCTGCCCGATCGGCAAAGGCCAGCGCGGCCTCATCGTGGCCGCCCCGCGCACCGGCAAGACCATGATGCTCCAGGACATTGCCAACTCCATCACCGCCAATCACCCCGAAATCGCCCTCATCGTCCTGCTCATCGACGAGCGCCCCGAAGAAGTCACCGATATGCAGCGCAACGTCAAGCCCGCCGAGGTCATCAGCTCCACCTTCGATGAGCCGCCCCAGCGCCACGTCCAAGTCGCCGAAATGGTCATCGAGAAGGCCAAGCGCCTGGTCGAGCACAAGCGCGACGTCGTCATCCTGCT
>JBBIPK010000067.1:0-2569 GCA_037442885.1 Acidobacteriota bacterium | reverse complement strand
CTAGTTTCTTCCCTTGCCTCACTAGTTTCTTCCACCTTTCCCGCCCAAACGCAGGTTTGAGGCCCTGGAGGTCCAACTCTGTCTCCGTGGCGAATAATAAGCGAAAACTTCTTCCTCGTCAAGAACGCCAAAGCCCTGTGGTGTTCCGTTTTGGCAGGGCGGGGTTTCAACCCCGCCGCTACAGGCTTTTACTATCCCTTCCGCCCAGTAACCAGCAGCGCCCCTTCCTGCCGGAACTTGCGCAGCTCCTCCGCGCTGCGGAACCACTTCGATTCGTAATCGGCCGGCACCGGGCGCTCGTCTACAACCCGCGAATGCCGTGTCTCGAAAAAGCCTGCCTGCCGCAGCCGCTCGCACCATTCCTCGCCCGAAAGCAGATGCACCGGCACCGCCAGCTTCTCCACCCATTGATGGCTGTAGATGTTCTCCTTGTAGAGATTGATCAGAATCGAGAGCGTGCCTTCCGGCTGCAGCACGCGCAGTATCTCGCGCAGCCCCTGCGCCGGGTCGGGCCAGTAGTAAGCCGACTCGACCGACACGGCTTTGTTGAAGAAGTTGTCGTCCCAGGGAATGTCGTCCACGCCCGCGGTGATGAACATCAGGTTGATCCGGTCGGCATAGGCTTTGCGCGCCCGCCGCACCATCGCGTCGGCTACGTCCATCCCCACCACCTGCCCCTGCGGGACTCTGTCCACCAACAGCCCGCACAGCCACCCCGCCCCGCAACCCACATCGAGGATTTTGTCGTTCGGGGCAAATGTCATCTGAGAGAGCATCTTCTCCGCAATGTGGAGATGCTCCTCCCGCATCTCCTCCCCCCGCCCCGCCTCCGCCCAGCGATTAAACTCCTCCCGCAGCTTCTCTTGCGCTTGGATGATTTCTTTTTCCTTCAAGACGGTGTGAAAGCCTGATGGCTAGAGGGCGTAGAGGTCCCGCGGGACCAGCTTTTTCTCGACCGGGTCCACAGCAAAGCCGAGTGTCTCCAACGCGGTTGCTCCGAGCACTGAGCCTTCGCCCGGCTCGGCAAAAGCCACTGGTACACCCATGGTCTTCCCATCCAATGTAAAAAGTGCTAGCCCGGTTTCTCGCTCGATCCGGCTTCCGTCGGCCAGAATGAACCTCGAACGTGAGATGGGTTTTACGCCCAGGCCATTCAGCAACGAGCGAGGCAGCCAAGAAAGTGTTGCCCCGGTATCAACTAAGAGTGAGATTTCGGCCGATCGCTCGGGCGCAGCCGGATTCGCCACGGTCACATTCACTTCGAACAACCCCATTGGTTCTCCGCTCTTTTCCTCTGCCTCGTCTGCTTCTTGTGCCTCTTCTGCCTCTTGCTCTCTGTCCTCTGCGCCTCTGCGGTGAGTCGTCTTTCCTCTAGCGCTCGACTTTTTCCAGCAGGTCGGTGAACTTCTGTTCGCGCTCTTTCTGGTCGAGGCCGAGGTACTTCTCCATCACCTGGGTCGTATTCATCGAGCAGAACTTTGGCCCGCACATGGCGCAGAAGGCAGCTTCTTTGTAGTAGTCATCGGGCAGGTTTTCGTCGTGCAGCGCGCGTGCGGTCTCGGGGTCGAGCGAGAGCGCGAACTGCTTGTTCCAGTCGAAGAGGAACCGCGCATAGCTCAAGGCATCGTCGCGGTCGCGCGCGCCCGGCCGATGCCGCGCTAGGTCAGCGGCGTGCGCGGCAATCTTATAGGCGATGACGCCCTGCTTGACGTCTTCCAGGTTCGGCAGCCCCAGGTGCTCCTTCGGGGTCACGTAGCAGAGCATGGAGGCCCCGTGCCAGCCGATCATGGCCGCCCCAATCGCGCTCGTGATGTGGTCATAGCCCGGCGCAATGTCGGTGACGAGCGGCCCCAGCGTGTAGAAGGGCGCCTCGTGGCAGAGCTCCTGCTCCTTCTTCACCTGCAACTCAATCTGATCCATCGGGATGTGCCCCGGGCCTTCAATCATCACCTGCACGTCGTGCTCCCAGGCCTTGAGCGTCAACTCGCCCAGGACTTTTAGCTCGGCAAACTGCGCGGCGTCGGAGGCGTCGGCAATGCAGCCCGGCCGCAGGCCGTCGCCGAGCGAGAAGCTGACGTCGTAGCGCTTGAAGATCTGGCAAATCTCGTCGAAGTGCTCGTAGAGGAAGTTCTGCTGGTGGTGATAGGCCATCCACTGCGCCAGCAGCGCGCCGCCGCGGCTGACGATGCCGGTAATGCGGTTGCGCACCAGCGGCAGGAACTCTCGCAGCACGCCGGCGTGGATGGTCATATAGTCCACGCCCTGCTCGGCCTGCTCCTCGATGACTTCGAGCATGAGCGCCGGCGTGAGGTCTTCGACGCGCTTGACCCGCGTGACGGCTTCGTAAATCGGCACCGTACCGACCGGCACGGGGCTCGCCTCGATGATGGCCTGACGGATGCGCGGGATGTCGCCCCCCGTCGAGAGGTCCATCACCGTGTCGGCGCCAAACCGCACCGCCACTTCCAGCTTCTTCAACTCATTGGCGATTTCTGAGGTGACGGCTGAATTGCCGATGTTGGCGTTGATCTTGCACCGGAAGCCGACGCCGATACCCATCGGCTCCAGG
>JBBIPK010000066.1:0-3453 GCA_037442885.1 Acidobacteriota bacterium | reverse complement strand
AGATCCCAGGTTCGGATCGTGGCCTTGGGTCGGCCCAGTTCATCAAGCAGCTCTACTCGCGTGACGGATGGCCGGTCAGGCTTCGGTTCCTGAGGGTCACACCGGTAGAGCTGGCCATCTTCAACCGTGTGCTGATTGGGCTGTAGGGTGCGCAAATATTGCGCAATCACCTGCGACGGTTCCCCGAGCCTCGCAATTCGCCCTTGAATAATCAGAAGGCATTGGTTACAAAGATGTGCAACTGCCCCCATATTGTGGCTGACAAACAGCACCGTGCGGCCCTCCCCGGCGACTTCGCCCATTTTGCCTAGGCACTTCTTTTGGAAGGCTTGGTCGCCTACCGCCAAGACTTCGTCCACCAGCAGGATTTCGGGTTCCAGGTGGGCGGCTACGGCGAAGGCCAGGCGCAGATACATTCCGCTCGAGTAATGCTTGACCGGCGTGTCGATGAACTTCTCCACCTCGGCGAAGGCCACGATCTCGTCGAACTTGCGCGCGATCTCGGCCCGCTTCATGCCCAGGATCGCGCCGTTCAGGTAAATGTTCTCGCGCCCCGTCAGCTCGGGATGAAAGCCCGTGCCCACTTCAAGCAGCGAGCCAACCCGACCCCGCACTTCCGCCCAGCCCTCGGTGGGCTCGGTCACCCGCGAAAGAATCTTGAGCAGGGTGCTCTTGCCCGCGCCGTTGCGCCCGATGATGCCCACCACCTCGCCGCGCTTGACCTCGAAGGAGACGTCCTTCAAAGCCCAGATCGTCGGCTCCTCGTTGCCCCGGGCGCCGTCGCGCCTGAACAGGGAACGGACCGCTCGGAGGGAACGGCCGGCTCCCTCGACCAGCGTGTCGCGCAGAGTCCGATAGCGCTCCTGCCGCCCGATGCGGTACAGCTTGCCCAATTTTTCCACCCGGATGACGACGTCACTCATGGCGAGCAGGCGTCGCTGCGCTCAAAGCCGCGACCGAGTTGGGGAAGGCGTAGATCTGCGCCGCCCCGTAGATCAATTGGTAGTCGGGATTCGCCCGCAGCACCAGCGCGGGCAGAACTTCAGGGTCGTCCGGCCGGTGATAGATGCAGATCGCCAGCTTGGGCCCAAACCGGCGCAGGGTGTCCACCGCCCCCGCCAGCGCCTCCCTTTCCGAACCCTCGATGTCCATCTTGATGAAATCCACCTTGGGGGCGCGAATTTGCTCCAAGGCCTCGTCGAGAGTGATCGCCGGCACCTCGGTCTCGCCGCTCGCGGAGACAGACCCGGCAGCGGTGTTCCGGGGATTGGTGCGAAACCGCAGCGTGGTCCGCTGGGACCATAGCGCCTGGCGTAACAGCCGAACCCGCCCCTGCGCAATCTCACCTGCGAAGGTCTTCTCGAAGCAAGTTGCATTGACCGGTTCAGGCTCGAAGGCCACCACCAGCTTGGCGCCCCGGCTCAGCGCCAGGCGAGAAAAAACGCCCAGGTGCGCGCCTGCGTCCACGACGACGTCACCAGGCTGAACTCGAGCCCTTCCTCGTTCGTAAGCCGCTCTGCGGCAGATCTCGTCGGCAAGGGCGTGCAGCAGCAGTCCATCTCGGAACCGCCCCCAAATCTCGCCAGCGGGCGTTCGCCAATAGGCCGAGCAGGGCGAGCGCAGGTCCCGCCCGAGCAGGCGCACCGGTCCGTCGCCCACCACCAGCCCCGCCGTTTCGACAGCTTTGCGTTGGCGGAGGAACAGGCGCTCTGGCTGAAGCGCCAACAGGACGTCCAACCAGCCGATCTCGGGCAACTGCCCGACGACCTTCATATGCACCAGCCGCCCTCGCCAGGCCAGCTTGTCGGAGCCGCGCAGGGACCATCCGACGGCCACCAGGCCCAGCAGTAGGGCGAGTCCGCAGACAGTGAGGACAAACGACCGCCGCCACAAGCGAGACATTCTGCACCCTCCCTGAAAAACGTTCCCCTTTCCGGTAGTTCACTGCGGCCCCAGGAGCGGACACGGCCCGCGGGCCTGGTAAACCGCGCCCTCGCGCGTCTCGAAGACGGGCTCAAGGCCGAGCCGCGAGACCAGCTCAGCCTCCGTCGGAAGATACCACCGCTCGGTGGCGCGAAACCACACCAGCGCGGCGGGTCCTTGGCGCAACGCTCGGCACACCGACGCCATGTCGGCCTCGTAGGTCCGCTCCGGCCTGCGGGTCCAAGGGGACCATTTCCGCGGAGTGCGCTCAGAAGGACGGCCCGCGAGGAACCACAGCGCGCCGCTGTCATTGCTAAACAGCGAAGTTCGGGCGGGAAGGCCGGCTACGAACTTCGCTACCCGAGACTGCCGCCACTCCCGGCCGCTGTATCCCTCACCGTTCTGGCGGAAAGCCCGGCCCCAAGCCGCGGTGCGGCGAAAATGCCCAGCCACCAAGAGCACGCACAACACCAAAATGACAACGCGGATCGGCCCACGCCACCTTTGCGCCAGTCCCCACACAAGCGCCGCCGCCACAACCACTGCCGAGGGAAATAACGGGAATGAGAACAGTCGCGGACCAAAGTCCAAGGAGGCATCGTAGACCGTGATTGATGTCGCCAAAAACAGCGTATAGACAACCGACGCCGCCAACAGGAAACGGACGATGACTCCTGCGGGCGGGATCCCCGCACGTTCGGCGACGCTGATCCCGGAGCGAAGGCCGACGACCGCCGCAATCCCTCCCAGCAGCAGGATCGCCGCGCCGGCAGCAGGCGAGGAAAATCGCTCAGGTAGGACCCATTTCGCCACCTGCAACAGGCCGACTCTAAGCTGATCGGCGGTCACGGGGTGCCACGACAACCACCGCTCTCCGAACCTGGGCGAGCTGCCGCCGAACGCGGTCAATCCCCACGCCAACAAAGGGACCAGCGAAACGGCTAGAACTCCCAAGGCATCGAGAAGCCGCTGACGCCATCTTGCGCGACTCCACACAAGCGTGGCCAGCACAGCCGCAGCGAGGAAGCCAAGGCCTGCGTACCTGGTGAGGCAAGCGAGGCTCAGGAGAGCGGCGCCCGCCCAGTACCGCCGGCGCGCCCCACCCGCGGCGTGCGATCCGAGTAAGTAGAGGGCCGGCAGCAGGAGGGCCATGAACAGGGGCTCCGACCAAAGATGGGCGTGAACGCCCATGACTACCTGCGAGCAAGCCATCAGCAGGGACCCCGCAAGGCCGGGCCACAAGGCACCCGTGAGCTTGCTCAGCAAGAATCCCACCATGGCGACGTTCACGGCCAGCAGCGCTGCCTGCAACCATCGCCCGGCTTCAAACGGCTGAACTCCCAGGTGGGAAATCGCCGCAAGCACTGCCGGAAACAGGGGAGCGTGCACTCTCGCAGGGGGCGGCTGCCCGGCGGCCAAGCCCTCGGCCATCTGAAGGTAGGCGAGCGAGTCCGGGCTAAGCGCCGGCCCCCAATTCGCCGTGATCCACAGCAGGGCAACCGCCGCCCCCGGCGCCACCACACCCAAGGC
>JBBIPK010000065.1:0-3546 GCA_037442885.1 Acidobacteriota bacterium | reverse complement strand
GGCGAACCCAAGGTACGCGGAAGCTCTTGACGGGATTCCTCAGGGCCTAAAGGCCGTGGGGAGGGAGCAGAGGGGAAGGTCAACCCTAAAGGGTTGACCCGCCTTGCATCAAACAAGAGAGCAAGGACGGATCAGCTACCACTGAGGTCTTCCTAGGGAATAAAGGAGATACCGGAGATGGGGACGGATGGGAAAGAGCAGGTAGCGCCGCAGGCGGGTGGGCCGCCGGCGGGGCTGCCGCCGTCGGCGCAGGCGCTGGTGCCGGTGGACATCGAGCAGGAGATGCGCAAGTCGTATCTCGACTATGCGATGAGCGTCATCATCGGCCGCGCCCTGCCCGACGTGCGCGACGGCCTCAAGCCCGTGCATCGCCGGATTCTCTACGCGATGTACGAGATGGGTTTGCTGCACAACAAAAAGCACTCAAAGTGCGCAGGCGTCGTGGGCGAGGTGCTGAAGAAATACCACCCGCACGGCGACGCTCCCGTCTATGAGGCGCTGGTGCGGATGGCGCAGGACTTCAACATGCGCTACCCGCTCATTGACGGCCAGGGGAACTTCGGCTCGATTGACGGCGACCCGCCGGCGGCCTACCGCTACACCGAGGCGCGGCTCGCGCGCATTGCCGAGGAGCTGCTCGCCGACATCGAAAAGGAAACCGTGGACTTTATGCCGAACTTCGACGGCACCACGCAGGAGCCGCTGGTGCTGCCGACGAAGATTCCCAATCTGGTCGTCAACGGCTCGAGTGGCATCGCGGTGGGCATGGCGACCAACATCCCGCCGCACAATCTGACCGAAGTGCTCGACGCCTGCCAGCTCCTGCTGCGCAAGCCGACGGCGAGCCTGGCCGAGGTGATGCAACTCATCCCGGGGCCCGACTTCCCCACCGGAGGGTTCATCTTCGGCAAGGAGGGGATCAAAGAGGCCTACGAGAAAGGCCGGGGGACATTCCACGTGCGCGCGAAAGCCGCCATCGAAGAAGTCGGCAAGGAGCGCCAGAACATCGTCATCACCGAGATTCCCTACCAGGTGAACAAGGCGCGGCTCATCGAGCGCATCGCCGAGCTGGTGAACGAGAAGAAGCTCGAGGGCGTCAGCGACCTGCGGGATGAGTCCGACCGCGAAGGCATGCGCATCGTGCTCGAGCTGAAGCGCGGCGAGCAGCCCGAAATCATCCTGAACAACCTCTACAAGCACACGCAGATGCAGATGAGCTTCGGGGTGATTCTGCTGGCGATTGTGAACGGCCAGCCGCGCGAGCTCAGCTTGGTCGAGCTGCTGCAGCTCTTCCTCAACCACCGCGTCGAGGTAGTGCGGCGGCGGACCGAGTACGACCTGAAGAAAGCGCGCGCGCGCGAGCACATCCTGCTCGGCTTCCAGAAGGCCATCGCCAATCTGGACGCGGTCATCAAGCTCATCCGCGCCTCGAAGTCGCCGGCCGAAGCCAAAGCGGGCCTCATCAAGCGCTGGGAGTTCACCGACATCCAGGCGCAGGCCATCCTCGACCTGCAACTGCATCGGCTGACGCAACTCGAGCGGGAAAAGATTCTGGAAGAGTTGAAGCAGATTCAGGCGCTGATCAAGGAGCTCGAGGAGATTCTCGGGAGCGAAGCGAAGCTGAAGGCAGTGATTGCGAACGAGCTGCGCGAGATGCAGAAGCAGTACGGGGACGAGCGGCGGACGCAGATTGTGGCGCAGGTGGAGGAGATCAGCCTGTCCGACCTGGTGCCGGAAGAAGACGTGGCCATCACCGTCACGCACAACGGGTATCTGAAGCGCACGCCGGTCGAGGCCTACAAGCACCAGGGGCGCGGCGGCAAGGGGCGGTTTGCGCTGAAGGCGGGCGAGCGCGACTTCGTGGCGCAACTCTTCGTCGCCTCGACGCACGGCTACCTGCTGGTGTTCACCAACACCGGCAAGGTTTATTGGCTGCGGGTGTGGGACATTCCCGAGGCGGGCTGGGCGTCGCGCGGGAAAGCCGTCAATCAACTCGTCAAGCTCGAAGAGGACGAGCAGGTGGCCGCCTTCCTGCCGGTGAACTCGCTCGAAGAGCCGGGCAAGTTCATCTTCTTCGCCACGCGCAACGGCACGGTGAAGAAGACCGAGCTCAGCCAGTTCGCCAACATTCGCTCCACCGGCATCATCGCCATTGGGCTGGAGGAAGGCGACCAGTTGGTGGGTGCCAAGCTCACCGACGGCCGGCACATGATCTTCCTCGCCAGCTACAATGGCATGGCGATACTGTTCCGCGAGTCCGATGTGCGCGCGATGGGCCGGCAGGCCACCGGCGTGCGCGGGATGAAGTTTGCGCAGAGCGTGGGTGCAACGCGAGGCCCGAGTGGCGGGCGAGCGAAAAAGGCGAAAGGTGGAGCGGACTACATCATCGGCATGGAAGCCATCGCGCCCGACTGGGAAGCGGTGAAGAAGGCATTGAAGAAGGAGCCGGCGAGCTTGGACGAGGTGTCCGACGAGGCGCTGAAGCAGGCGCTGCCGGACTTGATCCTGACCGCGACCGAGTTCGGCTACGGCAAGCGCACTGCGCTCAACGAGTATCGGATGCAGGCGCGCGGCGGCAAGGGCGTGAAGAACATCAAGATTACGGCGAAGAACGGCCCCGTGGTGGCGGTGGCGCGAGTGGCGAAGGATTCCGACGCGATGATCGTCACCCAGCAGGGCAAGCTCATTCGCGTGCCGGCCAAGCAGATTCGCGCCATGGGACGCGCAGCGCAGGGCGTGCGGCTGCTGCGGCTGGGCGAAGGCGACCGCGTCGCCGCCGCCGCCGCCGTCATCGAAGAAGCCCCTGAGGAATGACTGGCCCGCGACCCGCACGACTTCCGTCGTGCCGACACAGATGCAAAAAACCTGGGCTTTAGCATCTGAGGGATTCCGGCTATGATGTGCACGCGGCGGTGAGCCCGGGGTGAACCGATGAAGAAGCTCAACTACGCGATTGTGTTCGTCTCCGACATGAAGCGCTCGATTGTCTTCTACCGCGACGCGCTCGGCCTGCCGCTCAAGTTCGAGTCGCCCGAATGGACCGAGTTCGCCAACGAAGGCAGCACCATCGCGCTGCATCTGGCCGACTCGATGAATCCGGCCGCCATGGGACAGTCGCCGGCCGGCTCCTGCCATCTCGGCTTTCAGGTCGAAGACCTCGACGCTGTGCACGCCCAACTCCAGGCCAAGGGCGTCCGCTGCATCCAGCCCCCCAAGCTCCAGGACTTCGGCGCCCGGCTCGCCCTCTACACCGACCCCGACGGCCTCCCCATCTCCGTCTCCGAAACCCCCAAGCACTAGCGGCATTGTGATCGGATCGCGTCGGATCGCGTCGCATCCCCACCGGATGGCGCCGACTCGCGTCGAACTTGCGGCCACCGCACGCCCAGCGCGGCCCCCTCCAGCTCGTCAGTCCGAGCCTCTCCTGAGCGGAGGCGAAGGGCGGAACCAGGACTCTGCTTTTCCCCACGGCCCACCAGCCACCCGCCACCGGTCGCCGTATCACTTGATCTTTCCCCCCGATCTGTGGATCGATCCGATCCGCCC
>JBBIPK010000064.1:0-3679 GCA_037442885.1 Acidobacteriota bacterium | reverse complement strand
CACGATGCCGAGGCGGTAACGGTCGTAGAACAGGCCATAGCTGGCATGGATGACCCGTCTTCGCGTCCGGGCTCCAATTGAAGCCCAGGCGCGAGAAATCCTCGTTCGCCCGCAGCGAGTCGGGCACATCCGTGGGAAAGATGGCTTCACGATCTTCTTGAATCTGCTCGATCGAGGAGAAGAACCACGCCGTGTCCTTGCGCACCGGGCCGCCCAGGGTGAACCCGTAGTTGTAGCGCTCCAGTTTGGGTGGGTCTTCCCCCGCGACGTTGGAGGAATCCAGCGCGTCGTTGCGCAGGAAGAAGAACCCTGACCCGTGCCAGTCATTGGCGCCCCTCTTGGTGATGACGTTGACGACCGCTGCCGAGCCGCGCCCGAACTCGGCTTTGTGACCGGCCTGCAGCACCTCAAACTCCTGGATCGCATCCTGGGTGAAATCCTGGAAGAGACCGCCGTGGAAATCGTTGCTATTCTCAACGCCGTCGATGAGAAAGATGATGTTTCCGGCGCGTTCTCCGAAAATCGCACCGCGCGTGTCGCGGTTGGTGAGATCAGAGCGGGCGCTCTCATTGATCACGACCCCGGGGGAGAGCTGCACCAAATCAAGGTAGTTGCGACCGTTGAGCGGGATGGACTCGATGGTACGCGCCTCCACGGCTTGGCGGAAAGTTGAAGTGGTGGTGTCAATCACCGGCAACGCGGCCGTCACCGTCACAGCTTCCTCCCGTCCCGCCACTTCCAGACTGATATCAAGCACCACCGTGCGGTCCAGCACCAGTGTCACTTCTGTCAGGATCCTGCGAGCGAATCCCGTCGCCGTCGCCGTCACCGTGTAGGTCCCCGACGGCACCACCAGGAAGCGGTAGAACCCCCCCCCCGCGTCGGTGACTGTCGATCGCTGCAACGCCGGGCCCGAAATCTCCACCGTGGCGCCCGGAACCACCGCGCCGCTCGGGTCGACAACTCGGCCCTCCAACGTGGAGCGGGTCGTCTGCGCAAGAGCGGCAGTGGCGCCGACTAGCCCCGTCAGAGGGAAAAGAAGGGTGAAGGATCTGATTTGTTTCATGGGAGAACCTCACCTCCTTGCTGCATCACCTGCCAGAGCTTGGTTCCAGCCATCGTACAAACCATTCCAGGTTCCGGCGCATCATCTCCCGTTGCAAATCGGGTTCGAAAATGACGTGCCCACCGCGCGGGTAGATCTCCATCTCCACGGTTTTCCCCAGTTTCTTAAGGGCCTTATAGAATTTGTGTGCCTGCATGATGGGCACGCGCTTGTCATTCTCCCCGTGCTGGATGAGCAGCGGCGTCGTTACCTTGGCGGCGTGCGTGATAGGGGAGTGGGCACGGTAGGACTCCGCCGCCTCCCAGGGCAGACCAAAATACTCCACCGTGAAGTCCCCTGCGTCCGAGAGGTAGTAAAGATCGGTGATATCGCTGACGCTGCACATGGTCGAGGCCGCCCTGAAGCGCCCGGTCTGGGTCACAATCCAGTTTGTCATGAAACCTCCGTAGGAGCCTCCCATCACCCCCAGTCGGTCGGGATCGGCGATGCCCTGAGCAATGAGGTGATCAACGCCGGCCATGATGTCGCCGTAGTCGCCCTCACCCCAAGCGTTCACAATCATGCGGAATCCCTGGAGGCCGTACCCGGAGCCTCCGCGGGGCATCGGGAAAAGGACGGCCATGCCAGCGCTGGCCAGTGCTTCACTTGGATAGGGATCCACTTGGCCCACAATGTGCATAAACTGAGGGAATATGCCGTAAGTAAAGCCGCCGATGGGGCCCCCATGCACATACACCACCAGAGGTAGTCGCTTGCCCGGCGTGTAGCCGGACGGAGTGAGCAGCAGCCCCCAGATTTCCATCCCGTCGAATGACGTCCAGGAGATGGGCTTGAGCTCGCCGAGCTCGAGCTGCTTAAGCTCCGGGTTCACCTCCGTCAGTTGGCGCGCACGGCGACTGGCAACTTCCATGACGTACACATCGCCCATGGTGCGTGGTCCAACTGAACGGTAGGCCAAACGCTGGCCATCGCGACTGAGGCTCGGCGAGAAGTTCACGGCCTGGCCGGAGGTCACCACCTCGCTGCGGCCTGTCAGCCAGACGCGCACGATGGGTTGCTCAAACATGTGCTCGCCGCGCTGGCCGGTGCCTTCATTCGGGACATAGAGTAAGGAACGGCTGTCGGCGTCCCAGGTGAATTCTCCAACCCAACTTCCCGTCTCGGCGCTTAAGTCCTTAACCGGCCCGCCGGTCACAGGGACGACATGCAGACCCCAGATCGAGATCATTTCCGCCCGGCCCCCGGTTGAGATGAAACCGATCCACCTGCCGTCTGGCGAGTACTGCGGCGACGTATTCATCCCCTCGCGGTCAACCACCAAGCGCGGCTCGCCGCCGGCGGACGAGACCACATAAATGCGGCTGTGAAACCGCCCCATGAAATCGCCCGTCGGCGCGGCGGAGTAAGCGATCGCAGTGCCATCAGGGGACCAGGTCAACTCCAAAACGAACTGCGTGGGTGACGTGAGGCTCCGTGGGGAGCCACCCGCCAACTCCTGCACCCAAATCCGCCCCGGCCGCTCGTGCCGATCGACTTCGATCACGTAGGACTTTTCCTTCTTGCGGTGTTCTTCCTCCTCGGGGGCAGGATCAGGAGCGACGTAAGCAATCCGGGTGCTGTCTGGTGCCCACTCGTAGACCGTCACTCCCTCCTTGACCGACGTCAAAGGTCGTGGCTCGCCGCCGGCGACCTCTAATACAAACACCTGGGGGACATCGCCGGCGAAGGCCAGAAAGGACAGCAGCTTCCCATCCGGCGACCAGCGCAATCTCGCGGTGGGTAGCGGTTGATTGAATATCCGTGTCCCGTAGGTCAGGCGAGTCGGTGCACCGCCGGCAGCAGAAACTACATAGAGTACGGCGTCGTAGCAGTCCTTCTCGAATGAGGCCTCTGCTACGACATAGGCGACGCGCTGACCATCTGGCGAAATACGAACATCGGAAATCGAGCGAAGCCGCATCAGGTCGTCGACGGTTACCTTTGCCGCCCGGGCTGGCCGACCAACGCCGAGGACGAAAAACACTGCCAGCCATGGAAGCATTCGCCCGCTATTGTGTCTTCTCACCATCGCTAGTTCTCCCGCTCAATCCGGTGTTCGCCTTGGGCCAGCAACGGTCCGCGCGCCCCAACAAGCGCCTGAAAATTTCCAGATAACTTAATCGGAATTTCCTGTAGTGAGCCTTTCCGGGGAAGCAAGAAGATACGCCATGCCGCTCCGCTGTCAAGCTAAAAGTCAGTGCCGTTCACCGGCAGGACGACTTCGTCGGCGATCTGGCCGCAGGGCCGCGCGCCTGGCCGTAGAGCCGCAGCAGCAGGTCGCCGTGGGCGCGCATCTGCGCCCACCCGAAGGCATAGAACATTCCCTTGGCGTCCTTGCCGTAGACGTGCGGGACGCCCCACGTATCCCAGAGATCTCCGTCTGCGGCGGCCCGGCAGCGGCGCCAGCCGCTGCGAGAAGGACGACTACCAGCAGAAGTGTTAGGGCGGATAACCCGAGGGCTCTCCTTATCGCTGCAGTCCTTTCAACAAGCGAGTGGGTGGGAGTCATGAAGGGCTGTTGGTGCTGGAGGAGGGAGTCGAACCCTCACGGGGTGGTAAGCCCCACCGGATTTT
>JBBIPK010000063.1:0-4228 GCA_037442885.1 Acidobacteriota bacterium | reverse complement strand
GTTGAACGTCGTCGGCTCGATATCCACGAAGCGCGCCCGCGCGCCCAGCCGCGCTGCTGCGCCCACGGTGGCAAAGAAGGTGAAGGGGACGGTGATGACTTCATCGCCGGGCTGGAGCCCGAGCGCCAGCAGGCTGAGCAGCAGCGCATCCGAACCCGACGCGCACCCCACCGCCTGTTGAACCCCGCAGTAGGCAGCGACTTCCTCCTCCAGCGCTTTTCCTTCTGGCCCCAGGATGAAATGCTGCGAGGCACAGACGCGGGCCAGCGCCGCCTGGATCTCCTCGCGCAGCGTGGCGTACTGCGTCTTCAGATCCACCTGGGGAACGACGACCTTGGCCAGCGGTTTCATCAGCAGAGAACCACGTTCGTGCGCCCGCGGCGGGCGTCGCGGGTGGCGTTGCGTGTATCCACTACGAGCGGTGCCCGCTCGACAATGTCGCGCCAGTTGTAAACGCTGTGGTCGGTGACGATGACCACGCAATCGGATTGCTGGAGGGCGTCGCCGTCGAGCGGCACCGAGCGCAGCCGGGAGAAATCGTAGTGCCGCATCGGATAGAGCGCGGGCACGTGGGGGTCGTTGTAGGCGACGACGGCGCCGCGCTGCTCGAGCAGCTCCAGAATCTTCAAGGCGGGTGACTCCCGCATGTCGTCCACGTCCTTCTTGTAGGCCACGCCCAGAATCAGCACGCGCGCGCCGCGCAGGGCTTTCTGCCGCTGGTTCAGCGCTGCCGCCACCGCATCCACCACGTAGTAGGGCATGGCGGTGTTGATTTCGCCCGCCAATTCGATGAAGCGCGTCGGGAAATCGTACTCGCGCGCCTTCCAGGTCAGGTAGAAGGGATCCACCGGGATGCAGTGTCCGCCCAGGCCGGGGCCGGGATAGAAGGGCGTGAAGCCGAAGGGCTTGGTGGCGGCCGCTTCGATCACCTCCCAGATGTCCACGCCCATCCGCTGGCAGAGCAGCTTCATCTCGTTCACGAGGGCGATGTTCACCGCGCGGTAGATGTTCTCGAGCAGCTTCGCCATCTCAGCCACCTTGGCCGAACTCACCACCAGAACGCGCTCGAAGATGCGCGCGTAGAGCGCCTGCGCCCGCGCGGCACTGGCGGGGTTCACGCCCCCGACAAGCTTGGGAATCTGGCGCAACGCAAAGCGTGTGTTGCCCGGATCAATCCGTTCGGGGGAGAAGGCGAGGTAGAAGTCCGGCTCCGCACCGGGATCGTCCGAGCGCGGGCAGCGCAGGCCGCTGGCTTCGAGCAGCGGGAGCACGACCTCGTCCGTCGTTCCCGGAAAGCTCGTGCTTTCGACCACCACCAGTTGCTCGCGCTCGAGGTAGCGGCTGATGCTTTCCGCGGTGGCGCGGACGTAGCGCAGGTCGGGCTCGCGGTGCTCATCGAGCGGGGTGGGGACGCAGACGATGATGGCATCGGTCTGGCGGAGGCGGGAGAAATCGCCCGTGGCGGCGAAGCGGCCGGCCCGAACCAACTCGGGCAAATCTTCGGCCGCCACATGCGTCAGGTAGTTGCGTCCCGCCGTGAGCGCATCGATCTTGGCCGGGTCGGTGTCGAAGCCGAGCACCGCGAGGCCGGCGCGGGCAAACTCCAGCGCCAACGGGAGGCCCACGTAGCCCAGCCCCATCACACCGACGGTTTTAAGTTCTCGCCTGGATGGCATCAGCTTGCGTTCGCTCCCACAACTTTCGCCGGCGGCAGCCGAAAGCAGGCATTATACAGGCACGGTCGTCGCGCCCAAATCCATGCCGTCCCGGGATGCTTGACACCGCGTGCGGGAGGGCATAGAGAATGGCACGCAGACTGCTCGGTGATCGTGCGCCTGCGGCGCAGGGAACCAAAATGGAAAAACGCTGGCTGAATCGCTCCCTCCGGGCCGGCCTCGTGTTGGGCCTGCTCTACTGCGTCTATCTGGTCAGCACGCAGGCCATCGCCCACTGGTATTCCCGCAACGGGACAGCGGAAAGCATTCGCAAGGCGATTCGCTTCGATCCGCGCAACCCGTTCTACTACGCGCAACTCGCCCGCGTCCTGCTCTACTCGCCCGAGGGCGGCGACCTGGCCGAAGTCATCCGGCTCTTCGAGCAGGCCACGCGTCTGAGTCCCCATCAGGCGCGCTACTGGGCGGAGCTGGGCGGCGCCTATGAGCTCGCCGGCCGCTCCGCCGACGCGCTGGCGGCCTACGAGCGCGCCCACCAGTTGTTCCCCAACTCGCCCGAGATCAACTGGCAACTGGCGAACTTCTACCTCCGCGCCGGCAAGACCGCGGAGGCGCTGCCGGCCCTGCAGAAAGTTCTGCTGGGCGATCCCAGCCTGCGCTTGCAAGCCTTTGATCTTGCCTGGCGCGCCACCGGAGATGCCGAGCTGATTCTCGCGGGAATGATACCGCCCGACAGCACCATCTACTTTCAGTATCTTTCCTACCTGCTCGGCAAACGGCGCATCGAGCCGGCCATCGCCGCCTGGGGGCAACTGCTCGCGCTGCGGCTGCCGTTTGAGCCCCAGCAGGCTTTTCCCTATCTCGATGCGCTCATCGAGCATCGGCGAGTGGAGGAGCTCGCCGCCGCCTGGACGGTTTTGCTCGAGCGCTTTCCCACGCGCATTCACCGCTCGCGCTTCGACGCCAATCTCATCACCAACGGCGACTTCGAAAGCGAGATCTTGAACGGCGGCCTCGATTGGCGCATCCGCCCGGTGGAAGGTGTCGTGGTCAGTGTGGACACGCTCGCCTTCTTTGACGGCACGCGCTCGCTCAAGATTCGCTTCGACGGCCAGCACAACGTCAACTACCACCACGTTCAGCAGTACATTCTCGTGCAGCCGGGAACGGCCTACCGCTTCACCGCCTACGGCCGCGCGCAGGAGATCACCACTGACAGCGGGCTGCGCTTCGAGCTGCGCGACGCCTACGACACCTCGCGCCTGCTGCTGACGACGGAGAACATGGTCGGCTCCTCCGGCTGGACGCCGCAGCAACTCGAGTTCCGGACGCCCCGGGAGACGCGGCTGCTCCTGCTCAGCGTCCTCCGTCCCCCCAGCCGCAAGCTCGACAACCGGATTGCCGGCACGCTCTGGATCGACCGCCTCAGCCTCACCGCCATCGAATAGCTTATCGCTGTGGGCGATTGAGTTTTTCCTTCAAGGAAGCAAGCTCCGCCTGCAGGGCACGGATCTGGGCTTGCTGCTCCTTGATCGCCTCGATCAGCAGCGCCGTCAGCCGCGCGTAGTCGACGGAGCGCGCCTGCGGCCCTTCGGTGTCGCCCGCACCCGCTTCGTAGGCCACCACCTCCGGCACCACCGCGCCGACTTCTTCGGCGATCAGGCCGATGTCGGGCCGCCCGTTCGCTTTCCACTGATAGGAAACGCCGCGCAGCCGCTCGACCTTGGCGAGCGCGCCCTCGAGGGTTCGGATGTTAGTCTTCCAGCGCCGCGAGCTGTAGACCGTCCAGGCATCCGCGATCGGGTCGGTCGTTGAGCCTTGCACCACCGTCAGGATGTTGCCCGGGGCGGAGGTTCCGATGCCGACGTTGCCGCCGGTGAATGCGGCCGCATAATTCTCATCTGCCCCGCCGACGCTCACCAGCAAGCCCCAGTTGCGGGTGCTGGCGCCGCCGGCGCCCGGGAAACTGCCGGTGGAGAGAATCTCCAGGCCGAACTTGAACGCGCCATCTACGGTTGAGTTGGTCGAGTTGTTCTCAATCCGCCCGCCCCAGCTATCCCAGGTGACCGCGCCGGTGTTCTGAACCAATGCGCCGTACTTGGCGGCCGTGCCGGACGTAGTGCTCTGGTTCGACAGGTAAAGGCCGAAGTTGTCGGCGGCTTCGCTTCCCGCGCGGGTCACGTAAAGTTGCCGGTCAGCGAGCGAAGCGGCGCCAATTCCCACGGTGCCGTTCACCCGCAGCGAGGAGTTCATCGTCTGGGCGTCGGCGAAGGTGTTGGCAGAAGCGAGCCGCGCGTAGCGCCCGTCGGTGAAGGCGGTATCGAGGCTCAGGGTGCCGCTGGTGACGATGGGTCCGCCGGTGAGGCCGGTGCCGCTGGCGACGCTGGTCACCGTTCCGCCGTTGTTGGTGTCAATATCGGCCGCACACACCCAGGCGGCCCCGTCCCACTTCAGGAGCTGTGCAGCGCCGCAGGAAGTCAGCAGACTGAGGTTGGCAGCTCCGGAGGCGACGCCGCCGGTCAATCCGCTGCCGGCCGGGGTGTTGACGGCGGTGA
>JBBIPK010000062.1:0-6071 GCA_037442885.1 Acidobacteriota bacterium | reverse complement strand
CGCCTTTCGCGGGGCCTGGAATCGCTGCCTTGCGGCTTCGTGCAAGCCCTTCCAGGCCTTCCTGCCCCGCCAGTGGCGGGGCCTGCAGACAGCCCGTTTTGGGGGCCTTTCCAGCCACGAAATTCTAGCACAAACGGGGTAAGAAATCGAGTGCGTGGGTGGGAAAATCTAGCTTTGTTTTCAGTAGCTTATGGGCAGCCTTGCGCCTTTATCTCGGAGCCAAAAATGCACCTGTCCTGAGGCGGATTTTCTGCCCATTTCTCGGTGGGGATTTGCGCGTGCTGCTAGCTGACAACTGACCGCTGACGGCTTGCTACAGCCGCATGGGCATGACGACGTAGCGGTAGGCGAGATCTTCTTCGGCGAGCGGGCGGAGTTGGCCGGCCGACTGCTCGTCCTTGAATTCAAAGCTGACGGGCCCCGCAGCGGCGGCGCCGAGGAATTCCAGCAGGTACTGCGCGTTGAAGCCGATCTGCAGCGGCTCGCCCGTGAAGGGTTTGGGGACAGCCAACTCCTCGCGCCCCTCACCGTACTCGCTCGATTGCGCCGAAATCTCCACCTTCTCCTTCGCCAGCGCCAGCCGCACCGCGTGGCTGCGCTGGTCGGCCTGCAAGGCGGCGCGGCTGATGGCCGCCCGCACCGCGTCGCGGTCGAGCACGACCACGCGCGTGTTCTCCTTCGGCAGCACCGCTTCGTAGTTCGGAAACTGGCCCGTCAGCATGCGCGCAATCAGCAGTCGCCCCGCCGCCGCTTCCGCTCCCGCGCCCGCAGGTCCCGGCAGGCGGAAGAAGAGGTGGGCGTCGTCGCGCGCGAATTCCACCTGCGCTTTGCCGCCGTCGCCCACTTCCTTGAGCAGCCGGTCGAGTTCCGTCATCGCCTTCTTGGGCACCAGCACGCGCACCTCCGCGTTCAGTTTCTCCAGCCGCACCGGGGTTTCCACCAGCGCCAGGCGGTGGCCGTCGGTCGCCACCAGAACCAAGCTCTCCGGCTTGAGGATCATCAGCGCGCCGTTCAGCGTGTAGCGCGATTCTTCTGCGGAGATGGCGTAGGCGGTTTTCCCGATAGCGGTTGCTAAGGCACGCGCGGGAAGCTTGGCCAGCGGGTGCGGTTGGGCGGGCATGGCCGGGAAGTTGTCCTTCGCCATCCCCACCAGTTTGTAGTGCGAGCCTTCGCTGCGCATCTCCACCCAATGGTTCTCCAGTTCGCGGAAGCGAATCTCGCTCTCCGGCAGCAGCCGCACGATTTCATAGAGCCTGCGGGCTGGAATCGTGCCTGCCCCTTCCTTCTTCACCTTGGCCGGACAGCCTGTCCGAATCCCCAGTTCTAGGTCCGTCGCCACAATCTCGATCCGGTCGCCCTTGGCCTCCACCAACAGGTTTGACAGAATCGGAATGGTGCTGCGGCGCTCGACCACGCCCTGGGTCAACTCCAGCTCCCGCTGGAGGTCAGATTTTTTCACCGCAAATTCCATCTCGGCTACCTCTGTGAGAGTATGAAAGAAATATGAATCATTTTCACTTCGTCGTCATCGTGCCTGTGAAAGGCTGGAAAACTCATCCTACCCTTGACCTGACAAGAACTTCAAGACCAACAACACCGCTGAATCTTAGGTTAATGCTTGTGGGAGGGAATCACAACCCTAGCACCCTCCCACAAATCTGCGCACAGTTCCCACAAGGCGATGCACAACAGCAATTCACCGCAGTACATCCGCCAACTTGTCCAACAACCGGCTCAGCTCCTTGTCAGTCTTGCGCAGCGCAGAGATCTTCTGGACGGAGTGCAGTACGGTGGTGTGGTGCTTGCCATTGAAGGCGCGGCCGATTTCGGGCAGGGACGCTCGCGTCAATTCGCGCGCCAGGTACATCGCGATCTGGCGCGGGTAGGCAACGGTGCGGGCGTTACTTTTCGCCTTCAGGTCGTTCGGGTGCAGACCAAAATGCTCCCCCACGCGCCGCTGAATCAGCTCGATGGGCACACGCCGTTCCTGCTGCGCGAGGAAGTTGTGCAGGACCTCCTGCGCCAGCGGCAAGGTGATGGGCACGCCGCGCAGCCCCGCATAGGCAATCAGCCGCGTCAACGCGCCCTCGAGCTCACGGATGTTTGATTTCACGCCCTTGGCAATATGCTCGGCCACCTCCTGCGGCAGCGCCACGTTCTCCGACTCCGCCTTGCGCATCAGAATCGCCATCCGCGTCTCCAGGTCCGGTGCCTGCAGATCGGTGATCAGTCCCCACTCGAACCGCGAGCGCAGCCGCTCCTCGAGCGTCGGAATCTCTTTCGGCGGCGAGTCCGAGCTGATCACAATCTGCTTCTGCGCATCGTAGAGCGCGTTGAAGGTGTGGAAGAACTCCTCTTGCGTCCGCTCCTTGCCGGCCAGGAATTGGATGTCGTCGATCAGCAGCACATCCACCGTCCGGTACTTGTCGCGGAAGCTCACCAGCCGCTCGAAGCGGAGCGCGTTGATGACGTCGTTGGTGAACTTTTCTGCGCTCAGGTAAATCACGCGGAGGCTGTGGAAGCGCTTCTTGACCTCGTGCCCCACCGCCTGCATCAGGTGGGTCTTGCCCAGCCCCACGCCGCCGTAAAGAAAGAGCGGGTTGTAGGCGCGGGAGGGCTGCTCGGCGACGGCCACCGAGGCGGCATGGGCAAACTGGTTGCACCCGGCCACCACGAAACGGTCAAAGGTGTAGCGCGGGTTCAGTTGGTAATCTACGGAGTCGAAATCCAGGCGTGCCTGAACGGCCGGCGGCGGTGCGGGCGGCTCGGTGACGTATTCGACGCTGTGCTCCTCCAGTCCCACAGCCGTCAAGGCCTCGCCGACTAGCGCCGCGTTCTCCTCCAGCCACTGCCGGAAGGCCCCGTCGGGGATGCGAACGGCCAAAATTTTTCCCTTGACAGCGATCAGCCGCGTCGGCCGAAACCAGGTGTGATACGTCTCCCGCGGAACCCGCGTCTTGATGTGTGTGAGTACTTGCTCCCAAACGTTCATACCGCCCCCGCGCGCACTCGGGGCAGGTTCCACAGCGTTTTCCACAGCGGCGTCGGGTCGCAGAACTGAGGGAGAATCAGTCTTCGACAAGTTTCCTCAGTTTCCACAGCCCCCAACAGCGATGACACACGCCAGCCCCCGTGAGAGAACGCGTGCTATGGAAGCCACCACGAGGTAAGGACGCTCCCCACGAGCGTTAGGAAAGCAGGGACTATATCACAGGTTTGGAATTCCGGCGACGTCTGCTGCCGAGCGCAGCAGCCCGCGCCTTGACCCTGCGGACGCCGCTTCGCTATACTGGTTTGTTCGTATTTCGCGCACACGCGCACGCTGTCGGTGCGCAACCCGCTGAGCGAAGAAGATGACGAAACGCACCTACCAGCCCAACGTGCGCCGCCGGCACAAGACCCACGGCTTTCGCATCCGGATGAGGACGCAAGGTGGCCGCAAAGTTCTCCAGCGCCGCCGCCGCAAGGGGCGCCACCGGCTCACGGTGTAGCCCCGCGCGCGTTTCGGCGCGGCTCCGCAGTTCCGACTTCGACACTCTCTATCGGGAAGGCGTGCGGCGGGCCAGCGCGCACTTCCTGGTGCTGGCCCGGTCCCACCCGCAGCCCTTGGCACGGCTGGGCGTGGCGGTCAAGGGCGCCCTGGGCGGGGCCGTCGTGCGCAACCGCATCAAGCGCCGTCTCCGCGCGCTGCTGGCGCGCCTGCAAGCGCGGATTCCCGCGGGCTGGGACGTGGTGGTGCAGGCGCGCTCGAGCCAGGCCGCGCGCGCCGATTTCGCTGCCCTGGAAAGAGAGCTGGGCGAGTTGCTGGCCGTGGTGGTAAAGGGATGAAGGCGTACGGTCAAGTGCAGACATTCCTGACGCAACTGGCCCTGGCCGCCATCGCCTTCTACCAGGCCGCGCTGCGACCCTTGAATCTGTGGGGCTGCAAGTTCTACCCGACCTGCTCGGACTATGCCCGCCAGGCGATTGAATCCCGCGGCCTATGGACCGGCCTGGCTCTGGCCGGGTGGCGCCTGCTGCGCTGCCGCCCCGGTACCTTCGGCGGCTATGATCCCGTTCCCGACAAAGGTGAAGTGGGATTCGGGAGTCAAGAACAGCTTCACGCTTCGCGGCTCACGCTTCGCGAAACTCAATGGCAGAACTAGGCCCGGAAAAGCGCATCCTGCTCGCCTTCGCCCTCTCGCTGCTCGTGATGGTAGTGTGGATGCGCTACATGCAGAAAAAGTATCCGCCCCAGCCGCCGGCTGCACCGCCGCCAGCGCCGCTGGCAACTGCGGAAACTCCCGTTGCACCGCCGCCGCGGGTGGAAGCGCCGCCCGCGCCGCCAATGCCGGGACAGAAAATCGGCCAGGAAGAGCGCACGATCGTGGTCGAAACCGACGTCGCCCGCATTGTCTTCTCTACCCGCGGCGCGGTGGTGAGAAGTTGGACACTGAAGGACTATCGCGATACCAAAGGGGAGCCGCTGGACTTGGTTCATCCGCTGGCCGGTGCACACCTTGGCTATCCCCTCTCGCTTGCGCTGGCCGACGTTGAGCGCGAACAGGCACTGAATCAGGCGTTGTTCGTTGCCTCCACCGACCAGGCCGAGTTGCGCGCGCCAGCGGAATTGACGCTGGAATACAGCGACGGCAAACTCGCCGCCCGCAAGCACCTGCGCTTCCGCGACGGCAATGTGATCGAGCTGGATATCCAGGTGCTGGCCGAAGGGCGACCCCTGGAGCACGGGCTCGCGTGGCGCGGGGGCTTCGGCGACGCCTCGCTCGAAACCAATTGGGCCGACCTCCAGGTCGTCTGGCGTGACCCGCAGAAAGTCCAGCGCAAGCCAGCACAAAAGATTGAACAAGACGAGAGCTTCAGCGGGGCGTTGGCCTACGGGGGGCTCGAAGACCGCTATTTTGTCGCCGTGTTTCTGCCGGCGACGCCGGGTCTGCGGCTGAGCGTGCAGCGAGCTGAGTGGAAGCCGGAAGGCGAGGAAAAACCCCGGCCCGTGGCCCAGTTGGCGGCAAGCGCTGCTGACGGCGCCCCCCTCCAGCTCTTCGTCGGGCCCAAGAGCATTGAGGCCCTCGAGCAGGTGCGCCCGCCGGCCGGCGGCCGGGCGCTCGACGAGCTGGTGGATTTCGGCTTTTTCGGTGTCATCGCCCGGCCTATTTTCTTGGGCATGCGCTGGATTCACCGGCACTGGGTTCCGAACTACGGCTGGGCCATCGTACTGCTGACCGTGATCATCAATATGGGCTTGTTCCCGCTGAAGTGGAAATCGCTGCAATCCTCCTTCAAGATGCAGAAGATCGCGCCGCAGGTGCGCGCGATCCAGGAGAAGTACAAGAAGTACCGCTTCAACGATCCACGCAAGCAGCAGATGCAGCAGGAACTGATGGCGCTCTACCGCGAGCACGGCGTCAACCCGCTCGGCGGCTGCCTGCCGCTGCTGCTGCAGATTCCCTTCTTCTACGCCTTCTACAAGGTGCTGGTGGTGGCCATCGAGCTGCGCCACGCCCCCTGGTTTGGCTGGATTCAAGACCTTTCGGCCCGCGACCCCTACTACCTCCTGCCCGTCGTGATGACCCTGACGATGTACGTCTCCACCAAAATGACCCCGATGACCACCGCCGATCCGGCCCAGCAGAAGATGATGACCCTGATGCCGTTCTTCTTCGGGTTCCTCTTCCTGACGGTATCTTCGGGATTGGTGCTCTACTGGCTGATATCGAATCTGGTGGGGATCGGCCAGCAGTATTGGATCAACCAGCAGCAGCGGGCGCGGGCCGAGGCGGAAAAACTCAGCAAGAGGAAAAAGAAGCCGTGAACGAGAACGAAACCGAAACCCCCGCCCCGGATGTGCCCGAGCCGCACGCCCCGGCGGAAGCCCCGCGCAGCTCGCGCTGGCTGAAACCCGACGGGCACCTCGACCGCGAGGCCCTGGTGCCGGCGCTGCGCAACGTTATCGCGCAAATCGTGCGCGGCAGTCGCCTGGAGTTGAAGGCGGAAATCCGCGTGCGCCGGCCCGACGCGCCGCCGGACGTGGAGAACCCCGAAATCATCGTCAACTTCCACGGCCGCGACGCCGA
>JBBIPK010000061.1:0-6210 GCA_037442885.1 Acidobacteriota bacterium | reverse complement strand
CTCGAACCCGCGACCTCCTGCGTGACAGGCAGGCGTTCTAACCAACTGAACTACGGCCCCGACCGTCTCTGGTGGGCGATGTCCGATTCGAACGGACGACCTTCCCGGTGTAAACGGGATGCTCTGCCGCTGAGCTAACCGCCCACCGTGCAGAGCATTCTAGCACGCGTGCGGAGAGCCAACAAACTGCCTGAGGCAGCCGTGCCGGGAGCTCCGGCCGCTACTGCGTCAGATGAAAGTGAACCTTGATTTGCAGCAGTACCGACACTGGCTGGTCGTTCAGGTAGGTCGGCGCGTACCGCCATTGCCGGACCGCCTCGATGGCCGCCTGCACCAGCAACGCGTGGCCGGAGAGAACGCGAATCTCCTCAACCTCTCCGTTTGGCCCCAACACAGCCTCCAGCAGGACATCACCCTGAATCCGCGCACGCGCTGCCAGCTCCGGGTAGCTCGGCTCCACCCGCTCGAGCAGACGCGGCGGACGCACCTTCCCACCTACGCGTACGGGAACCGGCGGGCGCGGTGGGCCCGGCGGGCCGGCTACGGCGTGCCACGGACCAGCAAGAATCGGCCCCAGTCCACTCGGCTCACCCAGCGGAACCAGGGCAGCGCTGTCGGGAGCGAAATCGCCAGTTGTCTGACGGACCTTCAAGTCTTTCAGCGACAGCTTTGCATCGGGAATGGCCACGGTAGGACCCGTCGGCCTCGTGGTCGTGGCTGCACTCGATTCCGCCTCCGGCGTCCCCGTCGGCTCGCCCGGTGGCGGTGGCACGAAGACTTCGTACACGAGAGGACCGCTGTCGGTGCCCGGCGGGGCACCAACGGGCAGCGGCTCGATAATCCACAGCGGTAACAGCAGCAAGGCAACCAGAATCAGGCTTTGGAGCAATACCCCATTGGTGAAGTTTCGCCAGTACTGCGTCTTCCGGTTTCCTTCCTCGCTCGTCCACAGGTGGATCGCTGCGGGACGCCTGCTCGGGGTAGGCTCGGGCATAGGCCACCTCCAGCCGGCCGGCCAACTTCTGGCGGTGGGCGCGACGGCTTTGTTCTCTACGATGCGGTCAGAGGGCTACGCTGTTGCCGGGCGGTTCTGTCTCTGCGCGCAGATGGCTGTCAATCGACCGGAGAGGTCTCTTCCGAGTGCAACTCGTAGGTCATCACGATGAGGTCATGCATTTGCCCGCGACGATCGAGTACATGTTCGGGCAGCGTGGCAATCCGCACAAAGCCAAGCTTCTCGAACATCGTCATCGGGCCCTCCTGGCCGCTCATGAATTCGGCGTCCAGCTTGTGCAACCCGATATCCACGCTGATGTCCATCAACTCCCGAACCAGCAAGGAGGCGATTCCCTTCCCGCGAAAGTTGGGATGAACAACGACGCGTACGCGGCCTACGTGGTTCGTCCAGCCGCCCTTGGCCCGATGCAGCGTGGCGCTGCCGACGACCTGGTTGTCCGCCAAGGCCAGCAGCGGAAACACCCGATCGAAATCGAGCTGCCCGCACCACTGCGCAATCAGTTGTTCGTTGGTAACGTCATCGGCGAGAAACAGCCGGTCCTGCTCGGGCACGCCGCGGAAAAAAGCCAGCACCTTGGCTTGGTCGCCCGGCTCCAGCGGGCGCAACGTGACCTCCGTGCGGCTACGCACCTGCTCCTTTCTGGGATAGCGCTGGCTGACGTAGTCGCGGAAAAGCATCGCTTACAACCGCACCTCCTCGGGCGTCAACTTTTTGTACCGATGGGTCAGTCGCCACTTGCGCCGGATCCCGGCCTCTTCATAGCGGCGCCGCTCGGTCGGTGTCTCACAAATCGCCGGCGGCACTGGCCTCGGCTGGCCCTGGGCGTCAATGGCAACAAAGGTCACGTAGGCGGAACTCGTATGCTTCCGCTCGCCCGTCAACACATTCTCCGCAAATACCTTGACCCCTACCTCCATCGAAGTCCGAAATACGCGGTTCACGGATGACTTCAGCACAATCAGATCACCCACGCGAATGGGCGTGCGAAAGTCCACGTGATCGACGGAGGCGGTGACAACATAACTGTTGCTGTGGCGGTGGGCGGCGATGGCCGCCGCGATGTCAATCAGGTGCATCACGCGCCCACCGAGAATGTTTCCCAGCGGATTGGCGTGGTTCGGGAGAACAACCTCCACCATTTCAACCTGCGACTCCCGGACGGGTTTCCCCGGTAGCTCGGCCGGGGTTTCCGGAGACTCCGCCGGCTCCGCGAGGTGGGGACCCTTGCGGGCAGGCGGTCTTGGCAAAGCACGCCGTCGGCGCCGCGACGTCATCTTGCCCGCTGCTTTCCGCGGCATCGCGCTTGTCCTCTTATTTCACAATTCCCGGGGACGAATGAACTTCACTTGTATGAAAGCCGCTATACTATACGCGTGCAGAATTGGCATTGCAATCCAGCGGTGCGGCACGAGAGACAGCGATGAGCGAGTCCCGCCTCGAAAGGCTGGAAGAATTTCTTCGCACAAATCCCGATGATGCCTTTGTGCGTTATGGACTGGCGATGGAATATGCCAAACTCGGGCGCTCAGACGAGGCCTTGGCGGCCTACCGGCACTTACTAGAAACAAAACCCGATTACCTCCCGGCCTACTACCAAGCGGGCGCGTTACTCATCCGTTTGAACCGGCTCGCGGAAGCTCGATCCACCTTCGAGCGCGGTATCGAGGTGGCCGCCCGCCTTCAAGACTGTCACACTAGGAGTGAACTCGAAGTGGCCCTGCATGAACTCCCACCAGAATCAGCTGGGGACGGCTGAATTTCGGCTCCACTACACGCCCCGAAAGACCACGCTGCGAGTTACCCAATCAGCCAACCGAGGGAATAGAATTCGCGAGGCGATCGCTAATCGCAAGACCGCCGGCACGACCACCTCGCGGCGTTGCCGCACCACCGCGCGCAGGGTGGCACGCGCGACGCGCTCTGCGCTGATTCCTTTTCCGATGTTCCCTCGATAGAGGGTCTCGCCCGCATCGTGATAGGCCCGGTCGTGGAAGCCGGTGTGAACACGCCCGGGGCAGACGATGACGATGCGGATACGGTCACGCGCGAGCTCCGTGCGCAGGCCGTCGGAAAGAGCGTTGAGGGCAAATTTCGTCGCGCAGTAACTCGCCATGTAGGGTAGGGGATACCGGCCGGCCACCGAAGAGATGTTGACGATGGTTCCCCCTCCCTGTCGCTTCATCAGCGGCACGACTTCCTTCATCGCATAAGCCGCCCCGAAGAAGTTCACTTCCCAGAGGTCCCGAAACTGTTCCCAGATCACTTGGTCGTACGGTGCGTAGAGACCGATGCCAGCACTGTTGACCAGCACATCCACGCGGCCGAATTTCTCCACCGTCCGCTCCTGCAGCCGTCGCACCTGCTCCGGCACGCGGACGTCAGTGGGGACGACCAGCAGGCGACTTGAATCGAGGGCGAGCGTGCGCGCAAGTGTGTTCAGCCGCTCTTCGGAGCGCGCCGCGAGCGCCAGCCGCGCTCCCTCGGCCGCAAACACGTGGGCAATCGCTGCCCCAATCCCAAGTGAGGCGCCGGTAATGACAGCAACCTGGTCTTTCAGCTTCATAGGATTCTCCCCAGCCGGATTCTGTGGGGTCTTTTCTAATCGCCGAACGGAATCGAGTCAACGAGAATAGTTCGGGGATCTGCTATAATCGCGCTAATCCGATGCCATCTGCGCAGGCTCTTACGAGCAGTGCTGCTGTCAGACGGCACGTGCGCGGGGTCTCCCATCGGCTTGCAGGCGTCTGCGCTCCACAACTCATGCGTCGAATGCGTTCTGAGGTGCGCGAAGACCTGGCCTGGACTCGACCTCGGCCCAGGGATGTCCTTCTCGACCTGGCCTGTGGTGCCGGCCTGTGGGCACACGGTGGCCTGCTGGCTTTGGCGCACTTGAATCCTTCAGGCAACACGCAATTGCTGAAGAATCCTCTATAATGGAGAAGGACTCAGGGCACCGAAGGGAGAGTCATGAACCTACCGCGCACGCTGGGCGAGCTTCGCTCCTCAGAATTCAGTGAGCAAGTCCACGCTGCCCGCAGCGTCAAGGAAGAAATGCGCGACAATGTGTTGGCGAAGCTCGAACGCGGGGAAACCCTCTTCCCGGGGATTGTGGGCTACGACGACACGGTTGTCCCTCCGCTCGTCAACGCCCTGCTGTCGCGGCACAACTTCGTTCTTCTCGGATTGCGCGGGCAGGCCAAAAGCCGCATCCTGCGCGCGCTGACAAATTTCCTCGACCCCTTCATTCCCGTCATTGCCGGCTGCGAGATCAACGACAACCCCTATCGGCCCATTTGCCGCGCCTGTCGGTTGCTGGTAGCGGAGAAGGGGGACGCGACTCCGATCGAGTTTCTGCCCCGCGAGCGGCGCTACGTCGAGAAGCTCGCCACCCCGGACGTGACCATCGCCGACGTTTTGGGCGACATTGATCCCATCAAAGCCGCCCGCGGCGGACTCGCTCTCTCCGATGAGTTGACGATTCACTATGGCCTGCTCCCTCGCGCCAACCGCGGCATCTTTGCCATCAACGAACTGCCCGACCTCGCGCCCAAGATTCAGGTGGGCTTGTTTAACATCATGCAGGAAGGTGACGTTCAGATTAAGGGCTATCCCGTCCGGCTGCCGCTCGATGTCTGCCTGGCCTTCACCGCCAACCCGGAGGACTACACCGCCCGCGGAAAAATCATCACGCCGCTGAAAGACCGCATCGGAACGGAAATCCGCACCCACTATCCGCTCACCCGCGCCGAAGCCGTACGCATCACCACGCAAGAGGCCTGGCTCGAACGGGACGGTGCCGGCCGCCTGCTCGTGCCCGACTACATTCCGGAAATCGTCGAGGAGATCGCCTTTCAGGCACGCGCCGATAAGCGGATTGACAAGCGCTCGGGCGTCAGCCAGCGGATGCCGATCACGGCACTGGAGAATGTCATCAGCAACGCCGAGCGGCGCGCCGCTCTGGCAAAGGAACCCAAGATTGTTCCCCGTATCGCCGACATTTATGCCGCCATCGCCTCTCTGACCGGCAAGTTTGAACTTGAATACGAAGGCGAACTACGCGGAGCCGAGCAGGTGGCGCGCGAGCTCATTCGCAGCGCCATCGGCCGGGTCTTCGAGGCGCGCTGCGCCGGAGCCGACTGGCGGCAGGTCATCCACTGGTTCGAACTCGGCGGGACGTTGAAGTTGTCCGATAGCCTACCTTCGGCAAAGCTACTGAGTGAGCTGCGCAAAATTCAGGGATTGCTGGAAGCCACGGCACGGTTCGGCCTGCGTGCGGGCGACGACCCAGCCCTGCTGGTCTCCGCCGGTGAGTTCATCCTGGAAGGCCTCTACGCGCACCGGAAAATCAGCCGCAGCGAGGAGCGCGGCTTCTACGCCGAGGAGCCGAAACCCCAGGCTCCGCCGGAGGAGCCCCGCCGCTACCGGCGTACCTACCAGTAATCTTCCATGCGCTTCACCCGCTATTCCCGCTTCGACGGCTCCTGGGCGGACGGCATTGACCTAGACGACCTTCTCGCGCATCTGGCCGATTACTTGCTGCACAGCGGATTCGGAAACCGCACCGGCTTCTACGAGCTGGATTTTGAGCGCACGCTCGAGCGGCTGCGCGAAGCCTTGCTCCACGCATTGGAGGAGAACAACTTGCTGCCAGCAGAGTTGCGCCGGCAGATGGAGCAGAACCCGGAGCAGGCAGACGAAATCTTGCAGCAGCTTCTTCAGCAGCTGATCGAGCGGTTGGCAGAGGAGGGCTACATCCGCGTGGATCAACCTCCGGCAAAGTCGGCCTTGGAGCCGCGCACCGGGCACATGGAGGACGACTACCCGCCGCAGATGCAGGCCCGGTTTGAAATCACCGACAAGACGCTGGATTTCCTGGGCTATCGGCAGCTCCGACATCTCTTGGGCTCCTTGGGGCGCTCAAGTTTCGGCCGTCACGACACGCAGGAGCTCGCAACGGGCGTGGAAGTCATCGGTGCCTCCAAACCGTACGAGTTCGGCGACCATCTGAACCTAGATATCACCACGACCCTCGGCCATAGCATTCGGCGCCAGCTGGCGGAGGGCGTAACCGAGTTGAGCTTCCCGCTCGACCTCGACTACCGAGACCTCTTTGTCCACCAATCGGAATACCAGAGCTCCTGCGCTACGGTGCTGCTGCTCGATTGCAGCCACAGCATGATCCTCTACGGCGA
>JBBIPK010000060.1:0-9508 GCA_037442885.1 Acidobacteriota bacterium | reverse complement strand
GCCGCATGACGATAATTCAAAAAACCGTCCAAGAAATCGAGAGCGGTACAGATGGGTCATGCTGGACCTTTCCCTGGTCGGATTGGTGGAAAGAAAGGATAGGACAGACGACCCGAAAGAAGAATAACGCGAAGCAAGTCGATTGAAAAGCCCTGATCACGGGGCAGGAGGACTTCTTGCGGTCGTTGATCCGGGAGGTGATGGGAGCAAGTGCTGGAGGCAGAGATGGAAGAAGCGCTCGGCGCGGCCAAGGGCGAGCGAACCCCAGGCGCGTTTGGGCTGCCGCTCGGGCCACTACCGGCGGACGTTGGTGACGCACGTGGGCAAGCTCGAGCTGCTAGTCGAGCAGGACCGCCGGGGGCGGTTCCGCACGGAGGTGTTCGAACGCTACCAGCGGAGCGACAAATCTGTGGTGGGGGCGATGGTGGAGATGTATGCGCAGGGCGTGTCGACGGGCAAGGGGAAGGTGGTCCCCTCGGAGTTGTGCGGCGATGAGGTGTCGGCGGCGACGGTGAGCCGGAGGAGCCAGGCGCTGGATACGGAGCTTGAGAAGTTCGCCCGGTGGCCGCTCGAGGAGGTCTATCCGGATCTGATTCTGGACGCGCGCTACGAGAAGGTGCGCGAGGACGGGGCGATCCGGAGCCGGGCGTTGCGGATAGCGATTGGAGTGGATTGGGAAGGACGGCGGAGGGTGCTGGCCGTGGAGCTGGCAGCCCGGGAGTCTGCCAGCAGCTGGCGGGAGTTTCTCATGCGGCGGAGGCAGCGGGGGCTCAGCGGGGTGGAGTTTGTCGTCAGCAATGATCATCCGGGGTTGCGGAGGGCGGTGCAGGAGGTGCTGGGCGAGGACGTGTGGCAGCGCCGTTGTGTGCACTTCCGGCGCAACGCGGCAGAGCATCTGCCGCGCAAGACCGACGACGAGTGCAGGACGGAATTGCGGCGGATCTACGACTGCAGGACGATCGAGAAGGCGCGGGCCGATCTGGCGGCATGGCTGTGGAAGTGGGGCGGGCGGTGCCCGAAACTTTGCGACTCCCGTGGAGGCCAACATCGAGGGGCGGACGCTGGTAGTGCGGATCTTACCCAACGAAGGCAGCTGTCTGCGGCTGACCCGGACGCTGGCGGCGGAGATGCATGAGATCTGGATCGAGAGGAGAAGGAATTTGAACATGGAGTATCTGAGGGAGCACAAGCGGGAGCAGATGAGGAGAGCGGCGGCATGAACCTCGAGGTTCATCGGCGGGAACACGTTCGGTCAACTGGCCCATCCGCAATTTGCTGAACTTGACAGGCACAACTGATCACTCGGGCGCATGGTGCCTGGCGAACCGGAATCTTGTCTGGCCGAGCCGGGGAGCGTGGGAAAATGCCGTTGATCCTGCCGACATGGCTGTGAAGAGTGAGCGCGACAGAGCCCTGTCCTTCAGGGTGGCAACCGTCCCAGGACTGTGGCCGCGGGGGGCAAGCTGCTTTCCTGCTTTGCTGACCAGGTCACGAGCCGCTTGAGGCTGGCAAACGCTGTACGGAATCACAGGCGCGGCCTTGCTTCGCGTCCCAGCAGTCTCCGGGACACGACAGTCCGGACCGCAAGCGACTGTCACTCGCGGAGTGGCAGCGACGAGGAGCGGGGAGTCGCTGTCTGTGTTGATCTCAGGTCCGTGGGCTAAGAGGGGGCGGACGCGTCGAGGGAGACTGCGGAAAAGGGCGCGATGAGCGGGCAAAAGGCGAGAGCGACTGGCAGAATCTGTCTCCCTGGGAGTCTCCCTGATCGTTTAGGCAGAAGTCTGTAAGTTTTTGAAAATAAATGGCGGGCCCGGAGGGACTCGAACCCCCGACCTGCTGGTTCGAAGCCAGACGCTCTATCCGGCTGAGCTACGGGCCCGCTCACCTGCAATTTTACCAGCAGTGCTCCTGCGCGCTCCGGGCAGCAGGCCGGCACACACGAAGCCATCCCGTTCGACAACTTCGCCGGGCGAGACATCCACCAGCTCGGCGAAGACAGGCGCGTGGGTGACAAAGGTGTGAAACTCGCCGTTCTCGCCGCACGGATCCACGCCGCTCGGCAGGGCTCGCAGCCAGCCGGCTGACAGCTCCGCGCCAGCCATTGCCCGGCTCAGGCGGCGGAGATCGAATCAAACCATCTGTACGGGGCTGGCCGCGCAGCCATTCTTCCTGCAGCCGAAGGGACTTGTGACCTGCTGCAGCCGACTGACCTCGCCCGCAAACGGCGAAACAGAACTCGCTCCCGTCCCGCACCGGATTCACCTGCGCGTGGATCATAAACCGCGCGTGATTGCGGTTCTGCGCACGCACGAATGCCGCGAGGACCCGGGCCGAGCGCGCAAACCCTCTTCGAATCTCCCGCTCTTGCCCTGCTGTGCCGGCGCTGCTCCGGAGCCAGGTTGCGCGCCTGATGGAGGGGATCAATAAAATCTATTCCGGGACGGCAGCGTTTTCGGGGTATACTGGGACATACAGTCTCCGAGACCTGTCATCCCGGGCAGGCTCCTCGTACTCGCGACTCATCTTTCCCCGCCTCCGTCGGGCGACTTGCAGTAAGCGGCAAGCGCCGCCACTCAAGGTCGAGCCTGTCTCACCCCAAACTCAAAGTTCGTGGAGGGCAATCTCACCATGTCTCGCTCCGTGCGTGTGTCTTCGTGTCTGCTGGCAGCTGTCCTTTCCGCCGCCATCCTGCTGGGGCAATCCTTCGTCGGCGGGTTGCGTGGCACTGTGCTGGATGGCGCAGGCGCTGCGGTCCCCAACGCGAAAGTGGCCTTGATCGATGAATCGCAGGGCACGCAACGCGCCACCCTTTCCACATCCGAGGGTGAATTCGCCTTCAGCCAGGTGGTGCCATCGACATACATTTTGCGGGTGGAAGCGCCTGGATTCCGCCCCTTTGAGCGAAAGGGCGTCGTCATTGCGACGCAGCAGTTCAGCACGCTGAACGTGCAGTTGGAGCTCGGGCAGGTGACTGAAACGGTGAATGTCACGGAGGAAGCGCCCCTGCTGGAAACCGGCGCTGCCAGCCAGGGGCAGGTGATTGACCGTCAGAAGCTGGTCGACTTGCCCAACCTCGGGCGCAATCCGTTCATGATGTCGCGCCTCGCGCAGAACGTGGTGCAGGTGGGCAATCCCGCCTATAACCGGATGCAGGACCAGAGCGGCTCGTCGCAAATCTCGATCGCCGGCGGACCCGTTCGCGGCAACAACTACCTGCTGGACGGCATACCGGTTACCGATGCGCTCAACCGCGCCATCATCATCCCGTCGCTCGAAGCGATCGAGGAAGTCAAAATCCAGGCGAGCACCTATGACGCCGAGATGGCGCGCACCGGGGGCGGGATGTTCAACACCTACCTCAAGTCCGGCGCCAACACTTACCACGGCAGCGCCTTCGGCTACATCCGCGAAACGGAGTGGGGCGCGAATTCCTTCTTCAGCAACCGCGCGGGGCTGCCCAGGGTGGACAATCCGAACCGGACCTGGGGCGGTTCGCTGGGCGGCCACCTCAGCATCCCCAAGCTGTACGACGGCCGCAATCGCACTTTCTGGTGGTCGGCCTGGGAGGCCTACAGCGACATCCAGGCCGCGTCGGCCGAATTCGCGGTTCCGACAATGAAGGAAAGGGTTGGGGATTTCTCGTCCAGCCTCGCCCGCACGGGCGGCTTGCAGGTCATTTACGATCCACTCACGACCAGACCTGACGGCTCGCGCGACCCGTTTGCAGGCAACATTATCCCGGCCAGCCGGATCGATCCCGCGGGACGCAACATCGCCGCCACCTACATGCCTCCGGCGCGCGAGGCCCGCTGGTATGGCGACCAGAACATCAGCGGCGCTGCGCAGATGAAGTCCAAGGCCGACCAGAAGACCATCAAGGTGGACCACCAGCTGACCCCGTGGTGGCGGGCGAGCGTCAGCTACCTGCGTTACTACTCACTGGAACCCGGGGAGGACTGGTTCCCGACAATTTCGTCCCCGGCGCAGTGGAAATTGATGCGCAGAGTGGACGCCACGCAGCTGAACAACCTCATCAGCATCGGCCCGGCTACCGTGCTGAATATCCGTTACGGGTTCAACCGCTTCCCGAACTTCAGCTTCCAGAAGAGCATGGGCTACAACCCGGCGCAGCTCGGCTTCTCGAGCTCATTCGTGCGCGATATACCATCCTGGGTGTTCCCGAACATCTCGATGGAAACCCTGCATGGCATGGGCACGAACAGCAACTCCTACTACGTCCATCACTCCAAGAATTTCTCGGCGAGCGTGAACCGCTATTTCGGCAACCATAACCTGAAATCCGGCTTTGATTTCCGCCGGATCAGCGCCGACGGGGTGGACTTCGGCAACAGCAGTGGCGCGTTCTCCTTCAACGATCAGTTCACGCGCGCCCTTCCCGGCCGTGCGGTGGCGGGGACCGGCGCCGACCTTGCCTCCATGCTGCTCGGATACGCGGCGTCCGGCAGCGGCTTTTTGTCCACTCAACTGGGCAATTACGCCGATTATTATGCGTTCTTCGTCCATGACGACATCCGGCTGTTCCGCACGCTGACGATCAATCTCGGGCTGCGCTGGGAGCGGGAGTACGGCCTGGCGGAGCGGAACAATGCGCTGATCGTCGGTTTCGACACGGAAGCTACGAACCCGCTGGCGGCGCGAGTGACGGGCATCACCCCCAAAGGCGCCGTCCGGTTCGCCGGCGTGGACGGCAGCCCGCGCCACGTCGGCAACTACAACATGAACAAGTGGGGTCCGCGCGCCGGCATGGCCTGGCAGCTTTCCCCTGCCACCGTCGTTCGCGCCGGATACGGGATCTACTGGGCGCCGCAGTTCGCCATTGGCGCGCCCTACACGCCGGAGGGATTCACGGCGACGACGCCGTACGTGGGGAGCAACGACAACGGCTTCACTCCCGCCGGGACTCTCTCGAACCCCTTCCCGTCCGGTTTGAACAAGCCCACCGGAAGCTCGCTGGGCGCGTTGACAGGCATCGGCCGCAGCCTCAGCATCTTCGACTGGAACGCCCGCTCCCCGCGCGTGCACCAGTTCTCCTTCGACATCCAGCAGCAGCTGCGCGGGGGCTTTGTGGCGAGCGTCGGATACGTCGGTTCCCGCACGCACCACCTTGTGCTGAACACGGCGGGCATCAACATCAACATGCTCTCGCCGAAGTATTTCGCTCTCGGCAGCGCGCTCAATGAGCGCGTGGCGAATCCCTTCTACGGCAACGGCGGCTCGGGCGTCGTGGGGGCGCCGACCATCGCCCGGCAGCAGTTGCTGCGGCCGTTTGCCGCTTTCGGCGATGTCAACCTTCTGTTTTCGGATCGCAACCGCGCCCGCTACGATTCGCTCGTGCTGAAAATCCAGAAGCGCCTCGATCACGGACTCTCGCTTCTGGCCACCTACACGTTCTCGAAGATGTTCGACGCCAGCTCCGGCGGGGCAGGCAACAACCTCAACGTCGGCGCCGTCGGGCCGCAAAATCCTTACGACATGGGCGCCGAGTATTCCCTGTCCAACGTCGACGCGCCGCACCGGCTCAGCACGGGGCTCACGTGGCAAATCCCGGCGGGCGCGCTGCGCAGCCGCAAAGCGCTGCACCTGCTCGCCGGAGGATGGGGGTTGAATGCCGTCAGCGTCTACCAGAGCGGTTACCCGCTGCAGATCCGGCAGAACAGCAACAACAACAGCATCATCGGCGCGCCCAGCCAGAGGCCCAACGCGGCCGGGATTTCGCCCGCGACCGAGGGCAGCACGACGGAACGGATCGACAACTGGATCAACCCGGCGGCCTTTTCCCAGGCGGGTCCTTTCACGTTCGGCAACGTGAGCAGGACGATTCCGGTGCGGAGCCCCGGAATGGCGAACTGGGATCTGTCGCTGTTCAAGACCGCCGAGATCGGCGAAAAGTGGAAGATCCAGTTCCGCGCGGAAGCGCTGAACGCCTTCAATACGCCGCTGTTCCGCGCACCCAACACAGCCTTCGGCAATGCGGCGTTCGGCCGCATCACGTCGCAGGCGAATTTCCCGAGGCTGGTGCAGCTCGGGCTGCGGTTCTATTTCTGACCGGAAATGACGCGCGAATTCGACCCAAGGGAGGGAAAATCCGAATGGTCAAACACACACTACCTGCCGCTGCCTCCGAGGAGCTGTTGCGCCGGGGATTCAGCCGGCGCGCGCTGGGACGCGCCGCCGCGCTGCTGGGCGCCGGAGCGGCGCTTCCCTTTTACAACGAGGCCGCTTTGGCGCAGCTGTCCAATATCGGCCGCCTGCCGCCCGGGGCGGTGAAGATCAATGCCAACGAGAATCCGCTCGGCCCGTGCCCGGAGGCGCTGGAGGCGCTGGTCAAGGCCGCGCGGCTTGGCGGCAGGTATCAGTACGAGGAGACGGCGGACTTCGTGGCCACCCTGGCGCAGGCGGAAGGGCTGAAGCCCGATCACGTGATGCCGTTTGCCGGCTCGAGCGATCCGCTGCACCGCGCCGTGCTGGCCTTCACGTCTCCCACGCAACCGCTGGTGATGGCGGATCCCGGCTATGAGGCGGGCCAGAGGGCGGCGGCGTTCATCGGCTCGCAGGTATTTCGAGTTCCGCTCACGAAGACTTACGCCCACGACGTGCGCGCCATGGCTGCGGCACACCCCGCGCCGGGCTTGCTGTACATCTGCAATCCAAACAACCCCACGGGCACCACGACGCCGCGCTCCGAAATCGAATGGCTGCTGGCAAACAAGCCCAAAGGCAGCGTGGTTCTGCTGGATGAAGCTTACATCCACTTCTCGGAAGAGCCTGTCTGCTCGGATCTGGTGGCGGCGGGGAAGGACGTGATCGTGCTGCGAACGTTTTCGAAGCTGTACGGAATGGCCGGACTGCGCGCGGGCGCGGCGCTGGGGCGGCCTGATCTGCTGGAGAAGCTCCGCGGGTTCGGCGCGGGAGCGCTGCCTGTAACCGCAATGGTAGCCGCCGCGGCGAGCCTGCACGTGCGCAACTTGGTACCGGAGCGCAGGCGCATTGTAAAGGAAATCCGCGAAGATTTATTCGCCTGGATGCGGGCCAAAGGCATTCCCTTCGTTCCCTCGGTCAGCAACAAGTTCATGCTCGATACGGGCCGGCCAGGGCAGCAAGTGGTTCGCGCGCTGGCGGAGAAGAACGTGTACATCGGGCGTGTCTGGCCCGCGTGGCCGAACCATGTGCGCGTTTCGATCGGCTTGCCAGAGGAGATGGAGAAGTTCAAGCGGGCCTTCTCCGAAGTGATGAGCTGAGAGGATGCCGCGCGTGTCCGGAATACGATGGCGGTACACATGGCGGATGGCCGCCGGGGACGTCTCTGGCGGCCTGATCGCCGCGTTGATCGCCCTGCCATACGGCCTGGCGATGGCTTCCCTGATGGGGTTGCCTCCCATCATGGGCATCTTCACATCATTGCTCTCCGCTCCGGTGACCGCCATTCTGGGCCGCAATCCGGTTTTGATCGGCGGCACGTCCGCGGCAACGGTGCCGTTCATCGCGGCTGCGGTGAAGCAATGCGGGCCGGGAGGCGGTGCCAAGGTTGTGCTGGTGGCGGCTGTCTTCCTGCTGGTGTTTTCCAGCCTGCGGTTCGGACGTTTCGTCAGACGCATTCCGCTGAGCGTCGTCACAGGCTTCTCCTGCGGCATCGGCGCCATGATGGTGATCACGCAGCTGCGAACGATCTTCGGACTTGAACACCTGCCGTCGGGCGGCACGCTGCTGAGCCAGCTTTTCCACGCTGCTGTCCATCTGGGCGGCGCGAAATGGCAGCCCTTCTTGCTGGCTCTCGTCACCATTCTCGTGGCGACCCTCGCTGCCAACATCTCCCACCGGCTGCCCGCGCCGTTGATTGGACTTCTGGCGGCTTTGGCCGCCGCGCGGCTGCTTCGAATCTCCGACGGCGAAGTTGGGACGCTGGCGCTCGACATCCCCATCCTGGCCTCCTTCCAATGGCGCCCGAGCGATATTGTCGAAGTGCTCCCCGAGGGGCTGGCGCTGGCATTCGTCATCGCGGTGAACCTGCTGCTGACTTCCCGCGTGGTGGAGCACTTCCGGGGCAGACACCGCCCGATGCGGCAGTCGGATGCCGACGCCGAGCTTGGCGCCTACGGGATCGCAAACATCGTCTGCGGAATCCTCGGCGCCCCGGCGACGGTCGGCATTCCGGCGCGAACCCTGGCCAACATCCGCTGCGGCGGGTCGACGCGCGCGTCCGTGGCTGTTCACGCGCTCGTCCTGCTCGCCGCAGTTTATGGGGCCGGACCCTGGCTGGCCCATATTCCGCTTTCCGCTCTCGCAGGCGTCACCGCATGGATGGGGTTCTGCCTCCTGGACTGGAGCGCCTGGCGGCGCCTTCCTCACATGCGGATTGCAGATACCGCGGCGTTCCTGACTACGGTCGCCGGAATCCTGCTGTTTAACCCGATTTATCCCGTCGGCGGCGGGTGCGCGATTCACTTCCTCCTTTCCCGCGCACCGCAGTGGATGCGCCAGACGGCGGAACAACCTCTGGAGCCGCAAGTCACCGAATGAGCGAAAGGATGGCCAGACTGCCCGGCGGAATCCATCAGGAGGCAGGCTTGCCCTTGCTGTCGAGGACGATCCGCCCCTCTCCTTCGTGATCTTGATACGTTTCCACGAGCTGGCGCGGCGTGAGCCGGCGGCGGAAAATTCCCTTCGGTGGGTGCGATTTCTGCTGAAGGAAAATATGCATCAGCTCATGCGCCACCACGCGCCCAAGAGCGCGTCCCATCATCTGTTGGGCCTCTGTTCGTTCTCCGCCAAGCAGGGCCGACTGCGCTGCTCTCCTCACCCGTTCACATTCCACCTCGCTGAACGGAAGCACCGTGCCGTGGCTAATGTGGGTGCGAGCCAGCGGACCCAGTTCGCTTGGCGGAAGAGGAGGCATCGCCGCCGTGCTGCAATCGCCCCGGAACCGGACCAACACCACGTCCGCCGCCTCGAATCCGAGGCCTGCCTCGCTCCGGTTGACCCAGTCAATCCGCAGACGGGTGGGGGAGAACAGCCGGTCGATCTCTCTCTTGAGCGCCAGGATGGCTTCCGAAGGGAGGGGCTTCTCGCTGTCCACGACCACTGTGACATTGCCGGAGAGAGATTCCAGCCCCTCAGCGGCACATGTCCAGCAGAGGGCGAAAATCAATCCGAACCCGGCAATTCCGTGGCGTGCCATTCGAACGCTCCTGACGCTCAAACCCGGCAAACCGGCCGATCCCTACTATATTGACTTCGCCAGCCTGTTTCAAGGGAGAAGACCCGGTGACCCGATGGTTTGCAGCCGCGTGCCCTTTCCGGCCAGGCTCCGAGCCCCCCTGCCGTTCCCGGATCAGAGGCGCCTTGCGCCGGGCTTTGGCAGCAGGTCCGCGTAGAGAAAGCCGTCGCGCTCGATCCTCTCGCCCGGCGCAACCTCCACGGGCTCCGGGAAGAAAGGCGCGTGGGTGACAAAGGTGTGAAACTCGCCGTTCTCGCCGCACGGATCCACGCC
>JBBIPK010000059.1:0-10562 GCA_037442885.1 Acidobacteriota bacterium | reverse complement strand
CGCTCGGTGACGTCGGACCAGATGGCGATGACCTTGTTGTAGCGCTCGCCGTTGGTGATGGCGCCGTCCAGGTACTGCTGCTGGACTTTCAGCACTTCGCGCTCGGCGTGCTCGACCATGGACTGCTTGGTTTCCGGGATGACGAGGTCGTCGATGCCGATGGAGATGCCGGCCCGGGTGGCATAGAGGAAGCCCAGTTCTTTGATCTGATCGAGCAGCTCGACGGTGACCGCCTGGCCGAAGCGGAGCGAGCAGTACTGCACGAGCTGCCCCACGCCCTTTTTCTTCAATAGGCCGTTGACGTAGGGCATCCCCGCCGGCAGGTGGTCGTTCAGGATGACGCGGCCCACGGTGGTGTTGACGAACTGGTGTTCGAGCGTGATGGGCTCGGTGTGGAGAATGTCCTGGTCGTCGTAGGCAGTGGTGAGGTCAATCACCTGTCCGGTGTAGCGCAGGCGGATCGGGGTCAGCAGCTCGACCTCGGCCGACTCCAGCGCCAGCAGCACTTCCTCGAACTTGGCAAAGGCGCGCCCCTCGCCGCGCGCGCCCGACTTGGCCTTGGTCAGATAGTAGAGCCCGAGAACCATGTCCTGCGTGGGCACGGCGAGCGGCTGGCCGTTGGCGGGCGAGAGGATATTGTGCGAGCTGAGCATGAGGACGGAGGCTTCCACCTGCGCCTCCGGCGAGAGCGGGATGTGCACGGCCATCTGGTCGCCGTCGAAGTCGGCGTTGAAGGCGGTGCAGACGAGCGGGTGGATGCGGATGGCCTTGCCCTCCACCAGCACCGGCTCGAAGGCCTGGATGCCCAGCCGGTGGAGCGTGGGGGCGCGGTTCAGCAGCACGGGGTGCTCGCGAATGACCTCCTCGAGGATGTCCCACACAATCGGGTCCTGCTGGTCCACCAGCTCCTTGGCCTGCTTGATGGTGGTGCAGTGGCCGGCCTGTTCGAGCCGGTGGTAGATGAAGGGTTTGAAGAGTTCGAGCGCCATCTTTTTGGGCAGGCCGCACTGGTGGAGCTTGAGCTCGGGGCCGATGACGATGACCGAGCGGCCGGAGTAGTCCACCCGCTTGCCGAGCAGGTTCTGCCGGAAGCGCCCTTGCTTGCCCTTCAGGGTGTCGGAGAGCGACTTGAGCGGGCGGTTGTTGGCTCCGCGCAGGACGCGGCCGCGACGCCCGTTGTCGAAGAGCGCGTCCACGGCTTCCTGCAGCATGCGCTTTTCGTTGCGGATGATTACGTCGGGGGCGCGCAGCTCCATCAGTTTCTTCAAGCGGTTGTTGCGATTGATGACGCGCCGGTAGAGGTCGTTCAGGTCGGAGGTGGCGAAGCGCCCGCCGTCGAGCGGCACGAGCGGGCGCAGTTCCGGCGGCAGCACCGGGATGACATCGAGAATCATCCACTCCGGCTTGTTCCCCGACTTGCGGAAGGAATCCACCACTTTCAGCCGCTTGGCGTAGCGCAGCCGCTTGGGCAGGGAGGGATCCGCCTTCATCTTCTTGCGCAACTCGTCGGCGAGCTTGTTGACCTCCACTTCCTTGAGCAGGGCCTTGATGGCTTCCGCGCCCATGCCAGCCTTGAAGCCCTGGCCATACTCCTCGCGCGCTTGCCGGTACTGGTCTTCGGAGAGGAGTTGGGTCTTTTTCAAGTCGGTGTCGCCGGGATCGATGACGACGTGCGATTCGAAGTAGAGGATCCGTTCGAGGTCGCGCAGGGTGATGTCGAGCAGTTGGCCGATGCGCGAGGGCACGCCCTTGAAGAACCAGACGTGGCTGACTGGCGCCGCCAGCTCGATGTGGCCGAGGCGTTCGCGGCGAATTTTCGAGAGCGTCACTTCGACGCCGCACTTGTCGCAGACCACGCCGCGGTGCTTCATCCGCTTGTACTTGCCGCAGAGACATTCCCAGTCGTTGACCGGCCCGAAGATGCGGGCGCAGAAGAGGCCGTCGCGCTCGGGCTTGAACGTCCGGTAGTTGATGGTCTCCGGCTTGGTGACCTCGCCGTGAGACCAGGAGCGGATCTTCTCCGGCGACGCCAGGCTGATGCGGATGGAGTCGAAATCGGCGATCAGATGACCGCGGTCATACGGGCTGCTGCGATACAAGACTTACCTCCTCCTCCCTTCCCGACGCGGCGGGAGCGGGACACTCCAGCGAACTCTTCCGACAAGAACCTGCCGTCTCCACACTAGGCCTCGGCTTTCTCGGCCTGCTTCTGGCGCTTCATCAACTCGATGTCGAGACACAGCGACTGCAGCTCCCGGATCAGCACATTGAAGGACTCCGGCACGCCCGGCTCGATGGCCGCCTCGCCCTTGACGATGGCTTCGTAGATCTTGGCGCGGCCGTAGACATCGTCGGATTTCGCGGTCAGCAACTCCTGCAGGATGTGCGCGGCGCCGTAGGCTTCGAGCGCCCAGACTTCCATTTCGCCAAAGCGCTGGCCGCCGAACTGCGCCTTGCCGCCCAAGGGCTGCTGGGTGATGAGCGAGTAGGGGCCGGTGGAGCGGGCGTGGATCTTGTCGTCCACCAGGTGCGACAGCTTCATCATATAGATGTAGCCCACGGTCACCGGCTGGGCGAAGGGCTCGCCGGTCATCCCGTCGTAGACTATGCTCTTGCCGGATTCCGGGAGCCCGGCCACTTTCAGCAGGTGCTTGATCTCGGCCTCGCGGGCGCCGTCAAAGACGGGCGAGGAGACCGGGATGCCGTGCTTCCATTCTTCGGCGAGCGCCAGGATTTCTTTGTCTTCCATCTCGTCCAGCAGGGAAGCGACTCGCTCGGCCAGGGCGGTGCCACGAAAGATCTCACGGAAGTACTTGCGCAGGGCCTCCGCACGCGCGTCCTCCGCCAGCATCCGCCCGAGCTTGCGGCCGATTTCAATCGAAGCCCAGCCGAGGTGGGTCTCGAGGATCTGGCCGATGTTCATGCGCGAGGGGACGCCGAGGGGGTTCAAGACGATCTCGACGGGGGTGCCGTCGGGCAGATAGGGCATATCCTCCTCGGGAACGATCTTGGCAATGACGCCCTTGTTGCCATGGCGCCCAGCCATCTTGTCGCCCACGGAGAGCTTGCGCTTCATGGCGATATAGACCTTGACCATCTTGATGACGCCCGGAGCCAGCTCATCGCCTTTGCGCAGCTTGTCCTTTTTTTCCTCGGTGATCTTGCGGAGCACGTCGATCTGGCGCGAGGTCATCTCCTCGATTTCATCGAGCTTTTCCGCCAGCAGCGGGTCGCGGTCTTTGAGTCTCATGCGCTTGAGGTTGCGGGTGGAGATCTTGGCCAGCAGCTCGCGGGTGAGCACGCTGCCGCGGGTGAGGAGGCGCTTGTTGGTTTTCTCGTCGTGGAGGTCGGCGACGAGTTCCTGGCCGCCCAGCAAGTCGGCCAGCCGCTTCAGGCGCTCGTCCTCGAGGACACGGATCTGATCCTGGAGGTTCTTCTCCAGCCGGGCGGTCTGCGCGGCCTCAATCTGTTTGGCGCGCTCGTCCTTGTCTACGCCCTTGCGGGAGAAGACCTTGACGTCGACCACCACGCCCTCGATTCCAGGCGGGCAGTAGAGGGAGGCGTCGCGGACGTCGCCCGCCTTTTCGCCGAAGATGGCGCGGAGAAGTTTTTCCTCGGGGGTCAACTGCGTCTCGCCTTTGGGCGTGACCTTGCCCACCAGGATGTCGCCAGGCTTGACGGTGGCGCCGATGCGGATGACGCCGCTTTCGTCCAGGTTGCGCAGGAAGCTCTCGCTGACGTTGGGGATGTCGCGGGTGATTTCCTCCGGGCCGAGTTTGGTGTCGCGGGCTTCGATGTCGAACTCCTCGATGTGGACCGAGGTGTAGTAGTCGTCCCGCACCAGCCGTTCGCTGACCAGGACGGCGTCTTCAAAGTTGTAGCCGCGCCAGGGCAGGAAGGCGGCCAGGACGTTGCGTCCGAGCGCCAACTCGCCGCGGTCGGTGCAGGGGCCGTCGGCGAGCACCTGGCCCTTGGCGACGCGCTGGCCGCGGCGGACGATGGGCTTCTGGCTGATGCAGGTGTTCTGGTTGGAGCGTTTGAATTTCGTGAGCTGGTAGATGTCGGCGTGGATCTCGCTCGACATCGTGCCCGCGTAGCCGTCGCCGAGCGCGCGCACGATGATGCGCTCGGAGTCCACGTCCTCGACGATGCCGTCGCGCCGGCAGAGCACCACCGCCCCCGAGTCGCGGGCCGAGACGCGCTCCATCCCGGTGCCGACCAGCGGGGCTTCCGCCCGCAGCAGCGGCACGGCTTGCCGCTGCATGTTCGAGCCCATCAGGGCGCGGTTGGCGTCGTCGTGCTCCAGGAAGGGGATGAGGCTGGCGGCGACGCTGACCAACTGCTTCGGGGAGACGTCAATGTACTCGACTTCCTCCTTCGGCCGCAGCACGGTGGTGCCGCCCAGCCGGGCGTTCACCACGTCCGGGATGATGCGGCCGCGGGCATCGAGCGGGACGTTGGCCTGGGCGATGACGTAGCGGTCTTCTTCATAGGCGGTCAGATAGAAGCAGTAGGGCTCGTATTCTGCCCGGCGCTTGGGCGGAAGCTTCTCGTTGGCTTCGAGCACGCGGTCGAGCTCGACGTGTTCACCCACCTTGAGGTCGGTGTCGCCGGCATTGGCGACGGTGACGTAGTCGAGCACCCGCCCGTTCTTCACCTTCCGGTAGGGGCTTTCGATGAAGCCGAACTCGTTGATGCGGGCATAGCAGGAGAGCGAGCTGATGAGGCCGATGTTGGGTCCTTCCGGGGTTTCGATGGGGCAGATGCGGCCGTAGTGGGTGGGGTGGACGTCGCGGACTTCGAAGCCAGCGCGCTCGCGGCTGAGGCCGCCGGGGCCGAGGGCGGAGAGGCGGCGCTTGTGGGTGATCTCGGAGAGCGGGTTGGTCTCGTCCATGAACTGGGAGAGCTGGGAGCTGCCAAAGAATTCGCGGATGGCCGCCATCACCGGCTTGGCGTTCACCAGGTCGTGGGGCATGGCGGTGGCGATTTCCTGGTAGACCGACATCTTTTCCTTCATCGCGCGTTCCATGCGCACGAGGCCGATGCGGAACTGGTTTTCGAGCAGCTCGCCGACCGAGCGCACGCGGCGATTGCCGAGGTGGTCGATGTCGTCGGACTGGTAGCGGCCGTCGGGGTTCTTGCGCATCTTCAGGAGGTAGCGGATGGCCTCAAGGAAGTCGCGCGGCTCGAGGGTGCGCTTGTCGAGCGGGGTGTTGAGTCCCAGCTTGATGTTGAACTTCAGGCGGCCGACGCGCGAGAAGTCGTACTTGCGGGCGTCGAAGAACATCCCGTTGAAGAGTGAGGTAGCCGTCTCCAGCGTGGGCGGATCGCCCGGGCGCAGCTTGCGGTAGATTTCGATCAGTGCCTCCTGGGGGGTTCGCAGGGCATCTTTCTTCAGGGTCTGGTGGACGACGGTGCCGACGTCGTCCTCTTCCGGGAAAAAGACGTGGAGTTCGCGGATGCCGGCCTCGATGAAGGTGCCGAGCAAGTCGGGGGTGAGGGGATGGTTGGCTTCGAGCAGGACTTCGCCGGTCTCGGTGTTGACCACATCGGCGGCGACGCAGGCGCCTTCCAGGTCAGTCGCGCTGACTTCGACCTCTTCCAGCCGGGCCTTTTCGATCTCCTTGTAGACCACGGCGGTGATGCGTTTGTGGGCGCTGGCGATGAGTTCCTCCGTCCGCGGGTGGCGGATCTCGTGGCTGATCTTGCCGCCGATGAGGGTTTCCGAGACTTGGCGGAAGATTTTCTTCTGCGCCAGCCGGATGCGGTCGACGCGATAGAAGGTGCGGAGGATTTCCTCGTTGTTCTTCAGGCCGAGGGCGCGGAGGAAGATGCTGCCCAGGAGCTTGCGTTTGCGGTCGACGCGGACGGAGAGGATGTTCTTGGTGTCATACTCGAACTCGACCCAGGAGCCGCGGTAGGGGATGATTTTGCCGAGGAAGTAGGGGCGGTTGTTGGCGGTCTCGTAGAAGACCCCGGGGGAGCGGTGGAGCTGGCTGACGATAACGCGTTCGGTGCCGTTGATGATGAAGGTGCCGTTATCGGTCATCAAGGGGATGTCGCCGAAGTAGACCTCTTGCTCCTTGATGTCGCGGATGGACTTGGCGCCAGTGTCGGCGTCTTTTTCGTAAATGGTGAGGCGGATGGTGACCTTGAGAGGCGCCGCATAGGTCATGCCGCGTTCCTGGCATTCCGGCACTTCGTATTTGAGCTGGAGACCTACGGGGTCGCCGCACTTGTGGCAGATCACGACCGCGTTCTTGTTGGGCGTGCCGCAGCGCGGGCAGAGCAGGTCGCCGACGTGCTTGGGGTCGGTGCGCAGACTCAGGCCGCAACTCCGACAGGGGGTACGGAGGTGGTGCAGGCCTTTCAAGTTGCCGCACTTGCACTCCCAGTTGCCGATTGAGTAATCCACGAAGTCCAGTTGCGACAGCCCGCGAAAGTCCTGGATGGGGAAGACGGAGGTGAAGACCGACTGCAGGCCCGTGTCTTCCCGCTCCGCTGGCAGCCGATCCATTTGCAGGAAGCGCTCGTAGGACTTGCGCTGCACCTCGATCAGGTTGGGAATGTCAATGGTGGTGGTGATTTTCGAGAAATCCACCCGCAGGCGCTCGCGCCCGTTGGTGGCATCGCTACGACTGTTCATAGACCTTCCTTCTACTCCTGGGCAGCTGGCCGGGCGACACCCGCGGCCGTTCCTTCGGGGCTAGTCCGGTGACGACATCCTGACTGCGTCCCCAGGTTGGACTTACTTGACTTCGACCTTCGCACCCGCTTCCTCGAACTTCTTGCGGATCGCCTCCGCCTCTTCCTTGCTCACGCCTTCTTTGACGGTCTTGGGCGCGCCATCCACCAGGTCTTTGGCCTCCTTGAGGCCGAGGCTGGTGACTTCGCGGACCGCCTTGATGACGTTGATCTTGTTCGCGCCGACCTCCTTGAGGACGACGGTGAATTCCGTCTTCTCCTCCACGGCCGGCGCCCCGGCAGCCGCGGGCGCTCCCGCTGCGGCCACCACCGGTACCGCCGCGGCGGCCGAAACGCCCAGCTCCTCCTCCAGGCGTTTCACCAATTCGGCGGCCTGCAGCAGGCTCAAGCTCTTGATCTGCTCCACCATCTTGTCGAGATTCACTTCTGCCACGGGATTTTCTCCTCCTTCTCGGTTAAGAATCAGTTTGTTGTTCCTGCTTGAACTTGTTTTCCTTCACGCCCAGGTTGAGGAGTACCGCCAGTTGCCGTGCGGGCGCGCTCAGCAACGAGACCAGGCGCGCGGCCGGGGCTTGGAGCAGCCCCAGCAACCTGGCGAGCAGCTCTTCGCGGGACGGCAAGGCCGCCAGCGCCTGAATCTGTTCGAGCGAGACCACGCGGCCTTCCACCACCCCGGCACGGAAGGTGAAGGCGGGGTTGTCCTTGGCGTAGCGGGTCAGCGTGCGGGCGAGTGCGACCGGGTCGCCGGCCGTATAGGCGATGGAGTTCACGCCCTTCAGGCCAGAGAGCAGGGACTCGGCCGGGGTGCCCTTGGCGGCCCGGGCGGCCAGCGTGTTCTTCACCACGTGGTAGCGGCCACCCGAGGCCTGCACCTGGCGGCGCAGGTCGGTCTCCTGGGCTACGGTCAACCCGGTGAACGTAGTGAGCACAAGAGTCGAGACGCCCAGCAAATCGTTGTGGAGTTGCTGGACTTCCTGCTCCTTCTGGCTCCGCTTCTTCGCCACTGCTGCTCTCCTCAGGCAGTTGCTTCGACCGAGGCCGAGTCAATCAGGATGCCGGGCCCCATGGTCGAGCTGAGAACAATCTTCTTGATGAAGCGTCCCTTGGCGGCTGCCGGCTTGGCGCGCACAATGGCTGCCACCAGCGTCCGGAGGTTTTCGGCCAGCTTGGTCGGCTCAAACGACATCTTGCCGATGGGGCAGTGAATGATGCCGTTCTTGTCCACGCGAAACTCGACCTTGCCGGCTTTGGTTTCCTGGACGGCTTTGCCGACTTCGAAGGTGACCGTGCCGGCCTTGGGGTTGGGCATCAGGCCGCGCGGGCCGAGCACTTTCCCCAGCCGACCCACGGCCTTCATCATGTCGGGGGTCGCGATCACGGCGTCGAAGTCAGTCCAGCCTTCCTGGATTTTCTTCACCAACTCTTCTCCGCCCACGTGGTCGGCGCCGGCGGTCTCGGCCTCCTTCACCTTCTCGCCGCCCGCGATGACCACGACGCGGCGCGTCTTGCCCAGCCCGTGCGGGAGCACGACCGTGCCGCGCACCATCTGGTCGGCGTGTTTGGGGTCGACGCCAAGCGGGATGGAGAGCTCTACGGTTTCGTCGAACTTGGCAAACTTCACCCGCTGGAGCAGCGCGACGGCCTCTTCCACGGAGTAGGGACGCTTCTCCACCGCCTCTCGCGCCCGGCGCATGTTTTTTCCCGCTCGTGCAATGGCAATGGCCACGGTTTCCTTCCTCGCTACCCGGCGACAACCTCGATGCCCATCGAGCGCGCCGTGCCTTTGACGGTCTTGATGGCTGCCGCCAGGTCAGTGGTGTTCAAGTCCGGCATCTTGATGCGGGCGATCTCTTCCACCTGCTTTTCGGTGACGGAAGCGACTTTGTTCTTGTTCGGCTCGCCCGAACCCTTGGCGATATTGGCCGCGCGCTTCAGCAGGACGGCGGCGGGCGGCGTCTTGGTGACGAAGACAAACGTGCGATCATGAAAGATGGTCACCACCACCGGGATGATCAATCCCTCCTGATCTTTTGCCGCCGTGCGGGCGTTGAACTGCTTGCAGAATTCCATGATGTTGACGCCGTGCGGGCCGAGAGCCGTGCCGACGGGCGGCGCGGGCGTGGCCTTGCCGGCGGGAATCTGCAGCTTGGTCTGCGCAACGACTTTTTTCCCCTTCGGGATCGGAGCTGCCATTTAGACCTTCTCCACCTGCAAGAAATCCAGTTCCACCGGGGTCTGGCGGCCGAAAATCGTAACCATTACTTTGAGCGTGTTGCGCTCCGGGTTGATGTCCTCGACCACCCCGGTAAAGCCCTTGAAGGGGCCGTCCATGATCTTGACCTGTTCGCTGCGCTCGAAGCTGAGCTTGGGCCGGGGCTTTTCGGCCGAGACTTCGACGCGGTGCAGGATCTGATCGACTTCCTCCTGCGAGAGCGGCGTGGGGGTGGCGCCGGTGCCGAGGAAGCCGGTGACCCGCGGGGTGGAGCGGACGACGTGCCACGTGTGGTCGTCCATCTCCATCTCGATCAGCACGTAGCCGGGATAGAACATGCGCTCGGTCGTCACCTTCTTGCCGCCTTTCATCTCGATGACGGGCTCGGTCGGGATCTTGATTTCGCCGATCTTGTCATCCAACCCGAAGGCGGCCACGCGGCTGCGGATGCTTTCGGCGACTTTGCGCTCGAAGCCGGAGTAGGTGTGGATGATGAACCACTGCTTCTGCTTGGTTGCCAGTTCGGGATTGGTTGCTGGTTCCATCATCCGAGTACTCGCTTGCCAAGTTGCAAGAGCCAGTTCATCAGCCGCGCCAGCGGGACGTCGAGCGCGAAGCCCAGGTAGAAGCCAAAGAAGAAGACGGCGACGATGACCACCACGGTGGTGGCGCGCACGTCCGGCCAAGTGGGCCAGGTCACGTGATTCAGTTCCATCCGCACCTGATGCAGAAAATGGCGGAAGCGAGTGGGATAGCCGGCGACGCCACGGACGGGGCCGGGCAGGCGCTCCTTGATGGGCGGTAAGCTCATCGTTGCGCTATCCTTCGCCATCCGCATTCCTTAGTTACTGGCCTCTCGACTTCGCCCTTCGCCTGCGCTCAGGGCAGGCTCGGGGTAAACAGGGGCGGAGGGATTCGAACCCCCACATCCGGTTTTGGAGACCGGCGGTCTACCGTTGAACCTACGCCCCTTCACCCTGAGGCCGAGCCGCCGGCGAGGCCGAAGGGTTTTCTCCGACCAGCTTGCGCTTCTTTCTTCGGCTCCAGCCCTTAATCTCAACCTCCCGTTTCCTAGCTTCCTCTCGCAAAACAAATGCCTCGCTCCAGACCAGCCGCACGGGACGGCGTTTGGCCGTGTAACCGGAATCTTTGCCGCGAGCATGTTCTGCCAACCGTTGGTCCAGGTCATTCGTGATCCCGACATAAAAAGAACCATCTCCGCAGTACAGCATGTAGCAGAACCAACTGGTTCGTCGCGCATCCACCGTTGAACCTATCCTTCGGGCTTACGCCCTCAGGACAAGCGCCCCTTCACCCTGAGGCCGAGCCGCCGGCGAGGCCGAAGGGTTTTCTCCGACCAGCTTGCGCTTCTTTCTTCGGCTCCAGCCCTTGATTTCAACCTCACGCTTCCTGATCGCCTACTTCACTTCTTTGTGCCCCGTGTGCTTGCGGCAGCGGGGGCAGAATTTCTTGAGCTCGAGCCGGTCGGAGTGTTTCTTCCGGTTCTTGGTGGTCGAATAGTTCCGACTCTTGCACTCGTTGCATTGCAGGGTGATGATCTCGCGCATTGGCTATTCGCTGATCTCCGTAACGGCGCCGGCGCCGACCGTGTGGCCGCCCTCGCGGATGGCGAAGCGCAGCCCCT
>JBBIPK010000058.1:0-10898 GCA_037442885.1 Acidobacteriota bacterium | reverse complement strand
CTAGTCACTAATCACCAGTCACCGCCCTACGGTGTGTGGCTCCGGTAATACGCACAGCCCGACAGCGTCGCCCGCTGCGCCTGCCCGTCAATCACCGTATCAAACCGAATCCGCTCCGGCGACCACGCTTCCTCGCCCACGCGGAATTCATCCCGAGCGGAGTCGAGGGGCACCAGCTCCCGCTGGCCGCCCGGCGGCACCACCAGCCAGAGCTTCCCTTTCCGGAGCACCACCCGGAAATTCGAAAACCACGGATGCGCCGTCCGGTAGTGGCCCACATAGGCGGCCCACTCCTTCGGCACCTCAAACTTCGTCGGCCCCTCATAGGCCCCGCTCACATACCAGTCGCCGCCCACCCACGCTTCGACCACGTTTTTATCCTTGCGCCCGAACTGCAGCGGGAAGAGCACAAAGTCGGGATGATTCACGTAGAACGCGTCCTCGCTCCGCCGCTCCAGCGCAATTCGCTCGCCTTTGTGCTCGAGCAGGAGCTTCTCTCCTTCCGCTACGAGCTTGAGCGTCCGACCGGCACTACTTGGGCTCACGTAGCTGCCGGCATAGTCGGCTGCATTCTTCACCCGCGTGGGGTCATCCGACTCCGGCAGCGCCGGCAGCTCCTTCCCCGCCAGCGCCGCCCGCACCAGCCGCAGCGCGTAGTTCGCCACGCGCGCCGAGCTTCCCGGCCCGTTGATGAACGCCACCGCGCCAACCCCCGCGTCCAGGTCACCCACCAGGAATGACTGATAGCCCACCATCCCGCCGCCGTGGCTGATGATTTCGTGCCCGTCATCATCGTTCCGAATGCTCAGCCCGTAGCCGTAATAGGCCTTTTCGCCCTCCTGTTCCGGGTTCATCGGAATCACCCGCCCGATGAGCAGCCGGAAACTTTCCTCCGACAGCACGCGGCCTTGCGGGCTTGTCCTGAGGCCGGAGGCCGAAGGGCCGGCGCCGCGATTGAGCAGCATCCGCAGGTACGCCGCCAGGTCTGCTGCGGTGGCGCTGATGCTGCCATCGCCGCCGCCATACTCCAGCCAGCGCGCCTCGACCAGCGGATGGCTGACGTGCGCGGGCCGGTCGTCGTAGAAGCGGTCGTAGCCCACCGCCAGCCGCTTGCGCGTCTCGTGCCTGATGACTGGCTCCGTGCTCGTCATTCCCAGCGGGGTAAGAATCCGCTCGCGGATAATGTCGGCATAGTTCTGCCCGCGCAGCTCTTCGAGCAGGTAGCCGAGCGTCTGGTAGCCGATGTTCGAGTAGTAAAACCGCTCGCCGGGGGCAAAGCCGGTCCAGCGCTCGGCCAGCGCCGCGGCCTGGTAGCGCGAGCCGGTGATGTCGTCGCGGTCGCGCGGCAGCCCGGCGCTGTGGCTCAGCAGGTGATGGCCCAGGATGGGCCCGAACTTGGAGTTGATCTTGAACCACGGCAGATATTTCGTCACCGGCGCCTGCGGGTCGAACTTGCCCTCCTCGCGCAGTTGCAGCAGGCAGATGGCGGTGAACGACTTCGAGATGGAGCCGATTTCAAACAGCGTCTCCGGCGTCACCGGCACGCGCGCCTTCACGTCCGCCCAGCCGTAGGTGCGCACACCGAGCAGCCCCTGCCGGGTCGTCACCGCCAGCGCCAGCCCCGGCACGTTCTCTTCCTTCATGTGGCGCGCCACGAACGCGTCCAGCCGCGCCCAGGCCTGCTCGAGCCGCAGCCCCTCCTCCTGCGTGCCCGCATCCGGCACCGCCAGCGTCCCCACCAGCATGACCAGCAGCAGAACACGCCCCCCATGCTCGCGCTTCATGAGACTTCCCCCTCCGATTTCCTGACTTGAGAACGCGCTAGCCTACCACGCTAGCCGTTGGCTGGGAACTTCCCCCTGGTCGCCGGCCTGCCCTGAGGCCGCAGGCCGAAGGGTCACCGTTCGTCTACATTCCCGACTTGTACAGCCGCTCAATCCGGGCCAGCGTGTCTCGCAGCACGGGCTGCAATTGCCGGAGTTCCGCCGAGTCAATGCCGAGCGTGGCCGATTCGATGTCCATCATCACTTGCCGGCACATGTCCATGATCCGCTTCAGCCGGAAGTGGGAAATCTGCGTGGGGAGATCGGGCTGGTCACTCTGCCCCGCTGAGAGAATCGCCCACACCGTCATCCGCGTGTGGTCCACCACCATCTTGAAATCTTCCAGCACCGCCAGCGGCACCTCGTCCGTGGCCAGGCGCTTCTCGAGTTCCTCCAGCGCCTTCTTGAGTTTCCGGATTTCGTCCACTAAGGCCTCTTGGCTCATGATTGCCCCGCGGTGGAAGGTGGTAGCCCGATACTAGGAAACGCGCCGGGGGAAGTCAATCACACGTGCCGACCCAGCAAACCACGCCCGAGCCGCACTAGGGATGGAGAGTTTTGATTGACAGCATGAAGACGGTTTTGACTGCGCCCACGCCCACGAGCAGTGCCTGCGCCCACCCGCTCTCCACCACGAACAGCGCCAGTCCGCCCAGCACCGCCCAGGCGATCACGAGCGACGCCACCTTCAGCTTGCGCGGCACCGCCCTCTGCTCCAGCATCGTCCGCAGCCCCGCCCCGAAGCGGGGATGCTCGACCAGCCAGCGATAGAGCCGCTCCGAGCTGCGCAGGTAGCAGGCCGCCCCCAGCAGCAGAAACGGCGTGGTCGGCAGCCCCGGCACATACAGCCCGATTACGCCGATGACGACGAACAGTGTCCCGACGACGACCAGCAGCCCCCGCACGAGTGGGTTTGGTGGCTTGGCTCTGATCCGCGCTGAATCGCCTCTCTGCATCGCACCGAGCTCCCAGGCCCTGCCTGGGGGAGAGTCCAACGGCAGGAGGCAATAGTATAAATCCGTCGAGTGGACGCTCCTACTCAGGAGCGTTATAATGCCGCCGCGTCGTGGGCGTATAGCTCAGTCGGTTAGAGCGCACCCCTGATAAGGGTGAGGTCGGTGGTTCGACTCCACCTACGCCCACCAGTTGTTTCCCTCCCACGTTCAGGACAACCCTGACGCCCTCGCTGCCATCCCTCCCAGAAGCCGGATGCGAGCCCGATTCACCTGCGCGCTTCTCTTTTTCCTCCTTCCTTCTCTCCATGGGCAGGAAGGTCAGTTCATCCGCAGCTTGCAGGTGCGCGGCAGCGGCCGCGTGGTCGAACTCGAAGCGCATGCGGGCCAGACGTTCGAACGCGCGCGGCTCACCCGCGACCTCCGCCGCCTCTGGCAGACCGGCTTCTTCGACGACATCCGCGTCGAGGCCAACGAAACTCCCGAGGGCGTTGAGGTTATCTTCACTGTCGTCGAAAAGCCGCGGCTCTATCTGCGTCGCATTCAGTTCGAGCCAAAGAATGAGAAGCGACCCATCGCCCTCGAACCCGGCACGCCGGTGGACAAGGCGTTGGCGCACCAGCTTGCTGGCGCGCTGCGACAACGCTTCATCGAGGATGGCTACGCCGAGGCTGCCGTCAGCGCCGAGCTTGTTCCCGCCGGCGTCAAGCAGGTGGACTTGCTCTTCCGCGTTGCGCGCGGCCCGCGCACTATCGTCGGCGACGTCCGCTTCACGGGAACGCTCGCCCTGTCGGAAAAAGAACTGCGCCGCGCCCTCCAGGCCACCCGCACCCGTCGCCTCCTCGCGCTCTGGCCGGTGCGGCCACCGTGGAACGAGGCGGCGCTGCCATCCGACCTCGACCGTCTCCGCTCCCTCTATCTCGCCCGGGGCTACTTCGACGCGCGCGTGACGCTGGCGGGCGTCGCCTTCGCGCAGCATGCGGCCACGCTGACCATCGCAGTTGACTCTGGCCCTCGCTACCGCGTCGAGCAACTCGCGCTCTCGCCGGATGGGCGCATGAGCCTACGGGCGGGCCGCGATTGGAGCTTCCCCGCGCGGGCGCTCTGCGACTGCCTGCTCGACGCGCAGCGCGCCGCCGAGCGTGCCGGCCAGCTTGACTTCGCCGCCCGGCTGGAAATCCAGACTCCCAGCCGGCTCCCGCAAGCCGCTGCCCAAACCGGCCATTGGGCTTCTCTCACGGTTCGCACGGAAACCGGTCCCGCCTTTTCCCTCGGCCGCATTGAATTCACCGGCCACCACGCCTTCGGCGACTTGACCCTGCGCCGCGCGCTGACGCTGGCCGAAGGCGAGCGGCTCGATGCCAGCCGCCTCCGCCAGAGTCTCGCCCGCCTTAACCGCCTGGGCTTCTTCGAGCCGCTGACAGAAGACAAGGTGGAATTGCTGCGCCACGCGCAGAGCGACCGCGTGGACATGGTCATTCACTTGAAAGAACGGCCCCGCGGCCGTTGGGCGCTTTCCGGCCCGCTCGGCCCGTTTGCGGTGGCCGGGCCGTTGCAGTTTTCCCTTGGCGCGCGCCTGCCCGCCTGGGGCAGCGGCGCGCTGGAGCTTTCGACGTACTCGGCCACCTTCAGCCTGCTTGCCTTTTCCTATCCGGTGATTCGTGCCCTCTCAATCGTGCCCGAGCGACGCTATCTGCCGCTGTTCGCCCTGGAACGACCCGATCTGCCGGGACAGGAATGGCAGTCGGGCTTTCTCCTCTCCCCCCAGATCGGCTGGCGCGGCACGCTGGCAAGCTACGCCCTCTCGCACGCCAGCCATGCCGCCCACAATCTGCTGGAGCCGAAGACCGACGGCGCTGTCAGTCTGCCGGTGTCCGTCTGGTGGCGTGGGCAGGGAACTGAGCCCGCGCTCAAGCCGGCGGGTGTGTTGCTCTGCGAAGCGGAAAAGCCCCGCCGCGCCTGGCTCCGCACCGCTGGCCTCGCCGCGCTCGACTTCCTGCTGTTTGCCCGCGTTCTCTAGTCGGGCTGGTTCGCCCGCTCCGGCAGATGGCTTGTGCCCACCACTCTTCGGCCAGGCCCGCAAGCGACTGCGGGCGAAAAAAGCAACGGGCGAGTTGGCTGCTCAGCCAACTCGCCCGCAGCCGCTCAGGTGGAACTCAGAACTCCACGCGGAAGCCGAACTGGACGGAGCGCGGGGTGCTGAACTGCGCCCGCAGCACGCCGAACGAGCTCGGGCCGGTCAGGCTCGTGGAGGGGTCCGCGAACTCCATGTGGTTGAATACGTTCAGGAAGTCGAACGAGAAGATGATGTTGACGCTCTCCGTCACCGCCGTCTTCTTCCCCAGCGACCAGTCCAGGTTCCAGCGCGCCAACCCGCGCAAGGTGCCGCGACCGGTGCGCCCGTCCTGGCTGATGAGCACCCGCCGGAAGTTGGCGAAGACGGCTTGGGGATCGGCGAAGAGGTTGACGTCACCCACGGTGCCGACCCCCCCCGAGCCAGTCACGCCATAATGCGGGGAGTTGCCGAAATTGGGCGCACTGATGGGTACGGCGCAACCCGCGATCGTGGTTGAGGTGTAGACGCCGCCGCCCCACGGCCGGCCGCCCGACGCTACGCACAGGGGCAAGCCGCTCGAGGCGGTGAAGATGCCGGAGGTCCACCACCCGCCAATGATCTTGTCCAGCGCGTTCCCCAGGCTCAAACGGCGGCCGCGCCCCAGCGGCAGTTCGTAGAACCAGTGGGCATTGAAGTTGTGGCGGCGATCCCAGAAGGCGGGGCCGTAGTCAACCATCCAGTCAAACGCGGAGGAGTTCGTGTTGGAGTTCTGCTGGTTGAGGGAATAGACGTCGAGGGTTTTCGAGAGCGTGTAGTTGAGGTTGAAGGTCAGCCCGTGCGACATCCGCTTGCGCAGAACGAAGAAGCCGCCGTGGTAGTTCGACAGCGCCCCGTTGACCAGAACCCGGTTGCGCTCCACTTGCAGGTTGACCAGCGGCAACCCGCCCCACTGAATAATCCCGTTCGCGTACATGGTCACGCGCGTGAGGTCGCCGTTGACGAAATCTGTCCCGCGCCGCTCAGCGATGTAGCGGGTGGCCCCCGCGCTGAGCAGGTTCTCAAACCAGGGCTGCGGGGTCACCGCCGAGGCGGGCACCCCCGCCCGGAGCTCTTGGGCCACGGCATCGAAGGCTTCCGCCAAGGTCTGCCCGGAGGTGGGGTCGGTGAAGAAGTAGGGGACGCTATTGATGTCGCTGCGCGCCTGGAGGTTGCGGGACAGCCGACCCGCATAGCCGGCTTCGAAGAACAGGTTGCCGGGCAGCTCGCGCTGCAGCGTGAAGTTCAAGCTGTGGTGCTCGCCCAGATCAAGATCGATGTCGTATTGCGAGGAGATGGTTTCGCCGAAGGGGGAGGACAGCGTCAACGGATCGGTTCCCTGGGGGATGGTGGGGAAGGGCGAGGCGCTGCCATCCACCCCGATGCGAAAACCCGTGCTCGCGTCGCTGCTGCCCGCACAGGTGCCGGTCGTCCACCGGGGACCGTTGCAGCTCCAGGTCTGCCCGATGCCCGGGGTAATGGGCGAACCCATCACCAGGTTCACACTGGTCAGCCGGTCGTACATCAGCGAGTAGCCGCCGCGCAGCACGCTCTTGCGGTCGCCGAAGAGTTTGCCCAGGAAGCCGCCTGTGAACGAGGGGTTCCAGGCCGCTGAAAGGCGCGGACCGAAGTTATTCGTATCGGGATTGAACAGGTGTTTGCGCCCGGCGGTCGGCAGGGTGGCCCAGGCCAATTCCGGGTCATAGGTTTGGCCTTGCAGCGCCGCCTCCCGCCGGCGGTTGAGGTAGTCGTAAAAGCGAACGAGCTCTCCCGTACCCCTGTAGATCATCAGAGTCCCTTTCCCCTCCTCCTCGACCGGCGGCATCGCCAACTGGTAATGCAGGCCGTAGGTGAAGGTGAGGGCGGGGCTGACGCGCCACGTGTCCTGCACATAGAGCTCGTACTGGTTCACGTCCATGTTCACAATCAACGGCGTGCCGAACGGAAGCGGGTTGAAGTTCTTGTCGTAGGCCACCAGCACGCTGGCGCGCTCCACGATCCCCAGCACCGCCGCGTAGAGGTTGTCCCAGCGGCTGCGCTCGGCCGCCACCAGGCAGTTGGTGGTCACCGTCGCCGAGCAGGCGGGCGGGCGGTTCTCCGGCAGAATGGTCAGGGCGCCGGGGCGGAGCCAGTAAACCAGCGCGGTCAACGAGCCCACCACTTTGTCATCGCGCGGGTGGTAGATGTCCCAGTTGCGGAAGCTGCCGCCAAACTGCAGCGTGTGGCGGCCCTTGACCCAGGTGGCGTTGTCGGCAAGGTGCGTATCCTTGGCGCTCCAGGTCCGCCCCCGGGCATTCTGCGTATCAATGTTGATGGGCTCCGCCACGAACTTCGTCCCGTTAGCAAAGTTGCCGGCAGTGCCTTGGTCTTCACCGGCCAACTGCAACGCGCCCGCCGTGCCGGGGACTTGCGGGAAGGGGGTGGTGCGGCGCCATTCCCACCAGTTCCGCAGGTAGGCAAAACGGACTTCGTTGCTCATCCGCGGGGTCATCTGCCCGGTGAGGCCCCAAACTAGGTAACGCGGCTGGATAGGGGCGGCGGCCACAGCAACGGCTTGGCCAGGCTGGCCCGACTTGATGCCGGCGATGTCGATCTGGCTGAGGTCAGGCTGCTCGTGGCGATAGAAGCGGAAACTGGAAAAGAAGTTCCACTTGTCGCTCAAACTGTAGTCGAGCCGCGTGACGAAAAAGTCGGCGACCAGCGAGTTATCCGCCGGGGCATTGAACCCGATGACGTTCAAGCCGTCGCCCGCGGTCGGGTCGTTGCCCGCCGGCATGAGGTTCCAGAGGGCCTGCACCACCGGCGAGATGCCCAACCCGCGCGGATCGCACTGCGAGGTGCCGGTGCTCCCACAGAGCGTGGAGCTGGCAAGGGGATAGCTCACGATGTTGCCGGCGGCATCGCGAAAGCGCAGGATGCCCTGGCGCAGCGTGTCGGTCGGCACCACGCGCGTGATGTTCTCCGACTGCGGGTAGCGCCGGCCTTCAAAGTGCCCAAACAAAAACAGCTTGTCCTTGACCAGCGGGCCGCCCAGCGTGAAGCCGTAGCGGTTGTCCTTCATCTCGGGATTTTCCTGGCCCAGGCGGTTGCGGGTCCAGGTGTTGGCTTGGAGATTGTCGTTCTGGTGATACCAGTACCCCGAGCCGTGCAGCGTGTTGGTGCCCCGCTTGGTGACAAAGGCCATTTGGCCGCCCGCGGCGCTGCCGAAGGTGGCATTCGGGTTGGTGGTGCCGACGCGGAACTCCTCGATGCTTTCTTGCGGCACTGGGATCGTCGGGGTGGGCTGGCCGCCGGTGCCCGCAGCGTAATCCATTGTGCCCTCGACATCGCTGGTGGCGTCGCCGCCGTCAACCAGGAACACGCTCTGGTCGCTGCGCGCCCCGGCCACCTGCCCGCCCTCCGTCGCCCCCACGCCCCGGCCGGGCGCCACTAGGGGCTGCAAGAGCAGGAGGGCAGCGGCGCTGCGGTTGGCAGTCGGCAGGCGGAGCAAGGACTCGCCGACGATGGTTTCCCCCACCGTAGCGTCGGTGGTTTGCAAGGCCGCGCCCACGCCGGCCGTCACCTCGACGGTTTCGGCTACGGCGCCCACTTCCAGGGTGACGTTGACGAGGTAGGCCTTCGCCACGTCCACCTTCAAGTCACTGACCGTCTTCTGGCGGAAGCCCTCCATCGTCACCGTCAACCTGTACACCCCGGGCGTGACGTTGACGAACACATACTGTCCGTCAGCGTTGGTCTGCTGGCTTCGACTTAGATTCGTGGCTTTGTCGGTGAGCACGACCTCGGCATTGGGAACGACCGCGCCGGTCGGATCGGTTACGCTGCCCGAGACGGTGCCGGTCGCTGCCGTTTGTGCCTGCGTTCCCGCGGGCAACAACAGGACCAAAGACACCACCACCACGCTCGCCTTGATGAGCCCTCTCATGGCTTCCTCCAGACTGATTGAGCTAGTCTGCGAACCCCGCCTGCAGGGAGAAGGCACACACATTCTCCCTGCTTGTCCACGCACTTGAACACATATCGCCCGGAGGCTTCTGTGGCAGCCGGCACAGCTTTCCGTGGCGCCGGTCACAGCGCCCGCGGCGCGTCTCGCACCCCGCTGCCCGCACCCCACTCGGCGGCGCAGCCCTCTAGGCCTCTGCCGCTGACTCCCCCGCTGTCATGAGTGCTCTATGGCTGGTGACTGGTACCGGTGGCGAGTAATTGCGGATGGTGGACCCGACCGGAGTCGAACCGGCGACCTCCTGATTGCAAATCAGGCGCTCTCCCGACTGAGCTACGGGCCCACGCAACCTGCCTGCCGGAGGCAGGCCTTGAAGGTACGGCAAAACCGATTCCAACGCAAGGCGGCGTAGACTTGTTTGCTCTTCGTCATTGCTTTTTGGCGGTGTAGTAGTCGAAGACGAGCTTACCGATTTCGCCGATCCGATCCTCCGCATTCGCAATCGCTACTTTGTTGCCCGCCGCACCCAAGTCGGTTTCGGTTCCGCGGCTGAAGACGCTGACGATGACGTGCTCGCCTCCAGGCAGGTTGATGACCCCCGCGTCGTTCACCACCCAGACGGGTGCGGTCAGCGTGCCGGTCTTGTGCTCGCTGCGCACCCCGTAGGGCAGCCAGCGCGGCAGCCGCTGGTTGAACTGCTGCCGCGAAAGAATCAGCAACATCTCTTTGGTCGCGTCCGCGTCGGCGGCTTCTCCCTTCACAATCTTCTCGATCAGCAGCGTCATCTCCGCCGGCGTCGTGCAGTTCGGGCATTCCTCCAAGAACTGTTTCCGGTTTGTCCGCACTTCGTCGGCGATCTTGTCCCAGGCAATCTTCTGCAAGCCTTCAAGAGTCAAATTCTCGTAGGCCGCGCCGCGCAGGCCGAGCGCCTGCAGGATGAGCGTGCGCGTGCAGCCGTCCACGGAAGTCTGCTGAAGCCCCAGCGCGCGCAGCCGCGCGGTGATGTTGGCGACGCCCAGGCGGTCGCAGAGCATGTCGGTGGCGGCGTTGTCGCTGACGATAATCATCAGCGTCGCGAGATCGCGCACTGTGGGCTGCAAGCCCTTGTCCAGCGTCACCAGAATCCCGCTGCCGAAATACTTCTCCGGCTCCTTCCACTCCACGCGTGCGTCGAGTGAAATCTTTCCCGCCCGCGCCTGCTGGTAGAGTTCCACCAGCACGGGAATCTTGAACACGCTCGCCATCTGGAATCTCTGGTCGGTGTTGATGCCGGCGACTTCGTTCCGCTCCACGTGCTTGACGCTCACGCCCCACACGCCGCTTGATTTCGCCAGCGCTGCCTTCAGCCGCCCCTCCAGTTCCGCGTTCCGCTTCGCCTCCTCCGCCCAGCCCAACGAGGCGACGCCCAGGAACACAAGCAGCGTCAGAGCATACGTGCACGAGCGACTGCTTCTCATTGCCCTCCTCCCGAAAATTTGAAATCTCGAATCTGAGATGGCTCCTCTAGTCCAGCCACTCGGCGATGAAGATGTTTGTCTCGCCCGGTTTTTTCTGATTCCGGTTCGACGCCCACACCAATTTCTTTCCGTCCGTGCTGAACATCGGGAAGCCGTCAAACAGTTCGTGATAGGTGATGCGCTCCAGTCCCGTGCCGTCCAGGTTGATGAGATAGAGATCGAAGTTGCGCGACTTCGGGTCGGCGAGATTCGAGGCAAAGATGACCCGTCGGCCGTCGGGATGAAACGCCGGGCCGAAATTGGCCGCGCCATTGCTGGTGAGTTGCCGCTTGTTCGAGCCATCCGCATCCATCACCCAGATTTCCAGCCGGCTCGGCCGCACCAGACCTTCCTTCAGCAGCGCCTGGTAATCCGCAATCGCTTCCGGCGTGTCGGGATACATCGCCCGCCACACAATCTTCTTCCCATCCGGCGACCACACCGCTCCGCCGTCGTAGCCGATGCGGTCGGTCAGCCGGCGCACGTTCGAGCCGTCCGCGTTCATCGTGTAGATCTCGGTGGTCGCCGTATCATTAAAAAAAAAAACGGGGGGGGGGGGGGGGGGGGGGGGGGGGGGGGGGGGGGGGGGGG
>JBBIPK010000057.1:0-11031 GCA_037442885.1 Acidobacteriota bacterium | reverse complement strand
AGATTTGCCCCGGAGTGCTACATTATGACTGGACTAAAAACGGGGAGCAGGTCACTGGGAGGTGCAGTTAAAGAACCCATCTTACGTTGCCTTCTTACTCCTTTGGCTTAACTCCACGTATGGCTTTCTAAATTTCCTCGCGGTGTCCACAAGTAGTATGGGTGATATATTCAAGACGAAAAAGGAACAACTCTTTACCTTGCTCGTTCCTGACCCTAAGCGAATTCGGCTCGCATTATGCAAATCTCTTCTCCGGAGAATGGGTACCACGCCTGTTCTGCCGTTTGGCCAGGAGTTCAACGTAGCTGCTCAGGGCACGGGAGTTAGGGTAGTAATAGACAAATTCTTCGCGCGTCAATTACATCTTCCTTTGATTACATCCGACTACTACCGGCTCTTGGCTGTCGATCCTGTCATCACAAAGCGGCGGCTCGAAGGAAAGACCTGACGAACGCCTCACCTAAAGCTAGGCCAACTCTCGGAACCGGCACTGATTCCCAACTGGGGGAAATCCCCGCAAAGCCCTCCAACTACTTAGCCAACCAGGAGATTTCAGCTATCAGTTCTCAGCTTTCAGTCTTCAGTTGTCAGCGACAGGGCAGATGGCCCTTCGGCTAGCCTCCCTTCGATTCCCGCAGGGTAAACAGGGCAGGCGAGGGCATACCCTCCTACCCCAAGCGCCCACGTCCTGGCCGGTGCCCCTCGACGGCGCTCAGCGTAAACTCCGCACCGGTTCCGGACGGGCCCGGCCACACTACTTGGCGGGTTCACCCTGAACGGGTTCACCGTGAACGGGCAGGCCGGTGCGATCGTCGGTCGCCGGCCACTGGCCACTGCTCGCGCGTCGCTGGTCACCGGTCACCAGTCACGAGTCACCAGTCACCCGCTTCCCCCAGAGCGGTCGGTACGGTTGACACCAGGCAGCCGCGCAGGTAGGCTTCGCACCGGCTTCGGTTGATCCGGGCCAAAACCAGGGCCCATTCCAGACAATCTACTCGTGAGTTCGCGCTTCATTCTCTTCGCACTCTAGGGCAGAGGGATGGACGTTTACGCGAGTGACGTGCTGGTGGTCGGCGGCGGCGGCGCCGGCCTGCGCGCGGCCATCGCGGCGGCGGAAACGAGCCCGCGCTTGCGCATCGGCGTGATTTCAAAGGTCTATCCCATGCGCAGCCACACCGTCTCGGCCGAAGGCGGCGCCGCCGCCGTCATCAAGCCGGGCGACACCCTCGACGCGCACGCCTACGACACCATCTCCGGCGGCGACTGGCTCTGCGACCAGGACGCAGTGGAAGCCTTCGTCCAGGAAGCCCCGCGCGAGATGCTGCAACTCGAGCATTGGGGCTGCCCGTGGAGCCGCGAGCCGGACGGCTCCGTCGCGGTGCGGCCTTTCGGCGGGATGAAGGCCGAGCGCACCTGGTACGCCGCCGACAAGACCGGCTTCCACCTCCTGCACACGCTCTTTCAGACCTCGCTCAAGTACGAGCGCATCGCGCGCTACGACGAGTTCTTCGTCACCAGGCTGCTGGTCGAGGACGGCCGCTGCCAGGGCGTGGTGGCGCTCGAGATTGCCAGCGGCCGCATCGTCGCCATCACCGCCAAGGCAGTTATCCTCTGCACCGGCGGCTGCGGGAAAGTGTTTCCCTTCACCACCAACGCCAATATCAAGAACGGCGACGGCATGGCGCTGGCCTGCCGCGCGGGCGTGCCGCTCAAGGATATGGAATTCGTGCAGTACCACCCCACCGGCCTGCCCTTCACCGGCATTCTGATTACGGAGGCAGCGCGCTCCGAGGGCGGCTGGCTGCTGAACAAGGACGGCTACCGCTATTTGCAGGACTACGACCTGGGCAAGCCCGAGCCCAAGCCCGTGCTGCGCTCGATGGAGCTGGGGCCGCGCGACCGCCTGTCCCAGGCCTTCGTCAAGGAAATGGAGAAGGGCCGGACGCTGAAAGGCCCCTACGGCGACTACGTCCATCTTGACATCCGCCATCTGGGCGAGGACGTCATCGACAAGAAGCTCCCCTTTGTGCGCGAGTTGTGCGAAAAGTACGTGAACCTGAATCCGGCCCGGGAGATGATTCCGGTGCGGCCGGTGGTGCACTATATGATGGGCGGCATCCACACCGACATCGAAGGGGCGACGCCCTTGGCGGGACTCTATGCCGCGGGCGAGGCCGCCTGCGTGAGCATCAACGGCGCGAATCGCCTGGGGTCAAACTCCCTCACCGAGTGCCTGGTCTTCGGCGCGCGCGCCGGACGCGCGGCGGCCGCGTTCGCGGCCGGGCAGAAAGAGGCTGGCGCGACGGTCCTGGCGCAGGCGCAGGACGAGCAGCGCCGCCTGGAAGACAACCTGCTCGGCAAGACCCGCGGCCGCGAGAGGATTGCTCCGCTGCGCGAAGAGATGCAGAAAACGATGGAGGAAAGCGCCGGAATTTATCGCACGGGCAAGCAACTCGAAGCCGCGGCGGGAAAGCTCCGCCAATTGCAGGAGCGCTTCCGGGACGTGGCGCTCGACGACCACAGCCTGACCTTCAACACTGAGCTGACGGCGGCGCTCGAGCTGGGCTTTATGCTGGACGTGGCCGAAGCCATCGTCGCCTCGGCGCTGGCGCGGCGCGAGTCGCGCGGCTCGCACCAGCGCACCGACTTTCCCGCGCGGGATGACAAGAATTATCTTTCCCATTCGCTGGCTTATCGGGTGGCGGAGGGCTCGCCGCGCGTCGAGTACCTGCCCGTGACCATCACCCGCTGGCCGCCCGGCCGGCGCGTCTACGGGAAGTAGGAGCTTATGCCGGACACGGTAACACTGGAGGTCACGCGCTATCGGCCGGAGCAGGAGTCCGAGCCGACGACCCAAACCTACGAGGTGCCGCTGCGGAAAGACTGGGTGGTGCTGGACGCGCTGAACTACGTCAAGGACAAACTCGACGGGTCGCTCTCCTACCGCTGGTCGTGCCGGATGGGGGTGTGCGGCAGTTGCGGGATGATGGTGAACGGCACGGCCCAGCTCACTTGCGCTGCGTTCCTCACTGACAACCTGCCCGGACCCATCCGCGTCGAGCCGCTGCAGTTCTTCCCCATCATTCGCGACCTCGTGGTCGACCTCACCGACTTCCTCAAAAAGCTCAAGCGCGTCAAGCCCTGGATTGTGCGGGAGAAGGAAAAGCCGCTCGCCGAAGGCGAGTACCGCCAGACGCCCGAGCAGCTCGACCTTTACAAGCAGTTCAGCATGTGCATCAACTGCATGCTCTGCTACGCCGCCTGTCCGGTGTACGGGCTCGAGCCGAGCTTCATCGGGCCGGCCGCCATTGCCCTGGCGCAGCGCTACAACCTGGATTCGCGGGACGAAGCCGCCGCGGAGCGGATGGAGATACTGGCGGAGCACGGCGGCATCTGGGAGTGCACCTTTGTGGGCGAGTGCACGAAAGTCTGCCCGAAGAACGTGGACCCGGCCGGCGCCATCCAGCAGTACAAGCTGGCGAGCGCCGCCGACTGGTTCAAATCCCTGCTGCTGCCGCGAGGGGCGCGATGAGCGAGCCGGTGCGCTACACGCTCTATCATCCCAAGTGGTACCGCCGGCCGGTATCGGTCTGGTGGTGGCTGCAGAGCTGGCGCTACGCGAAATTTGTCCTGCGCGAGTTGACGAGCCTGTCGGTGGCCTACTTCGCCGTGCTGGCGCTGTGGAAAGTCCGCGCCATCACGCGCGGCCCCGAAGCCTACGCGGCCTTCCTCGCGCGCCTGCAAAGCCCGCTCTGGGTTGCGCTCAACGCGCTCGCGTTGATTTTCCTGCTCTACCACACGATCACCTGGCTCAACCTGGCGCCGAAGGCGATGGTCGTGCGCCTGGGCGGCAAGCGCGTGCCCGACCGTGTGATTCAGGCAGTGAACTACCTGCTCTGGGCGGCGGTATCGGCCGCCGCGCTCTGGGTGCTGGAGCGAGGCTGAGATGCGCCGCGGACTCACGCCACTGCTGTGGACGCTCTTCAGCACTGGAGGAACGCTGGCGGCGTTTCTCTTCCCCGTGCATCTCTTCCTGACCGGCGTGGCCTTTCCGCTCGGGTGGCTCGAGCCCCCGCGCTACGACTTCGCTCTGCGCCTGCTCGTGCATCCGCTCACCCGGCTCTACTTTTTCCTTCTGATTTCGCTGCCACTCTTCCACTGGGCGCACCGCTTCCGCTACACGCTCTACGACGGGCTCAAGATCAAGCACCTCACGCTCCTGATTGTGGTCTTCACCTACGGCGTGGCGCTGGCCGGAACTCTGGCGGCGGCCTATACGTTGCTTTGCTGTGTGCCCTAAGAAATTTGAAAATCGCCCACGGAGGCGCTAGGATGTTCCCGACCCAATCCACTCAGGGTGGCTGGCCATGCTGCGCGTAATCCATGCCTTTGACTTGAAGCCCGGCGTCGTCGAAGACTCCTTCATCAACTGGCTCGACAGCCAACTCGACACCATCACCAAACGCTTCGGCTGCCTGCAGCGCAAAACCTGGGTGTTTATTGACGGCATCCGGGGCGACTACGAGCGCGGACAGCCGGAGCGACGCCCGAAGTATCTGAACGAAGCCTTCTGGCCCGACCAGCACCACGCCGACCAGTTCCGGCACTGGCTGCTGTCGGAGGAAGGCAAGGAGTTCCGTCGGCAGTGGTTCGGGAGTGTCACGAACCACACCGTGCTGCGGTACGTGGAAGCCCCGGTGCTGCGGCCGGTAACCGACGATTGACGCCCGCGCACGCGGCCTGCGTGTCGGGGGTGCGTTCTTCGTCCTGCAAGCTGAACCGTCCAGTCCGAGGGAGGGCGCTGTGTCGCGTTCACGCATTCTTCTTCTCCTGAGCCTGAGTCTGGTCTTGGCGGCGGCAGAGATCCAAGCCGCCGAGCCGCTCGCGCTCAGTCCCCGCATCGCCAACTACACCATCGAGGTGAAGCTCGACCCAGCCAAGAAGATGCTGGAAGGCCGCAGCGTGCTGAGCTGGCGGAACGACACAAAAAAGCCCGCGCCGGAACTCTGGTTCCATCTCTATTGGAACGCCTGGAAGAACAACAAGACCACCTGGATGCGCGAGGACAACTACCGCGGACGGCGGACGCTGCGCAAGATCCGACCAGAGGACTGGAGCTACATCCAGGTGAAGTCGGCCAAGGTAGTGCAGCAGGGGCCGTTCGCCGAAGTGGATCTGACCGGTGCACTGCGGTACGCGGCGCCGGATGACGGCAATCCCGATGACCAGACCGTGCTGGTGGTGCCGCTGCCGCGCCCCGTCGGGCCGGGGGAAACGATTCAGGTGGAAATGACCTGGACGGCCAAGATTCCCCGCACCTTTGCCCGCACCGGCTTTCGCGGCAACTTTTTCTTCTTCGCGCACTGGTTCCCCAAGCTCGGCGTGTTTCAGGCCGACGGCACCTGGAACTGCCACCAGTTCCACGCCGCCACCGAGTTTTTCTCCGACTACGGCGTCTACGACGTGCGGATGACCGTGCCCGCTGGCTGGAAGCTGGGCGCGACCGGCCGCGAGGTCAGCGTCACGCCGAACGCCGACGGGACCGCGACCCACCGCTACCAGCAAGCCGATGTGCACGAATTTGCCTGGACCACCAGCCCGGACTATCGCGAGGCGCGGCGACGCTTCGAGCGGCCCGGCTTGCACCCGGTGGAGATGCGGCTGCTCTATCAGCCCGAGCACGAAGGCCAGGTCGAGCGCCACTTCCGTGCCGCCCAAGCTGCGCTCTTCTACTACGGCACCTGGTACGGCGAGTATCCCTACGACCAGGTGACGCTCGTTGACCCGGCTTATGGGGCCGGCGCTGGCGGGATGGAGTATCCGACCCTGTTCACCTGCGGGACGCGTCTGTTCAATCCCTTCGGCGGCGGCTCACCCGAAGGCGTGACCGTGCACGAGGCCGGCCACCAGTTCTGGTACGGCATCGTCGGCAACAACGAGTTTGAGCACGCGTGGCTCGACGAGGGACTTAACACCTTCTCCACGGCGCGCGTCATGGACACCGAGTACGGGCCCTCCTCCTACGTCCGCCGTTTTTTCAAAGGCTTTTTCCCCGTGCAACTGCGCGGAATCAAGCGGGAGCGACTGGCGGGGGCCGGCAGTCTGGACGATTACCGGGAATCCGCGCGGAGCGACGTCCAGGCGACACCCACCTATCACTACTTCCCCGCCACTGCCTCCGACATCACCTACGACAAAACCGCACTGTGGCTCCTCACTATCGAGCGTATCTACGGCTGGGAGACGTTGCAGAAGATCCTCTCGACTTTCTTCCAGCGCTGGAAGTTCCGCCATCCGACGCCGGAGGATTTCATCGCCGTGGCCAACGAGGTGACCGGCGGGCAGCTCGCACCGTTCTTCGACCAGGTGTTCTGGAAGGCGGCAGTGTTTGACTATGCGGTGGTCTCGGCAGTGAGCGAGGAAATCAAGGCCGAGGGGCTGGCGGACAAAGAGGGGCAGGTTGTCTACGAGAAGGGCAAGAGTGCCGAGCCCAAGCTCTTCGAGACGCGCGTGGTGGTGCGGCGCTTGCAGGACGGCGTCCTGCCCGTCGAGGTGCTGCTCAAGTTTGAAAACGGGGAAGAAGTGCGGGAGGTGTGGGACGGGCAGGCGCTCTGGAAGCTCTACAAGGTGGTCAAGCCCAGCAAACTCGCCTACGCCGCCGTGGACCCGGAGCGCAAGCTCCTGCTCGACATCAACTACACCAACAACAGCCAGCGCCTGAAATCGCAGGCCCGCCTGCCGGCGCTGAAGTGGGCGTCGAAGTGGATGATCTGGTTGCAGGACTGGTTGAACACACTGGCGTTTTTCTTCTAGGGGGCGGCAATGAGCATCCTGCATTCGTTCCGAGAAGGCGGTCGGCGCGTGTGGGCGGCGCGGGGCTTGGCGGGTTGGCTCTATCTGGCCAGCCTGGTGGCCAGCCTGCCGCTTGCCTTGGCCCTGGCGATGATCCTGCGGAGATCGCTGGGCGCCAGCCTGGTCGCCGACAACCTGCGCGAAGGGTTTGACTTGGCCTGGCACGGCGAATTTGCGTTCCGCGAAACTGGCCTGGCCGACAGCTTCGGGCCGTGGGTGACGGGTATGCTGCCGGTGGTGGAGAATCTGGAGGGCCTGCTCGACGGGGAGCCTCCAACCGGCGACTGGACTCTTCTCCTCGCGGGCCTGGTGTTCCTGCTCGTCTGGGCGTTCTTTGGGGGCGGGATCGTGGACCGCTACGCCTCCCCGGAGGAAACGCATTCGCGCGGGCGCCTGTTTGCGAAGAGCGGCGAGTATTTTTTCCGCTTTGTGCGCCTGCTGGTGATTTCCGCCCTGTTCTATGCGGCGGTGTTTCGCTGGGTGGGTCAACCGCTGCACCGGCGGGTGGAGGAGTGGACGCGGGACGTGACCTCGGAGCAAACGGTGTTGCTCCTGACCATGGTCGTCTATCTTGTCGTGGGGGTACTGCTCGTGCTCATCAGCCTGGCGGCCGACTACGGCAAGATTGCGCTGGTGGTCGAGCACCGGCGAAGCGCGCTGCTGGCGTTCCTGCGGGGGCTGCGGTTTGTGTTTTCGCACCCGGGAAAGACCTCCGGCTTGTACGCGCTCTTGCTCGCCGTCGGCCTGGGACTTGTCGCCCTCTACGCTGGGGTGGCGCCCGGGCCGGGCCAGCGCGTCTGGTGGACGGTGCTGGTGGCATTCTTAGTGGGCCAGGTGTACGTCCTCGCGCGCATCGGATTGAAGCTCTGGTTCCTGAGCAGCCAGACCGTCTTGTTCCAATCAGCCGAAGGGCTGCCGACCGCGAGCTAGCGCAGAGGCCTGATGAAGCGACTGCCGCTTATCCTCCTCACTTGCGTTTGCCTTCTCGGAGCTGCGCCCCCGGTGTCTGCGCCGTTCGGCTTCTCCCCGGCCGAGCGGGAGAAACAACGGGCGCTCGAGGCCCGCTTTGCCGAATTGCTCTCCGCCGAGCGGATTCGGGAGCACATGCACTTCCTGGCGAGCAAGCCGCACTTCGCCGGCTCAGCGGCGACGCGCGAGAACGCGTTCTACCTCCGCGACCGCCTGCGCGACTACGGCTTTGAGGCCGAAGTCGTCCCCTACGAGATGTATCTGCCGGCGGTGCAGCGTGTGGCGGCGCGGCTGGTGGTGCCGGTCGAGCAGGAGCTGCGCCTGACGGAAGACGTCGTGCCGGGCGACCCCTACTCCGAGCACGCGGCCGAGCATCCGGGCTGGAACGGCTATTCCGCCTCAGGGGATGTGACCGGCGAGGTGGTCTACGCACGGCAAGGGACAGCGGAGGACTTTGCGCAGCTCGAGCAGAGGGGGATTGATTTGCGCGGCAAGATTGTCCTGATGCGCTACTTCGGCGCGGGCGAAGGGCGCAAAGTGCGGCGCGCGGAAGCGCGCGGCGCCGCCGGCGTCATCCTCTACGCCGACCCCGCCGAAGACGGCTTCGTCTGGGGCGATCCCTATCCGAAAGGGAACTGGCGGCCGCCGGGCAGCATCATGCGCCGCACCATCATCGATACGCCGCACGAGGGCGACCCGTTGACGCCCGGTGTGGCGGCGCGCCCCGGCGCAAAGCGGCTCGATCCCGCCGCGGTCGAAGGCATTCCGAAAATTCCGGTTCTGCCGGTTTCCTATCGCGACGCGGAAACCATCCTGCGGCACCTGCAGGGCCCGGTGGCGCCGCCGGGATGGCGCGGGGCGCTCGCGCTCACGTATCACGTCGGCCCGGGGCCGGCGCGCGTGCGGCTGCGCGTGGAGGCCGACAACCGCGACGCCACAATCTACAACGTCATCGCGCGGCTCCGCGGCCGCGACTTTCCGGACGAATGGGTGCTGGCCGGAAATCATCACGATGCCTGGATCTTCGGCGCCGGCGACCCCGCGAGCGGCACGGCGGCGTTTCTGGAGATGGCGCGCGCGATTGGCGAGCTGGCGCGCGCCGGTCAAGGACCGCGCCGGACGCTGGTCTTCGGCATCTGGGATGCCGAGGAGCTGAACCTGGGCGGCGTGAGCGAGTGGGTGGAAGAACACGCGGCCGAGCTGCGCCAGCACGGCATCGCCTACATCAATATGGATTCGGCGGTGTTCAATCCCGACCGGCCGCTGTTCGTGAGCGCGAGCGGGTCGTTGCGGCGACTGTTTTGGGAGGCGAGCCAGGCGGTGCCCGATCCGCGCACGGGCCGGCCGACCTACGACGTCTGGCTCGAAATGCAGAACCGCTTCCGCGAAGTTCCGAGCGTGGACGGTCGGCCGGAGTTTTTCGATCCCAGCGTCGCGCTGGCGCGGCCGGAGATTGACAACACACCGCTCGGCGACGACCAGACCGCCTTCTATGTTCACGCCGCGCTGCCGGCAAGCGATATGTATTACGGGTCGGATTACGGCACCTACCACTCCCTCTACGAGAACATCCACTGGATGGAGACGATTGTGGATCCCGGCTATCGCTATCACCGGATGATGGCTCACCTGCACGGCCTGCTCGTGCTGCGACTCGCCAACGCCGACCTGCTCCCGCTCGATCTCACCGAGATGGTCGCGGACTGGGAGCAGGCGGTCGCTTCGCTCGATCGCCTGGCGCAGGCCAAAAACTGGGCTGACATCAGCGAAGTTTCCCGTTTGGTCAAGGAATGGCGGAAGGAAGCCGAGCGCGTCGAATTGGCTCGCATCGGCTCGCTTGCCGTCGGAAACCAGGGCACCGACGTGGCAGAGGCGAATCGTCTCCTGGCCGAAGTGGGGCGAGCCTTCTTCCAACCCGAAGGGCTCCCCGGCCTGCCCTGGTATCGGAATCTATTCGCGGCGCCGGTCTACTTCGAGGGCGACCGCGGCAGCACGCTCCCCGGGCTGCGCTGGGCCATCCAACGGAACAACCGCGCCGAATTCGAAGCCCAACGCGCCATCTACCTCCGCGCCCTCCGCAACGTCATCGCCACCACCCGCGCCCTCGCCAACCGCCTCTCCGCCCAAGCCCAGCCCCGAACCCCCTCTCGATAATCACTGACAGAACGAGAGCGCCGTCTGCGCCAGGATGCGGGCGAGGGCGGCCACCGAGTCCAGGTCCACCCATTCCTCCGCCGAATGCGCGCCCGCCCCGGCGGGGCCAATGACCACGGTTTCGATCCCGGCGCCCGCGAAGAGGGCCGAATCCATCCACGGCGTTTGACCTGTGATCTTCGGTTCGCGGCCCAGAACGTCGGTGGCAGCTTGGCGCACGGCGCGCACGATACCCGCCTCGGGCGAAACCTCGAAGGCGTCGCGCACGAGCAACGTCTTGAGCGAAGCCTTGAAGGTCGGGTCGGCAGCCGACAGCCGATTCAGGATGGATTGAATCTCGTTGACGACCTGCGCCTCGGTTTCTCCCGGGATTGTGCGGCGCTCCATCTGCAGCTTGCAGTTCGCAGCGTAGGTGCTCAAGCCCGTGCCGCCCTGAATCATCGCCGCGTGCAGCGAGGGCGGGCCGACGAGCGGATGCGGCGGGCGGGCGCGCAGCTCGCGTTCGAGTTTGTCGAGTTCGGCCAGGAAGCGCCCCATGCGCATATTGGCGTCAATCCCTTCATCAAAGCGGCTGCCGTGGGCAGCGCGGCCCGTGGTTTCGACTTCGAGCCAGATGAAGCCCTTGTGCGCGAGACAAAGCTCAAGCTCCGTAGGCTCGGTGACGATGGCGGCGTCGGGCTGGTAGTGCCGCAGCAAATCGGCCGTACCGATGCTCGCGTATTCTTCATCGGCCACGGCGGCAACCAGCAAGTCGCCCCGCACGGAGGCGCGCGCGTCACGCAAGGCTTTCGCTGCGGCGAGGCAGGCGGCCACGCTCCCCTTCATATCGTAGGCGCCGCGCCCGTACATCTTGCCGTCGCGGATAGCGGCCGAGAACGGCTCCGGCATCCCGGCGATGTCCACCGTGTCCACGTGCGCGTTGAGCATCAGCGAGCGCCCGCCGCCTGTGCCTCTCAAGATGCCGACCACGCTCACGCGGCTTGGTTCCGGCTCGTGCGTGGCAACGTTCAGCCCGATGCGACGCAGGACGCCGGCGACGGAGCGGGCGATTTCGGC
>JBBIPK010000056.1:0-11081 GCA_037442885.1 Acidobacteriota bacterium | reverse complement strand
TACCTGCCCCTGCAACTCCCCTAACCGCCGGTTCCACTCCTGCGTGCTCCGCAACCCCTGCTGCGGAGACGCGGGGGGAGTGGTCTGTGCGTTTGCGAGTGCGGGGAGAATCAGCGCAAAGAGGAGGGGAAAAAAGAGAAAACTCGAACGAGCGTCAGCAGGCACCGAGGTGCCTGGAGCGAGTCTCCTGTGTCGGTTGGTTGAGCCCTCGTCCATTTGGTCGCTCAGACTTGTACGTCAAGCTACACCGTCAAAGCGTTTGTATGACTGTGTGTGCCTGCGACCCCCAAGTCCCCCTTAGAATTCGCATACGCTTTCCGGTGCGGCGGGGCTGAGCGCGCGCACGCGCTGCTTGCAGCGGTCTTCCGCGCGATTGGTGGCAATCAGCCAGCCGATCAGCACCCCGGCGGCGCCGGCAGCAATACTCACACCCAAAACTACTCCCCACGCCACACCTCCGCCGGTTCCCGGGCCCTGCGAGGCCGGCGCCAGTTCGAACCGCATCGTGCGGCCGGCCGGTACGGAGTGGGAGCTTCCGACCGCTTCGACGCTCACGGTGCCTTCGCCGGAGGAGACCAGGACGGCGTTTTCGGCCAGCGCCACCACATAGCGGGCTTCCCCTTGCGGGCTGATCCGCAAGCCAAGCGCCTGGACAGCTACGGCTTGCTCTTTTCCGCTCCGCGCCAGCAAGGCACCTTCGCTGAGATTGGCCATCACCGCCTCCTCGGTGGCGAGAAGCTGGACGCGGCTGGCTGGCCCGACGTGCACTTGGGCGTCGTTGGGCAGCAGGACGACCGCCCGGCCATCGGAGCTGGTCTTCACCGTGTCCCCGGCATAGGCCGTGGTCTCGAGGGCGAGCCGGCTGCCGTTCAGTTCGGCCGGTCCGCGGGGAACAACCTTGCCGATGGCGGTGTTACCCGCCAGCGTGCTCTGCAACGGAGAGCAGGCCAGAAGGGCGGCCACAAAGATGGAAAGTAAGGGTCTGACGCGAAACGATCCCATGGAAGTAACTCCCCCACCCCACCGGGTGTGCACCTTCCTAGTATCCAACCTCGGCAACCCGAGGCTCGCTCCCCGCGGTCCTCGGAGCTGAGGGCAAGCGAGCAGCGCTATCTCCTTGCGTGAGAGCGGTTTGCGAATATTCGCTAGCGGCTTCTCGGTGATAGCTGCCTTGCCTCGCAGCAAACTAAGGTAGGCAATTTGCAAGCCAATCGGCGCGCGAGTGAGGCATGATTTTCTCCTTAGTTTTCAAATACTTTGGGGTGCCTGCATCTACTTTCTGCACTTTCCATATGCAGATTTTTGCAGCCCTATGAAAACGACATTGCACATATTCGGGAGGCAAGCTTCCCTGCGGGGCCGGACTTGTCCTTTCCCGCCACAGCGACTAGAGTTTCCCCGCCATGCGCATCTTTGTTCTGGGGGCTGGGGCGGCCGGGTCGCTCCTGGCTCAACTGCTCAAGCGCCAGGGACACCAGGTCTGGTGTGGCGACCGGCACCCGGAGCGGGCGCGGCGCTTCCTGGGCGCGGGCATTCCCGTGGAGGGGGTGAACGCGCGCAATTTGCGAGGGATCGTCCGGGCGGCCCGGGGCTGCCACCTGCTGGTCAACGCTGCGCCCGCCGTCTTCAATCACACGATTCTGCGAGCCGCGCTCCGCCTGCGCGCTCACTACCTGGACATGGCCACGCATTTGGGCCGCTATCCCTTCAAGGCCGAGCAGCTTCGCTTTCACGAGCGGTTCGAGGCGAAGCGCCGCACGGCTTTGATCAATGCCGGGGCCGCACCCGGCCTCACCAATCTGCTGGTGGCGCGGGCGGCGGAGAGGCTGGATCGGGTCGAGCAAGTTCACATCCGGCTGTTTGAAGACACGGCCAGCGATGACCCGATCTCGATGTGGTCGGCCGAGACCGCCTTCGATGAAGCCACCTCGCGACCGCGGCTCTACCGCGGGGGGCGCTTTCGCTTGGGCCGGCGCTTCGGAGAGGCTGAGAGGTTCCGTTTTCCGCCGCCCGTCGGTTGGACGCGCGTGGTGCTGGCCGCACAGGACGAGGTGGCGACGCTGCCGCATTTCATCGCGATGCGCGAGATGGACGTCAAGATTGGGGGCAACGAGATTGCGCGGCTGCGCCGGTGGTATCGGCAGGGGCGGCTGCGGCCCTCGGGGCGGCCGACGGCGGCGCGGTTCCCGCAAACGCTGACGCCGCGCGCGCTGGCGCGATTGATCCGGCGGGGCCAGTTGCGCAACGCACGCTTTGCGGTTGCCGTCGTCGTCACGGGCTCGAAGGGGGATGCCGGCTGGCGGCTGGAGTGGTACTGCACCGTGCCCACGCTCTATCAGTTGCGACGGCGAGGCTTGGCCACTACGCCCATTGCCTACGCGACCGCGCACCTGGCGGCGCTCTTCGTCAAGCACTTTCCGCGCACGGCGGGCGGTGTCTTTCCTCCGGAGGCGCTGCCCGTTCAAGTCCGGCGGGCGATTCTCGCCGAACTTCCTGCCCGCGGACTTCACCTCACCGAGCGCCGGCGACGCCTTCCCCGAACCGAAGAAGAGGAAGAGGAGTTCTGAGCGGATGGGGAGCGACACCGCGCAGCCACCGGGCAGCGAGAAAGACGCTGTCCGGGAGTATTGGGACGCGCAGCCCTGCGGGACAAGAGGGACGCGGACAGAGGTTGGCAGCGCGGCCTTCTTTGACGAAGTCGAGCGGGTGCGGTATCGGCTGGAGTCGTTCATTCTGCGGCTGGTGGAGTTTCCGCGCTGGCAGGGGAAGAAGGTCCTGGAGGTGGGGTGCGGGCTGGGCACCGACACGCTGCAGTTCCTGCGTGCCGGGGCGCAGGTGACGGCGCTCGACCTTTCGGCGCGCTCGGTGGCGCTGGCGGCGGCGCGTGCGCGCCAGGTGGGCCAGACGGCGCTGTTTCTCAACGCCGACGCTGAGCGGCTCCCGTTCGGCAACGACGTGTTTGATCTGGTCTATTCCTGGGGCGTGCTCCACCACACGCCGGACACGCTTGGGGCGATTGAAGAGGTGCGGCGCGTGCTGCGGCCGGGCGGCACGGCGCTCGTGATGCTCTACCACCGGCGGTCGCTGCTGGCGTTTCTGGTGTGGCTGCGGTACGGCCTGTTCCGCGGGCGGCCGCTCCGTTCGGTGAGCACGCTGCTGGCGCGGCATATGGAGAGTCCGGGAACCAAAGCCTACAGGGCGAGGGAGGTGCGGCAGATGTTTCGCAGATTCAGCCGCGCGCGGGTGCAGCCGATCCTGACTCCCTATGACACGCGCCGGCCCCTCTATCCTCTGTTGCGGCACGTCCTGCCGAATGGCCTCGGCTGGTTTCTTTTCATCGAAGCGGTGAAATGAGCGAGAAGGCGCTCGCCCAGCAACTCCATCACGCCTGGCTGCTGGCGCGGCAGAAGCCACTGGCCTTCTTGCTGGCGGCAGGCCATCGCGCCGCGAAGAGATTGCCCGAGGCGTTTTCTCCCGAACGAGCGGAGCGAGCCTTCACGACCAGCTACGCGCGCCGGGAGAGAGCTTCGGGGGTTTGGCAGGAAGGGCTCTCGCGTCTGCTGCCCGCCGCGTGTCTCGACCGGACAAACTATGTGCGGCTCTGGGGGCCCCGGCGGGCGGAGGTGGTGGCGCAGGCGGAAAAAATTTGCCAGCACCGGTTTGATTTGCTCGGTTCGGGAGAAATGGAGCTGGGAGCGAAAATCGACTGGCACCGCGACTTCAAGTCCGGGCGGCGCTGGCCGCTCGTGCCGTCCCAGCAGCTTCCCGTCTTCTACGCGGAGGACGACTCCGACATCAAGGTCGTCTGGGAACTTTCCCGCTTCCAGCACTTGCCCACACTCGGCAAGGCCTACTGGCTGACGCGCGAGAAGCGCTACGCGGAGGAGTTCGGGCGGCAACTCACCGGTTGGATCGAGATGAATCCGGCGGGGCAGGGGCCCAACTGGATGGTGGCGATGGAGGCAGCCATCCGGGCGGTGAACTGGCTGTGCGCGGCGCATTTTTTTCTGGGATCGGCCTCGTTGGATGAGGAGTTCTGGCGCGGCTTGCTGAAGTCGCTCTTCGTGCACGGCTGGTTCATTCGCAGCAACCTCGAATGGAATCCCTACGGGCGCGGCAATCACTATCTCGCGGACCTAGTGGGCCTGATCTATCTCGGTGTGTTCTTCCAAGGTTCCGAAACGGCAGAAGAATGGCTCGACTTCGCGGTTCGCGAGCTTGCCAACGAGATGGATCATCAGGTCAGAGACGACGGGGTCGCGCACGAGGCCTCGCTCGCCTATCACCGGCTGGATGCGGAATTGCTTCTGGCGGGGTGCGTGACCGCCGGGCGCGCGCTGGGGCCGCCCGAGGTTCCGCGCGCGAGCTTGGAGAAGTTGTTCGGGGCGAAGCGGGTGCGGAAGCTGGAGGCGATGTTCGAATTCATCCGGCACTACACGCGGCCGGATGGGCGGGCGCCGATTGTCGGCGACAGCGACGACGGCCGACTGCTGCAACTGGAGGGATACGGCAGGGCGAGCCCGGCCGACCATCGCCATCTGCTGGCCACGGCTGCGGTGCTCTTCGAGCGGGAGGACTTCGCGCGGGCAGCCGGCGGCCAGGGCTGGGAAGAAGCCTGGTGGCTGACAGGAAAGAACCCGCCGCCGGTGGCGGAGCCGAGTGCGAAAGCCGCAGAGCCGGAGAGCCGGGCGTTTCCGGCGGGCGGGTTCTTCTTGATGCGCACGCCTGAGGTCTATGCGCTCGTTCGCTGCGGGGATGTGGGCATTGAAGGCGTGGGGTCGCACGCGCACTGCGACCAGTTGAGCTTCGAGCTGGCAGTGGCGAATCAGCCGCTGCTCATTGACCCGGGTAGCTATGTGTACACGGCGGACTTGGCGGAACGGTACCAGTTCCGCTCGACCGCCAGCCACAACACCGTGCGGGTGAACGCGGCCGAGCAGAACTGGATCAGTGTGCAGGAGCCGTTTCGCATGCCCGACGACACCCGCGCGCGCTTGCGGCACTGGCAGAGTGACGCCACGCGGGATGAATTCGAGGGCGAGCACTTCGGCTATCTGCGGCTGCCGCAGCGGGTCGCGCACCGGCGGCGCTGCCTGCTGGAGAAGAGCGAAGCCGTCTTCTATGTGGTGGATTACTTGTCCGGCCGCTGGGCGGCAGACCTCGAGTGGTTCTTTCATCTGGCGCCGGGCGTTTCGGCTGCCGCGCGCGAGCTGTGCCCGCGCGCGAGCTTGCGCGGGCTGAAGGAATTGAAGCCCGCCGGCAGCAGGCTGGTGTCCAGCTGGGCGCTGAAGACTCCGGAGGGATTCGAGTTCCCGCTGTTTGTTCTCGCGCCAATGGCGCTGCGGGGGGAAGTGGGCGAGGGCTGGGCATCGCCCCGCTATGGCGTGCGGGAAAGGATTTCCGTTCTCCGCTTTCGCGTCACGGCCACGTTGCCGGTTGCGGCGCTCTTTGTGTTCGATCTGGCGCGAGAGCAAGCCGAGCCGCGCGCCTGACCGCCGCGGCTAGAGGTGCTTTTCCGACCAGCGGCGCAGGAGCCGCCAGCGGCCGTCGGCTTCCTTGCGCACCACTTCCAGGCTGACCTCGCTTTGCGCCGTGCCCAGCCCCACAAAGCCGAGGCGGACGGCGACGATGGCTTCCTCGGCGTTGCGGACGAGGATGGTGAGGAGGCTGCGGTTCCAAGCCATCTGCTGGCCGCGAACCGTATCGAAGAACTGCTCCAGAGCCGCCAGCGTGCGCTCGTAGTTGTCGGTGACGACGCCGGTACCGGGGACGTAGGTGGTGCCGGTGAAGTTGCGCGAGATGAGGCTCGCCAGGGTCTTGCGGTCGGTGGCTTCCCAGGCACGCCAGTAGGCGACGTAGAACTCCCGCACCGCCGCCTCGACCGGTGCCGGATCAAACGGCGGCGGAGCCTGCTGTGGCGCTTGCGCCTGAGCCGGCGGCTGCTGCCCGGCAGCGACTCCGGGCCAAGAGGGCACAGACAGAAATAGAAGGGCTGCAAGACAACTCAGACAGATTATTCGACGCACGGAATCCTCCCGGTTCTTGCTGCGCTGATTATAGCCGTCTCGGCGGCGCTAGAAGGAAGAGAAGAGGCGGGTTCACCCTGAACGGGTTCACCGTGAACGGACGAAGCTGCCGCGCAGGCGGCCCCAGGCGGTGCCGAAGCGCGCGAGCCACGGCACAGCTTCGAGCTCGGCGAGGTAGGAGTAGGCGACGGGGACGACCAGCAAGGTCAGCAGCAGGCAGAGGGTCTGGCCGCCGATGATGGTGACGGCGATGGAGGCGCGCTGTTCGGAGCCGGCGCCGATGCCGATGGCGACCGGAATCAGTCCGGCGATGATGGAAAAGGTCGTCATCAGGATGGGGCGCAGCCGCACGCGGTTGGCCTCGACGATGGCTTCGCGCAGCGGCAGCCCGCCTGCCCGCAGCCGGTTGGTGTAGTCCACCTGCAGGATGCCGTTCTTCTTGACGATGCCGAGCAGCAGGAACACGCCCAGCGCGCTCCACAGGCTCAGCGAGCGCCCGGTGATGAAGAGAGAGAAGAGCGCAAAGGGAATGCTCAGCGGCAGGGTCAACATAATGATGAAGGGGTAGGTGAAGCTCTCAAACTGCGCCGCCAGCACCATGTACATAAAGATGGAGGCGAGCAGCATGGCGAGCAACAGACTGAAGGTGGTCTCCTCGAGCAGGCTCACCTGGCTCATGCGGGGGAAGGTGAAGGAATAGCCCGCCGGCAACTGCAGGGTGCGCGCCGAGCGCAGGGTGTGGGCGGCGGCGGCATCGAGCGGGGTGCCCGGGGCGACGTTGGCGCCGACGGTGACGCGGAATTCGCGGTTGCTGCGCTGGAGGATGGAAGGCCCGGAGCCGCGCAGGATGGTGGCCACGCTTTCCAGGTTTACCTGGCCGACTTTGCTCGAAGGGACCATCAGGCGGGCCAGCACCGCGGGGTTGTCGCGCTGCTCGGGCAGCAACATCATCGTCACCGGATACTGCTCGGAGCCTTCCTTGTAGGTGGTGATTTCATCCTGGCCGGAAAACATCAGGCGGACGGTGGAGCTGATGTCGGCCATGCGCACGCCCAGGTCGGCAGCGCGCTGGCGGTCCACTTTCACTTGCAGCTCGGGCGCGCTCAGGTTCAGGAAGGGGTTGACGTCCACCAGCCCGGGAAACTCGCGCATCTTGTCGGCCAGGGTCTGGGCAAACTCGACCAGGCGGTAGACGTCCGGCCCGCGCAGCTCGGCCCGCACCGGGAACCACATCTCGCCCCCCAGGGTCGAGGGCAGACGCACGTTGAAGGTGATGTTGCGGTAGCCGGCCAGAATCTGGCGAACGGCGTCCGCCACCTGCTCGTGATTGCGCTCGCGTTCGCCCGGCTCCTTCAACCGGATGTAGAGGCGCCCGCGGCTGGGGCTGGACGAGACCCCGGGATTGACGAAATCGACTTCCGGCAGCGCCTCGATCTTTGCCGTCATGTCCTTTACCAGCGCTACCGAGGGCTCCAGGGCGGTGCCCTCGGGCAGGGTCACCATCGCGTTCAGCTCGCTCTGGTCGTCGGCGGGGATCCAGTCGCGGCCCACGAAGGGATAGAGGACGAAGGTCAGCCCCAGGGTGCCGACGCAGATCAGCAGCAAGGCGCCGCGGTGGTCGAGCGCCCAGTTCAGGTTGCGCAGGTAGAAGCTCTCGATGGTCTGCGCGAACTTGGACTCGCGCGAGCGGACGTGGCCGGCTTCGGCGCGCACTTTGAGGAAGCGCGAGCTGAGCATGGGCGTAAGGGTGAAGCTCACGAGCAGCGACACCATGATGGCCATGGCCATCGTCCAGCCGAAGGCGTTGACGTAGCGCCGGGCGTAGCCGGTCATGAAGGCGACGGGAAGGAAAATGACCACGAGCGAGAGCGTGGTGGCCATCACCGCCAGGCCGATTTCGCGCGTGGCTTCGACGGCGGCGCGCTTGGGCTCCACGCGCTTTTCTTCCAGGAAGCGGAAGATGTTTTCGAGCACGATGATGGCGTCGTCAATGACGATGCCGACGGCCAGAGTCAGCGCCAGCAGGGTCATGTTGTTCAGGGTGAAGTCCATATAGCGCATGAGGGTGAAGGTGGCGATGATGGAGGTGGGGATGGCAAGGCCGGCGATGATGACGGCGCGCAGGTTGCGGATAAAGAGCAGCACGACCAGAGCAGCCAGGAAGGCGCCCAGGATGAGGTGCTCGAGCAGGGAGTTGACCGAGGCCTGGATGAAGACGGAGAGGTCGCGGACGACGGTGAGCTTGACGCCGGCCGGCAACTCGCGCTCGAGCGTGGCGATGCGCTGCTTGACCTGATTGGCGACGCGCACGGTGTTGGTGCCGGACTGGCGGCGGACCTCGACCCGGACCACGTCCTGGCCGCGCAGGGCCGACCAGGAGCGGAGCTCTTCGGCGCCGTCTTCGACCCGGGCGACGTCGCGCACGCGGATGGGGGTGCCGGCGCGGTTGGCGAGGATGATGTCAGCGAACTGCTCGCTGGAGGTAACCCGGCCGAGGGTGCGCAGGCCGAGGTCTTGCACGCCGTGCACCACGCGGCCGCCGGGCGCCTCGATGTTCTCGCTGCGGACGGCGTTGCGGACATCGAGCACGGTCAGGTTGTGGGCGGTGAGCCGTTCAGCGTCGATCAGGATGCGCACCTCGCGCCGCTGCCCGCCATCCAAGCTCACCTCGCCCACGCCGTCCACGGTCTGGATGGCGCGGCGGATCTGTTTATCGGCGATTTCGGTCAACTCGCGGCGCGACATCGGCCCCGTCACCAGCAGGGTGAGGATGGGGTCGGAGTCGGGGTCGGCTTTGCGGATGACGGGCGGGAGCACACCGGGGGGCAGGCGGCTCATGGCGCCGGCCACTTTTTCCCGCACGTCCTGCGCGGCGCCTTCGATTTCGCGCTCGAGCGCAAAGGTGGCGACGATGCGGGCCGAGCCTTCGAAGGTCCAAGCGCTCAAGTCCACCAGGCCGCTGATGGAGGAGATGGCGTCCTCCAGCGGGAGGATGACGCTCGAAACCATCTCTTCGGGGCTGGCGCCCGGCAGGTTGATTTGCACGAAGACGGTGGCGGGGTCGGCGCGGGGGAAGAGGTCCACGCCCAGCTCGCGGTAGGAAAAAATCCCCAGCGTCACCAGGAAGGCGATGAGCATGACGGCGAAGACCGGGCGGCGGACGCAGACCTCGGCAATCTTCATGGGCTGTTGGCTCCCCGGCCCTGGGGCTCGGAGGTGATTTCGCTGACGGTGGCGCCGTCGCGCAACTCACCCTCAAGCGGCACCGCCACGCGCTCACCGGCGGCCAGGCCTTCGAGGATTTCGACGCGGGCGCCGTGTTGGGCGCCGGGCTTGATCTCGAGTTCTTCCACGCGGTTGCCGCTCACGCGATAGACCTTGTAGACGCCGTAGCGATAGGTTACGGCCTGTTCGGGCACGGTGAGCGTCTTTTCCCGGAGCTCGCTGGGCACGGTGGCCTGGATGAAGAAGCCCGGTTTGAGCCGGCCGTCGGCGTTGGGCAGCAGGGCTTCGACTTCAAAGGTGCGGGTTTCGGCGGCCACGGCCGGATTGATGCGGGTCAGGCGGCCGCGGAAGACTTCGTTCGGATAGGCCTCGACGCGCACTTCCACCGCGGTGCCGGTTTGGAGCGAGCCCGCCCATTTTTCCGGCACTGCCAGGCGGGCGCGCAACTGGTCGGTGCGCACGATGACCATCACCGGGCTCTGCACGCGCAGGTATTCACCCGGGCTGACGTGGCGCTGCTTGATGGCGCCGGGGAAGGGGGCGCGGATGGTGGCGTCGGCGAGCTTCTTTTCCGCCAGCTTGGCGGCGGCTTCGCTGGCCTGGAGTTGCGCTTTGAGCTGTTCGACTTCCTGGAGCGCTTCGTCGTGGGCGGCGCGCGTGCTTTTGTAGCGGGCGGCGGCTTCGTCGAGTTGCTGCTGGGAAATCAGCCGGTCGGTGAAGAGCTGCTCGGCGCGGCGGAATTTCTGCTCGGCGTCAAACAGGTCGGCGGCGGCGCGTTGGACGAAGGGAACCTGGGCGGGGTCGCGCGGCAGCGGGTCATCGGCGCCCAGCCCCAGTCGTGCGCGCACCTGGCGGAGGGCGGCGCGCTGCCGCTCCAGTTCGTACTCCAGCTCGACCGGCGAAAGCGTCACCAGCACCTGATTCTCGCGCACCGCGTCGCCCACGTCGGCCCGCACCTGCGCCACCCGGCCTTCGACTTCGGCGCTGATCGTGCTCTCCTCCAGCGCGTGGAGCGAGCCGACGGTCTGCACGTTCCGCTGCAGAACCTCCTCCTCGACCGCGTACGTCCGCACCGGGATGGGGTTGTCGGAATCGCCGCGGGCGCCGGCATTGGGGGTGCGCGAGCAGCCCAGCGCGGGAGCGGCCAGCGCAGCCAAGAGCAGCCCGAGGCACACGTGGGAGACGGCGCAACTCACCGGCGAGACTCTGGCCGAGCGATTCATGCTACCCACTGAGGTTGGACGCGGCGCGCCCTCTCCCCGTTACGCCGGGGCCGGCAAGCCGACCGAATCCGACTCGGCTCGCTGGAATGCGACCCCACGCGCGGCGTTACTATACTATGAGAGCGGCTGGGAAGGGAGGGTCAGACGGTCTGGGGGAGGAACTCGTAGCGGTCAATGATGGCGGCCACGCCCACGCCGCCGGCGGGCACGGGCTTTTCGACCCGGACGACGCGCCCGGCGCAATAGATGCGCACATCGCCCGCCAGGGTGAGCTCGCGCGGCAAGGTCAGGACGAATTCGATGGAAGAGCCCGACTCAAAGTCTTGGTCCACCACGAAGTAGAGCCCGCGGAAGCTGACGTCGCGGGTCGCGGCCGTCAGGGTCTCGCCCGTGCGCACCTCGCCTTTGATCTCGACCGGCAGGGTCATGAGGAAACGGCGGGCTGTCCGACGATCATCCACGTCAGCTACCCCATCGGAAAAGGAAAATCGGACCAGCGCCCGCTACCCTAGCACCGGCACTCCAGAGGCGCAATAGGAAAAAAGCAGGAGTACTAGAAGTTATTGCAAAACCCATTTGAAGGGTGTGATTTTACAGTAGTTGGTTT
>JBBIPK010000055.1:0-11308 GCA_037442885.1 Acidobacteriota bacterium | reverse complement strand
TAGATATCGAGGTCGCCGTCGCGCGTCGAGGTGAAAACGATGCGGCCGTCGCGGGAGATGGTCGCTTCGGCGTCGTAGCCCGGCGCGTTCGTCAGTTGCCGCAGCTCGCTGCCATCAGGCCGTGCGAGGAAGATGTCATAGGCCGGATGGAGCGACCAGACATAGCCCCGGCTGAAGTCCGGCCGGGGCGGGCAGTTCGGGTCGACGTGATGCGTCGAAGAGTAGAGAATCCGTTTGCCGTCGGGGAAGAAGAAGCCGCAGGTCGTGCGCCCGCGGCCGGTGCTGACCATCCGCCGTTGGCCGCCGCGAAGATCCATCACGTAAATCTGGTCGCACGAACCCGCGCTTTCGTGGGACTGAAAGATGATCCGGCGGCCGTCGGGGGAGAAATAGGCCTCGGCATTCTCCCCGCTCGCGGTGAGTTGCCGCACGTTGCGCAGATGCTTCTCCTCCGGCAGCGCCAGCGGGCCCCCGGCCTGAACGCCGAGCAAAGCGCTTCCGGTGACCAGCAGCAGAGCGGCTGCCGCAGCGATTCTGCCGCTGCTTCCGTTGCTTCCGTGCTCAGACGGTTCCCGAGTCAAGGTTCCCGTTTCTCCTGCTTCCTCAGCGGGGCGTCGTTCCACATGGTGCGGTGCACCCTCCACGAGCCATCCGGCTCCCGCCGCAGCACGCGCAGTACCTTAAAGCGATAGCGGGTGGCCTGGCCGCCCGCCTGCGGCCGCATCGCGCCGGTGATGAGGCCCCACTCGAAGGCAAAGTCGCCCACCACGGTGGTCTCGCGCCACTCCTGGTTGTAGTCAACCACTTCGAGTCCCTGGCTCTGCGCGGCCATCGCGCGCAGGCCGGCCTGGTTCGCCTCCCGGCCGACGACCGGCTCGGCCCCCGGCGCCAGCATGACGATGTCGTCTGACCAGAGCGTCTCAAGCGTGGCGACGTCGAAAGCTCTGGTTGCCGCCGTGTCCCGGGCGCGCAGCTCCTGGATGGCGCGCAAGTCCGCCTGCAGGCGCTCGTTTGTGGTCATCTCCGCCTCCTGTGGCCTTTCCCCACGCGCACAGCCTAGCAAGAGTGCATACGTGATTACGACTGTCCACGCCATCCAGCGCATTTCATCCTCCCCGGCCGTGCCCCGCGAGTCTAGCCAAAGCCGGCCTCCCTGACAAATGCCTTGGGCATGCCTTGCAGACCTCCGATGACCGCGGTAGCCTGTCGCCCTATGCTCGTTGGCCGCCAGCGCCGCAACTCCCTCTGCCTCCTTAGCCTCCTCTGCTTCCTTTGCTTCTCACATCCCTTTGCTGGCGCACCGACCGATGAAGTCCTCCGCTTCGCCGTCATCGGCGACTCCGGCACCGGCAAGGAAGGCCAGTACCGCGTCGCCCGTCAGATGGCCGCCTGGCACGACCGCCTGCCGTTCGAGCTGGTGCTGATGCTGGGCGACAACATCTACGGCGGCCTGTTCGGCTCCGGCGGAGGAAACCAAAAGGACTTCGAAGCCAAGTTCGACCGTCCCTATGCCGAGTTGCTCCGGCGCGGCGTCGTCTTCCGCGCCGCCCTCGGCAACCACGACATGCGGCGCCGCGACGGCCAGGACTTGATTGACTCCTACGACCGCTTCCACATCGCCGGTCCGCAGGGCTACTACAACTTCACCGCTGGGCAGGCGCCCGACGGCGCGCCCCTGATTGAGTTCTTCGTGCTCAATAGCATCCGATTGGAGAAAGACAAGCGCGACCCCGAGCAGCTCGCCTGGCTCGAGCAGGCGCTGGCCGCCTCGCACGCCCGCTGGCGCATCGCCTACTTCCACCATCCCCTTTACTCCACCGGCAAACACCACGGGCCTGATGCGAAACTCCGCGCCAAACTGGAACCGCTCTTCCGTGATCGCGTCCAGGTGGTGTTCTCGGGTCACGACCACATCTACCAGCGCCTTCATCCTCAGCAGGGCATCCTCTACTTTGTAGTGGGCTCGAGCGGCCAACTGCGTCGCGGCAACGCCCGCCGCAGCCCGTTGGTGGCTGCCGTCAACGATCAGACGCGCGCGTTTCTGCTGGTGGAGGCCCGCCCGGAAGCTCTTTCTTTTTATGCGGTTGACGATGCCGGCCAAGCTTTCGATTGCGCTGCCCTGGCTCCCGGCGCTACTGTCAGCCCGCTGACCTGCCCGGCAGGTGCCAGCGCAGAAGGCCCTTGACAGTGAGCGAGTTTAGAATGATTATAAACAGCGAGAAGGAGGGAACCTGATGCTCCGCGGACAGGAAATCGTCAAGAATCGCAAGGAAATCATCGATAGCCTCAACAAAGCGGCCGCGGCCGAGCTCCTGGCTGCTTTTCGCTACCGCTACCTCTCCGTCTACGCCACCGGCATGCACGGGCGGGAAGTGGCGGAGCGGTTCACCGAGATGGCCAACCATGAATGGGAACACGTGGGGACGTTCCTCGGCCGCATCATCCAGTTGGGCGGCATCCCCTTCCAGCGGCCCAGCGAAGCCGAAAAGCTGGCCTTTGGCCGCTACCTGCTGCCGCCCAAGGACCCGGCCAACTGGAAGCAGATGCTGAAAGACAGCATCCAGGCCGAGCGGGATGCGATTGATTTCTACTCGAAGCTGCTCGAGAAGGTGCGCGACACCGACGCCGTCACCCACCACATCGTGCGCGAAGCGCTGGAGGACGAAATCGAGGACGAGCACGAGCTGGCCAGCCTGCTCGACTGAGAGGTGGTGTGAGTCAGAACCGCCCGCCAATCCCGAAGCTTCGGGACGATGGCGAGGGCCGCGCGCGCTCGGCTCCCGACCAGCCCATTCGTCCGCCGGAGCGGACTACGCGCCAGCGGCAGTTGGTGCTGGAGGTGGTCCAGGCTTCCGATGATCACCCCACGGCGGCGCAGGTCTTCCAGCGCGTGCGCCGCCGCTACCCGGGCGTCGCCTACGCCACCATCTACAACTCCCTGCGCTGGTGGGTGGAGCACGGTCTGCTGCGCGAGTTCACTTTCGGCGATGCCGCCACTCGCTACGACCGCAACCGCGACCGCCACGACCACGCCATCTGCCAGCGTTGCGGCCGCCTGCTCGACGTCAGCGTCAAGCTGCCGCGCAAGCTGATCGAGGAGGTGCGCCGCCGCACCGGCCTGCAGGTGCAGAGCCACCACGTCCAATTCCTCGGCCTCTGCGCCGACTGCGCACCCGCCTCTCGCGCCTAGCGGATTGACCTGCAACTCTGCGACCTCTGCTATCCTGTCTGTCATGCCTGTTCTCTACGGCATCCACGCGGTGGAAGAAGCCTTGACTGCCGGGCGACCGCTGGAGCGCCTGCTCATCGTCCGCGGACGAGCCGGGAAACCAGTCGAGCGGCTTCTAGCGGCCGCGCGGAGCCGGGGCGTGCCCGTGCGGTTCGTCCCGCGGCAGGAAGCTGACCGGCTGGCCGCGAGCGACCGCCATCAAGGCGTCGTCGCCCTCACCGCCGCCCAACACTACGCTGACCTGGAAGACCTCCTGCGTGCGGCGCACAAGCCGGCGCTGTTCGTTGTCTTGGACGGCATCGAAGACCCGCACAACTTGGGCGCCATCATCCGCACCGCCCATTGCGCCGGCGCCGATGGAGTCATCCTGCCCGAGCGCCGCGCCGCCGGGCTGACGGCCACGGTGGCCAAAGCCTCGGCCGGAGCGATCGAGCACATTCCCATCGCGCGGGTCGTCAACCTGGCTCGCGCTCTGGAGCAGTTGAAAGAGGCCGGCTGCTGGATCATCGGCCTTAACCCGGAAGCGAGTCAGCCCTTCACGGGAGCCGATCTGACGCTTCCCTGCGCGCTCGTGCTGGGCAGCGAAGGCCGCGGCCTGCACGAGTTGGTCGAGAAGAAGTGCGACTTCCTGGTTTCGATTCCCGTTTTCGGCCGCGTCGGCTCGCTCAACGTTTCGGTGGCCGCCGGCATCGTCCTCTACGAAGCCCTCCGCCAGCGTCAGTTCCGAGCCTCTGAAGCTTGAGGCTACGCCGTTCACCCGGGGTGCGGCCGGTCGCGGTCGTATTACTTGTGGTGGGAGGGGGGCTGCTCCGGCAATCCGGCGCGGCGGCGATACTCGCGGTAGCAGTCCGGGCAGAAGCCGTGGCTGAAGCTGGTAGTCGATCGTTCCAGCATGTATTGCTGCCAGGAGCGCCACTGGCCCTTGCCGCGTTCGGTGCCGGTGTCGTCGCGGACTTTGCCGCAGACGGAGCAGACCGGCAGGAGCGATTCGTACAGGAGCAGGCGTTTGTGCTCGGTCAGGTCGGTCAGCACCGCCAGGGTGGCAGGCTGACCGTCATAGATTACCCGAGTCACCGAGAGCTCGACCGGAAAGACGCTTCCGTCCCGCCGCTTGGCCTGGGCTTCGTAGCGTGTGGGAGCCGGCTCCCCGGCGGCGCGCCGCGCGGCATAGGCGCGCAGGCGCGCGATATCGGTCTCCGCGATGTAGGCAAACGCATCGCTTCCGATGACTTCCTCCGGCTGGTCGTAGCCGAACAGCAGGGCATCGGCTGCGTTCGAGTAGACCACGCGGTTCTTCTGGATCACGCGCGTGGCCACCGGCAGCGCCTCTAGCAGTTGGCGAAAACGCTCCGCGCTCTGACGCAGCTCTTCCTCCAGCCGTTTCTGCTCGGTGATTTCCCGCGCGATGCCCATCACTGCCTGCACCTGGCCGGAGTCATCTTTGAGCGGGACCAGCCGGTTACTTATCCACAGCTCGCCGCACGGGATCGGCAGCTTGGCTTCCTCATAGAGGGCCTCGCCGGTGGTGAAGATTCTTTCCATCTGCTCCAGGTGTCGCCGCGCTTCGTGCGCGGGAAAGATCTCCTCCTGGCGCTTACCGACCACTTCCTCAGGCCGGCGCCCCAGTTGGTTGGCGGCGAAGCTGTTGGCGTATTGCATAATGCCTTCGCGGTTCACGACGAAGATGGCGTCCTGGGCTGCCTCGGCTAATGTGCGGTAGCGCTGTTCGCTTTGCCGCAACGCGGCGAGCGCCGGGGCCGCGGCGGCTTCGCCTGTGAGCTGGGCGGTGGGGCGGAAGACGTAGAGATAGAGCGGCCCGGCAATCAGGAGCGTCAGAAGTGTGGCATCCAGGATGGCCGTCCCGACGCCCCAGTCCAGCGCGAGCCAGTCAAGAATCAGCATCACGGCGAACTCACTGAGCAGGACAATCAGGATGGTGCGGAGCAGAATGGTGGGCGCGAGGCGCCTCAGTTGTCGTCGCACCTCTAGGTCAGACGCGAGCAGCGTTGCGGAAACAGCGGCCATAGGCAGCCTCCGGCTAGAGGGTCAGGCGGCGGTGTCTGCAGAAGAAAGCGGCTTGCCCTGACGGGAGGACCTCTCCCGTACGAATAAGACTAGGCGCCCGCGGTGGGGCCGTCAAGCCTGTCCCGGGCACGGGCATTTGACTTCGTCTAATCGGCCTTCTAGGATGGCTGCAATTTGCCGCTGAAGCCAAAGGCTGACTTCGAGAGAACCTGATGGCTGGCCCGACCCGCATTGTCGTTTTGGGCGCGGGGTTTGGCGGGTTGGAGGCGATGCTCGCGCTCGAGCGGCGCTTCCGCGGCGACGCGCGCGTCGAGCTGACGCTCGTCAGCGAGCACAACTACTTCCTCTTCACGCCGCTGCTCCCACAGATCGTCTCCTCCTACATCGAGCCGCGCCACATCGTGCAGAGCCTGCGCGACATCCGCCGCCAGCGCCACTTCCGCTTCCTGCGCGCCCGCGCTACCGGCCTTGACCTTGCCCAGCGCCAGCTCCAACTCACCACCGGGCCCCTCGCCTACGATTACCTCGTCCTGGCGGTGGGCAGCGCGACCGATTTCTTGGGAATTCCCGGAGCGGCGGCAAACTGTTTTTCTCCCAAGAGCCTGGAAGAGGCGGTCGAGCTGCGTGATCACCTGCTCGACCTCTTCGAACACGCCGACCACGAAGCCGATGCGGCCGAGCGCCGCCAGCTTCTTACGCTCGTCGTGGTGGGAGGCGGCTACACCGGCGTGGAACTGGTCGCCGAGCTGCACGACCTAGTCTATCGCTACGTCATCCCCCGCTACCGCGGCATCCAGCGCGACGATGTACGCCTCATCCTCCTCGAAGCCGACAGCTACATCCTCCGCGGCGTCGATCCGGAATTGGCCCAACGCGCCCGGCGGAAGCTCCAGCGTGAGGGCATCGAGCTGCGCACCCAGGCGCGGGTCACGCTCGTCACCCCGGAGGGGGTCGAGGTAAACGAGAAAGATGACCTGCGCGCCGGCCTCGTCATCTGGACGGCGGGCGTGCGGGCGAACCCCCTGCTCGACTCCCTGCCGGTGGAGAAAGACAAGTCCGGGCGCGTGGTGGTGAACGCGAACTTGCAAGTGAAAGGCTATCCGCGGGTGTTTGCCATCGGCGACGCGGCGGTGGTCGAGAAGACGAAGCCCGAGCAGTCCCCGCGCATCGCCCCGGTGGCGCTGGCGCAGGGGCGGCTGGTGGCGGAAAACATCCCCCGGGCGATGCAGGGGCAGATGCTCGTGCCCTACGAGTTCGAGCCCACCGGGATGCTGGTGTCGCTGGGGATGAACGACGCGGTGATTCAAGTGATGGGGATCAAGCTGGCGGGCTACTTCGCGTGGCTCTTCTGGAACTCGGTGCACCTGCTGCGGCTGGTGGGATTGAAGAAGCAACTGCAGGTGGCGCTCGACTGGAGTCTGGCGACCTTCTTCCCGCGCGATACCTCCATCATCCGCCGCCCTACTCGCTGCCGCCTCTGCCAGTCTGCAGCGTCTCCGCCGCCAGCGGTCTAACGTTCAGCAGCGCGCAGGCGGGCTTCGGCCAGCTCGTCGGCCACGCGCGCAGTGGAGACGCCGCGCTGCTGCGCCAACTCCAGCACCTGCTGCATGCGGTCGTAGATGCGCGCGAGGCTGGCGGTCGAGTCGCGGCGCTTGAGCAGGTAGAATTCGACGCCGGCGATCAACCCGCCGGCATTCACCAGATAGTCGGGCGCATAGAGGATGCCGCGGCGCGCCAGTTCGTCGCCGGCTTCCGGCGTAGCCAGGATGTTGTTGGCGCAGCCGCACACGATGCGCGCTTGAATCTGCCGCGCCGTCTCGACGGTGATGACGCCACCGAGCGCGCAGGGAGCAAGAACGTCGCAACGCGCCGTGAGGATTTCATCTGGAGGGACAACTTCCGCGCCCAGTTCCTCGGCCACCTGCCGCGCGCGGCTGGGGTCGATGTCGGCGACCAGGAGTTCCATTCCTTCGCGTTTCAGCAGCCGCGCCAGTTGCAGCCCCACGCTGCCCACGCCCTGGATCGCCACGCGCGCCCGATGCGGGCGTGCCCGGCGCAGGCCGGCGAAGTCCAGGCAGGCGCGCATTCCATGCCAGACGCCGAGCGCGGTTTCTTCGTGGCTGTGGTCGGGCCCGGCGGCCGAGCCGCAGGCCACGTGGTGGGTAGCACGGGCGATGGCGGCCAAATCGGCAGGGATGATGCCCACATCGGGCCCGGTGAAGAAGCGCCCGCCCAGGCTCTCGACCACGCCTCCGTAGGCCTCGAAGGCTGGATCGCGCTGCAGCTCGGGATGCGCGATGATGACAGCCTTGCCGCCGCCACAGGGGAGCTCGGCCAGCGCGGCCTTGTAGGTCATCGCGCGCGACAGCCGCAGCACATCGGTTAGCGCTTCGTCTTCGCTTGCATACCGCCACAGCCGTACGCCGCCCACCGCCGGTCCCAACGCGGTGCTGTGGATGGCGAGAAACCCGCGCAAGCCGGCGGCTGGATCCCGGAAGGCGAGCACTCGCTCGTAGCCTTCCACGGGCATTTCCTTGAGCGTGTGCATAGCGACTAGGAGCTGAGAACCTCTTCCAGTTGGGTCAGGCAGCGTTCCGGGTCATTTTCCGTCAGCAGCAGATTCGCCAGTTGCTCGAGCCGCGCCGCCGGGGGTCGCGCTTCCGGCTCCTGCCACTCTTCGATCCAGCCCAGCACTGCCCGCAGCAGCGCCACCTCCGGCGCCGAAGACGGGTGGTCGAAGGAAAGCTCTTCCGTGTGCTCAACCGCAAAGGCCCAGAGGTCGAGCTCTTCCCAGGAGATTTCTTCGCGGCCAAATTCGCGCAAGCGCTGCGCGAGCGCCTGGCGGTCTGCCGGCAGGTGCAGCATCTGGTCGGATTCGGCGAGCCAGGTGAGCAGCTCGAGGCTCGCGTCGCTGCCAGCAGGCAGCAGATGCTCGGCCCGCGCAAAGAGCGCCGCCGCGCTGATGCGCGCGTCCACGAATTCCTGCAGCAGGGAAGTGAGCTCGGGCTTGGCGTTCGGCATCAGCCCTTGTCGTACTGGAGCAGGGAAAAGACGTCAATGCCTTCGAGCTTCTTGCGCCCGTTGAGGAAGGTGAGCTCAACGGCGAAGCCGCAGCCCACCACCTCGCCGCCCATCTTCTGGATGAGGCGGACGGCGGCGCTGGCGGTCCCGCCGGTGGCGAGCAGGTCGTCGCAGATGAGCACGCGCTGCCCCTTCTGCACGGCGTCTTTGTGAATCTCGAGCGCGTCAGTGCCGTACTCGAGTTGGAAGGTTTCGCGCGCGGTTTCCGCCGGCAGCTTGTTCGGTTTGCGCAGCGGCACGAAGCCCGCGCCCAGCCGGTAGGCGAGCGCGGGGCCGAAAATGAATCCGCGCGCCTCGATCCCGGCCACGACGTCCACGGGCTTCGTGTAGTAGTGGTGGTGGAGCTGGTCAATGAGCGTGCGGAAGCCCTGCGGGTCTTTCAGCAGCGTGGTGATGTCGTAGAAGAGGATGCCGGGCTTGGGCCAGTCGGGGATTTCGCGGATGAGCTTTTTTAGTTCGAGCTGGTTCATTACCACCATGCTCCCTCCGATTCGACGCGGAATTGCTGCCGGTAGCGCTCGAGCAGCGGCGCCGCTTCTTCCTCGATGGCGGCGACGCGGGCGGCGCGCGGGCCTTCCGCCAGGCGGCGCTTCAGCTCGCGCAAGTTCTCGGGCGCGCCGATGGCATAGACCTCGACGCGGCCGTCGCGCAAATTCTTCACGTAGCCGCTCACGCCCAGTTGCCGCGCCACGCGCTCGACGAAAAACCGGAACCCCACGCCCTGCACAAACCCGCTCACCCGGTAGCGCCGGGCCGCTTCGCGTTCGGTAGTCTCCGCCATACCGCGGCCCTTTGATTCTACTGCAGGGATGGTCGGGGCGGTGGGATTTGAACCCACGACCTCTCGGTCCCGAACCGAGCGCTCTAGCCAGGCTGAGCCACGCCCCGACCGACAGGCAGAATGCCATTCTATCTCAAAGCCCCCGGGCGGGGTACTGGCGGCAACATTGCAGAGCGTTTCGGAGCGGAGGAGGACCGCTCGGCAACGAAGGAGGAAGCGTCAGGAGCGGGCCGCGCGGCTGTTGACCTGCGCCAGCAGGATTCCGTTCAGGTCCTCGATCCACTTCCCCAGCTCCCGCACCACGTTGTGCTCGGTGCGGTCAATCTGCAGCGGCGTCAGCGAGATGCTTCCCTCCTGCACCGCCGCATAGTCGGTGTCAGGCTCGACGCGCGACAAATCCACCTGCTCGTGGATCCAGTAGTAATTCCGCCCGCGCGGGTCAATGCCCTCGACCAGCAGGTTCTTCGTCAGCTTGCGCGACTGCCGCGTCAGCCGCGCCCCGCTCACCCACTGCGCCGGCACGTTGACGTTCAGCACGATCCCTTTCGGCAGGCCCCCAGCCAGAATCTTCAGCGCCAACTGCACCGCAAACGCCGCCGCCACCTCGTAGCGGGGGTTCTCCCGCGCCGCCACCGAAATCGCAAACGCGGGCACGCGGTTCAGGGTCGCCTCCAGCGCCGCCGCCACCGTGCCGGAATAGAAAATGTTCTCGCCCATGTTCCCGCCGCGGTTGATGCCCGCAATCACCAGGTCGGGCGTCACCGAGCAAATGTTGTTCAGCGCCAGTATGACCGAGTCGGCCGGCGTGCCCTCCACCGCGTATTTGCGTTCGCTGATTTTTTCGTAGCGAATGGGCTGCTGGAGCGAGAGCGCGTGGCTGGAGGCGCTCCGCTCGACGTGCGGCGCCACCACCGTCAGCTCGGCGTGCTCCTGTAAGGCCTCCTCCAGCGCCGTCAAGCCGTCGGCGTGGATGCCGTCATCGTTCGTCAGCAGGATGTGGTAGTTCGTGCTTCGTTTCGTCACGTCTGTTTCCTGTAGCCTTTCGCTTTCTCCCCCCGGTCTCCCCACTCCCGCGGGCCTGTCCGAAAACATTCGGGGCGCAAAAATGGTCGGGACGGCGGGATTTGAACCCGCGACCTCCTGCACCCCAAGCAGGCGCGCTAAACCAGGCTGCGCCACGTCCCGACGCGAATCAAATGCTAGCACCTCGGCTTCAGGGGGTCAATGAATGGCGAGCGGTCGGGATGTTGGGGTCGGCGGGACGGGCGCGCGACCTTCCGGGTTCCCCTCGGGATCCACTTACGACCTCGACACGCGTTGAAAACCTTCGACGATTTCTTCGTTGTTGATCGGCTGTAATCCGTACCGGAAATTGCCCGTGGACCTTGCTAGTTTCTGAAACCAAGGCATCGTGTCGATTCTTTTATGAAGGCTCTTTCCCACTGAGCCTGATACGCGATACTGGAATCTTCTGCCAGGCTGGTGCTCTATCTTGTCAACCACAAACCTCTGACGAAGGTAAAACTCACGTGGCCTGCCTTCGCCCGTGAGGAGCCATACCGTATCACCAATCAGTAACGTAGGACGCTTATTGGTTACTATCCAGAAACGCCCCTCGGACGCCCTGTAAGGCCCCATTACCTCTGGCTTGTGGTACTGGACGAAATGAGACATTCGATTCGCTCGTTGAAACTGATGGGACTTGAACCCGCGACCTTCGCGATCGCAATCGGGACGCGCTAAACTAGCTTGCCCGCATTCGGGGCTGCGCCACGTCCCGACGCGCATCAAATCCTAGCACCGCAGGCAGGGCGGGTCAACGAACCGAGACTCCGTTCCTTCCTTTTCGGCGGGTCAGGGCTTCAGCCCTGATATAAGAAACGAAAAAACGAGGGGCTTTAGCCCCTGAGGCCTCATGAGCGGCACGTTGGGGCCCATCGCACCAATAATCCTTGGTGCTCGATTTCATCTCCGGACTGCGGTGCTCCTCTGTAGGCAGCACTTTCCTCATACCGAGCCCCCAGGCCTGCCCTGAGTCCCGAACCTTCGGGACGAAGGGCTCCCACCTGGGGGAGACCTATCGCACCGCTTGGCATGAAACTATCTGCGGTACCGTAGCTGTCTTCTGCTTCGGCGCGCACGCACCGGGCGCAGGCGGAAGCGAATCGGTGTGCCGGGAAAGGGGAACGCTC
>JBBIPK010000054.1:0-11952 GCA_037442885.1 Acidobacteriota bacterium | reverse complement strand
GGTTGCTGGTGATCTTGATCGGGCTGCTCACCTACTATCTCATCCCGGTAGGACGGAACACGCGGGGCTTGCTGGTGGGCTACAGCATCATGGTGAGTGCCACGGTCATCAATTTTGCTACCCATCTCGTATTCGGCGAGGCAGCATACCGGTGGGTCGCACATCTCCAACCTCTCTCTTACGGTGTGGCACTAGGGATTTGGTGTTGGGCGTTTTGGTCCTACCAGCCTGATCCCGTCCCTGAAGGTGAGCGTTTGTTGGAAGTGCATTATCAGCGGGCGGTGCGGGCGACCGCGCAGCTTATCTCTACGCTCCGCGCCAGCGTAACGGGGCAGGCAAAGCCATGATGGCTCCGACTTGGAAGGCTGAAGCCTTCCGCTACAATTTCTGCTATAACCGCGCCCACGTGGCGGGCCAGGCAAGAACATGATCGAGCTGATATTTTTCATTGTTCTCGCCGCCATCCTGCTGTCCGTGCTCCTCATCTGGGTCTCTGCCAGACCCGCGGCGCCGTGGAAGAACCTTACCGGGATTCAACTGGTTGAGCTGATTGAGAGCTTCAACCTCTCCCTGCCCTCTGTGCTGATGGCCGCTCGGATTTTTGCCCGCGAGGACTGGCATTTCGTCTGCGAAACAGATCGCAAGGGACTTAGAGAGCTTTTCGTGCGAGAGAGGAGCGCCCTCGCCCTCTCGTGGATTCGAGCCACGCAGCGCCAGGTCGCGCGGGTGCTGCGGCTCTATCGGCTGGCGGCGCGCGCCTCCAACCAAGCCCGCTTTGCCAGCGAGGCGAAAATCCTGCTGAGCTATGCCGCGTTCCAGGTGAACTGCGTGGTCTTGAAATTTCTCATCTGGTTCCTCGGACCCTTCCAGGCGCGGCGGGCACTCGACGCCACGCTGGGGCTCACGGAGCGTCTGGTCAGACCTACCGTGGACTTGTTGGCAGGGCTTGAGTCTGTTCGCCTGGACGATGTCAGGCGGCGATGGGAGCGGATGCCGGCGTGAATCTGCGACCGCAACTCCGGGCTTCTGTGAACTTCACCTCGCCAGAACTGCTGCGTGTTCTGGACGACCTGAAGAGGTTTACGCTTGACCATCTGCCCGATGACCTGGCCCGACTCGTCTGCCTGGCTTCCCTGCGCGACTACAACACCGGAACCTACCACCATGATGGGCTGGCCGGTCAGTATTCGGGTGGATTGGCGGGTGCCGCGATCGACATCAGCCATCGCGAAATCTTTGAGCAAGTTGTCCTGCTGCCGCTGGAAGACCTGGTGGAGGAACTGGACAGGTACTTTGCCGCCATGGGCCCGGCCCGAAGCGAGGCTAGAAGGTTCTGGGAAGAGAATGAACCTTATCGGGTTCTGATTCCCAAGGATACAGATGCCATCGCGCGAGGGCTTTTCATCTCGAACACTAAGGTCGCTTTGGCAATCTTGGGAGCTCGTGCGGCGGAGGCCAGCCCTCATACGAGACAATGCGCATAGCGATTCCCACCACTTGCCCCAGGATCTCGACCTCATCCGGATAGTGCAGTGACTTGCTCGAACAGCCGGAAGCCGGATGGGGGAGAAGCACGAGCTGGCGGCCGTGCAGCTCACACCAAGAACAAGCATACCCATTGCGCAACTCAAAGAAGTAAATAGGCCGGTCAAATTCGCTGCGCCATCCCGACTTGTAGATTTTGGTTCGCCGGTCATCAATCTGAACGAATGAACCGGGGCGCACCAGGGGGTACATGGTGTAGTCGCCGAGGCCGATGTAGCCGTACTGGTGGCGGCGCAAGTCGAGATGGCGAATCATGCCAATCGGGATCTCGCCCCACACCTCGATCATTCTGCCGAGCAAACTGGTGTTTTCGACCCGAAAGGCCACATCGAAGCGCACGGGAAAACTGATCGAGCGGTCCTCGTCGTAGACTCCCACCTCGGCCAGATGGGTCTCCCTGAGCTTGGTTGTGAGCTGATGCTTGGGGGCCTTTTCCAGATCCACCCCGTAGAGGAGCAGCAAATCCGTGAACTTTATTCGGTAGATGACGCTCAAGCTGTAGAGCTTGTGAATGCTGGGAACCGAGTCCTGATTCTCCACCTGTGTGAGCCACGGATTGGAGATAGCAAACTCCTGATTGTTTTCCGCCGCGGCGATCTCGGCACTCAGACGGGCGACATCGCGCGTGGTTATCCCCAGACGAACGCGAATGTCCTTCAGTCTTTCTCCGGGTCGCACGGAGCTGCGGTCCTCGTGGAGAGGATTATAGCCCAGCGGATTGCGGGCCGGTGAGAAGCTCTCGTCGCGCGACGATCAGTGCGCTGTCATCCGCGCGCAGCGAGGGATCTGCTGTTCGTTGAACACGAGCAGATTCCTCACTCCCGGCAGAAAGCGCCGCGGCCTCGGGAGGACAGTGTTCGGCATCCTGTTAGAGCACTCCGGAGTCGGAGGCTGGCGCTATTGGCGGAGGAAGTGGGCGCGGCGATTCAGTTGCCGGCAGGGTTCCTCGGAGGATTCGGTGCAGAAGGGCCGCTCTTTGCCGTAGCTGATGAGGCTGATGCGACCGGCCTCGACGCCCAGCGACACGAGCACGTCGCGCGCGGCTTCCGCGCGGTGCTGGCCGAGTCGGCGGTTGTAGTCAATCCCGCCGCGCTCGTCGCAGTGGCCTTCAATCACCACGCGAATGTCGGGATAGGCGATGAGGAACTGCGCGGCGTGCTCGAGCGCCGCCCGCGCCTCGGGACGGATGTTGGTGCTGTTGTAATCGAAGAAGATGTCCTGCACGTTTTGCGCGAACAACTCGTCGGGCGTTAGCTCGGGCGCAGGTGGCGGGGGCGGTTGGGGAGTCGGCGGGGGTGGCGGCGGTGGGGGTGGTTCGACGACGGTCACGGTGGCGCTGGCTTGCGTCGAGCCGCCGGGCCCGCTGACCGACAAGCTATAAGTAGTCGTCTGCGCCGGGCTGACGCGCGTGGTGCCTTTCTTAGCCACGGGTCCCACGCCCGGCCCGATCTCGCGCGCCGTGGTGTTGCCGGTGGTCCAACTCAGCAGCGCCGACTGCCCGCGCACAATCTGCTTGGGCTCGGCCATAAGGCTGGCGACGGGCGGAGCCGGCGGCTGGACTTCGACATAATCCCCGGGGTGGATCTCCCGCACGCTGTAGGTGATCATGGCGGTCGAGCTGTCCTGGTCCACCCACACCACCATGGCCTCGCCCAGGGCTTCTCGCGGCAGGTCGGTGCGGCTGGTGGGATGATAGTTGATGCCCTGTCCCGAGTAGCCTGACTGGCGGACTTTCCCCATGCGCTTGGCGCCTTCATAGGTCGTGCCGGTGGCGTAGCGGAAGACGCGGTAGTAGTCGCCCACTTTCACGCCCTGGTTGGTGCCCAGGTTGACGTAGATCGCGTCGCCTCTGCCGATCAGGGCCGGGAAGTCGCGCGCCGCCACCACCGTTCCTTCCGCGCCGCCCGCGAACGGTGCGAAGCGGTCAAAGGCTCCGTTCTCGCGGAAGTCGGCGGTGGGACGCTCCTGGTAGGGGACGAGCTGGTCGCCGTTTTGCATGGCGTCGCAGACGTGCACGATGCGGGCAGTGGCCGTCGTCTCGTGCACCACGTGCACCCGCACGCGCCCTATGTCGGCGTAGAGCGTTCCGATGCGCCGCAATATCCCGTTTTGCCTCCCGAATGCCTCGATTCGGCTCGGATCCTTCACCCGCCGCACGACTAGATATTCCTGTCCGACTTGCACGCCGTCGCGGCTGCCCTGGCTCAGATAGACGAAGTCATCCTGCTGGTAGGTGAGCCGCCCGACGGCGTCCTCGCCGGCGATGATGGTCAGCGGGGAATCAATCTTGCTGGAGCTGACGAAGCCGGCGCAGTAGACGTCCTTGTAGCTGGGACGCGGTGCAATCTCCTCCTCCGCCGGGCCCTGCACCGCCAGCAGCGGCGCGCTGGCGATCCCGAGCATGCAGATTGAGACAATGGCAACTCTCGCGGCCTGCCTTGCGTTCACGGTTGGCCTCCGATGCCCTGCGGGCTTGCCCGAATCGGGCTTACGTACCCAAGTTTTGGCGGGCGCTGCGTACACCCCGTTTGACGGGGTTGGGCAAACCGTAGCCAAGTTTGCCCCGCTTGTCAAGCAAAACTCTTGCTGGCATTGCTAGTTGTGCCGCTTTCTTCCGCAATTGTCCGCAGGGCTTCCGAAAACCCTGCCAGCCGCCCCATCGGGGTTCTGAGCGGGGTCGAAGGGTTGCCTCCCTGCGTCGCGTGCACGTACACTCCCCTGACCATGCGCCCACCGTTTGGCTCCGAGCCCATTGCCGCCGTCATCGCGGCGCCTACGGTCGAGGGCTTCCTCCAGGCGCTGCGCCGCGCCGAGCGCACCGCAGCCGTCGTGGAATTGCGCCTGGATGCCTTGCAAACACCTGCTGCCATCGTCCGTCTGCTCGAACAGCTCCCACAGCGTTCGCGCCTGATTCGGATTGCCACCTGCCGTTCTCAAACTGCCGGCGGCGGTTTCGAGGGCACCCCCGCCGCACAGCTTGCTTTGCTGCGTCTGGCCGCCCGGCGCGGCTGCGACTGGGTGGACGTCGAAGCCGAAAGCCTGGATGAATTCTCGCCTTCGCTGCGCCGCGAACTGCTCCGCGGCGTTCGCGCCATCGTCTCCTTCCACGACTTCGGGCGTACCCCTGCGCATCTCGGCCGACTCTACCGCCGCCTGAACCGCTTGGGCGGGCTGGCAAAGATTGCGGTCACCGCCCGCCGGCAACGCGACAACCTTGCGGTGTTGCGCCTGGCCCGCCGGCATCGCGGCCGCGTCATCGCCCTGGCGATGGGCAGAGCCGGCATCCCTGCGCGCGTGCTCGCTCTGCGCGCGGGCAGTGCCCTGGGCTACGCCACGCTCAACGGAGGACCCGCTACCGCTGCGGGTCAGCTTCCGCTGAGCGAGCTGCGCGATCTTTACCGCCCGCATCGGCTGGACGCGCGCACCCGCGTCTATGGCGTCATCGGCTCCCCCATCGCCCACTCGCTCTCCCCCGCCATGCAAAACGCTGCCTTCCAGGCCGCTGGCCTCAACGCCGTTTATCTGCCTCTTGAGGTCGCTGATCTCGCCGACTTCCTGCGCTGCCGTGCCGAGCTCGGCGTTGCCGGCTTCAGCGTGACGCTTCCCCACAAGCAAGCCATCCTGCGGCATCTCGATGGCTGCGACCCTGTCGCCGTAAGCATCGGCGCCGTCAATACCGTCGTCGTGCGCGGCGGCAAGCGTCTCTACGGCTACAACACCGACTACGTCGGCGTGCTGCGCACGCTGGCTCGGCAGGTTCGGCTTGAAGGCGCGCAGGTCTTGCTTCTCGGTGCTGGTGGCTCGGCCCGTGCGGTGGCTTTTGCCCTGGCCACGGCCGGAGCGCTGGTCAGCATCACGGCGCGGCGCCCGGCCCGTGCCCGCGCACTCGCCCGCGCCGTCGGCGGGGAAGCATTGCGGCGGGTGGAAGTCTGCCGGCGGCAGTTCGATGCCATCGTCAACTGCACGCCGGTCGGGATGTGGCCGCAGGCGAGAGAATCGCCGCTGCGCGCCGCGGAGATCAATGCCCGCGTAGTCTTCGACCTGGTTTACAATCCGCTCGAAACCCAATTGCTGCGGCTGGCACGAAGACGGGGCGCCATCGCCGTTCCCGGCTGGCAGATGCTGGTCGAGCAGGGCGCGGCGCAGTTTGAAATCTGGACGGGCCTGCGCGCGCCCGTGGCCGTGATGCGCCGCGCCGTCCTGAAAGCTCTTCGCTCTCCATGATCACGCCGGACCTGCGAACGGTTGCGAAGCTGGCGCGGCGGGGCAACGTCATCCCCGTCTGCCGGCGCATCACCGCCGACCTGCTCACGCCGGTCTCCGCCTACCTGGGCCTCGCGCGCGGGCGCTCCCACGCTTTCCTGCTCGAAAGCGTTGAAGGGGGAGAAAAGATCGCCCGCTACAGTTTTATGGGCGCCGACCCTTACCGCATCGTTCGCTATCGCCTGCCCCGAGCGCAGTCGAGGGGCGTCTCGCCGGTGGGCGGTGGCGAAGAACCGGTCGCAGAAATCCTTGAGGCCGGCAGACGGTCGACACGGCGGGGTTCCATTTTTGCTCTGCTGCGGGAGATGACCCGCGAGTATCAACCCGTGCGGGTGCCCGGCCTGCCGCCCTTCTCCGCCGGCGCGGTGGGCTACTTCGGCTACGACGTGGTGCGGCTGCTCGAGCGGCTGCCCGAGGGCACCGCCGATGATTTGGGACTCGACGACGCTCGCCTCCTGTTCTTCTCGAACCTCCTCGTCTTCGACCACGTGCAACACCAGATTCTGCTCATCGCCAACCTCTTCCGCGACCACGGACAGGGGAGCTTGGCCGCCAAGTACCGTCGCGCCTGCGAGTCGCTGCGCGAGATGGAGGCGCGGCTGACCCGCATTCCGCGTTCGGCCCCGCCCTTTCGGTCCGCTCGCGCACGGGGATTTCAGGAATCGATGTTTGCCTGGCCTGGAGCCGCAAAGCGTGCACCATGGATTGCAAGGGCGGGACAGGTCGCGACGCTGCAGGTGCGCTCCAATTTTCGCCGTGCTGATTATCTCGCTGCCGTGCAACGTGCCAAGCGCTACATCCGTGCGGGCGACATCTTTCAGGTGGTGCTGTCGCAGCGCTTCCAGGCGCGCGTCCGCAGCGACCCGTTCTCCCTCTATCGCGCCCTGCGCATCGTCAACCCCTCGCCCTATATGTATTTCCTGCATCTGGGCGACTTCGACGTGGTCGGCTCTTCGCCGGAGATGCTGGTGAAGGTGCAGGGGCGCACCGCGCACTACCGCCCCATCGCCGGCACGCGCCCGCGCGGACGGACCGAGGAAGAAGACCGGCGGCTCGAGCAGCAGCTCCGGCATTCCGTCAAAGAGCGCGCCGAGCACATCATGCTGGTGGACCTGGGCCGCAACGATCTGGGGCGGGTCTGCGAGTACGGTTCCGTCAAAGTTGAAGAGCTGATGTTCGTCGAGCGCTACTCGCACGTGATGCATCTAGTCTCAAGCCTGCGCGGGCGGCTGCGGCGTGGGGTGGACTGCTTTGACGCGCTCGCCGCCTGCTTTCCCGCTGGCACCGTCACCGGGGCGCCCAAAGTCCGCGCGATGGAAATCATCGAGGAGCTGGAGCCAACTCGACGCGGGGTCTATTCCGGCTGCGTCTGCTATCTCGATTTTTCGGGGAATCTTGATTCCTGCATCGCCATCCGCACGCTGCTGGTGCGCGACGGCGTGGCCTATGTGCAGGCGGGCGGCGGCATCGTCGCCGACTCCCGCCCTGAACGGGAGTACCAGGAAACGGTCAACAAAGCCCGCGCCCTGCTGGCCGCGCTAGAATTAGCTGAGGGAGGTTTGGTCTAATCCCCGGATGGAGCGGCAGAGTGAAGTTCAAGTGGTCAATAGTTCTGGGCTTGGGCGCTACCGTGCTGGATGCCATCATGATTCTGGCTTGGTATCTCGACCGTTTTGGCCAAGGCTGGTCACGCCCCGTGGTCCACTATTTCAAGGAGGTCAGGGTAGGGCGGGGGCTCGTCCCCCGCCGCGGCAAGGCACAAGGCCTTGCCCTACCCAACTGAATAACTGATGACTGAAAACTGTCGACTAACAACTACGGGTCGCAGGTCGCGGGTCGCTGGGCACTGATGCGCATTTTCTTGCTCGACAACTACGATTCGTTCACCTACAACCTCGCACAGTACCTGGGCGAGTTGGGCGCGCGCGTCGAAGTCCGCCGGAATGACCAGGTGACCCTAGAAGAGATTGAGGAGCTCGACCCCGAGCGCATCATTATTTCGCCCGGCCCCGGCCGCCCGGAAGATGCCGGCATCACCTGCGCGCTGATTGAGCGCTTCGCCGGGCGCAAACCCATCCTGGGTGTCTGCCTGGGGCATCAGGCCATCGGGCACGTTTTCGGCGGCAAGGTGGTGCTGGCGCCGACGCAGATGCACGGCAAGACCAGTCCCATCCTGCACGACGGCCGGACGATTTTTCGGGGCCTGCCGCAACGCTTCCCCGCCACGCGCTATCATTCATTGGTTGTCGCGCGCCAAGGTTTGCCCCGCGAGCTCCAGGTCTCCGCCCGGACGCCCGACGGGGTCATCATGGGCCTGCGCCACCGCCGCTACCGCATCGAAGGCGTGCAGTTCCACCCCGAATCCGTCCTCACCGGCCCCGGCAAGCACCTGCTCGGCAACTTCCTCGCCCTCCGCTAAGTCGCCCTCCTGCCGCATTTACTTGTTGATGAAAAGTACTTGACAAATAGAAGCCAATACCCTAAGCAGGGAGTCGCCCACTGGAGGTGGCGGCCATGGCCAAACGAATTGCCGCGATCGTCTTCATTTTTGGCTCTACCTCGATCGCCTGGTTCATCCTGGGCGGAACCATCTGGTACCGGACCAAATCGGCGGACTCCCGCCTGCGCAATCGCGTCGTGTCCATCTGGGGGGCGCCGCAGGAACAGACGCCACCGACCGCCTTCTACGAAGAGGTGGTGCCCAGGACTGCCGGCAACAGTGAGAGCGGAAGGCCGGTAGCGCGAACTGTCTATGAGACGCTGACCCACCACCTGCCCCTGGCAAGCAGCCGGGTTACGGTGGGGCTTGATCTGGAGCACCGGCAGAAAGGACTGCTCTGGTACAGCACCTACAAGGTGGCCTTTTCCGGACTCTACAGCTTTCGCAATCCAAGCACGAAGCCACAGAGCGTTACCTTCGTGTTTCACTTCCCGGCGGCGAAGGCGATCTACGACGATTTGACGGTTGCCGTGGACGGGGATCCGCTGGCATTGACCTATGACAAAGCCGCGGCCAAGGGCACCCTCCGCATAGAGGGTCAGAGGCAGGCGCAGCTACAAGTCTCTTACCGCTCGCAGGGCCTGGAGAGCTGGCAGTACCAATTCGGTGGCGAGGTGGCACAGGTGCGTGATTTTCAGCTGAAGGTCACCACCGATTTCAAAGATGTGGACTTTGGCGACGATACCCTGGCACCGACCGAGAAACGCGAGCTGCCCGGCGGCTGGGAGCTGACTTGGTCTTACAAAAACCTCGTTTCCGGCGTGAAGCTCGGCGTGCTGATGCCACAGAAACTCCAGCCGGGTCCCCTGGCGGGGCGCATTAGTTACTTCGCACCCGTCTCGCTGTTTTTCTTTTTCTTCTTGCTGTTCATCATCACCACGATTCGCCAGATTGAGCTGCACCCGATGAACTATTTCTTCCTCGCTGCTGCCTTCTTTTCCTTTCACCTACTGTTGGCCTATCTAGTTGACCACATCTCGATTCACGCCGCGTTTCTGCTTTCTTCCGCCGTTTCTATTTTTCTCGTGGTCACTTACCTGAGGCTCGTGGTGGGGATGCGGTTTGCCCTCGTGGAAGCGGGGCTCGCCCAATTCATTTACTTAGTGCTTTTCTCGTACGCGTTTTTCTTGGAAGGCTTCACGGGGCTCGCTATCACCATCGGCTCTATCATCACGCTGTTCGTGGTGATGCAGATGACCGGACGCGTTCGGTGGTCGGAGAAGTTCGCGCGATCGGTCCCCTGATGCCCGGGTGTGTCAGACGCGGCGGGCGAGCTGGTCGTATTCCTGCACCGACTCCATCGGCAGCAGCACCCAGAGCGTATAGATGCCGAGGGCGGTTCCCAGGGGAAGATTGAGCAGCGCAAAGAAGGCCAGCACGAGCGCCAGCACGCGCGCCCAGGATTCCTTCTGCATCAGGCCCCAGCCGGCGGCAATCCCCGCGACCCCAGCGATCAGAATCAGCCAGCCAATCCCGGTGACGAGATCGGGAACGAAGCCCGCCTCCATTGGCAGGTGAATCCGCGTCAGAATCACCCGGCCCACCAGCAACACCGCCACTCCGGCCACCAGCTTGATTCCTGCATAGACGATCCAGAGGACGCCCAGCAGTTGCAGATGGCTCTGTACTCGCCCCCGCGGCACCGCTGCAGCCGCCGGCCCTGGCGCCAGCGGTCGCCCGCAGCCCGCGCAAAACCGATGCTCGGGTTGAACCGCAGCCCCGCAGTGATGGCAATACATCGCTCCCTCCCGCTCCCTGCACTCTACCAGAGAGTACGCAGCGCGGCCGGTTTTGTTCCGCGCTCGGGCTCAGCGGCTACCAGAGCAGCGACAAACAGGTGAGCGAGCCGCCTCCTTTGCGGAATTCCGAGCAGTCGAGCGGCATCACCTCGACTCCGTGCTTTTCTGCGAACCGCCGCAGCTTCTTTTCGGTTTGGGGGAATCCCGCCGGGATCAGCAGGAAGCTTCCGAGGCGCAAACAGTTGGCAGCGTAGTCTTCTCCGCGTGCCGTTTCCACGACTTCCTCGACGTCGAAGTCGCGACTCTTCACCAGCCCGGGCGCAACCAGCAGAGTTCCATCACCCAGGTAGCTGGCGCCGCTCTTCAGGTGGAGGCAGGCCTCCACCCGCACCGCGACCACGTGCCGGCCAAAGGGAGTAAGAAATTCCCGCAGTGTCTCCACGCCGGCTTTGTTCGTCCGGCCTGTCAGGCCGACGTAGGTGGAATCGTCGACGTGTAAGACGTCGCCGCCTTCGAGTGTTGCCGGTGGCGCCACGCGGCTGATCCTGTGTGTTGGCCTCAGGGCAGCTTCGACGCCGGCCTGTTCCCCTTCCCGATGCGGGGCCATGCGGGTCAGCAGCGCCCGTGCGTTCCAGACGATGGCCGTGTCCTCGATGAAGACGCAGTCGGGCCGAGCCTCGTCAGCCTCGACGAACTTCACCTCCAGCCCGGCACTGCGCAAGGCTTGCACGTAAGCTGCGTGCTGCTGGCGAGCGCGGGCGAGGGAAACACCGGGGTAGGGATTGGCGTAGCTTTCGGCCAAGCTTCGGAGCAGCGCACGGGTCGGGGCGGGAATCTCGTTGCGCTTGGCCAGTGGCATAGGCAAGAACTCGTCCCGGGGCAAAACCAGCTCCCCTCTATGGTAAGCTAGGAGGCTCGTTCGGAGGAAAAACTCCACCCGGAGCGGAGACCGATGGCGCTGGTTCCCATCAAGACCTCGACTGGCACCGGCTACTGCGACTGCATCTGTGGCTGCTACCAACTGGTCGCCCTGCGCGATGAAGAGAGCGGCAAGGGCTTCTGTCCCACCTGCGCCGAGCAGCACGTGGAGATGAACCGCGCAGTGGCCCGCAGGATCCCGAAGAAAGACCCCGCCTGGAAATCACGCGCGCTGCCGCCCGCCGCGCACGCTCCGGCCATGAAGGAGTACGGCCGCCCCTAGGCGGACGACCGCGTAAACTCCACCAAGCGCGCCAGGGTTTGCTTCGCCAGCCCGGAATCAATGGCCTGCGCCGCCACCGCGGCGGCCTCCTTCGGCGTACTGGCCCGGCCGGCAGCTACCAACCCGAGCGCCGTGTTCACCAGCACCACCGTCCGCGCCGGCCCCGGCTCAGCGTTGAGGACGCTGCGGATGATGCCTGCATTCGTCGCCGCATCGCCACCGCGGATGCCGTCGACGGGTTCTGCTGGCAAGCCGAAATCTTCCGGCCGCACCTCGTAGCGGGAGACGCGCCCTTGGTGGAGCTCGGCGACCTGCGTAGCGCCCGCAACCGAAACCTCGTCCAGCCCGTCCTGGCTGTGCACCACGAACGCTCGCCGCGTGCCCAGCGCCGCCAGTGCCTCCGCCACGGGCTCCAGCCAGCGGGGGTCAAACACTCCCAACAATTGCGCATTCACCCCCGCGGGATTCGTCAGCGGGCCCAGGAGGTTAAAGACACTGCGGAAGCGGAGGTCGCGGCGCACCCGCTGCGCATGCTTCATCGCCGTGTGCACGAGGGGGGCGAAAACGAATCCGATGCCCACGGCGCGCACGCACGCCCCGATGCGTGCCGGCTCCAGGTTGATGTTTACGCCCAGCGCCTCCATCACGTCGGCGCTGCCGCAGCGGCTCGAGATGGAGCGGTTGCCGTGCTTGGCCACGCGCAC
>JBBIPK010000053.1:0-12283 GCA_037442885.1 Acidobacteriota bacterium | reverse complement strand
CTACTCCATCGCCCTCAGTAACCCCGAGATGGAGCAACTCGCCAAAGACGTGGCCACCTATCGGCAACGCGGCATTCCTCACGAACAGATCCTGCGGCAAGTCGTTGGAACGCTCGCGACGAGGGCAGTCGCCCTCGATGCATTGAAAAACCAATCCACCTTGGCCAGCCTCTATCGCTTGGCGCTGGTTGCAAAACGCTCGATTCGCAGGCATCCGCTCAACCAGTACTGACGGGACCCTAAGGCCAGATTGCTCCTGTCCGAAGAGGTGCGGAGTTTACTCCGAGCGCAAGCGAGGGGCACCCGCGCGATTCATCGGGGGCGAAGCTTCGGCTTCGCCCCTTTTTTCTTCTATTGCTGGCGGGCTTTCCAGGCGGCGAAGTTTTTCTCCATCTGCCGGATGTGGCCGGGGATGTGGCCGGAGTAGATCTCAAGCCAGCGCTCGAAGCTGTAGTCGGGGTGCTCGGGGTGCGTGCAGCGCGCCTCCCAAGCGGCGTCGGGCGCTCGGCGCAGCAACGCGTAGGTCAGCTTGCGCACCAACCTCACCAGCGCCAGGGCGTCGCGCGTGTCCTGCCGGTGGTAGTCGAGTTTCTGCGCCCAGACGTCCTGGTCGTAAGCCAGCACGTTCTGACCCGGCTCGGCCAGGAAGCGGCGGGCGCGCAGGTAGGCGTTGGTTTCGCTGTCGGCCAGGTGCACCAGGATTTCATGAATGCTCCAGCGGTTGGGCGCGGGCTTGAACTTCCACATCTTGCGGGGGAAGCGCCGCAGCGCCCGCGCCAGCAGCGCCGGCCCCTGCCCGTACTCCTTGATTCTCTTCCTGCGTTCTTCTGCCGTCATCGGTAGCCTCCGCAGTCCCCTGATTATTTATTCTACTCCGGCGACGACCCGAGAACGTGCCGGAGTCTTCTCGCCGCAGAGAGAAACCCCTTCCCTCAGCGGCTAAAGCCGTTCCTTAGCGTCGCCTAACGTACGGGCTGAAGCCCGTACCTGACCAATCCAGTCGGTTTGACTTGGGTGGAGGCGGCTGCCTAAGATGCTGGCGCTGCATCCCCCATGAACGGCCAAGAGTCGGCTTCTTCGCGTCTATTCTGCTTCCTGGCATTGCTCTGCGCCCTCTGCGTCTCTGCGGTGAGTTTCCCTTCTGGCTCCCAAGAGCCAACGAATCCCGAATCCCGGTCTCCGGTTCCCGCGGTTCTCATCTATGGCGCGGGGCTGGCGCCGCGCGGACTCAATCCCCTGCTCGACCGCAACGGCTGGAACGAAGTCTCGAGCGTCCTGCTCAGCCGGCTCTTCCGCGCCGACCACGAAGGCCGCATCGTGGGCGACCTCGTCGAGTCTTACACCGTCAGCGCCGACGGGCTGAGCTGGACGCTCAAGCTGCGCGAGAACGTCCGCTGGCACGACGGCGAACCCTTCACCTCCGCCGACGTGCTCTTCAGCTGGGAGAAACTCTTCGACCCGGCCACCGCCACCTCGCTCGACTTGAACCAGCCGATGCTGCGCGACTTCGCCGCCACCGGCCCCTACGAGTTCGTCTTTCGCCTGCGCTACCCCGACGCCGGCTTCCTCGCCCCGCTCACCGAAGTCCCCATCCTGCCCGCGCACCTGCTGGCGGAGGCCGACATCAACAGCAACGCCTTCGAGCAGAACCCCGTCGGCACCGGCCCCTACATGCTGGCGAAGCAGGAGGGCAGCGACTACGTGTTCGACCGCCACGCCTACTACCACTTTGGTGCGCCGGCCATTCCGCGGCTCGTCTTGCGCATCATTGCCGACGACGACGTGCGCGCGGAAGCCCTGGCGAGCGGCCTGCTACATCTGGCCCAGGTCAAGCCGCAGCACGTCCCGCGGTTGCGCGCGCTGAAGCACTTGCGCGTCTATCGCTTTCGCACCGGCGCCTGGCGCGGGATGCCGCTCAACCTCCGCCGCGCGGCGCTCAAAGACGTGCGCGTGCGGCGGGCGATTGACCTGGCGATTGACCGCGAGGCCATCGTCGCGGCGGCGCTCGCGGGCTTCGGCCAGCCCGCCTACAGCCCCATCCCGCCGGCCTCCTGGGCCTTTGACCCCGCGATGAACCAGCCGCGGCACGACCCTGCCCGCGCCGAGCGCTTGCTCGAGGAAGCCGGCTGGCGGCGCAACGCCGCCGGGCTGCGAGTGCGCGAAGGCGAAGTGCTCGAACTGAACGTCATCGTCTGGAAGGAGGAAACCTTCCGTCGCACGGCGGCGGTGCTGATCCGCGCGCAACTCGAGGCGCTCGGCCTTCGCGTCAACCTGCACCTGGTGGACGGCGCCACCTACAACCGCCTGGCCGACGACATGGGGACGACCTACGACGGCTTCATCGGCGGCTGGGGCGGCCTGCTCGACCCGGGCGACAACCTGGGCAAGAAATTCCACTCGCGCGGCAGCCAGAACTATATGGGCTATTCAAACACCGAGGTGGACCGCCTGCTGGCGCGCGCGCGGGCGCTGCCGCCGCAACGGCGCGGGGAGGCGCGGCGGCTCTATCGCGAGCTCGTCGAGCGTGTCACCGCCGATGCCGTCTTCCTCCCGCTCGCCTATCCCGACTACGTCTTCGCCGCCGACGCCCGCCTCTCGCTTGGCCCCTACAGCCAGCCAGCCATGCCTGAAGAGTCCGGAAAAGCCCAGCTGGCGGGCCCGCCGGTGATGGACTCCTGGTACGAATTCCCCAAATTTGCGCACTATTGGTCTTGGTCGACCCCTGGTACGAATTCCCCAACCCCGAAGCTTCGGGGCGCCCACCCCTGGTCCCGGCAAGAGCGGGAACCGTGAAGCGGGAATCGCGAACCGGGTAGCGGCGCCGATTCCGTTTGTGGAACCCTGACGGGTTCCTCCCCGACTTTCGTCGGGGCGGAAGGCTTCAGCCTTCCATTCTCTGGCCTGTGGGCTGGATAGCGCCTGGCCTTGTGCCCGGCTGGCCGCAGGCAGGCTCGGGACAAGCCCGGAATCGGGAGTCGCGCGTCCTGCCTTACGAGCTTGACCCTCTGACGGTGGGGGCGCGCGAGCCGAGCAGGGGTCTCAGACGGGCGGCGCGCAGGCGTTCGGCCCCGAAGTGGAGCTCGTATTCCACCCACTCACCGATGGAAAGTGCCCGCAGGTCCACCCCGTCAAGCGAAGCTTGGTCAAAGTATACCTCGCAACCGTCCTCGCCCAGAACGAAGCCGCAGCCCCGTTTTTTTACGAGTTTGGTAATGGACCCGCGCATGGGCCCTCCTCCAGGAATTTTTGCAGTTGCCGCCGAGCCAGATAACTGAGCGGAAGAAAGTGAAGGATCGTACCGAGCCCCGAGGGTGCGGACTCGACCGTGGCGTCCAGTTCCAGTCGCTGGCCCTCCCAACTCAGCTCCACGCGCACCGCGCTTCCTTCCCGCAGCATCACCGGTGCAGGCACAAACACACCCTGCTGCCCGAGCACGACGGTGTGGCCGTTCAGGCGGAAATGGGTGTGCTCGCAGTGGATGAGGACCTCGGTGCCGGTCAGCACCCGCTTGGGCTCCAGCCACCAGGGGGCGGCGGAGATAAAAGAAGGGGGTTCGTGCCGTTTCATGCAGCTCTCCCCCGGGTGGCGCGGCGCTGCGGCTGGAGCCGAGCCAACGGGCGGCGTTGCACCCGCACTGCCTCTAGCCCTGCGCCCCCGATGTCCAACCAGCAGTACACGGGCGTTGCCGGACGTAATTCATCCCTGTGCAGAGCTTGCAGCGTCCACCAAGGAGCGTAGACGATCGAACCGTCCGCCAGCCGGATCAGCGCGGACCGCCGTGCCCGGTTCACGCGTGCGATGCAGGCAGGAAGCCGCCGGCCCAATGGAATTGCGCCAGGAGCTTGGAGCACTCGAGCAAACGAACGCGCCGCCTTCATGGGTGCCAATCCTCACCTGCGGAGTTCAAGCCGGGGGAGGGACAGGGGCGCACCCCCACCGCCTGCGCCCCGTCAAAGCCCAATTGCACCTGGAAGCTCACCCATTGGCCGCGGCGCAACTGCTTGAGCTCGACGCCGTCCAGTGAGGCCTTGGTGAAAGGCACTTCTTTCCCTGCCCGTGTCCGAATCAGACCCCGCTGGCGTACCAGGTTGAGCTCGCTGATCACGCCCTGCTGCCAACCGTTGGCCATGTGTGCCCCCGTGGCAAGAGTTTGTCCCGGGAGAGGGTGAGTGGGCTTGTGCCCCCCTGCGGCTCGCGCCGCTTAGCGGGCGCGGGCCGCCTTCTGCCCCCCTGTCCGCCGTGCTTTCAGCTGGTCGTATTCAATCCGCAGATTCTCGTAGTCGCTGCGTAGCGTGCCCAGTTGCCCGCTCAGGCGCGTGATCTGCTGGTCCAGATTGCGGTTGTCCTCCTGGCAGGCGGTTAGCTGGCTTTGCACGCGGGCCTGTTCCTCGCGCAGTTTAGAGCTTCGCGTGCCCAGTATGCCGGCTACTACCAGCGCAACGACTGCGACAATCGCCAACCCCGTCACTTTCCAGTCCCTGAACATATGCACCTCCCTCAAAATCCACTGGCTTTGCCCAAGCTCTCCCTTGCCTGACCGGCCTCGACCCGCACTAGCTCGCCCTCGGCGGCCGGCGCCGTTGGGCTGCGTCTCGGGGCAAGTAGCATTCCCTTGCCCGCCTGTTCCGGCCAGCCGGGCGGCAACGCCAGCGTTCCGCCGGCCACCTCATCCAGGGCCATGTTGATGGCTTGGCCGAACGGAAGGCCCGGGCGGGACGCCTTCAATTGACGAGTCCGCAGGGCCACCAGTCGGCACAAGACGTAGGCATTCGATACCTGCTCCTGCGCGGCGAGCGTGCGTTTCCACCGGTCTGCGGGTTTGAGTGCCATCTTCCCAGGCGGGCCGCGGGCGCACCTAGCGGCTGGAAACCTGATAGAGCGGTCGCTTGCTGAGTTCAGCCAGCACTTGCTCCCAGCTCCACTGATGCTTGCGGCGCAACTGGCAGGCGGCCCGCAGCCGATAGGCGTGTTGCGCGGAATAATAAGTGAAGCCGTTCTTCTGCACCGGCTGGATCAAACCCAGCCGTTGCGCTTGCTCCAGTTCCTCGGACGTGAGTCCGAGTTTGCGGGCTAAGTGGTTGGCAGAGTAGTAGTCGCTCATCTGTGCGTGGCAACCTCCGAAGCTCTAAAAGGATTCATACCTTCGAATATCCGCAGGTGCTCATCAAAAAATTTTTATGCCCCCACCGCCTCACTGCGTAGCTCCCGCAGCGTCTGTCGCACGTCCACCAGTTGGCGGCTGAAGATTTCCCGCACCACGTCCAGCAACTTGAAGATGCGCGGGTCGCGGACCTCGTAGAAGACATTGCTGCCGGCCTTGTTGGCAGTAACCAGGTTTTTGCTCCGGAGAATAGCCAGTTGCTGGCTGATGTTGGTGGCCCCTACCCCCAGCAGGTTACTGATCTCGTTGACGGCTTTGGCGCCGTCGCGCAGGCAATCGAGGATGCGGATGCGCAGGGGGTTGGCGAGGGCCTTGAAGAACTCGGCTTTGAATTCCGCCAGCTTCGCAGGCATATGCAATCCTATAACTGCGAATCTTTGCATCTCTTCTATAACGCAGCTCCCTCCCCCTTGTCAAGGGCGGCGAATTCCCCAAGTTCGCCTACCTTTGGTCTTGGTCGACCCCTGGTCCCAGCGGCGGAAGCTGCTGGGCTGAACCCGGGGAGAAATCCCGTTCAGCCCACGGGCTTCGGCCCGTGGGGTTTCAGTCCTGCAACACAGATCAATCCCATTACCGCCGCTAGCAATGCCTTGCCCCCTGTTCCGCCGGCGGCGTAGGATGCCGACAATTCGCGCGGGCACTCTTCTGCCCTGAGGGCGTGCAGCGAGAATCGTGCATCGGGAATCGGGAACCCTTCGGCTTCGCTCAGGGCGGGCTCGCGAATCGTGGATCGTGAATCGGGAATCGGGTGAAGGAGGAGGGCGATGAAGAAAGCTGCGGTGTGCATGGCTGCGTTGCTGGCTCTGGGGCTGGTCGGTTGCATGAGACCGGTTGATGTGGAAGCTGAGCGGGCGCGGCTGCTGGCGCTGGACGCGGAGTTTGCAAAAACGGCGCAGCGGCGCGACCTCAACGCCTTTCTCTCCTACTTTGCCGATGAGGTCACGTTGCTGCCGCTCTACCAGCCCCTGGCCAATGGCAAGGAGGCGGTGCGCAAACAGTGGGAGCCTATCCTTGCCAGCCCGAACGTGGCGATGACCTGGGAGCCGGTGAAGGCGGAAGTGTCGGGTTCGGGCGACCTCGGCTATACCATCGGAACCTACGAGCAGACCGTTGCGGTAGCGGGCGAGAGCAGTGTGACCAGCCGAGGGAAATACGTCACCATTTGGCGCAAGCAGCGCGACGGGCAGTGGAAAATCGTTCTCGACGCCGGCACCCCGGACCAGCCGCCGGTCGTTCCCTCAGCGCCGAGACGCCGCAGCTGATGCGGTTTCGGGAAACGGGAACCGTGGCTCGGCGGGTCAGGCCTTCAGGCCTGACATTAGTTCGTTCCAAAACAGAGCGGGCTTTAGCCCCTGAGGGTGTTCTTCCGTCGGTGTGCGGGTGGCGCTAGAGTGGAACCGCGTGCAGCGGTTTCCCGTTTCCTGTTGAGGAGGGTCTTATGGGGCGTCAGAGATTTCTGGCAGGTGCGGTTGCGGTGGTCTTGATGGGTGCGTGGGTGGTGGCGCGGGAGCGGGCGCAAGAGGCGCCGTCGGCACCGACGGCGGAGGAGATTTTGCGGAGCTACGTCGAGGATTTCCGCACTGACCCGGCGGCGGCTGAAGCGATGACCTTTGGCGTGCGCGTGAGCGGGGCGGGCGGCGGCGAGTGGCACGTGGTAGTGGCGGGGAAGAAGGAAGGCGCGGCGGAAGCCGAGGTCAGCCTGCGCCCGGGCCTGCCGGCCGAGCCCTGCGTGCTCTACACGCTCGACCTCGAGACGCTGCGGCGGATTGACGCCGGCGAACTCAACGCGCTGACCGCCATGGGCCGCGCCCGCGAGGCCGACCCTACGCCGATGGATATTGATTTCATGCCCGGCTTCCAGCCGACGCCGGATTTCATTGTCCGCTTCCTGCCCTTCACCTTCCATTTCTGGACGCGCGGCTTCCCCGAAGTGGTTCCCTTCGGGCGCGCGCACTCGCGCGTTGTGCACGGCGGCAACATCGTCATCTTCTACTACCAGGAAGGCCTGCGCTCGGGCTGGGCGCAACTGGAGAAAGGCCAGCACGTCAACGCCGACCCGCGCGACCAGGTGAACGAGTTCCCCAGCCTGTTCATCGTCATTCGCGGCCGCGCGATGGGGAAGATCGGCGGCAAGGAAGGTGTGCTCCAAGCCGGACAGATGATCCTCGTGCCCGCGGGCGTGAGCCACGAATTCTGGAATCCCTACGACGAGCCCGCCGAGGTCATCCTGGTGATGTTCGGCACCGGCGCCTGAGTTCGGGCAGCGGGCATCGAGCCGCGCGCTTCGCGAACCGGGTAGCGGCGACGATTCGGTCTGTTCGAATCGTCGTCGGTTTTTCCCTTGTCAGAGCGACGACGAAGGCGAAAGAGGAAAATGCCTTCGTTGCCGCTACTCGCACCGCCGGGCGCTGCGTTTGACTTCCCTCCAAGCGCGGCCTAAGATGCCCGCCTAGCTTCGGGGCTTTCCGTGATCGGGCAGACGCTGGGGCACTATCGCATCGAGGAGAAGCTCGGTGCGGGCGGGATGGGCGAGGTCTATCGCGCCACCGACACCCGCCTGGGCCGGACGGTAGCGCTGAAGATTCTGCCGCCCGAGCGGGTCGCCGACGCGGAGCGGCGGGCGCGCTTCCTGCAAGAGGCGCGGCTGGCGGCGGCCCTCCACCACCCCCACATCGCCACCATCCTCGACGTGGGCGAGGCCGACGGGCAGCACTACATCGCAATGGAACTGGTCGAAGGCGCGCGCCTGCGCGAGCGGATTACGGGCGAGCCGCTCAAAGTCGGCGTGCTGCTGGAGCTGGCGCTGCACCTGGCCGACGCGCTGGCCGAGGCGCACGCCCGCGGCATCGTGCACCGCGACATCAAGAGCGACAATATCGTCGTTACCCCCGCCGGCCGCGCCAAGATCCTTGACTTCGGCCTGGGCAAGCGCCTGCCCGAATTCTCCGATGCCACCGCCTCGCTCGCCCCGCCAACGGCGGGGCAGGCCCACACCGATACGGGCGTGGTGATGGGCACGGCCAGCTACATGTCGCCCGAGCAGGCGCTCGGCCAGCCGGTGGATGCGCGCTCCGACCTTTTCAGCCTCGGCGTGGTGCTCTACGAGATGGCCACCGGCAAGCTGCCGTTTGAGGGCACAAGCTCTACCTCCACCATTGACAAAATCCTCCACCAGCCACCGCGCTCGCCGCTCGCCTTCAACTACGAGCTGCCCGCCGCCGTCGAACAGATCATCCTGAAGCTGCTGGAGAAGAGTCCCGACGACCGCTACCAGTCGGCGCGGGAGCTGCTGGTGGACATCCGGCGGCTGAAGCGCGCCCATGACTCGGGCACGTTGGCAGGGGCCGCAGTTCGGCCCGCAGGCGTGGCGCGGCTTTCGCGGCGGCAGAAAGTCATGCTCGGCCTGGCAGCGTTTGCCATCTTCGCGCTCGGAGCCATCGTGCAGCGCAACCTGCCGAAGCCGCAGCGCGCGCCGATGCGCTTCAGCACGGTGACGAATTTCTCCGGGATGGAGATTCAGCCCTCGCTCTCCCCCGACGGGCGCTCGGTGGCGTTTGTTTCCAACCGCGACAGCCAGTGGGACATCTACGTGGGACTGGTGACGGGCGGGAGCCTGATTCGCATCACCAACGACTCCAACCTCGAAGCGTATCCGCGCTGGTCGCCCGACGGGAGCCGGATTGCCTACGGGCGTCTGAACGAGGCCGGCCTCTGGGACATCTGGGTGGTGCCGGCGCTGGGGGGAACGCCGCGGCGGCTGCTCACCAACGCGGCCGAGCCCGCCTGGTCGCCCGACGGCACGAGCCTCGCCTACTCCAACCTCAACACCAACACCATCTGGCTGTGCGATGCCGACGGCGGCAACACCCGCGAAGCAACGCGGCCGGACTCCCCCGCCATCCGCCATCGCCAGCCGGCGTTCTCGCGGGACGGCACCCGGCTGGCTTTCCTCCGCCGGCCATCGGGGCCGTACGGCGAACTGGCGGTCGTGGAGGTACGGGGCCGGGCCGCTGCCAGCGGCACGGTGCGGTACCTGACCGAGGATGACGCAATGCTGCTGACGCCGGTGTGGTCGCCCGACGACGAATTCATCTACTTTGCCTCCAGCCGGGGCGGGACAGTGAACATCTGGCGGATGCCGCCGGAGGGCGGCGAGCCGGAGCAGATTACGGCCGGGCAGGGCGACGACGCCGAGTTGGATTTGTCGGCCGACGGCAAGCGGATGGTCTTTTCCAGCTACCGCACCAATGTCAACCTGGCTGAGCTGCGCCTGGACGCGCCCGAATCGGGCGCATCTGCCGCGGCGCTGAAGTGGCTGACGACAGATTCGGCGCGCGCCGAACTGGCGCCCGTCTATTCGCCTGATGGGAAGCGCATTGCCTACTTCTCCAACCGCGCCGGCGCCGAGCACGAAGGCATCTGGGTGATGGACGCCGATGGCTCCAACCCCCTGAATCTGGTGCAGGACGGACGGGTCAACATCTTTCCGCTGTGGAGCCCGGACGGGCAGGTGATCTATTTTGGTTCGCGGGTGGCTGGACCGGCCTGGTCCCGGGAGGAGTGGAAGCGCGGGGTGCGCAGAGTCAGCCTGGCCGGGACGGTACCGGAGACCGTGGTCGAGGAGGCACTGGTGCCCGATACGGCCGGCGACGTGGGCCCCGACGGGCGGCTTCTCTTGCAAACCTTGGACGGCAAGGTGCGGTTCCTGGATCCGGAGACGAAGCAGAGTCAAGTGGTGGAAGGTCTAATGGGAGCGGCAAGGATCCTGCGCTGGTCACCGACGGGGCAGGCGGTGGCCTATCTGCGAGCGGCGCAGAGCGCCGACGACCCCGACCGCGGCCTGTGGGTGTATGACCTCGAGCAGAAGAAACCGCGGCAACTCTTTCGCGGCTGGGTGCTGTGGTATGCCTGGCCCACCCCGGAGGAGATTCTGCTGCTTGAGGCGAAGCCCGACGCCAGCGGGCAACTGTGGCGGGTACGCCCCGTCACCAGCGGGCCAGGGCCGGGCGGGGCCAGCCCGGTGCGCGTGCCGATGGCCATCCGTCTGACCTACCGCTTCTGGAACCTTCTCCCCGAGTTGCGCTTTGACGTGCATCCGGACGGTAAGCGCATTGTGCTGGAGGTGATGGAGCTGGGCGAGGCCGACATCGGGATGATCGAAAACATCCGCTGAACCAAAGGCGGTGAAGATTCTTGCTGAGAACTCCAGCTTGACATTAAGGGATCAAGTGAATGACACAACGGTTCTTTCGTGGTACGAAAAGCGAGGTTGCAAGCAGCTCCAAGGAGAACCCGATGCCTCAATCAACTAGACGTCACTTTTTGAAAACCGGCGTGGCCGCCACGGTTCTGTCGGGCTTTAGCGGTGCGGGGCGATAGCGCAAAGCACCAAGTGGTCGGCCACCGATTCCGCGAGGCTTGGAAGATCGAACGTCAAAGTGACGCCGCTTACCCTTGATGCGAAGCCGGAACCGATCACGATCGAACCAGCAAGGACGGCGGTGATCGTCGTCGACATGCAGAATGATTTCGGCAGCAAGGGCGGCATGTTCGACCGGGCGGGAATTGACCTTTCCGCCTTTCAAAGAGCTGTTGGCCCGACGGCGAAAGTTCTGGCCGCGGCCCGCCAAGCGGTCATCAAGATCATCTATCTCAAGATGGGGTACAAGCCCGACCTCTCGGACTTGGGCGCGCCCAACTCCGTGAACCGCGTGCGGCACCTGCGGCTCGGCGTCGGACAGAAGGTTACCTCTCCCGATGGCAAGGAGAGCCGAATACTGATCCGCGACACTTGGAACACGGACATCGTTCCTGAACTTAAGCCGCAGGCAGGCGACGATGTCATCTACAAGACCCGGTTCAGCGGGTTCTTTGAGACCGACTTGGATGCGCGCCTTAAGAAGTTGGGGGTGACGCATCTGGTCATCACGGGCTGCACCACGAGTATCTGTGTGGATTCCACCATTCGGGACGCGATGTTCAGGGACTACCTATGCGTCTTGTTGGCCGACTGCATGAGCGAGCCAATCGGGCACGAATTGCCGCGGAGCAATCACGACGCCTCGCTCCTGAGCGCCGAGGTGTTGCTGGGCTGGGTCTCGGACTCAGAACGGTTCCTGAAAGCCGTCCAGCCGTGATCGTGACTCGTGATACGCAAGTCGGTCCAGGCCGGCCGAACAACCGGTTGCAACGGACGCTCTGCTGCGCGGCCCGGCGCTGAACCGGAGCGTTCGGCGTCACGGCAACCAGGATAGCCTCCGTCAGAAGGAGGAGGCCGATGAACAGTTTTCGCGAGCACGTCGAGCAGCATTACGGTCGAGGGCGGATCCTCGATTCGATCACCGCAGCGCTGCGGGAGACAGGAAAGGATCTTGCTCGGCTTAAACCCGAGGACCTCGCACCAGTCGATGAGTTTCACATCCGCGGGCGCGAGGCCACAGTCGAACTAGCACGCCGCGCCTCGCTCAAGCCAGGCTCGCATGTCTTGGACGTGGGATGTGGCCTCGGGGGCTCCGCACGCTACCTTGCCGCAGAGCACCAGTGCCGGGTCACCGGAATCGACCTAACCCAGGAATATGTGGATGTCGCCGGGGCCCTCGCAGGCATGGTGGGGCTAAGCGATAAAGTCGCATTCCGACAAGCGAGCGCCTTGGATATGCCCTTCGATGATGGCGCCTTCGATGTTGTCTGGACCGAGCATGTCCAGATGAACATTGCAGACAAGTACGCCTTCTATCGCGAGATTGGTCGAGTGACACGGCCCGAAGGAGTGCTGCTCTTTCACGACATTTTTCAAGGCAAAGGAGGCCCTCTCCATTACCCGGTGCCCTGGGCAGAAGAGTCATCCATCAGTTTCCTGGCCGCACCCGACGAAGTGAGGGAAACTCTCGAGACCTTCGGCTTCGTCATCCACGACTGGGTGGACAAAAGCGAGCCTTCCCTCCAGTGGATCGTAACCGCCATCGAGAAGCTAAACGTGTCTGGCCCCCCGCCGCTCGGAACTCACCTGCTGATGGGGGATACGGCGAAGACCAAGTTGGAGAACGCCATCCGCAACCTACGAGAAGGGCGTTTCGTCGTGTACCAGGCGCGCGCGGAGAAGCAGTAAGGGATACTGCCGGA
>JBBIPK010000052.1:0-14396 GCA_037442885.1 Acidobacteriota bacterium | reverse complement strand
ATGTCAGGGCTGAAGCCCTGACCCGCCGAAAGCAGGTTTTGCAACAGCCACTAGATGGTGCAAAGGCTTAGCGCTATTCGCAAAATCGTCTATTGAATCCCGGAATCAGAAGAGACCTTGAGAACGCTTGCTTAGTTTACTAAGCAGCGCCGACGGGAAGTGGCTGAGGTGAATCATCTGCAGCGTGTTCCCTATCTGGCTTTAGATGCGGCAACGGAAAAACTGGTAGGCCTCGCCACCGTTCTTGGGCGGGCAGGTTGAGCAGGTTCAGAATGATGGGTGACACAGTGCAGGGAGTAGCCCTGGCTTGTCTTTGCGGTGTAGAATGCAAATCTGGGCTCAGCGCCGGCCCCGGTGGGTGGCATGGAAGCTCTCGTCCAGTGCGTCAACGTCTGGAAGATTTACCACAGCGGCAAGATTGAAGTCCCCGCCCTGCAAGGCGTGAACCTGGAGGTGCAGGAGGGCGAATTCGTGGCCGTGATGGGCCCCTCCGGCTGCGGCAAGTCCACCCTGCTCTACGTCCTGGGCGGCTTGACCTCGCCCACCTCGGGCGTGGTGCTGGTGGATGGCAACGACCTCTCGCAGATGAGCGACGCCGAACGCACCCTGCTCCGCCGGCGCAAGATCGGTTTCGTTTTCCAGCGCTTCAATCTCCTGCCCACCCTGACCGCGCGCGGCAACATCGCCATCGCCCAGCACATCCAGGGCGACGGCTTCGACCCGCACCGCTTCGAGGTCACCATCAACCTGCTGGGATTGAAGGACCGCCTCCACCACCGCCCCGCCGAACTCTCCGGCGGCGAGCAGCAGCGCGTCGCCATCGCCCGCGCCGTCATCAGCGACCCCAAGATCGTCCTGGCCGACGAGCCCACCGGCAACCTCGACTCACAGAGCTCGGAAGCCGTCTTGGCCATGCTCAGGGACCTCAACCGCGAGCTGCGCCAAACGATTATCCTGATCACCCACAACCCGGATGCGGCCCGCTACTCCGATCGCATCCTCCTGATGCGCGATGGCCGCATCCAGGCCGTCACCTTCCCGGAGAAACCTCTCTCCGCCTTGAGCGAGACGCTGCCCGGCGGATGAGCACGTTCGGATGAGCACGCCCCCGACCGCTGCCCCTGCCCCCGTCCCGGGCAAACCGTCTCTCTGGCTGCGCTTCCGCCGGACGGTGCGCGGCCTCCTGCTCTGGCGGCACGAGCGCGGGAGCTGGCAGTACGACGTGATGGTCGTCCTCATCCTGCTCTTTGTCTTCGCCACCCCGCGCGCCTGGTTCCGCGACCTTCCGCTGACACCGGTCGGCGTTGGGATGGAAATCCGTGTGCTCCAGAAATCCGGCGACACCACCCGCTATCGCGTCCCCGCCAGCTTGCTCTGGCAGTACGGGGAGAATCCCGAGGCCGCCGCCCGCCTTCTGCTCGCCCCGCGCCACAGTAAACCTTTCACTGTCACGGGCATCGTACCCGTAGAGGATGACGCCGGTGCGATCGTCTGGTATGATGTCTGGGTTCGCGAGTCACGGGACTGAACGCCGCGCGCCAGGGGAGAACCGCAGAGTGCCTCGTCAGCTTGTTGTCTGCCTGCTGGTTTTGGCCCTCGGTGTCGGCCAGGCCGCGACCCAATCCAACAGCCGCTGGGACAGCGAAACCTTCGCCAAACGCCTCACCGAAGCGGCCGACCACTTCCGCACCGTCAGCGCCAAGCTCGAATACACCAAGGTCACCGTCGTCGTGGACGACAAGTCCACGCAAGGAGGCGAGCTCTATTACAACAAGGGTGGCACGATCCTGATTGATATCCTGCGCCCCGAGAACAAGCGCATCCTCTTCCGGGGCAGCAAGGCGGAAATCTTCTATCCCAAACTCAACCAGGTGCACGAGTACAACCTGGAAAAGCATCGCGGCTTGATCGAGCAGTTCTTGTTGCTCGGCTTCGGCACCAGCGGCGAAGACCTCAAGAAATCCTATCTGGTCACCATCCTCGGCGAAACCAAGCTGGATGGCGTCCTCGTCCTCCAGGTCGAATTGACCCCCCTCGACGAGCGCATCCGCAACCAGATTCACAAGATTCATCTCTGGTTCGACCTCGCCTCCTGGGCGCCCGTGCAACAGAAATTCTTCGAAGTGGGCGGCGATTACATGACCACCCGCTATACCGACATCAAAGTGAACGTGCCCATTGCCAGCAGCAAGCTGCGCCTGGGCGCGCCCAAGGACGCGGTGCGCGTCAAGCCGCGCGCCTAGCGGGTAGTATCCGGTTTTGGCGGGGCGGGGTTTTAACCCCGCCGTTCGCCGAAGAAAAAGAGTCGGGCTTTAGCCCCTGAGGTTTTTCCGAAAGCAAATTAAGACACTGCTCCCTAGCGAACCGGCCTGCAAGCGAATTCATTCGTGGTGGTTCGTGATTTGAGACAGAGACTTCCGGGCGGCCGACACCACCTGGCTCAGCCACAACAACTCCTGCACCGAGCCCCCAGGCCTGCCCTGAGCGAAGTCGAAGGGCCCCCGCCGCGGGGGAACGAAGAGCTTAGATGAGGACAGAATTCATCCCTGTGAGCACAAGGAGGGCACCCATGAAAGCCCGTCTGGTTCTCCTCAGCGTCTCACTTCTGGCGATCATCCTCACCGGTTCCGTGAGAATCCCCCGGGCTGTCGCGCAGGAATCGCCCGCCCTGGCCGCTCCCGCCCGCGCGGTCGCCGACTCCCTTTCCCCCGAGCGGATGCGGGCGCATCTCGCCTTCCTCGCCGACGACCTCCTCGAAGGCCGGGGCACCGGCCAGCGCGGCGGCGAACTGGCGGCGGCCTACATCGCCACCCAGTTCGCGCTGGCGGGTCTGAAGCCGGGCGGCGCCGCGGGCAGTTACCTCCAGCCCGTGCCGCTCACCGGCATCGACACCAAGCCATCCTCTACGTTCGCCTTCCTCACTCCCCGCGGCGAGCGTGTCCTCAAGTACTTGGAAGACTTCGTCGCCACCGCCGAAACCCAGCGCGAACTCCAGCCGGTGGACGCCGAGGTCGTCTTCGTCGGCTACGGCGTCCAGGCGCCCGAATTCAACTGGGATGACTACAAAGGTGTGTCCGTGCGCGGCAAGGTGCTCTTGATGCTGGTGAACGACCCGCCCTCCGACGACCCCGCCCACTTCGGCGGCAAAGCGCTCACCTATTACGGCCGCTGGACCTACAAGTACGAAAAAGCGCTGGCGATGGGCGCCGCGGGGGCTGTGCTCGTTCACACCCCGCAATCGGCCGGCTACGGCTGGGACGTGGTGCGCAACTCCTGGGGACGCGAGCGGCCCTACGTGCGGCTGAAGCCGGGCGAACCGGCGCTGCAGGTGGCCAGCTGGATTACCGAAGCGGTCGCCCGCGACCTCCTGGCCGCAGCCGGAGAGGACCTGGCAGCCTTGACCCGCGCCGCCGCCCGGCGCGACTTCCAGCCCGTGCCTCTGTCCCTCCGCCTGCGCGCGCGGCTGGAAAGTAAGATTCGACCCGTGGAGACCGCCAACGTCCTCGGTCTGCTCGAAGGCAGCGACCCGGCGCGCAAGCACGAAGTCGTCATCTACACCGCCCACTACGACCACCTCGGGGTCGGAACGCCGGTGGACGGCGATGCCATCTACAACGGCGCCGTGGACAACGCCTCCGGCATGGCGTTGCTGCTCGAACTGGCGCGGGCGTACGCCCTCGCTCCGCAGAGGCCGCCGCGCTCGCTCCTCTTCGTCGCCTGGGCGGCCGAAGAAGGCGGCCTGCGCGGCTCGGAATACTACGCCGGTAACCCGACCTTCCCGCCGGGTAAGATTGCCGCCAACATCAACTACGACGGCTTGCAAGTGCTGGGGCGGACACGGGACGTAACCTTGCTCGGCGTTGAGCGCACCACTCTCAACCCCGCCGCCGAGCGCATTGCCGGCGCGATGAACTTGACCATCAAGCCCGACGCCAACCCGGAACAGGGCTTCTACTACCGCTCCGACCACTTCAGCCTGGCCAAAGTCGGCGTACCGGCGGTCTCGGTGGACGTCGGCCAGGACTATGTGGGCAAACCGGCCGGCTGGGGCGCCGAGAAAGAGAAGGACTACCGCGAAAAGCGCTACCACCGCCCCGGCGACGAATACGACCCCGCATGGGATTTCTCCGGCCTGGTCGAAGTCGCCAGGGTCGGCGTCTATCTGGGGTGGGAAGCTGCTACCGCGGCCGAACTCCCCGGCTGGAAGCCCGGCGACGAATTCGCCGCCGCCCGCGCCGCCACCCTCAAACGACCTCAGTAGAAGACGACGCCGCCGTCCACGTTCAGCGCTTGGCCGGTGATGGCACTGGCTTCCTCCGAGCAGAGGAAGAGGGCGGCCGCGGCAACCTCTTCCACTTCCTGCGGGCGCCCCTGGAGAATTTCCGCGCGCGTCTCCTCCCCCAGCTTCTCCAGGCTCACGTTCATTTTCCGCGCCAGGGCATCTCCGATTTCGTGCCACATCGCCGTCCCGCGCACCGGCCCCGGGCAGAGCGCGTTCACGCGAATGCCGGCGCGGGCGACTTCGGCCGCCACCACCCGCGTCAGCGCAAGCAAACCCGCTTTGGACACCGCATAGGGCCCGCTCCACGGATAGGCAGCCTTGGCCGATACGGTCGAGATGTTGAGGATGGTGCCGCGCTTCCGGCTCAACATTCCCGGCAGGACGGCGCGGGTCATCAGGTAGGCACTGCGCAAGTTCACCGCCAGCACCCGCTCCCACTCCTCCGGCCGCACGGTGTGAATCTCCCGCACCGGGCCGTAGATGCCGGCGTTGTTCACCAAAATGTCAATCCGACCGAATTCCCGTTCTGCCTTCTCGACCACGCGGGCCACGTCCGCCTCCTGGCTGACGTCGCCGGGTTCGTAGCCGACGCGGCCTCCGGCCTGCTGAATTGCCCGGGCTGTTTGCTCAAGCTGTGCCGCCGTGCGGCTCACCAAAAAGACCGCCGCCCCTTCGCGGGCGAACCGCTCGGCGATGGCCCGGCCGATGCCCCGTCCGCCGCCGGTAACGAGAGCGACCCGGTCTTGGAGTTTCATCCCGCCTCCCTGGGGTGAGTGCTTCCCCATAGCGGTGCCGAGCAGAAATGTCAAGCCGGCCGCGGAAGATCAGGCTGTCGCGCGGCGCCTCGAAGTGGTTGCTTTTCAGCGGCATTCCGGATACGTTGGCCCTGCGAAATTCTCCGTTGAAAGGCTTCCTTTTGCCCCTGGGTTGGCGCTAGACTATTCTGAATCTAGAGGAGGGCATCCAGGCCGCCCTACACTATCCCATGCCTGACCTGAAGACGCGGGCGAAACGCAGGCTGCTCGCCATCCACCGACGGCTGCGCGAGCTCTGGATGATCGGCAAGGGACTCGCCTTCACCGGCCACCCCATCCTCGCGCACATCATCCCCATCCGCCGCTGCAACCTCTCCTGCGCCTACTGCAACGAGTACGACGACTTCTCCAAGCCCGTGCCGACCGAGGTGATGTTCCAGCGGATTGACCGCCTGGCCGCCCTGGGTACCGCCATCATCACTATCAGCGGCGGCGAGCCGCTGCTCCATCCGGAACTCGACGAAATCATCCGCCGCATCCGCCAGCGCGGAATGATCGCGGGGCTGATCACCAACGGCTACCTGCTCACCCCTGAGCGCGTCAACCGCCTCAACCGCGCCGGACTCGAGCATCTCCAGATCAGCATTGATAATGTGGCCCCGGATGAGGTGTCGAAGAAAAGCCTCAAGGTGCTCGACCAGAAACTGCGCATGCTGGCCGAGTGCGCCGACTTCCACGTCAACATCAACTCCGTGCTCGGCAGCGGCGTCGCGAATCCCGCCGACGCGCTCATCATCGCCCACCGCGCGGTCGAGTTGGGCTTCACCAGCACCGTCGGCGTCATCCACGACGCCAACGGTCAACTGCGCCCTCTGGGACGGGTCGAGCAGCAGATTTTCCGCGGCGTGATGAGCCTGGGCAAGCGCTCCTATTCGCGCTTCCACCAGTTCCAGCACAATATCGCCCGCGGCAAACCCAACCATTGGCGTTGCCGCTCTGGCTCGCGCTACCTCTACATCTGCGAGGACGGGCTGGTGCATTACTGCTCGCAGCAGCGCGGCTTTCCCGCCATCCCACTCGAGAACTACACGGCCGAGCACCTGCGCCGCGAGTTCTACACCAAGAAGCCTTGCGCCCCCTACTGCACCATCTCTTGCGTGCAGATTGTCGCGCTGTTCGACAACTGGCGCGCGCCCCAAACCCTGCCCGCCTTCTCCCCCCACCCCGCGCCGCAGCCCCTCGTGCAACTCCAGACCCCCCAGCCCGCCGACGACTGAGTTCCCCTGTTCGGTCGAAGCGTTCTATCCGGAGGTCGAGATGAAGAAGAGGAACCCTGGGTTGAGCCGGAGAGAGTTTGTCAGCACGTTGGCGGCGGTCAGTGCCTTGCCGGTCCTCGGCCGCGCCCCCCTGCCTTCCGTCGCCACCTCTCCCATGCAGGCAGCACCGCAGGCCCCGGCCAGTTCGGGGCAGCCGCGCACACTGGAACAGGAGCGCCGCGAAGCCCTCGAGAACCTGGAGAAGGCGCTCCAGCCCATCCGTGCCTTTTCTCTCTCGGCTGAAGTGGAACCAGCTTTTATTTTCCGCGCACGCCGCTAGAGGTTGAGCCATGCTGCGCGAAGATATCCTCTATCTTCCCGTAACGGAGCTGGCGGAAAAAATTCAAGCACGCCAGATTTCCCCCGTCGAGCTGACCGAATCCTATCTGGCACGCCTCGAGCGCCTGGGGCCCAGACTGAACGCGGTGGCGACCATCACGCGCGAGCTCGGCCTCGCGGAAGCGCGCGCCGCCGAGCGCGAAATCAACGGCGGTTACTACCGCGGCCCCCTGCACGGCATCCCCTACGGCGCGAAAGACCTGCTCGCCACCCGCGGCATCCCCACCACCTGGGGCGCGCCGCCCTACCGCAATCAGGTGTTCGACTACGACGCCACCGTTATCGAGCGACTCCGCTCGGCCGGGGCGGTGCTCATCGCCAAGCTGGCGATGGTCGAGCTGGCCGGCAGTGGTGGCTACCGCTTCGCTTCTGCCTCCGCCACCGGCCCCGGCCTCAACCCCTGGAACACCGGCACCTGGTCGGGCGGCTCCTCGTCCGGCTCCGGCGCCGCGACCGCAGCGGCGCTGGTCGCCTTCTCGATTGGCTCGGAGACCTGGGGCTCGATTCTGACCCCGGCGAGCTTCTGCGGCGTCACCGGCCTCCGGCCCACCTACGGCCGCATCAGCCGCCACGGTGCGATGGCGGTTTCCTGGACGATGGACAAGCTCGGGCCCATGTGCCGTTCGGTGGACGACTGCGGCCTCGTGCTGAGCGCCCTCGCGGGCTCTGACCCGAACGATCCTTCCACCCTGCCCGGCAACTTCCACTATCAACCCTTCCCAGGTGACCTGCGGAACACGCGCATTGGAGTCGTCCCGGAGGATTTCGCCGCCAACGGCGAGCCGGAAGTTGAGCAGGCGTACAACGCAGCCCTCAACGTCCTGCGCAGCCTCGGTGCGGAACTCTCGCCCGCACCCTTGCCGGAGTTTCCCTACGCCCCGATAGCCGAAACCGTCATCTCCGCCGAGGCCTCGGCCTTTTTCGAGGAGCTGATCAAGACGGGCAAGGTGCACGAGCTGGCAGACGTCGCCCAGCAAGCGGGCATCGAGGCCGGCACGCAGGTGAAAGCCGTGGACTACCTGAAGGCGATGCGCCTGCGGACGCGGATGCAGGCCGAGTTCGCCAAGCTCTTCGAGCGCTTCCACGTTCTCGTTGCCCCCAGCCTGCTCTTTGTCGCCTCGCCTATCGAGGCCGACCTGAACACCGTGTTCAAAGGCTCGAGCGGCATCGGCGCAGCCGGAAACCTGCTCGGCCTCCCAGCGATTTCGGTTCCCTGCGGCTTCGGGAAGAACAACCTCCCCGCCGGACTCTCCATCGTGGGAAAGCCGCTGGATGAGGCTGCTGTGCTGCGCGTCGCCCGCGCCTACCAGCAGGCCACCGACTGGCACACCCGCCGCCCACCCCTCTAAGGACTTGCCTCCGCCGCCGGCGCGTCGCGAGCGCTTGCGCCGGCTCGCGCTTAAGCGCAGAATCTAGCCCCAGTCTTACCGGCTTGGGGAGTTGATGGCAAAAACGGGGCCGCCGGAGGTCAAGCCCTACCGCCGCCGCAGCGGGCGTATTGCGCGCCGCCTGACTGTCGTGCTGCGCTGGAAGGATCTCGACGGCAATCCCCACGAAGATTTGGCGGAAACGGTTCTCCTCAGCCGCTACGGCGGCCTGCTGGTCTGCTCGACGCGCTTCAAGTCGGGTGAAGAGGCCTATCTCTGGTGGCCGGAGAAGCAGCGCGGATCGCAGGTTCGCGTCGTCTACCGCCGCTTGGGTGGCAGCGAAGACCTGGTCGAAGTCGGCTTCGAGTTTCTCGACATCGAGAACTTCTGGGGCATTGACTTCCCGCCGGAAAAGCCGCCCTGGGAGCGCCCGCGACGCCGCCGCAGCGCCCGCATTCCCCGGCGACTCGCCGTGGCTTTTCGCCTCTACGACGCGGAAGGAAAGACGGAAGAAGTCCCGGCGCACACCATCCTGCTGAGCCGCTACGGCGGCCTGGTTGCCAGCCGCGCCTCCTTCAAGCCGGGCGAGGAAGTCTATCTCTGGTGGCCGGAGAAGCAGAAAGGTGCCTGGGTGCGCATCCTGACGCGCCGGCTCGTCCCCGGGCAAGACACGAGCGAGCTGGCCTTCGAGTTCCTCAGTCCGGAAGATTTCTGGGGAATCCAGTTTGCCCGCGATGTCGCCCCCTGGGAGCGGCCGCCGCAGACACCGCGCTGAGGCCGCGCGGGTTCAATTCGGCGATTCAGAGAAAGCCCGCTTGTGGTCGGAGAAGCGCAGGATGATGCGGGCGCGCAACGGTTCGTCCAGCACGCGCAGGATGTCGTCGCCCTGCACGAAGGTGGGAAACAGGTAGGCGTCCACCGGTTCCCGATAGACCTCCACCCGCGGAAAGAAATTCTTCACCACACCCCCGCGGCGGCTGGGCACGCTGCGACCGAACGCTTTCACCACGTCGAGCTTCTCCGCGTCCACCCAGAGCAGTCCTTCGAACAACATTTTGTCGCGCGGCTGCACGGTGGGGGTGGCGCGGAAGATAAACGTATCCACTTCGTCAAGGCGTTCGCTGCCCACGTGCTCGAACCGGTAGAGGGTCAAGTCCTCCGGGCTCACGGTGAACAGCGGCACTTCGCTCAGGTCGAAGAGTTCCAGTTTCTGGATGCCGAGGTGTTGCAGCGTAGAAGCCGGGCCTTCGACGATGCGGTCGATGCGCCGCCCGGTGGGGCTGACGCTGGCCTCGATGACCTCCCTGAACTCGCCCCGCACGCTGCCGTCCCCGTCAATCTCCTGAATCTTGATGGCGAGCCGGTAGTTGTACTGGGCATGCGCCCGCGCGTACTCGAGTTCCTTCTCGGCAAAGTGACGCACGATTTCCTCGAGCGGCCGCGGCAGCCCTGCCTGCGGCGGCGGTGTCTCCTGCGCCGGCGCCAGTGCCAGGGCGCAGAACAGCGTCGCAGGAAGCAGAGGGGAGCCTTCGCGCGCCATCGCAGCCAAGATAGCACGAAACGCAGGCAAGAAAGAGAAATGGGGCGCGGCAAGACTTCGTAGCCAAAAGCGCCGCGCCCCGAGAAGCGGAAGGCGGAGGAGCTACTTCTTCGCGAGCTGTGAGCGCTGGAAGGTAGTGGGGGCGTTGCTCTCGGAACGACGCGAGCGGAGGACTCCGATCACGACGCCGGCAGCAATCAAACCCGTGAATACAGCCAGACCGAACATACGGGCTTGTTCTCCTTGTGACTAGATTTCGAGAACCTCGAACCCCACTCTGGGGCACGATGGCCCGTTCCCGAATGGCCACCGCTCGAAACGCCTGCTCACCGCAGGCAAGCTCTTTGCCCCAGAGTGCCTGATCGGTTCGGGGTGAAGAACCTGCAGAGTACTCGCAAGGACAAAAAGCCCGCCTAGTCTAAGGAGACGAAAACCGCTTGTCAAGGGGGGCGGACTGAGAGGCGGGAAAAAGCGGAGAAACCTGTCCGCTTTCTCCGCTTCCAGCACGAACGTTTGACTCGGCCGCGGCGTTGCGCCACGATGCGTGGCCGGCAAATCGCAGGCGAGGGAGAAGACGTGCATGTTTGAGCGGGCACGCCCGGTGGCAACGGCGGCCGCGCTGGGCTACGTCCTGGCCGGCTTCGGCGGCGCCCTGACCGCGGGCCTGACCGGCTGGGTCTGGAGCCAAGACCCGTTCCAGCAGGTGCCGAACTGGGAGCGCGTGCTGGCGCAGCAAGCGAACCACTCGGCAGGCATCGCCGTCGCCTTCCTGCTGATTTTTCTCCTGGCCATCGTGACGCTGTTTTTCTGGTTGGGCGTGGCGGCGCGCGCGCAGCGCGGCAAGCATCCCACCTCGGCCACGCTGGGCGGGCTGTTCCTGACGGTGAGCCTGCTGGCCGTGGCCGCAGCCTCGGTCTGGAACGGCATTGTCGGGCCGTACGCCGCGCTGCTGCACGAGTGGACGCCGGACGTTGCCTACAAGCAGGCATTGTTCGCGCAACTCGTCGCGGCGACGTTCGTGTTCGCCTTCGGGGTCTGGTGCTTCATCTTGTTCGGGGCAGTGGGACTCTATTTTCTCGGCCGCGCGCTGCGGGAAGCGGGCGGCTGGCTGCCCGACGTCCTCCGGCTCGCCGCCGCCCTGGCGCTGCTGCACGTCCCGGTGACGATTTATCTGGCGCGGGAAAGCCTGCTCAACAACCACTACATCCGCTCGCTCGCCGCCCTCAACGAACTCTTGCTCTGGGGCGGCCTGTCTACGGCCACCTACTTTGCCGCGCGCTACCTCCGCGCGGAAGCCCGCAACCTCTTCGCCACCGCCCACCTCTCCAAAAACTAGCGACCCGTGGCCAGCGACCCGCGACCAGTCGGCTCTCAAACTAGGGTGGGTAGGGCAAGGGCTTGCTTGCCCTGAGCGAAGTCGAAGGGCCCCTTGCCGGTTTTCTTAGGGATCGTGCAGACCCAGATACTTGGGGATGTTGAAGAGGAAGCCGCGTGAGGGGTCGGGCACGAGGCCGCCAAAGAGCCACAGGTAGACAAAGAAACCATAGAAAAGCGCCAGGCCAAGGAGCACGAGCCGCCGCCAGCGCGGCGGGCGCAGCTCGCGCGGCAGCAGGCGCGTGTTCACATAAAGAATGTGCAGCCCGGCAATCGTCAGCACCAGCCCCGCCACGTTCGCGCCCAGTTGCAGCAGGATGATGGGTTGCGTCAGGCGCAGCGTGATGAGTCCCCAGATAACGCCAATCAGCAGCAGCGAGTAGTACACGAAGCGCACTTCGCCGCAGCTGAGCGCGCGGATGCGCGCGCTGCCCGTCCAGAGAATATCGGTGACGCAGCGGACGGAGCCGTCGAGGATGTCAAGCTGCGTCTTGAAGAGCACCCAGGCGCCCATCAGCGCAATGACAAAGCCAAGGACCGCTCCCGCTTGGGCGCGCACGGCGCCGGCGAGCTCGGCGGCGACGGCGAGGCCGCGGATGTCGGTGCCGGGATCGAGAAAGCTGACGTAGAGGATGGCGGGCAGGGCCATGCCGACGAGGGCGCCGGCGAAGAACACGCCCCACTGGTCAATCTGGATGATGCGCCACCAGCGGCGCCAGCGGGAAAGATTCTCCGGCGTCGTAGGGAAGACGCGGCCGGTGTGGGCGAGCGGCACGCGGTGGCCGCCGATGGCGGCGGGGATGAAGCCGACGAGCTGGCTCATTCCGAAGCCTTTGTCGCGCGCCCAGTTTGACACCATCAGGTTGATGACTCCGCCTGCGCCCGAATAGGCGGCGAAGGCGCCGATGAGGAACCAGTCCACGCCAGCCGGGATGAAGTTGAAGCTGCGCGCCGCCGGGTCGAAGCCGAAGAAGCCAAAGGCAGCTTGGAGCCAGATGCGCGGGGCTACGAGCACAACGGCCAGCGCCACCAGCCCACCGAGAATCGTGACCACGAGAATCCAGTTCAGGATCTCGAGCGTGCGCTCGATGCGGCGGCCGAAGAGCAAGATGAGGACGCAGACGAGGAACGTGCCTGCGCCGATCCAGTAGACCGCCCCGGCGTCGGCCGCGCCCGCGAGCCGGCCAGCATAGAGATAAAAGATGGCGCCCGCGGCCGCGCCTGCCCAGCCCGGCCAGCCCACCTGGAAGAAGAAGAGCAGGGCATAGAACCACGCCCAGAAGGTGGAATTGGGCCGGGTGCGCATGAAGCCGCTGAGGGCGGGCTCGCCGGTGTAGAGCGTGTAGCGGATGAGCTCGGTGTTGAAGACGGTCTGGAGGAAGGCGGCGACCGCGGTGACCCAGAGCAGCGTCAGGCCGTAGCGGACGAACGCGGCGGGGCCGAGCAGCCATTCGCCGCTGCCAATCGAGACGCCGAGGATGATCGCCCCCGGCCCGATGACCCCGAGCAGGCTGAGCCCGCCCGCCGCCGGTGGCGCCTGCAGCTCCGCCCGCCCCCACCCCTCCAACCCCGACTGTGCCTCCGGTGATCGCACGGGCGCCGGAGATTACTACAAGCAAGGGTGTTCTAAAAAGCGGCGCTTGCCCAGCGACCGGGGACCGCAGTCAAGCTCACTCCTAACAGATGAGGCGTAAGCAAAGCACCACTTGTAGTTTATCAGCTTGGCGGCTAGTAGACGAATCAGTCTGGGCGCCGATCCCGATAAAAGCGTCGGGATTTCTCCCCGCTGGGGCGGGATCAACCTCCCGGAGTAGTCCTCTCGCTTGCAGGCGGCGCAGGAGCCGACGGAACGACCTGGTCGAAGTGCCAGTCGGTCTTTTTGTTCTTCTTACTCTTTGTTGAGTTGGACGCGGTTGCTTCCCTACGGTTTCAAGCAGATCCCCGTCTGCGGCAGGCAGGCTTCGCTGCGCTCCCCTCCGCTTCGGTCGGGGGGCAGGCAGGATGAGAGGGCAAGAGGCGCGGAGAATGTGACTAGCGCGGCCGGTGGGGAACCAGCAGCATGGGGAGCGGGCGCAATTCACGCTTGATGGGGTCGAGGATGAAGCCCAGCGACTCCAAGGTGACGGCGCCGAACAGAGTGCTGTCGTCTTTTTCCCCAAACACCACGGTCGAAGTAGCTTGCTGGTTGTCGAAGCGGAACAGCACGTCGCCCATGCGGCGGATGATCTCGGAGCCATCAGCCAGAATGAAAGAGCGTTTCGAGTGGGGCTTCACGCCCAGCTTCCGCAGAATGCCAGTCGGGATAACAGAATAGACTGCACCCGAGTCCACCAAGAACTCCAGCTCCAGCGAACGCTTGGGCCGAGCCGGGTTGGCGATGCTGGCTTTGATGTGCGTAAGGCCCATTCCAGCGCTCCTGCGAACAGTTTACCATACCTCCTGAAGCATCTTTCGACTAGGTGAAAGACGGGCGACGATCCCGATAAAGGACATCGGGATTTCGTCCCGATAAAATCGGGACTCAACCTACGCGGAAAGCAGGTGTGCAGGGGGTAAAACAAAAACGCCCCGCAGTGAACGGGGCGTTTTTGAGTTTTACCCCGGCGACGACCTACTTTCCCACGCCGTTGCCAGCGCAGTAGCATCGGCCCTGCGGGGCTTAACGACCGTGTTCGGGATGGGAACGGGTGTGGCCCCCGCGGTAAAGTCACCGGGAAGATCGGGCTTCGTGCACCGAGATTCGTGAATCGGGAATCGTCAAGCACACGAAGCTAGAAACTGAAATGGGCACGTGGTTTCGCGAACCGGGATTCGGGAATCGTGTCCTGCGGTTCCCGTTTCTCGTTTCCCGATTCACGAAGCCAAGAGTTTGTGCGCGAGAGAAGCGCGACTTACGCAGCCAACGCCCACAGGGGCTTCCCGCCAAGGCGGGATCTTCGCTCGTCCGCCCCGATGCAATCGGGACGACCTCGCTTCGAAAAGCCCCAGGCTTTTGGCGGGGGGAACGGCGGGGTTAAAACCCCGCCCCGCCAAACAAGGGCTGAGTAAGTTAAGTGGTCAAGCCGAACGGGCGATTAGTACGGCTCAGCTAAACCCGTTACCGGGCTTACACGTGCCGCCTATCAACCAGGTATTCTTCCTGGGCCCTTCCTACCCCCCGATTGCTCGGGAGATTGGGAGACCTTATCTTGAGGCGGGCTTCCCCCTTAGATGCTTTCAGGGGTTATCCCTTCCCGACTTCGCTACCCAGCGCTGCCCCGGGCGGGACAGCTGGTACACAAGAGGTCGGTCCACCTCGGTCCTCTCGTACTGGAGGCAGCTCCTCGCAAGTCTCCTACGCCCACACCAGATAGGGACCGAACTGTCTTGCGACGTTCTGAACCCAGCTCACGTACCGCTTTAATAGGCGAACAGCCTAACCCT
>JBBIPK010000051.1:0-14424 GCA_037442885.1 Acidobacteriota bacterium | reverse complement strand
CGGCTGCGGCTGGCGCACGTCTAGGCGTAGAACCGCTACGGGATTCGGGGAGACCGAGGAAGTGCTCGAGGGAGGAACGGACGGAACGCAGCCCGCATCAGTTCCTTGGTCCTAAGAGACCGTCAGGAGATAGGGCGCGCTCGCTGGGCCGACAAGGTGGGCCAAGCAGAGCCCGGATGGAAGGTTGGCCAGTCCCTTATCCCTCGAGAGCTTGACGAGGGTGTCCCTTTTCATGGAAGGAATCTATGCATCCACAGAAGATCAGACTTCGACGTGAAGAACTCTACGAGAAGGTCTGGACGATTCCGATGCGAAAGCTTGCGAAGGAACTTGGGCTTTCAGATGTTGGTCTGGCAAAGCTCTGCAAAAGACATCAAATCCCGCGTCCTGGACGGGGATACTGGCAGCGGATCCAAATGGGGCGCAACCCTCTCCGTGTTCCGCTGCCCGCCTTAGAAGAATCGAACTTGGAGGTCATTGAAATCACGGTCCAGGAAAGGCTCGTTCCAGACCAAGACTCGGTTCGGAAGATAACGGTTCTGGCGGACCAACCGATTACTCATCCGCTGGTACTAAGAACGCGGAAGTTGCTTTCTCGTGCAAATGCGAATAGGGACGAAAGAGGCCTGCTCATTCCGAAGAGCGGGAGGGTTAGCCACGTTCAGGTTTCAGCGGCAGCCCTGCCGCGGGCACTGCAGATTCTTGACGCTCTATTCCGTGCACTGGAGGAAGAGGGTTACATACTGAGTTGGCCTGAAGGGGACGCTGCTGAACTCACCGTCAGAGCGCAGGAAGAGATGCTAGGACTGACCATTTCGGAGGTGGTTGAAGCCAAACTCGGTACCCCTACTAATCCGGGGACAGTCCAGCAGAAAGGGAGCTGGTGGTTGAGCCGTCCCAGGCCGGAGTACCAACCAACGGGTCGCTTGGCCTTGACGGTCGAGGGTGCCGGTTTCCTCAATATCCGTCGCAAATGGTCCGATGGAAAGAAGCAGCGCGTGGAAGAATGTCTCGGCAAATTTCTTGCTGGTGCAAGCCTTGCTGTTCGTCTCCTGAAAAAGCAGCGAGAGGAACGCCTACGCTTGGAGCGCGAGTGGGAAGAACGGAGAAGGCGCCAGGAAGAAGAGCGGCGACGTCAAGCCGAATATGAACGCAAAGCCCAAGTTGTGAGAAAGCTTGCTAATGCGTGGCGCGAAAGCGAGCTTGTCCGGGAGTTCCTCAAAGCTTTCTTATCAGCCTGCCAGGAGCAGGTTTTGTCCGGAGAGCGACAGCAGGAGGCTCAGGCCCTCGTTGAGTGGGCGACAAATCATGCTAATTCAGTTGATCCACTCACCCGCATCCCCGGGACCCTAGACGAGTTCAAAGGCATGAAGTGTGTGCAGCCAGCGGGGTGGGGTGTACATTCGGTAGGTAGCGGGGAGTTCACAAACTTCGGTTAGCGCTCCCCCTTTAGCAGCCGCTCGAATGCTTCTACATTGCACAGAGCATCGTGAACTGGATGGTGGTCGTGTCGCGTAATCCGCAACCGCTTTCAGTTCTGTGTCCTGTAAAAGTCGCCGCAAAGACCCGCGTAAAAATCCGAGATTCTTCTAGCGCTGTGTCCAAATGGGTTATGGCCGAGAAAGCGGTGGAAACCATCGTTTATCCACTGCCAGTCATAGGCTGGATTGTCGGATACGAACACCGGACGCCCTTTTACATTCGTCTTGAGCCATTCCGCGAACGAGCGGAAAACCTCGGCTTCTTTCCCTTCTTCCACAATCCCGTGGAAGGCTGTCTTGGTCTCAAAGACGACAGCGCCAAATTCTTTCAACCGTCCGAGCGCCGGACAGGGACCAATCGCTTCACAGTCTACGAAGACAAGGCTCATTGCACCTTACCCAAGTCGCAATGAACACATGGGGCCATAGTGCGGTCAGGCGACAAGAAGGCGGGCTTGCGAGCGCGAGCGGGGACGAGACCTGACGACAGTTTCCACGTCCTGTCCCAGCAGAATCAGGAACCTCACCAGGCGTTCCAGCGCAAAGCCGGACAAGCGGCCACGCTTGAGGGCGGAGATTTTGGGTTGATCCACACCCACGATTTCGGCTGCCTGTGCCTGCGTGAGCCGCCGTTGCTCTATGATAGCTACATTCTTCTGGACGAGTTCTGCCTTCGCTAGGGCTTCCTCGGACCGGGCCAGTCCCAAGTCTGCAAAAACATTACCACTGCTTGCAGTGTGATCACGTTTACTGCTCATAGGAATTCTCCTCGCTCCGAATGCAATTGCATTGCTCGCTTTAGCCGTTGCCTCACCAGCTCGATTTCTGATCTGGGTGTCGCTATGCCTCTTTTGGACTACTTCTGGAAGGCGTGCCAGTTCCCTTTAACGATAGGTCTCTTCTCTGCGGAGTCCGCAGTAGTGGAGAACGACAACTTGGCCCATGATGTCGTAGCGAAATTGCCAGCGCCCCATTCGTAGCCGGTACTGTCCCTCGCCGGACTTTACGGCTTCGAGCTTCTTGATCGGATGATTACGACTGCGATTGTGAGGATCAGTTTGGAGAATCGAGATCGCCCTTTGGTAGGTGTCCAGAAGATCAGGATCGTGTTTGTCCAGCTTGCGAAACATGCGCTCAAAGTGCGGAGTGACAAGGACACGAAAGGCAGCGGTCATGCCTTCCGACGCCGCGCAGTTCTAGACCGTAGCCGTTTGCCCTTCTTAATCTCAGCCAGGAACGTTTCTGCTGGCCGCGCCTTGCCCGCAAGATACTCCTCGTGGCTCGTCCGGATGTGCTCGCGGATTTTCCGGCTGCTCAATTCTAGGTACTCCTCGACCTCTTCGCTATTCATAGTGCGACCCCTTAGCTACTCCCCTCCCTCTCGATCTTAGCAGAGTGGCTAAATTCCCAGGGTTGACATTGTAGTATGAGTTGACTACAATTGTTGTAGGAATCTACAACATGTTGGACCTGCGGTCAAAACTGCGGCAGAAACTGCTTGGTTATTATTTCACAAACCCGAGTGCCAGCCACTACCTACGAGAGTTAGCGGAGCTTCTGGAAGGAGACCCCGCCAATCTCTCGCGGGAGTTGAGGCGCTTGGAACGAGAAGGTGTTTTTGTTTCTGAGAAACGCGGAAAGCAAAAATATTTTCGCCTCAATCGTGACTACCCTCTTTACCAGGAAGTAAGGCGGATCGTCTTCAAGACCGTAGGGGCCGTCGGCCAACTCCGCAATGCCCTCCAACAAGTAACGGGCATCGGAGAGGCCTACCTGTATGGGTCATTTGCAAAGAACCAGCAGGATGCAGCAAGCGACATCGATATTCTTGTGATTGGCAAACCCAAGGCGGAGGAACTAGAAGGGGCAATCCGAAAGCTGGAGCGCCAACTGGGTCGGGAAATCAACTATACCCTGTTGAGTCCGGAAGAATTTAAGACCCGGCGTGTGGACAAGGATGCCTTTCTCGAAGATGTCTGGCGGGGTAAGAAAATTAGTCTGATTGCTGCCTGATGAAAAGACTTAGACCGCAGCACATTGATTTCAATCAAGTCAAGCGGTTTGTTGCCAGCGCGGAAAAGAAGCTGAGCGCTGCTAAGAAGACTCTTGAAATTGATGCGGAAGCCTCTTACCAGCTTGCCTACGAAACCATGCTCAAAGCATCGCTCGGCTTCATGCTGAGTTTTGGTCTTCGCCCGCGCAGCTTGCCTGGCCATCATGTGACTATTATCGAATTCGCGGGACATCGCTTGGCGAAAGAATACAAGAATCTGATTGCCATGTTCGACCGCATGCGACGTAAGCGCCATCAAGCTATCTATGACGTAATCGGTTTCATTTCCAAACGAGAGGCTCAAGACGCTCTTGAGATCGCGGAAAAATATCTGGAGGTCATTCGCGAGGAAATTCAGAAAAAGAACCCGCAGGCACAACTTCTCTGACGAGGTGTGAAAGTTTCTGTTTCCCCTTTCTGTTGGAAGAAAAGACCAATGGCATCTAAGCATAAAAAGTGTGCCTAAATTGTGCCCATTTCCGCAGAACTGGGCACAATTTCAGCCAACTTCAGTTTTTGGAAGCGACGTGCAACCGCAAGAAAAAAGAGAAGCTGGCCAACGTCAACCAACGCTGGCCAGCTTCCATGTCCCGTCTTAAAATCCCTTGCCCCGCGAGGGGCGTGTGGGTTCGACTCCCACCCCGGGCATTCTCGGAGCTGGATGCTGGAGGCCGGAGGCTGGAAAAGCTGATAGCTGACCGCTTCACGTGTGCAGTTCGACGATGTCCTGGTCTTCGACGCGGTAGTCGCGCTGGACCATTTGCCCCTCGAAGCGGCTGTGACCCCAGACGCGCGCGAACTTGAGTTGTGCTCCGAAGTCCTTGTGGACGCGCGCGGCCACGTCCACGATGGTGGCGCCGCGGGGCAGGATGAACGGCGCGGTCAGGTCCGGCTTCTTGCCGGGCGCTTTCGTATAGACGCGCACGATGGCGAGCAAGTCAAACACCGCCCGGCGGAACGCCTCCAACCCTTCACCCGTGGTGGTGGAGACGCCCAGCAGGGAGAAGCGCTCGCGCCAGAGATCGCCAAGCGCCTCCCAGGTGTCGTGCGCGCCAGCCGCGTCGAGTTTGTTGCCCACCAGTAGCGCGGGCTTGCGCACGCCGCCGAGCGGAACTGATCCGGCCGTATTGCCCAGAAGGATCTTTGATTCCTCGAGCTGCGCGAGCGTGTCGGTGACCTGGTCGAGCAGCTCGGTCGCCGCCAGATCCGCGACCAGCACCGCCGCGTCGGCGTTGCGGACGGCCTGCGGCACCCAGGCTTCACCAAACTCGCGGTGAAGCGGCGGCAGATCGACGAGCTGAATCTGAATGTTCTCGAAATCCATCATTCCCGGCTGCGGGATGCGCGTGGTAAAGGGATAATCGGCTACCTCGGGCTGCGCGTGCGTAACCGAGGCGAGCAGGGACGACTTGCCGGTATTCGGCGGCCCCACCAGCGCCACCTGCCCGGCCCCCTCGCGCGGAACGTAGTAGACCGGCGGCGCCGCCTTTGCCCCGGATTTCTTGCCGCTCTCCCCGCGCAGCTTCGAGAGTCGCCGCTTGAGGTCGGCCTGCATCTTTTCCGTCCCTTTGTGCTTGGGGATGGTGCGCAGCATCTCTTCCAGGGCGGCGATTTTCTCCGGCGTCGTCTTCGCCTGCTTGAATTGCTCTTCTGCGGCCAGGTATTCGGGTGTGAGATTCGCGGGCATTGGGTCTTTGGCGTCGCTTCTATTATGCACCCAGCCGTCCTCCTCGAAGCACCCGGGTAGGGCAGGGGTCATTGTTTTTTGCGCGCGAGAGGCTACAATGCAGCTATGGGTGCGGGTCCTCGCTCCGGTTCGCCCGACGACCGCCGCTTCTACACCGAGCGTCGCGAGGCCAAGCCGGCCGACTACACCTGCCCCTTCTGCCGCCAGCCGGCGACCTACCAAGTTGGCTGGCTCATCCGAGAAAAGAAAGCCCAACTGGAAGGGCGAGTGAGCGAGGAAGAGAAAGCGCGCTTTGCCAAGGCGCGCTCCTACATGGTGCGGATGGAAGATATGGTGGTCTGCCAGAATCCGCGCTGCCGGAAGCGCTTCGAGATTCCCAGCCTGCAATCGGTGGTACTCATCTAACTCTCCCGGCGGAACTTTTTCACCCGCCGCGGTATTACATCAGCAGAGAGGGCACACGGAGCCGGTTGGTGAGGCCGCAGACGGATGAAGAGCTGATGCTGGCCTTCAAGGGCGGCGACGCAGGCGCCTACGAGGAGCTGTTCGCCCGCTACAAGAACGCCATCTACGGCTACGTCCGCCGGCGGCTGAACGATCCGGGCCGCGCCGAGGAGTTGACCCAGGACGTGTTTCTCGCACTGGTCGAGCGGCGCAACGGCTACGAGGTGCGGGCGGGTTTTCGCACCTATCTCTATCGCATTGCGCTCTACCGGCTGGCATCGGAGCTGCGGCGCCGGCCGCTCGCTGAAGCCGCGGCCGATCCGCCGGAGGCGAGGATGGAACCGGAAACAGTGGTGCAGGTGCGCGAGGCGTTGGCGAAGCTCGACGACGAGCACCGCGACGTCCTTATCCTGCGCGAGTACCAGCAGTTGAGCTACGCCGAGATCGCCGACGTGTTGAATATTCCCGTGGGCACGGTGCGGTCACGCCTCTTCCGCGCCAAGCTGGCGCTGAAAGAATTGTTACTGGGTGAGAGGCCCGTGGTGCCCGGCCTGCCAGGACAGCAGGCGGGGAGTGCATGACATGAATAGCAAGCATCCCGTCGAAGCGGAAGAACTCCAGGCTTACCTGGACAACGAACTGGCGCGCGCGCGCAGGCTGGCAATCGAGCAGCACGTGGCGGCCTGCGTGGACTGCCGCCGCCTGCTCGACGACCTCCGCGCGGTTTCTGCGCGCTTGCAGGCCTGGCAGGTCGAGCCCGCCCCGCCGCACCTGAAGCCTCCGGCTTTTGAAGCGACCGCACAGCGCGTCCGCATCCGTCCACGACTCACCTGGCGCTGGGTCGCGGCCTTCGGTGGCGCCGCCGCGGCGGTGTTGCTCATCGTTGCCGTCAGCATCCCTGATTCGCTGCGGTCCCGGCACATGACGGCTCCGCCTCCCCCGCCGGCGGAAGTTGGCAAGAAAGAAGACCGACGCGCTCCAGCGGCAACGCCTGCCTCGGATATGGCGTCCGGCATTGCTCGACTGCGGCGCGCGGAGAAGCCCGCGGAGAGCAAAGACGAGGTCGGGGAGATGAACCGGATGGCGGAGTATGCGGCGGAGGCCGAGCGTGGCCGCGAAGGCAGCTTGGCAGTAGCCAAGAGTGCGGTGGCGCAGCAGATGATTGCGCAGGAAGTTTCGCTGACCCTGATGGTCAAAGATTTTGACAAGGGCAAGCGCGAACTGCTGGCCGCGGTCGAGCAAGCGGGGGGCTACATCGCGAACGCCGCCAGCGCCGAGACGCCGAACCAGCCACGGCGCGCCGACTTCGTCGTGCGGGTTCCGGTGCCGCAACTCAACGCGGTGCTGGAGGCGGCGCGCGGGTTGGGCCGCGTGACCTACGAGCAGCAGGCAGGCGAGGAAGTGACCGCGCAGTACGTGGATTTGCAAGCGCGGCTGAAGAATGCGCGCGCCACCGAGCAGCGCCTGGTCCACGTGTTGGCGGAGCGCACCGGCAAGGTGCGGGACATCCTGGAAGTGGAGCGCGAGATTGCCCGCGTGCGCCAGGAGATCGAGCGGATGGAAGCCCAGCGGAAGCATCTGGAGAATCGCGTGGCGCTCGCCACGCTGTCGGTGGCGCTGGTGGAAGAATTCGAAGCCAAGCTCGCGCCGGCACCGGTGGGTACAGGCACGCAGCTCAAGAATGCGCTCGTCGAGGGGATTCAGAATTTCGTCGGGATGTTCGTCGGCCTGGCGCTCTTCTTCGCCCGCTACGGGTTGCATCTTCTGTTCTGGGGCGGACTGGGTTGGCTCGGCGGGCGCGCGATTTGGATCCGCCTGCGCCCCCGGCTCTGGCCCGCCGTCTAGTCGCTCCCGCTAGGGTCGCGCGCGGTATTTTTCCCAGAGTTGCTGGTGGCGGTTGTCGGTGCTGGTGAGCTGCCCCTTGATGAAGAGGTGGCGCACCTGCGTCTTGATTTCGAGTGGGTCGCCGTCGGTGACAATCAGATTGGCGAGCTTGCCGACTTCAATCGTGCCCAATTTGTCCGCCAGCCCGAGGATCTGCGCCGGGTAGAGCGTGATGGCCTTCAGCGCCTCTTCCCAGGGCAGGCCGTAGGGGACGGCGTTGGCGGCCTCATAGGGCAGGGTGCGCGAGTCGGAGGAGTCGAAGGTGGCGAAGGCGATCTTGACGCCGGCCGCGTGCAGCTCGCCCGGGTTGGTGAACGGCTTGTCGTAGGGGTCGTCTTCCTCCCCGGGCAAGCTCTGCGTCGGGCGGAGAATCACCGGGATGTTCTTCTGCTTGAGCAGGTCTTTCACCTTCCAGGCTTCGGCGCCGCCCGCGATGATGATCTTGAGCTTGTGCTTCTCGGCAAACTCGACGGCGTTCTTGATGTCGCGGTGGTCGTTCGCCATCACCAGCACGGGCAGTTGGCCGCGCACGAGGCGCGCCAGCGCCTCCAGCTTCAGGTCGCGCTCGAACTTGTCCGCCGCGCCCTTCTCGGTTGCCTGCGCGTAGTGCCGGGCGGCTTCGAGCCAGTCCTCGAGTTGCGCGATTTTTTCGTCGTACTCTTTCTTGACCTCGGTGAACGGCCGCCGGCGCACGGTAAAAGTGGCGAAGTCAAATGTCTGCGTCTGCACGGTGGGCCAGTTCAGCACGAGCGCAAGCGAAGGAGCAATGCTCATCTCTTCAATCGTCCAGCCGGTGAGATGAATCGCCGAGCCCTGGCCCGACATTACGCCGCCGGCCGGCGCCGCCACCGCGTGCGTGATGCCGTTGGCGCGCGCCACGGGGATGTGCTCGCTCGCCGGGTGCACGGCGGTGGCCGCGAGCAGGTGCGGGTTGTAGTCACCCAATTCGTTCGTGTCCACGGTGGCCGACACCGCCCCGATTTCCGTCAGCCCCAAGCGACTGACGGAGTCAAACAGGCCGGGATAGACCTGGAGGCCGGAAGCGTTGATGACCTGCGCGCCGGAAGGAATCGCCACCGTGCGACCCACAGCCGTGATCTTGCCGTTGCTGATGACGACCGTGCCGTTCTCAATCGGAGGTCCCGCCAACGTGTAAATTTTCGCGCCGCGAATCGCGTAGGTCTGCGCGAAGGCCGGCGCAGCGGTCAGCAGCAGTGCGAGGGACAGCGTGAGGAGAAAGAAGCGCCGGCGGTTCATGGCTGCACCTCCGCCGGGGATTGCGTAGTCGCCGAGGGCTTTTTCTCCTCTGGCTTCTTTTCTTCCTTCTTCGGCTTCTCTTTTTCGAGCAGGGCCTTCTTCTCTTTCTCGATTGCGGCGCGCTGGGCGATGTCTTTTTGCCGGTCGAAATAGACCTGGCCGTCAATCAGCACCTTCTGCGCCACGGCATAGACGCTCAACGGGTGCTTGTCCCAGATGACGAGGTCGGCGTCCTTACCGACTTCGATCGAGCCCACGCGGTTGTCAATGCGCAGTTGCTTGGCCGGGTTCAGCGTGACGAGCTTCAGCGCCTCGGTTTCCGACAGCCCGCCGAACTTCATCGTCTTGGCGGCCTCCTGGTTCAGGTGGCGGGCTTCCTCGGCGCTGTCGGAATTGATGGAAACGACCACGCCCTTCTGCGTCATCAAGGCGGCGTTGTAGGGGATGGCGTCGTAGGCTTCGACCTTGTAGGCCCACCAATCAGAGAAGGTCGAAGCGCCGGCGCCGTGGGCGGCGATTTCCTTGGCCACCTTGTAGCCTTCCAGCACGTGCTGGAAGGTTGCGACCTTGAAGCCGAACTCCTCCGCCAGGCGAATCAGTTGCAGGATTTCATCGGCGCGGTAGCAGTGGGCGTGCACCAGGCGCTTGCCTTCGAGGATTTCGACCAGCGGCTCGAGCTTGAGGTCGCGCGCCGGCGGGATCAGGTTCTTTTCGCCCGCGGTTTTGCGGCGATTGTAGTCCTGCCAGCGCTTGCGGTATTCCCGCGCCTCGCTGAACGCCTGCCGGATGACGTCCATCACGCCCATGCGCGTGTTCGGATAGCGGCGCGGGAAGCCCGGTGGCGGCTGGAAGTTCGAGCGCTTGGGATTTTCCCCCAGAGCGAATTTGATCCCCGGCGGCGCGCCCGCAAAGAGCAGTCCCTTCGCATCCTTCCCCCAGCGGAGCTTGATGACCGCGTTCTTGCCGCCGATGGGGTTGGCGCTGCCGTGGAGCACGTTGGCACTGGTGACGCCGCCGGCGAGGTCGCGGTAGATGTCAATGTCCGCGGGATCGATGACCTCCTCGATGCCGACCATGGAGGAGACGGCGATGCTGCCCTCGTTGACGCCGCCGTCCACCGCGATGTGGGAGTGGCAGTCAATGATGCCCGGGCTGACGAAGTGTCGCGTGGCGTCAATGACCGTGGCGCCGGCGGGCACGCGCACGCTGCGGCCGACCGCGGCGATCTTGCCGTCGCGGATGAGGATGGAGCCTTTTTCGATGGTGCCCTGGGTGACCGTAAGAATGGTGGCATTCTGGATGACGGTGACAGTGGGATTCTGCGCGTGGGCGGCGCGAGCCGGAGGGCCGAAGGCAAGGAACACAATGAAGAGCACAGGCCAGAGGCCTGTGCCACCGGTGTTCGGATGATTGCGTTTCATGGGCTGCCTCCTAGTTTTCCTCTTGCGGGCGGGTGCCGGTGAAGTCCACGCTCATGGGGCCGAGGCTGACGGTGCCGGTCATCTTGTTGCCCTCGACGCTGCCGGTGTAGGTGGCGTCCAGGGTCCGCGGCCCCATGGGGATGCTGACGGTGAAGCTGAACTTGTTCCCGCTCACCCAGCCGGTGGTGAGGCTGGCGGTGCCGCGCGGGCCGGTGAGCGTACCCGAGAGCGTGCCGTCTTCAGCCATCTTGAGGTCGGCGGTGGATTCCTGCGGGCCCTGGGGCGTATTGACCGTTATCGTCCACTTGCCGGTCAAGTTCACGGTGGGCGGCTCGGTGGGACGGCTCGGCTCGCGCACCTCGTACTTGCGGCCGTCAATGAAGACCATCTTCACCTTGGTTTTCTCGGCGAAGAGGTCGCCGTCGGCGACGACGAGGTTGGCGATCTTGCCCGGCTCGAGGCTGCCCAGCCGGTCGGCCACGCCGTAGATTTCCGCCGCGCTCAGGGTCAGCGCGCGCAGGGCGGCGTCGGCCGCCAGGCCGGCGTCCACGGCCTTCTTCGCGTTCTTGAGGATGTCGGCGGGGTTGGCGATGCCGTCGGAGTAGAAAGCGAACTTCACGCCAGCTTTCGCGAGGACGGCGGGCGTGGAAGGCGCGCGGTCGCGGAAGCGCAGAACGCGCAGCGGCTCTTCGGCCTCCGGGTCAGCGTCCTTGTCTTTCTCCGGCCATTTCAGGCTGACGAGCACCGGCACGTTCCGGGCCGCGAGCACGTCGGCGACTTCGTAGCCCTGGTGGGCGCCGTAGAGGATGGGATTGACTCCGGCTTGCACGGCCAGCGCGAGCGCGCGGTGAATCTCTTTGGCCCAGGTTGCGGGAATCAACACGGGCCAGCGATTCGCGACTGCCTGCCGAATCGGCTCGAGCGTGCGGTCGTAGTTGGGTCGCTCGAGGCCGCGCGCGGAAGCCTCATAGGTGGCCCAGGCCTGCGTGTACCGCGCGGTGTCGAGGAAGACCTGCTGGATGTAGGAGAGGACGCCCATCAGGGAGCCGGGGAAACTGAAGAAACCACCCACCGGCGCCAGGTTCATGCGCAGAGCGACCGGCGTTTTCACCACCAGCTCGTTCGCCCGCTCTCCGGCCGTATGGATGAGAGCCGCCTGGCCGGGGAAGATGCCGCGGTCGGGCGCGCTGACGACGGCGGTGAAGCCGGCCTTGCGCCAGCTTTCCAGGCGCTTGTCGTCGAGCTTGAGGTTATCGGCGGCGCTTTCCCACGGGGTCGTGCCGGGCCGGTCTTCCGGGCCCTGGGAGATGGGCTGGCGGCGCGCCTGCTCGAGGGCTTGCTCGATGGTGGTTACGGCCGTGGCAGCAGCAGGCGCGGCAGCCTGAAGACCGAGGTTGGTGAGGGCGTCAATCAGGCCGGGATAGACCGTGAGTCCTTTGCCGTCAATCACCCAGGCTTCGGGCGGGATGGCGACGTTGGCGCCGAGGGCGGTGATGAGGCCGTTGGCGAGGACAATCGTGCCGTTTTCGATGACCGGACCGGAGACGGGCACGATGCGGGCGTTGCGGATGGCGTAGAAGGGCGGGGCGTGGGGCCGTTCGGCCGGGCTGACGGGCGCAGGGCCGATGAGCAGCAAAGTGAGAAGCAGGGCAAGAAAAGGACGACTGGCACGGGCTGGCATGAAGCCCTCCTTGACGGGAAAAACTGGGTAACCCCACCTTGCTCAGACGCAGAGCCGCCGGAGGCGGTTACGTCTTCTTTCTGCTCGGCGGGCCCGCCACGTAGTATGGCGAGGCGGGCAGTCCCGAAGCCTCGGGACCGAGCAAGGTGGGGGATGCTAGCGGCAGCGGGGCCTGCTGTCAAGGCAGCGAAAACAGTGAAAGGATAGCGGATTCCCTTCATTCGCCTCGCTCCGGCAGGGCCGCGCCCGTTGGCCAGCGGGAGGGCTCGGGGGTCGAGCCCGGTGCGACGGCATTCAACGCGATACGACGGGACCCGGCCGGAAACGACGCGAAGATTGGCGACGATGCCACCTTCCACCTCGATGAGGCAGGCAACAGAATTGATGGCCGAAACCTGGTGAGGAGACAAAGAAGGTTGGGCGGGCGGCGGAGTTGAGTTAGGATAGGCAGCAGGCGAACAGGGCACGGGCAGTGAACGAGGCGAAGACGCTTTACCGGATTCGGCCGCGGGGTTTTTGCGCGGGGGTGGTGCGGGCGATCGAAATCGTCGAGCTCGCGCTCGACGCCTACGGGCCACCCATCTACGTGCTGCACGAGATTGTGCACAACCGCTACGTAGTGGAACAGCTCGGGGCGAAGGGTGCGATTTTCGTCAACGACCTCGAGGAAGTTCCCGTGGGCGCGCGGCTCATCTTCAGCGCCCACGGCGTTTCTCCGCAGGTGCGGCAAGTGGCGGCAGCTCGGAAGCTGCGCATCATTGACGCCACCTGCCCGCTCGTTACCAAAGTCCACCTGGAGGCGCTGAAGTTCGCCCGCGAAGGCTACTCCATCCTGCTCATCGGCGACCACGACCACGACGAAGTCGAAGGCACCTCGGGCGAGGCGCCGGCGGTGACCCAGGTGGTTTCCACCGTCGCCGAGGCCGACGCCGTCGCCGTGCCTGATCCGAGCCGCGTCGTCTATCTCACGCAGACCACGCTCAGCCAGTACGACACGCAGGCGGTCATCGAGCGCCTGCGACAACGGTTTCCGGCGCTGAAAGGCCCGCCCGCCGACGACATCTGCTACGCGACGCAGAACCGCCAGGAGGCGGTGGAAACCGTGGGCCAGCGCGTCGAGCTGGTGTTGGTGGTGGGCTCGAAGAACAGCGCGAACTCGAATCGGCTGGTCGAAGTCGCCGAGCGCGCCGGTGCGCGCGCCTACCTGATCGAAGACGAGCGAACCATTGACGCAGCCTGGCTCGACGGCGTCAGCCGCGCGGCGTTGACCGCCGGTGCCTCCGCCCCCGAAGTGCTTGTGGATCGCGTCACCGAGCGCCTGCGCGCCCTGGGATTTGCGAATGTCGAGGAAGTCGAACTGATCCCCGAGGACGTTCGCTTTACCCTGCCCGCCGAACTTCTTCCCTTTGCCACCAGTCGAACCTGAGGCACGTGCACACCTAGCTGCTGGGGCCGCCCGGCAAGATTATCCGCGGGCTCCACCACTACCGCCCCGACGAACTCCTCCCGCCCCAACCGCCGGGTAACTAGCGCTCGTCCTTCGCCGGGCTAGCCGCCGGCGATGGCTCCGATGATGAACAGAGGCTCGGCTCCCGAGGCGACCGCATCAGGCAGGGGAGCGTCGGGTGGCTCATGGGAGAGATCTTGCTCGCAGGCGAAGAAGCGCAGGAAGGGCCGCCGCTCCTGGGTCACGTGGTCGCGGATAGTTCCGCGCAGCATGGGATAGCGCGCCTCGAGCGTGTCGAGCACCGCGCGCAGCGTGACCTCCCCCTCCACCTCGAGCTCTACGTCGCCCGGAACGCGCGCCAGCGTCCGCAGATGCGCCGGAAGCACGACCCGAATCATGGCAGCGTCTGCACCTCGACCGACAGCACGCCGGGAAGATCGCGCACGATAGGCGTCCAGCTATCCCCGGCGTCGGCCGAGGCGTACACCTGCCCGCCGGTGGTGCCGAAGTAGACGCCGCAGGGCTCGAGCGCGTCCACGGCCATCGCGTCGCGCAGCACGTTGACGTAGCAGTCGCGTTGCGGCAGACCTTTCGTCAGCGCCTCCCATTCGTTTCCGCCGGTGCGGCTGCGATAGACGCGCAACTTGCCCTCGGGCGGGAAATGCTCCGAGTCGCTCTTAATGGGGACGACGTAGATGGTTTCGGGCTCGTGCGCGTGGACGTCAATCACGAACCCGAAGTCGGTGGGCAGGTTGCCGCTCACCTCGCGCCAGTTCTCGCCGGCGTCGTCGCTGCGCAGCACGTCCCAGTGTTTCTGCATGAAGAGCACCCTCGGACGCGAGCGGTGCAGGGCGATGCGGTGGACGCAGTGGCCGACCTCGGCCTCCGGGTTCGGGATGTAGTTGGATTTCAGGCCGCGGTTGATGGGCTTCCACGTCTTGCCGCCATCGTCGGTGCGGAAGGCGCCGGCGGCGGAAATGGCCACGTACATCCGCCGGGGATTGCCGGGATCAATGAGGATGGTGTGGAGTCCCATGCCGCCGGCCCCGGGCGACCATTGCGGCCCGGT
>JBBIPK010000050.1:0-14982 GCA_037442885.1 Acidobacteriota bacterium | reverse complement strand
GGAAAAATCACCCGGCCCGCCCTGAGCGAAGTCGAAGGGAGTGAACGAGCGCAAGCAAGTGAGTCGAAGAGTTGGTTCCTCTATCTGACCGAAAGCCTCCAAGCTGAGAGCGGCAAATCCGCGGCTCGAGACTATTCGGGAACGCGCGGATAACAGAGAAGGAACAGAACGGCTGCGCCGAGGAAAAAGACCAACGTATCGCCGGTACTGGCTCCCAGCAATCCCAGGAGGAACCCGTAGAGAGCCACGCTTTCTGCCAGCACGAAGCAGAGAATGTAGCTTGCGCGGAGCTGAGTCAGCCGCTGGCGCGTCTCGACTGAACTCCCGGCCAGCAAACTGGGAATGCGCGAAAAACGCAGAAACAGCACCGCCAGAGCCGTTACAGCGCCGACGGCTCCGAACACCGGCTCGAGGATTCCTGGCTCGCCCAACTCGCTCTCGCGTTTCAAGAATTCAAGAACGAACCAGTACAGTCCCACCGCGGCGAACAGCGTGAAGTAGAGAACGCGCACGAAGATCTTGAACGCGCGCAAGTCCGGCTGGCCTTGGAGCAAACCATTCATTGCCTGTGGCCTCTCAGTCTCGCAGTTTCTCCCGGAAAAACTGCAGGGTCTTCTCCCAGGCGTCGCGCGCCGCCTCGGCGCGATAGGAGGGCCGCGTTTCGTTGGCGAAGGCGTGGCCTGCCCCCGGATAGACGTGCACGGCGACCGACTTGCCCAGCGCCTGGGCCTGGGCTTCAAACTCGCGCACGCTGCTGACGGGGATGCCGCGGTCATCTTCGCCGAAGAACCCGAGGACGGGAGCTTGCAGAGGCTTGAGCGACTCGGCCTCCGTCACCAGCCGGCCATAGTAGATGACAGCGGCGGCGAGATCGGGCTGGTTCAACGCCAGCGCCAGCGAGTAGCCGCCGCCCATGCACCAGCCGATGGAGCCGATGCGCTCGCCGCGCACGTCGCGGCGCGAGCGCAAGTACGCGACGGCAGCTTTCAGATCGCGGAGGGCGCGATCTTCCGGCAGGCCGCGGCTCAGCTCATGCGCTTCCTCCCGCTCGGCGGCCACACGGCCGCGATAGAGGTCAACGGCGAGCGCCACGTAGCCGTTTTCGGCAAGCCGCGCCGCCATGTCTTTGATCTGCTCGTTCAATCCCCACCATTCGTGAATCACCACGACGCCCGGAAAAGGCCCCGCGCCTTCCGGCCGCGCCAGAAAGCCTTCTACGGTTTCCGAGCCGCTCGGGTAGCGGACGTTCTCGCGTGCCACCTCGGCCGACAGCGGCAGGGCAGCAAGCAGGGTGAGAGCCGTCAGCAGGAAGAAATAGGGTCGCCTGTTCATCGTCCTCTCCTCTCATCTTTCCGCGTAGCCGCGGTCGAGCAATTCCACGACGTGCAGAACTTCTTGTCCGGTGCGGTAAAGCTGCGCGCCCGCACGGAGCTGGAGCATACAGCCGGGATTGGCCGTGGCAATGATCTGAGCACCCGTCGCCCGTGCTTGTTCCATCTTTTCGCGCAGCAGCGAACCGGCCATCTCCGGCTCGAAGACATTATAGAGGCCGGCGCTGCCGCAACACTGCTCGGCCAGCTTCATTTCCACCAGCTCGACCCCCGGCAGCCCGCGCAGCAGCTCGCGCGGGGCTTGGCGAATGCGCTGGGCGTGGGCGAGGTGGCAGGGGTCCTGGTAAGTGACGCGCGTGTTGAACGCTGTGGCAGGCGTGCGCAGGCCCAATTGGCTCAGAAACTCCGTGACGTCGCGCATGCGCGCCTGAAACGCGCGGGCTTTCTCCCGTGCCTCCGGCTCGGAAGGGAACAAGAGTTCATATTCCTTTAGCGTGGCGCCGCAGCCGGCGGCGTTCGTGACGATAGCATCGAAGGGATCGCCCGATTCGGGCGCGCGCAGGAAGACTTCCAGGTTCGTTCGGGCGAGCTGGCGCGCCACGCCGCGCAGACCCGCGTGCACGTGGAGCGCGCCGCAGCAAACCTGCCCGGCCGGCACCACAACTTCGCAGCCGTTTTTCTGCAGCACGCGCACGGTCGCCCGGTTCAGTTCGGAGAAAGCGATGTTGGCGATGCAGCCGGCGAAAAAGGCAACGCGGGCGCGGCGCCCGCCTTGGGCGGGAAAAACCTGGCCGAGTTGGCTGAAGAAAAAATCGCTGTCTATGCGCGGAAGGAACCGTTCGGCTTGCTCGAGTCTCCTCACGAGACGGAGCAGGCGCAGGCGCCGGATGAGAGCTTGTAAGCCGGAGCGCTGGTAGAAGCGCAGCAGCCGCCCGAGGCCCTGGATTCGCCCCGGGTGGGGAAGCGTGTGCTTGAGGAACAGAGAGCGGGCAAGCCGCTGGCCGAGCGGACGGCGGTAGTTTTGCTCGATTTGACTGCGCGCGGCCGCGACGAGCTTGCCGTACTGCACGCCCGAAGGGCAGGCGGTTTCGCAGGCGCGGCAGTCGAGGCAGAGGTCAATGTGGCGGACAAAGGAGTCGCCCAGCCCGAGGCGGCCTTGGTCAACCAGAATCATCTGATGGATGCGGCCGCGAGGAGAGTCAGGCTCCAGCCCGAGTTGCCGGTGCGTGGGACAGGAGGTCAGGCAGAGGCCGCAGTGAATGCACCGCGAGTAATCCTCCCACGCCGGCCGCACCTCCCCACTCGTTCCTGCTGCACTCTCTTTCACAGGCTCCTTGTCATCTTCGACGGTTCTGTGTTCCTCGAATCGTCGCCGGTAGTGGAACCCTGAAGGGTTCCGCTACACGAAGCTTTTGTAGCGGAAGGCTTCAGCCTTCCATCCTCGGCTCTTGCCATCCTGCCCTTTTGTTCGTCATCCTGAGCGAAGCGAAGGATCCCAGCTTAGCGCTTGAGGCACCGCTTAGATTCTTCGGGCTACGCCCTCAGAATGACAAAATCGCTTACAGGCCTCCCACGAAGCGTCCGGGATTGAGTATGCCGTCGGGATCGAATTCCCGTTTCAATCCTTGCATCAGGGCGAATGCCTCTCCCGCGTCGCCCCAGACTGTGACGCGGCGTTTGACGTCGGTTGGTGCCCGCTCGACCACGAGACGCCCGCCCAGCTCGCCCGCACACTCACGAAGCTCGTCAATCGCATTCGCAGCGCTCTCTAAGGAACGGGACGCGCCGGGTTCGGCCAGCAAGGCGAGATAGACGATTCCCGACCCTGCGCGGGCGACTGTCGCAGTTTCCAGGGCTTGGTTGCGGGCGATGGCATGCGCGCGCAGGAGAAAGCCCTCCATCTTTGAGAGAAGCAGGCTGGCTTTGAGAACGGTTGCGGCCGAACCGGCTGCGCGAGCGAAATCCGCGACCCGTGCCCAGAAGGAATCTGGCTCCGTCGTCAGGCGCTCGAAGGACACAGCCCCGGCCGTGCGGGCGCGTTGCGCGAGTTCAGCGTCATAGCGTGCGAGCACCGCGGGACTGCCGCCGGCCTCCACCGCCAGCGTCCACGGCGTCGCCAACAGCGGGTTGGGAAGTTTCAACAGGCGCGCCGCCGAGGCGTCCAGGAGTTCAATGGCCATCGGCTGCAGTGCTGAGTGGACGACGGCCGAGCGCAGCGCTAGCGCAGCGCGCAAGTCGGCGAAGCCGGCCACCCAGGTGGCTCGTCCGGCCGGACGCGGGAAGGCCTTGAAGTTTAGTTCGACGATGATGCCTAGGGTTCCGAGTGAACCGATGAGCAGTTTGCTGAGGTCGTAGCCGGCCACGTTCTTGACCACGCGCCCGCCCGTTTTGACCGCTTTGCCCGTACCGGTGACAACGCGCATGCCGACGATGAAGTCGCGCCAGCTTCCATAGGCGTAGCGCCAGGGGCCGCTGGCATTGGTCGCGACCAGCCCGCCGAGGCAAGCTGCAGCCCCACCGGGCGGGTTGACCGGCAGGAATTGGTTCTGCTCCGCCAGTGATTCCTGCAAGCGCGCGAGCGGCATGCCGGCTTGCACGCTGAACGTCAAGTCACCCGGATCGTAGCGGAGCAGGGCATCGAGCCGCGCGAGGGAGAGCGCGGCGTCGAGCCGCGCGGGGATGGCGCCGATGCCCAGCAGATTCCCACTTCCCACCGGCAGCAGCGCCGCGCGTTCGGCGCGCGCCCAGCGCACGATTTCGCAGACCTGTTCGACGCTCTTGGGTTCGACGACAGCGGCGGGAGTGAAGCCGTCCACCGTGAAGCGAGCACAGGAGGCCGCGTCAGCGCGCACTGCCTCGCGCCCGGCAATCTGGCTGAGACTTTCAACGTGGGCCAGCGCCGAGCGCATACCCGTCCACTCAGGACACCGCTGCCGAGGTCACTGGCAGCGGGCGGATGCGGATTTCGCCGCAGCCCTTACTGGTGGGAAACAGTTTGGCCGGATTGAGGCGCCCCGTGGGATTGAAGACGCGTCGGACCGCGGCCATCGCCTCCAGGTCGTCTTCCGAAAAGAGCAGCGGCATCATTTCATTCTTTTCCATCCCCACGCCGTGCTCCCCGGTGATGGAGCCGCCCAGCTCGACACAGGTGCGCATGATCTCGGTCGCGACGCAAGTAGCCGCCTCAAACTGCGCGCGGTTGCGTGGATCAAAGAGGATGACAGGGTGGAGATTGCCGTCGCCGGCGTGGAACACGTTGCCGACTTCCATTCCGTAGCGGGCGCCGATGGCCGCCACGGTGCGGATCATCTGCGGCAGCTTCGTGCGCGGGATGACACCGTCCTGCGCATAGTAGCCTGCGGCCAGCCGGCCCAGAGCCCCGAAGGCGTTCTTGCGCCCTTGCCAGAGCTTTTCCCGCTCCGACTCGCTGCGCGCCAGGCGCACTTCGCGCGCCGCGTGGGCGCGGCAGACGGCTTCTACCTGTTCGGCCTGCGCCGCTACCGCCTCGCGCAAGCCCTCCACTTCCATCAGCAGTACGGCGGCAGAATCCAGCGGATAGCCGGCCTGCGTCGCCGCCTCGACCGCTTTGAGTGTCACCCCGTCCAGCATCTCGCAGGCCGCGGGCGTAATCCCGCGCGCGGTGATTTCCGCCACGGTTTCGGGCGCGTCATCGACGGTGTCGAAGACAGCGAGCAGCGTCTTGACGGCTTCCGGCAGGCGGCAGAGGCGGACGATGATTTTCGTGACGAGGGCGAGCGTTCCTTCCGAGCCTACGAGGACGCCCGTGAGGTCGTAGCCAGGAACGTCCAGGGTCTTGCCGCCCACCGTGAGCAGCGTGCCATCGGGGAGAACGATCTCCAACCCGAGAACGTGATTCGTGGTCACGCCATAGGCGAGGGTGTGCGGGCCACCCGCGTTCTCCGCCACGTTGCCACCCAGCGTGCACGCCTTCTGGCTGGAAGGGTCGGGGGCGAAGTAGTAACCCTGGGCTTCAACCGCCTTCGTCAAGTCCAGGTTGACCACACCGGGTTGCACGACCGCGCGGAGATTCTCTAGGTCAATCTCCAGGATGCGGTTCATCCGCGTGAAGACAACGAGGATGCCGCCCTGCGCGGCCAGCGCCCCGCCGGAGAGCCCCGTACCGGCGCCGCGCCCCACCAGCGGCACGCCCAGCCGGTGCGAGAGCCGCGCGATCTGGACGACCTCCTCTGTGCTGCGCGGCAGGACAACGACGTCGGGAGTGGCGTGGGTCACGGAGGCATCGTATTCGTACACGAGCAGCTCTTCCGGCTTCCAGAGCACACCCTCCTCACCGAGCAGTTTCCGCAATTCGCGGATCAGCGCAGGGTTTGTCATCGCTCGTTCGGCACTCTAACAGCCGCGAAAAAACAATGTCAAGGAACCCGCCCGAGGGAAGTTTCTGCTGTGATAGACTGAGCCCGCGTCTCAGGAAAGACATGAAACCGAAAATCCTCATCACCCGGCGGCTGCCCGAGGCGGCGATGAAACTGCTGAAGCCGCAGGCCACGCTCGACGTGCACGCGGAGGAGAGACCAATCCCAAAACCAGAATTGATGAAGCGCTTGGCGGATAAGACGGCACTCATCTGCCAGTTGACCCAGCTCGTGGATGCCGAAGTGCTGGCAGCCGGGCCGCAATTGCGCGTCGTGGCCAATGTTGCCGTGGGCTACGACAACATTGATGTGCAGGCGGCGACGCAGCGCCGGATTGCGGTCACGAACACGCCCGGGGTGCTGGATGAAACCACAGCCGACTTCACCTGGGCGCTGTTGCTGGCGGCTGCCCGCCGCGTGGTGGAGGGCGATGCCCTCGTGCGCAGCGGCGACTGGCGCGGCTGGGACTTACTCCTACTTCTGGGCACGGACGTGTTCGGCAAGACGCTGGGGCTCTACGGCTTCGGGCGCATCGGCCGCGCGGTGGCGGCGCGGGCGCGCGGCTTCCGCATGCGCACGCTCTACTACGACACCCAACGCGCACCGGCGGAGGTCGAAGCCGAGCTGGCCGCGCGCTCCGTGGAGCGAGAGACGCTGCTGCGGGAATCCGACTTTCTTTCCCTCCACGTGCCGCTCCTGCCGGAAACGCATCACGCCATCGGTGCCGCCGAGCTTACGCTGATGAAGCCCACGGCCATTCTCATCAACGCGGCGCGTGGGCCGGTCGTGGACGAAGCCGCACTGGTCGCGGCGCTGGAGAATGGAACCATTGCCGGGGCGGCCCTGGACGTTTACGAAAACGAGCCGAAGGTTCATCCCAAGCTTCTCAAGATGAAGAACGTGGTCTTGGCGCCGCATCTGGGCAGCGCGTCGGTCGAAACGCGCACGCGCATGGCTGTGATGGCGGCAGAGAACGTGCTCGCTGTGCTGGCCGGCAAGCGGCCACCGAACCTGGTCAACCCGGAAATCTACGCCGGCCAACCTGTCTGAGAGATGGAGGTGGAGGGTGCCATGATCTCGCGCAACAACCTGAAGCTCACACTGGCCGGAGCGAAGGCGATGCTGGCCGCAGCCGAGAAGAAGGCAACGGAAATCAACGTCCCGCAATGCATCGCCATTGTCGACGACGGCGGGCATCTGCTGGCCTTTGTGCGCATGGACGGCGCCAAGGTGTCGTCGGTGCAAGTGGCGATTACCAAAGCAACCGCCGCGGCGCTGCGACGCGCGCCCACCGGCCCGCTGCCCAATGCCGAAGAGGTGAACGTGCTGCTTTCGCTCGGACTGCCGCTGGCGACGGGCGGGCGCCTGACCCCCATCCGTGGCGGCCTGCCCATTGTGGCCGAAGGCCAGGTCATCGGCGGCGTGGGTGTGAGCGCAGGGACCGAGGAACAGGACGTTGAAGTCGCGCAGGCCGCTCTGTCGGCCTTGAAGGTGTAGTTGCGGGAAGGTGATGTGCTCGGCTCGGTCTCTCTGAAGGAATCGGCCCGGGAGATTTTTCTCAACACACTTGCCCAGCTCGATCTCCGGCTCGCGCTTACCCGCAAGGTGTCGCGTCGGAGGAATCAGTTGCTGCTGGAAGAAACGGTGCTGGAGCTTTCTCGCTACCGGCAGATCTTGGTAATCAGTTTCGGCAAGGCAGCGTGGGCGATGGCCGCGGCGCTGCGGCAGATCCTCGAACCTTCATTTCCGACGCACGGCGTTGCCGTTTCCCATGCACCCCCCAGTGACGAGCTGCCGGGTTTCGCGACCTTCGTGGGCGGGCATCCCTATCCGAACGAGCAGAGCTTGGCGGCGGCGGAGGCGATGCTGGCGGCGCTGGCGAAAACTGACGAGAAGACGCTCGTCTTCTTCCTCATCTCCGGGGGCGGGTCGGCGCTCGTGGAGAAGCCGCTGGCCCCGCTGACGCTCGAGGACTTGCGCGCGGTGAACGAGGCGCTGGTGACCTGCGGGGCGCGCATCGAGGAAATGAATGCGATTCGCAAGCATTTGTCGGCGATCAAAGGTGGACGACTGGCGCAGGCGGGGGCGCGGGCACAGCAGGTGACGCTGCTCGTCTCCGACGTGCCTGCGGGAAAGCTGGCTACGATTGCTTCCGGCCCCACGCTGCCAGACCCGAGCACGGTGGAAGATTGCTATGCGGTGGTGAACCGCTATCGGTTGCTGGAGAAGTTCCCGCCCCGCGTGCGCCGGCTGTTCGACGAGCGAAAGCTGGTTGAGACACCGAAAGCGGGAGCAGAGGTCTTTGCCCGCGGCCGCGTAGTGCTCTTGCTGTCGAGCCACGACGTTCTCCACGCGGCCCACAAAGCAGCCGCCGCCGTCGGGTTTGGAACCGAGTGCGACATGAGCCCGGATGACTGGGACCTGGAGCCGGCGGCCGATTATCTGCTGGCGCGCTTGCGCGCATTGCAGAATGAGGCCGGCCGGCAGCCCGTGTGCCTGATTTCGGGAGGTGAACTCTCCTCACCGGTCACAGGCACCGGTCAAGGCGGACGGAACCAGGCGTTTGTGCTCACCTCCGTACCGAAGATAGCGGGGCAAGCCGTTGCAGTACTGAGTGCGGGAACCGATGGGATTGACGGCAACAGCCCGGCCGCCGGGGCGGTGGCCGACGGGGAAACGCTGGCACGGGCGCGGAAGCAGGGGATGGAGGTGAGCGAGTACCTCGAGCGGAGCGACTCCTACCGCTTCTTCGACGCCCTCGGCGACACCATCGTTACCGGGCCCCAGCAGAACAACCTGCGCGATCTGCGGTTGCTCCTGGCGGGCTAGCCCTCAGGGACGCGCCGCGGCGCCGAGGCGGTCTTCGAGACGCTTCAGACGCTCGCGCAGCTCTTGGTTTTCCTTTTCCAGCTCAGCCAGACGAGTGCGGAGCTTTTCGAGATCCGGTTCTCCGGCCGGGCTCGCTGCGGCCGGAGGCTTCTGAATTTCCTCAATCGCGGTGCGGGCGCTGCGGGCGATGAAGCTGTTCCAGTCGTTGCGGGCTACGGCTTCGAGGGCAGGAACGGCCTCGCGTTCGCGGCGTTGCCGCAACGCGCTCACGGCCGCGCCGCGCACGCGGAAGTAGGGATCGTCGAGTAGCTTGACCAGGTGGTCGCGCACTTCAGCTTTTCCCCGGCCCAGGCGGCCGAGCACCGAGATTCCCTCCAGCCGGACGTCATCCTCCTTCCCGGCGGCAGTCCACTCGAGCAGCAAGGGAATGGCTTTGTCGTCGCCCAATTCCCCCAGGGCGGAGACGGCCGCGCGGCGAATCAGTTCGTGGGGAGAGTCCTGGTCGAGGAAGGGTCGGAGCCGGTCCACGCCGTCAGCGGGCTTCAGCCGGCCAAGCGAGCGAATGGCGGCTGCGCGGGTGGTGAAGCTCGTGTCGGTGCGAGCCGCTTGGTCGAGGCGGGCAAGGAGCTCCGGGTTGGAAGGAAACCGACCCAGAGCAGTGGCCACGGCGGCGCGCACGCGCGGTTCCTTGTCCTCGCTCATTGCGAGCAGGATTTTCTGCCCTTGCTCGCCTTTCAATTCCCCCAGTGTCTCCGCCACTTCACTGCGGACGGCGAAGAACGGGTCGCGCAGGCCGGCTTGCTCCAGCGCGGAGTAAACGGCGGGCGTCGCCGCCGCCTTCGCCAATGCCCGGGCGGCTTCGAGCCGAGGGAGAACTTCAAAGGCCAGCCCAAGCTGGAAGATCCATTCCTCGGCCGATTTCTTGAAGTCCAGCTTCTTCAGCCACTGATTGCCAGGGTCGAACATGACTGTGCGGGGCGCGACGTCGGAAGGAAAGTAGAAGTCCTCGGATTCCTTGCTGACTCGGATGGTGTGGGTGTGCGCGCCCTGGTCGGTGACGACCCGGATCCGCACCGGGAGCCGGAACGGCGCCGCCTTCCCCTCCACTTTTTGCGTTTGCTTCACGGCGAGGTGCACCATCCGTGTTTCGCGGTCGTAGTCCCAGGAGACGTCGAACTCCGGCAAGCCGGCGCCGTAAACATACTGGTCGAAGAGCCACTCGAAGTTCCGGCCCGTCGCCTCGGCGACAGCGTCGAGGAAGTCGTCCGTGTCCACATTCTGAAAGCGGTGCTTGTTCACGTAGTGGCGGATGGCCTTCCAGAAGTCTTCACCGCCGAGCTGCTGGCGGAGCATGTGGAGCACCCAGGCGCCTTTGGGATAGATGAGACCCGATTCGGTCCCCGGCCGGCGAACGATGGGGCGTGAACCGGCCGGGGAGCGGGCAATGCCTTCGGCGCTCCGCTGCATCCGCGCGGCAAACTCATCCGCACCGTAGTAATGCTCGATCCAGAGGCCGGCGAAGTAGGTGGCAAAGCCTTCGTTCAGCCAGGAGTGGCGCCAGTCCTTACAGGTGAGGAGATCACCGAACCATTGGTGGACGAGTTCGTGGGCGATGCCGTCGTCGCGGCCAATCTGGACGTCGGGGGCGAGCGCCGCGGGGTAGATCCAGTTGCGCGCCATCGTCGTGGCGCTGGTATTTTCCATTCCCCCGAACAGGAAGTGTTCAACTGCGCTCTGCGCATACTTGTCCCAGGGGTAAGGGCCCAGGCGGTTGGAGTAAAACTCCATCATATTGGCGGTGCGGCCGAAGGCCGCCGGGATCTGGTCGGCGGTGCCGGGCGGGACGTAATAGGTGAGCGGGATGCCCTTCCATTTTTCCTCGGCCATCTCGTACTCTCCGGCGACGAGAGAAATCAGGTAGGTGGAATGCGGCTTGTCCTGGAGCCAGTGCCAGGTTTTGGTGCCGGCCTGCTTGTTCTCTTTCGCGCTGAGGAGGCGCCCGTTGGAGACGGTGAGCCAGTGGGCGGGGACGGTGACGACGAGTTCGCTCGTGGTCTTGTCGTTGGGGAAGTCGTAGCTGGGGAACCAGTGGCGGTTGTCGTTGGCTTGGCCTTGCGACCAGATTTGTCGCGGGCGCTTGGGATAGGCGTCGTCGGGGGCGATAAAGAAGAGGCCGCGGCGCGGCTGACCCTGGTAGCGGATCGAAAGCTCGAAGGCTTCGCTGGGGCCGCGCGGGTGGTCAAGGGCGATGATGAGTTCCTTTTCGGTCGTGCGGAAGGCCAGCGGCTTGCCCGCCAGCGTCACGCTTTCAATCGTCAGGCCGATGCTGTCGAGGACAACCTCGGACAGTTCGTTGCGGATGGGGACGAGGCGCAGGGTGGCTTGGCCGATAACTTTCTTCTGCGAGAAGTCGAAACTCAGCTCCAGACGGACATGTTGCTGGTCGAAGTCGCGGCTGCGGGCGTAGATAGTTTCTTCATCCGCCTGCTGGGTGCTGCCGGCAAGCGGCAGCCCCAGCAGCAGCGTCAATACGAGGAGAGAAATGCAAAGGACAAGGCGAGTATTCATTGTTACCTCGACATCAATATTGTGGTTTGAAGCGCACGGGTCGCCTATTATAGCGGTTGCCTGCCATGTCCATGTTCATCAATCTAGTCTGGCGGTGCCTGCGCTGCGGGTACATTCATTCCGCCGATGAGCCGCCCGAGCGCTGTCCCGACTGCGGAGCGCCGCGGGAGGAGTTCGAGCACGTCGAGGAAGATTGATTCCGGCTACGCCAGCAGGCTTTTCACCCAGCCGCCATCCACTACCACGCTCGTCCCGGTGATGTAGCTGGCCTTTTCGGAAGCCAAGAAGGCCACGACCGCGCCGAACTCTTCGGGACGCGCCAGGCGACCGAGCGGAATCTGTGCCTTCCAGGTGTCATAGATTTTTTCGGGCGAAACATTTTTCTGCGCGGCCTGGGCGGTGACCAGCTCGTCGAGACGCTCGGTGCGCGTGTAGCCGGGGCAGACGGTGTTGACGAGCACGTTGTCGCGCCCGTACTCGTTGGCCAGGCTCTTGGCCAAGCCGGTGACGGCGCTGCGGATGGCGTTCGACAGCAGCAGACCCTCGATGGGCTGCTTGACGGCGACCGAGGTCATAAAAATCAATCGGCCCCATTTTTGCTCGCGCATGCCGGGCAGCAGTTCGCGGGCGAAGTGGACGGCGCTCATCAAGGTGAGGTCAATCGCCCGCTCCCAGTCTTCTTGCGCGAGGGCGGTGAACTCTTTGGCGGGCGGGCCGCCGGCGTTGACAACGCCGATGTGAATGCGGCCCCAGCGGGCACGGGCGGCTTCGACGAAGCGGCGCACGTCCTCAGCGCGGGTCACGTCGGCGACCTGCGCGAGGACCTCGGCGTCCGTGCGCTGCCGGATGGCCGCCGCGGCTTCTTCCACTCGTTGGGCATTGCGGCTGCAGAGGGCGACGCGGGCGCCTTCGGCGGCCAACGCCTCCGCCACCGCCCGACCCAGACCGCGGCTGGCCGCCGCCACCACCGCAACTTTCTCTTTGAGTCCCAAATCCATAGCCGTTCCTTTCCGCGCCTTCTCCTTGTATTTACATCCGACGGGAACGCGCCTTACTATACCAGCCACAGGAAGGGGGCAGCCGATGAAGTTCGAGCGGAATCTCGGGGCAGGGATGCGGGTGCTCTACGTGCTGGCGGGAGTTGTGTTGATTGTCCTTTCCGTCATCGGTCCGGTGGCCGGCACGCTGGCCGTGGTGGTGGGGATTCTGGGCGGGATTTCCGTTGTTGAGGGTGCCGTCGGGTATTGACCGACCTGTGCGGTGCTCGGTCTGGGCACCAAAAAGGCTGAGTAGGAAAGCTGCGCGCTGAAAATGGCTGCGGCGGGCGCAGCAGGGAGGGGAGCGATGAGACGCGGGGTGTTGCTGGGTTTGCTGGTTTGTGTCTGTGCGGTCGGCGCGTGGGCGCAACTGGGAAAGAAGCCGGCCTTCGTAGCCGGTACGCCAGAAGACCGAGCCTTCCAGGCGATCGAGCAGGAAGCAGACCTCAACAAGAGAATCGAGCTACTGGAGAAGTTCGTCCAGGAGTTCACTGGGGACGCGCGGCTGGTGGGCCATCAGCGGCTGCAACTGGCCTACTTGCGGTTGGCGCAGGAGGAGGCGGATGCGGCCAAGAAGACGGAGTGGCTGGACAAATCCCTCCTGAACGGACTGCAGGCACAGCGGCTGGATCCAACTGATTTCTCCACCCTCGTCAATCTCAGCCGAGCCTTTGCGGACAAACAAGACGCAGCGCAGGCCTTCAACTACGGCCTGCTGGCGGTGCGGCTGGTGGAGCGGCTGAAGACCATGCCGCCGCCGGAGGGCACGTCGGCCGAGGTCTGGGAGAACCAGAAAGCGGCGTTGCTGGAACAGGCCCAAGGCGACTATCAGTATCTGGAGTATGCGCTCTACCAAATCGCTTTCCAACAGAGTGACGCGGCCACACAGGGGGGATTCTTTGAACGCTACGTTGAGGCTTTTACCGACTCGCGCTACCGCGCAGGAGCCTACCAGGGCTGCATCAGCGCCTATCAGCGGGCGGGTGCGGCCGACAAGATTGCCGCGGTGGGAGAGAACGCGCTGGAGCGCGATGCCAATCCGGTGGTCGTAACGCTGCTCGCCACTGACGCCCTCAGCGAGATGGGGCAGGAGTTGGACCGGGCTGAGGCGCTGGCGCAGAAGCTTCCTGCGCTGATTGAGGCTGCCGCGAAAGGAGAGAATCAGTCCGAGGAGCAGTTTGCCCAGCAAAAGAACACCTGGAAGGGGTTGGCGCACTCCATCCTGGGACAAATCCTGATGCATCGGGAGAAGACGGCCGAGGCGATTGCGGCGTTCCGCGAAGCGGAGCCACTGCTCGCCGGCGAGGCGTTGGCGCAGGCGCGCAACCTCTACCGGCTGGGGTTCGCCTATGCCAAGCTGGGGCGGCTGGATCCGGCGCGGCGGTATCTGCAGCAGGCAGCAGCGATCGAAAGCCCCTACAAGACGGCGGCGGAGGAGTTGCTGAAGAAGGTGGAGGAAGCCCGCGCCAAGCGTCCGCAGTAAGTTGATGTCATCCGACGAAGAGTTCATGCAGGTAGCCTTGGCCGAGGCGCGTACTGCGGCCGGGGAAGGAGAAGTGCCGGTCGGGGCGGTTGCAGTATTGGAGGGGAAGGTGGTCGCCCGCGGCCACAACCGCACGATTGCGCTCAACGATCCGACCGCGCACGCGGAAATCCTGGCGTTGCGCGGGGCAGCGGCATGTCTCGGCAACTATCGCCTCAACGGAGTTGACCTCTACGTGACGCTGGAGCCGTGCGCGATGTGTGCGGGCGCGCTGGTGCAAGCGCGGATCCGGCGACTCGTCTATGGCGCCGACGATCCCAAGGCCGGCGCAGTCTGCTCTTGCGCACGCCTGCTGGAGGCACCTTTCCTGAATCACCGCATTGAAGTTAGCTTCGGCGTGCTCGGGGAAGCCTGCGGCGCATTATTGCAGGAGTTCTTCCTCGAGCGACGAGCGGGAGAAAAGCTGGCCCGCGAGCCGCGGCGCTAGTATGTCAGGGTCGGCTTCTGCAGAATCAGGAAATACATTGCCAGATTGCCGCGAGGCCGGATAAACCCGGGAGCCTCCCGCACAAAGCCGAAGCCGTGGCGCGCCGCGTCTTCGAGGACGAGTTCGCGCGGAATGCGGTGGCGACCCAGGTAGCTGGCGCGGGAATCCCCGGCTTCCACGTCCCGGTCAATGATGCCCAATCGCCCGCCCGGCTTCAGGGCCGCGTAGATTTTTTCCAGCATCGCGTCGGGCTCGGTGAATTCGTGGTAGGTGTCCACAATGAGAGCAGCGTCGAGGACAGCCGCGGGCAGCCGCGGGTCGTCGGGTTCGCCCCGCACGATGCGCACATGAGAGACCTTTTCCTGCTCGGCCCAGCGGCGGAGCGCGTCGAGAGCGGCCGCGTCAATGTCCACCGCATAGACCAGACCCTCCGCGCCCACGCGCTGCGCCAAGTGGCGGGTGAAGTAGCCGCGGCCGCAACCGATGTCGGCGACGACGGAGCCCTCGCGGATCTCCAGGGCGTCCAGGACGTCGCCGGGTCGCTGCCAAGCATCGCGGGCATCCTGCACCCCGAGCGCCAGCCCCGCCGCGAACACCAGGGCGAGCAGAAAAGCAGATGGTGAACGCATCGCGGTGGATGGCGATATCATCGCGAATGATCGCGGTGCCCTCCGCTTCCTCCTTCACTGCGGCAAGACTCCTCCTCGCTTCCCTGTGCCCGCTTCTTCCACCCTCCAACCCTTCAGTGGTTTGCCTGTGCCCACGGCTCCTCTCTATCGGGTCCCCTTCTTACCAGCTGAGAGTGTCCTGGATTCCGTTGGAGGTTGAGCGGCGGTTCTCCGGCCCGATTCAG
>JBBIPK010000049.1:0-15166 GCA_037442885.1 Acidobacteriota bacterium | reverse complement strand
CAACCTCCAGGCCGACGACTACTACTACTACTACCGCTACTACCACGCCAACTACTACGGAGCGCGGGAAGAGAGTTTGGAAAGTAGGGGGACCTAGCTGGGTTTTTCCTGGGGAGAACACGGGGCGCGGTTAGTTGGGGGGTGTAAGCGATGCGACGAGCCGCCGAGGTAGGTGTCTTTGCTGCCCTAGCCCTGGGTGTGCTCGCCTTTGGCGGCACTGATCCGCTCTATTTCTCCCTCGTCCAGCTCGTGCTCCTGGGGCTGTGCATCCTCCTGCTGTTGCGGGCTGACGTCGCGCTGACTGAGTCAAAGCCTCCATGGCTGCTGCCCGCCGCCCTAGTGGGGCTGCTGCTGCTCCAATCGGCTGCGCTCAGCATGGCTCCCTCTGCCACCCGCGGCCATTTGCTTCTCTTCCTCAGCTATCTTGCGGGCTTCTATCTGGCCGCCGCCATCTGCCAAGAGTCACGAGGAAGACGGCGGCTCGTGCTGGCCTTGCTCGCTCTGGGCGCCTTCGAAGCGATTTATGGCCTTGTGCAGTACTTGACCGGCTGGCAGAAGATTTTCGGCTACACCAAGGTCTTCAATCTCCAGGAAGCTACCGGCACCTACATCAACCGCAACCACTTCGCCGGCTTGCTGGAGATGGTGCTGCCGTTCGCACTCGTGCTCGCCTTCTATCAGTTCGGAAAGCTGCGCGAAGCCAGCCACGCACGCCCGGATTCTTTAGCCGCCGTCTTTGGACACGCCGAGGCGCAGAAAGGAATTCTCTGGCTGCTGCTGGCGGTGGTGCTGTTCGTGGCGCTGGTGTTCTCGCGCTCGCGCATGGGCTTGCTCGCGACCCTGTTCTCGCTTGCGGTCATGCTGGCCGTTGCTGCTGCCTCCGGCCGACAGCGTCGCCTCGGCATCGGCGTGGCGCTGGCGTTCCTGACCGTGGGCGTCTTGCTGGCCCTCTGGATCGGCCCCGCTCCCGTACTGGCGCGTTTTGAAACCCTCGGGGATGAGCAGGCGCTCGGCGCAGAGCCGCGCTGGGTCATCTGGCAGGACACCCTGCGTCTCATCAACCAGCGTCCCTGGCTGGGGAGCGGCCTGGGAACCTTCCCCATCGCTTACACGTCGGTGCAAGGCGCCTATTTGACGCTGTTCGTCAACCACGCCCACAACGACTACCTGGAACTCTTTTCCGAACTCGGCCTCCCGGGCGGTGTTTTGCTCTTTGCCGGACTCTTCTACGTGCTGGCACGCACCCTGCGATTCTGGTCGGCTGCGCAAGACCGCCTGAGCCGCACTCTCGCGCTGGGCTGTGCCGGGAGCCTGACGGCCCTGTTCCTGCATGCGCTTACCGACTTCAATTTCTACATCCCGGCCAATGTGCTGACCTTCGCCGTGATTGCGGGTCTGGCCTGGGCGGTGATTCCCCCGCAGGTCAGGAAAGAGGCAAGCCGATGAGCCGGGAATTCCAACTCGGCCTCAAGCGCGCGCTGGACATCGTCTTGAGCGCGGCCGCGCTGCTGCTGCTGGCGCCGCTGCTTCTTCTCATCGGGCTCGCGGTTCTTCTCGATTCCCCTGGTCCCGCGTTGTTCCGCCTGCGCGTGGCCGGGCGCAATGGGCGGGCTTTCGACCTGCTGAAATTCCGCACGATGATCAAAGATGCGCAGCAGAAAGGCGACCCGTTCGAGACGGCTGTCGATGACCCGCGCATCACGCGCGTGGGAGGCTTCCTGCGCCGCTGGAGCTTGGACGAGCTGCCGCAACTCTGGAACATCCTGCGTGGCGAAATGAGCCTGGTGGGGCCGCGCCCCACTTTCGTCGAGGTCGCGCGCCGCTATTCGCCGCACGAAGGGCGCCGGCTCCAGATGCGCCCCGGCCTGACCGGCTGGGCGCAAGTCAACGGGCGCAACCTGCTGCCCTGGCCCGAGCGCGTTGTGTTCGATCTCGACTACATCGAGCGCTATTCACTCTGGCTCGATATCAAGATTCTGGCACGCACCCTTCCAGCGCTCGTGCGCAAAGAAGGAATCTACGGAGAAGGCGGGAAGGTGCGCATGCACCATCCCGCTTGAGGAACGCGATGGGAGGAAAGTCGCGCGTGGTGTTGCTGGGAGCCGGGGGCCACGGCAAGGTTGTCCTCGACGCCCTGCTGGCGGCGGAACGCTACGAAGTGGTCGGAGTGGTGGACGACGACCCGCGCAAAGCTGGTCTGAAGCTGCTCGGCGTGCCTGTACTGGGGCCGCCGGGGGACTTCCGCGGGCTCGCCGCGCATTTCGGCATTGAGGGTGTAGTGGTGGCGATTGGGGACAACTACATCCGCGAGGAAAAATTCCGCGCATTGCGCGCCGCGGGTCTGCGCCCGCTGGGTGTCGTCCACCCGCGCGCCCACATTTCTCCCAGCGTCAGGCTGGGCGAGGGCGTCGTCATCCTGGCGGGGGCGGTCGTCAATGCGGGCACCGTGATCGAAGACAACGTCTGCATCAACACTTCGGCCTCCGTGGACCACGACAACCACTTGGGCCGCAGTTGCCACGTGTTTCCCAACGCCACCCTCACCGGGGGCGTGCGGCTGGGCGAGTTCGTCTACATCGGCTCGGGTGCGGTGGTGAATCCCTACCTGACGGTCGGCGCCCACTCCTACGTGGGTGCCGGCGCGGTGGTGATCGAAGACGTCCCCGAAGGCCTGACGGTGGTGGGCGTCCCGGCGCGGGGAATCAGCCGACGGCAACCCGCGCCGCAGTACGCGAAGGTGAGCAAGCCATGAGAGCCCTGACCGCAGAACTGCCAGCCATCGCCGGCGGCCAGCCGCTGTTCGCGGAGCGCCTGCCCATGGTGTCACCCGAAGGGCTGCCGGCTGCCTCGTTTGGCGATGAAATCACCCGCATTGTTTCTTCCGGGCAGCTCACGAACGGCCGTCGCGTGCGCGAGTTCGAAGAAGCGGCAGCCGCGTACCTGGGCGTTCCCCACTGTGTCGCGGTCTCCAGTTGCACGGCCGGATTGCTGCTGAGCTTGCGCGTACTGGGATTGCGCGGCGAAGTCATCCTGCCGAGCTTCACCTTCCACGTTACCGCGCACAGCGTGGTCTGGAACGGGCTGCGACCGGTGTTTGCCGATTGCGAGCCGGATACGTTTTGCCTTAGCCCGGAGGCCGTGCGCGCGCAGCTTTCCCCGCGCACCGCCGCCCTCCTGGCGGTGCACATGTACGGCCATCCCGCCGAGATCCCGGTGCTGGAAGCGCTCGCGGCCGAGCGCGGCCTTCCACTCATCTTCGACGCGGCGCACGCCTTTGGCAGCCGATTCAACGGAAGGCGGATCGGAGGCTTCGGAACGGCCGAGGTGTTCAGCTTCTCGCCTACCAAGCTGCTGGTGGCCGGGGAAGGCGGCCTGGTGGCGACACGAGATGCGGAACTGGCCCGGAAGCTGCGCGCCGCCCGCAATTACGGCGACCCCGGCACCTACGACCCGGAGATGCTCGGCCTCAACGCCCGCATGAGCGAGCTGCATGCCGCACTCGCTCAGCGCGGCTTGGCGGGCATAGAAGAGCGCATCGAGCGGCGCAACCAGATCCGCGCCCGCTATGAGCGCCGTCTCCGGGAAGTACCGGGCCTGAGTTTCCAAACCATCCGCCCCGGCTGCCTGAGCACCTGCAAGGATTTCTCCATTCTCGTTGACGCAGCGCAGTTTGGAGCGTCCCGCGACTGGTTATTCGAAGCGCTGCAACGAGAAAACATCGACGTGCGGCGTTACTTCTGGCCGCCCGTCCACCGGCAGAAGCTCTACCGGGAGGTCTGGGACGGCCGGCCGTTGCCGGTGACCGAGAGCGTCTCGGACCGTGTGCTGAGCCTGCCGATTTATTCCTCGCTCAGCGACGCGGCGGTGGAGAAGGTCTGCGACGCCGTGGCGCGGGCACAGGAATTCGCGGGCCGAAACGGCCACGCTGGGGGGCAACCCGCATGAGCCGGCGCTGGGCTGAGTTCAAAGCTCGCTGGCGGAAGGACGCGCGCCTTTTCCGCTGGCGCGATGCGCTCTGGCGGATGGGAGTGGACTTCCTGCTGGTCAATGCCTCGATCATCACGGCCTTCGTGCTTTGGTTCTTTTTCTACGTGGTGATCCTGCTGACGCCCGATCCGCAGGGGTTGGCCGACCGGTTCCAGAATTTCGTGCGCACCTACTGGCTCTTCTGGTCGCTGCTGGCGCTGCTGGTGTTCCACCTGAGCGGCTTCTACACCCGCACGCGCGGCTACGCCAGCCGCTACAAGGCCTGGGTAGTGTTGCGCGCCGTCAGCCTGTTCATGGTGCTGTTCGTCTTTGCCGACTACTTTCTGTTCCGCGGGGCGCTGATTCCGCGCGGTGTGGCGCTGCTGAGTTGGTTGCTGACGCTGGCGACGGTCGGCGGCAGCCGCTTCCTGAAGGTGCTGTTTCTCCAACGCTTCCGCGTGGAGCCCAAGCCGAATGGCGACAAGGTAAAGCGCGTATTAGTGGTGGGTGGCGCCGGCTACGTGGGTGCGGTCCTGGTGCCGCAGTTGCTCGCCCGAGGCTACCAGACGCGCGTGCTGGACGCCTTCGTCTACGGCACCGACGCCCTCGCCGCCGTCCAGGACAACCCGAATTTGGAACTGGTGGCCGGCGATGTGCGCGACATCCAGGCCGTGGTGCAGTCTATGCAGGGCTGCGACGCCGTAATTCATCTGGCCGCCATCGTGGGCGACCCGGCGTGCGAAGAGAACAAGCAACTGGCCATCGAGGTCAACCGCGCGGCCACGCGCATGTTGATGGACGTGGCACGCGGCTACGGGGTGCGCCGGTTCCTCTTCGCCTCCACCTGCAGCGTTTACGGTGCCTCCGATTACCTGATGGACGAACACACGCGGCTGGCGCCCATCTCGACCTATGCGGAGACCAAGGCTGAATGCGAGCGCACCCTGCTAGCCGCCCACAACGGGGACTTCCACCCGACCGTGCTGCGCCTGGGGACGCTCTTCGGCTACTCGCCGCGGCAGCGGTTTGATTTGGTCGTGAACCTACTCGTGGCCCGCGCGGTCACGACCGGCAGCATCACGATTTACAACGGCGACCAGTGGCGGCCCTTCCTGCACGTGCACGACGCGGCGCGTGCCTTCGTGGCCTGCCTGGAAGCTGACGTCACTCTGGTTGCGGGCGAGGTCTTCAACGTGGGCGCCTATCCGCTGAACCATCGCCTGTCCGAGCTGGGCGAGAAAATCGCAGCCCTCGTCCCCGGCGTCACGGTCGAACACAGGGAAAACAGCGACCGGCGAAATTACCGCGTCTCTTTCGACAAGATTCACACCCACCTCGGATTCCGCTGCGAGCGGTCCCTTGAGGACGGCATCCGCGAGATCGCCCAGGTGCTGCGCGCCGGGGCGGTCAAAGACTATGCGGAGGAAAAATTCAGTAACCACAAATTCCTGCAGGTAGCGGCGCCCGACGAGACGCAACTGGAGTCGCAGTTGAACCTGCTGGAGATGAGCCGGAAGGCCTCCTGAGGCACGCGAAATGGAACGCCACATTGCCGTAGTCGGCGCAGGTCGCTGGGGACGGAACCTGGTGCGGAATTTCCACGCACTGGGGGCGCTGCGCACTATCTGCGATGCCGACCCGCGCGTACTCGCGCGCTACCCGGGGGACTTCCCCGACGTCCACCTGGAGACAAACTTCGAGAAGGTGCTCGCTGACCCGGCGGTGCGCGGTGTGGTGATTGCAACGCCGCCCTCGCTCCACGCTCCGCTCGCTCAGCGGGCACTCGAGGCCGCCAAGGATGTGCTGGTGGAAAAGCCGCTCGCGCTGGCCGTGCGGGATGCGCGCGCGGTGCTGGAGCAGGCCGAGCGCTGTGAACGCATCCTGATGGTCGGCCACCTGCTCGCCTATCATCCCGCCATCGAGAAGCTGAGCGAACTGATCGCCGCGGGCGAGTTGGGGCGCCTCTACTACCTCTATTCCAACCGGCTCAACCTCGGCACCTTCCGCACGGAAGAAAACATCCTGTGGAGCTTCGCCCCGCACGACCTGGCCATTGTCCTCCGCCTGCTCAAAGAAAAACCCCAGCGGCTGGCGGCCGAAGGAGCCGCCTACCTGCAATCGGCGGTGGCGGACGTGACCATGAGCTCGCTGGAATTTCCCAGCGGGGTGCGCGCCCACATCTTCGTGAGCTGGCTCCACCCGTTCAAAGAACACAAGTTGGTGGTGGTGGGCTCGGAAAAGATGGCGGTCTTCGCCGATAACCACGCTTCCCACAAGCTCTGCCTCTACAAACCGAACATCCACTGGGTGGAGCGGACGCCGGTGGCCGATGCGGTGGAAGCCACTCCGGTGGCGATTTCCGAAGAGGAGCCGCTGCGGCGCGAATGCCAGGAGTTTCTCGACTGCATTGCCACGCGCCGGCGGCCGCGCACCGATGGGCGGGAAGGGGTGGAGGTGCTGGAGTTGCTCGAGGCGCTCCAGGAATCGCTCGATCGCCGCGGCGCGTCGGTCGCCTATCCGCGCCCACGGGCCACGGGCGACTACTTCGCTCACGAAACCGCCGTCATTGACCAACCCTGCGAGATCGGTGCCGGCACCAAGATCTGGCATTTCAGCCACGTGATGGCGGGGGCGCGCATCGGGCGCAACTGCATTCTCGGGCAGAACGTGCACGTCGCGCCGGGCGCGACCATCGGCGACAACGTCAAGATCCAGAACAATGTTTCTGTCTATACGGGCGTGATTCTCGAGGACGACGTCTTCTGCGGGCCTTCGATGACGTTCACGAACGTCACCACCCCGCGCAGCCACTACCCGCGGCGCGACCAGTACGAGAGCACGCGCGTGCGGCGCGGCGCGACGCTGGGCGCCCACTCCACCATCCTCTCCGGCCTCACCATCGGCCGCTACGCCTTTGTGGCCGCGGGGGCGGTGGTCACGCGGGATGTGCCGGACTTTGCCCTCGTCGCCGGCGTCCCCGCACGTCGGCAAGGCTGGCGCTGCAAGTGCGGGCTCGCGCTGCAGTTCGAGAACGGCAACGGTGCCACCTGCACGCTCTGCGGCGAGCGCTACCTAGCGGATGAAGACGGGGTCCGCGAAGCGGAACTGGAAGCACCGGTGCGGCAGCGATGAAACCGGAGAAGAAAATCAGGACCGCCGTGGTGGTCGGCGCGCGCCCCAATTTCGTCAAGGCAGCTCCGCTCCTCCGCGCCTTCGCTCAAGCCCGCCAGTTCGAGGTCTATCTGATCCACACCGGCCAGCACTACGACGCGGAGATGTCGGCGGTTTTCTTTCGCGACCTCCGCCTGAAGCTGCCCGACATCAATCTCGGCGTGGCTTCCGGCTCGCACGCGGAGCAGACCGGGGAGATGCTGAAGCGGCTCGGGCAGGTGCTGGAGTTGTGGCGGCCGGAGTTGGTGGTCGTGGTTGGAGACGTGAACTCGACGCTGGCGGGGGCGTTGGCGGCGCGGAAGCTGAATCTGCGGCTCGCCCACGTGGAAGCGGGTTTGCGCTGCTTCGACCACAGCATGCCGGAGGAAATCAACCGCCTGCTCACCGATGCCATCGCCGACTACCTGTTCACCACCGAGGAGAGCGGGCGACGGAACCTGCTCCGGGAAGGCATCCGCGAGGAGCAGATTTTCTTTGTCGGCAACATTATGGTGGATGCGCTGGAGATGTTTGCGCCGGCGGCGCGGCGCTCGGACATCCTCGCGCGGCTCGGATTCAGTCGGAACGGTCACCGCAAGCAGCCTGCTCCCTACGCAGTGCTGACGCTGCACCGCGCGGGCACGGTGGACGACCGCGACTCGCTGGCGCGGGTGCTCGATGGCGTCAGTCATTTGGCGCCTCGCATTCCCACCGTCTTCCCCGTTCATCCGCGCACACGCGCGCGCTTGCAAGAATTCCGGTTGGGAAAGGCCGCGCGTGGACTCCGGCTGCTGGAACCGCTCGGCTATCTCGACTTCCTCCGTGCCCTGAAAAGCGCGCGGCTGGTGCTGACCGATTCCGGCGGCGTCCAGGCGGAGGCGGCCGTGTTCGGCGTGCCCTGCCTGACCCTGCGCGACCGCACCGAACATCTGGCGACGCTGGAATGCGGAGCCAACACGCTGGTGGGAACCAACCCCGAGCGGATCGTTTCGGTTGCGGAGGACTTGCTCGCCTGCGCCGCGGCGCGGCCAGAGCGTCCACCTCTGTGGGACGGCCAGACCGCTCGCCGCATTGTCAACGTGCTTCAGGAAAGCCTCACCTAGGGGCCCGAACCCATGGGGGTCAGCAGCCACGTCCAAGCCGAAGTCGCAGAGGGAAGAAACCTTCGCTTGGCGGTCCACCCGCTGGTGCGCGACCTGGGAGTAACGACGGCGGGCGAAGCTGCGGTTCTCATCGCAGGTGTGCTGGTGGTGTCTGCCTTCGGGCGGTGGCTGGGGGCGGCGGCCCTGGCTGAATATCTGCTCCTGCGACGCGTGGTGGCGCTGCTGCAACCGGGCGTACAACTAGGCCTGCCGCTGGCGGTGGCACGCCAGGTGGCAGTGGCCCGCGGCAGGGGCACGCCGGATCGGCTCCCTTATCTCACCGACGGCCTCTTGCTCGCGTCTGCGCTGGCACTCGTGCTCGGCATTACCCTGAATCTGGCGCCCGAGCAGTTTGCGGGCTGGCTGTTCGGCGACGCCGGACACAGCCGCTTGATCCTGCCGCTCTGGCTCTTGTTGGTCGGGCTGGCCGCGCAGCAGTTCGTCTACTGTTTCCACCAGGGACAACTGGCACTGGGCCGCGCTGCGCTCGTGCACGTAAGCGGGCTGGCGCTGGTGCCGTTGACAGTAGTGGCGGGATTCGCCTGGACCGGCTCGGTCGCACTCATCGTTCAACTGATGGGCGCGTTGACGCTGCTGGCAGCGCTGCTGCTCGCTCCCGCTGGTCTGTGGTCGACCGTGCGAGCAGGCCTGCGCAACCACACCGACAAGGTGCGCGAATTGCTCCGCTACGGAATCCCGCGCTTGCCCGGCGACCTCGGTCTGGCTGCGTTCCTCGCGCTCGGGCCGATTCTGGCGGCGCACCGCTTGTCGTTGGCGGACGTCTCGCCGTTGCTCATCGGACAGACATTCCTGACGCTGGGCGCCGCGGCGCTGACACCGCTCGGACTCGTGCTGCTGCCGAAGCTGAGCCAGATGCTGGCGCAGAATCGAGAAGCAGAAGTGCGAGAACGGCTGGGGCTGCTAGTAAGCGCGCTGGTGGACGCTTCGCTGTTCGTGTGCCTGCAACTGGTGGTGTTTGCCGATGTCGTTATCGAACTCTGGTTGGGTTCTGGGTTTTTGGCGGCCACGCCCGTCGTGCGCCTCACGCTGCTCGCGCTCCCCTTCTATCTGATCTACGTCGGCTTGCGCAGCGCGATCAACGCGGCCAGTGTGCGCGCATACAACACCGAGAACGTTCTGCTCTCGCTGGGACTGTTCCTGCTCGCGGCGCTTGCCGTCGTGAAGCTCGCGCCCGCCGCGCACGTGCTCGCAGGAATCGCCTTGAGCCAAGCGGCCGCCATGGTCCCGCTGGGCCTAGTCGCGCTCGCAACTGCGCGGCGTTTGTACAAACTCATCTGGCCGCATGGGTCCGACTTGACCCGTGCCGCGATCGCCGTCGGCTTCGGCGCGCTTGCGTTCTTAGCTCGAGAGCTCGGCGGCGGAAAAATTTCCCTCCCGCGCTTCCTGGCAATCGAGGTACTCACCTGCGCCGCCTTCCTCGGACTCCTGGTGGCGCTGCGCACCCCCTGGCTGCTTTCTCTGTGGCAGATGGCGAACGGAACCAGCGGGAGCGTAACGCGTCGGGCGGGGACGGAGCGGGACGCATGAGAGGCAGTGGCGGGGCAATCGGGCTCTGGCTGGGACTCTTCGGGATGACTCTGTTGGCCACTGCGGGCGTGCTCGCAGGCAGCTACGTTGCCTTGTCCATCGCCCTCAGCGCCTTCCTCATGGGTACTTGCCTCTGGCTCACCATCCGCCGCTGCAGTCGCCCCGAGATCCCTTCCAGTGCCGCCATCTGGCTGATGCTTTTCCTGGCCATGAACTTCCTCGGCGGGCTCTACCTCTTCTGGACGCACGCCGACGCCTACTATCTCGTCCGCAGCCCTGTGCCCAATTTCCGCCTGCTAGCCCTGTTGACACTGGGACCGCTCGGAATCGCCACGGGCGTGGCCGCCGCCACCCGCTGGCTGCGGTTCCAGCCCGCCACCGAAGTGCGCCGCTTCAGCCGCCAGCGGCTCTCTGCTTCGCCCCACCTTGCCCTCTGGATCGGCTTGGCGTTCCTGCTGGCACTCGCGGCCACACTTTTTTACTTCCAACTGCGCGGCGGCATCCCCCTGGCGGAAGTCCTCTCGCAATTTGAGGCACGCGAGTACACGACGGTGCAGGAACTGCGGAGAGAGTTCACCCAAGCAGAAATCGGCGCGCGCCATGCCTACGCCGCCACCTTCTATCAGTTCTACGGCATGGTGATGCCCTGGTGCGCGCTCTTCTTCCTCCTGCGCGCCCTGCAAACGGGCCGACGAATGCTTTGGGTCATCACCGCCGGGATGATGGCATTGACCTCGTTTGCTCTCTTGGCCTCCCTCCAACGGTGGCCACTGATGAAATTCGGCCTGATGACCCTGCTCGTCGTCAGCATCGTGCAACGCTGGGGATGGCGCCGCTGGCTCGCCTGGGGGCTCGTCCTGTTCGTCGTCTTCACCGGCATTACCTTTGTCCGCTACACCGAAGACTCTCTCCAGGTTCTGGAATACAGCCTCGAACGAATCTTTCTCAAGCAAGTGATCCCCGTCTATTTCATCACCCACACCGTCCCCGACCAGATGCCCTACCAGATGGGCGCCGCCACCTGGAACGACATCAGCCTCCAGCGCTTTGGGCGCAAGGAAGGCCTGCGCTTCTCTCAACGGACCTTCGCCGAACTCACCCGCACCCGCGCCTACGAGGGCTACGGCACCTCCCCCACTGTCTTCTTCACCCTCTTCTATGTTGACTTCGGCTTCCCGGGCGTCCTCCTGGGTGGCTTCCTGCTCGGCCTCATTCTGCAAGCGGTCTACGTCTGGTTTGTCCGCGGGGAAAAGTCCCTGCACCGGCTCATCTTCTACGGGATGATGACGGAAGCCCTGAGCACGACTGTGTACGGGCTCTTGCCCGGCACCCTGGCCCAATACGTTCTCCCGCTCCTGCTGATGTACGGGCTGGTGACGTTGCTTGACCGTCAGGCGCGCGAGTTGGCGCCGCGCAACGCGCCCCTGGTCGTCGCTGAGGTGCGGTGATGCATGTCGCTATGCTCAGCTCGGTCCATCCTGCCCTCGATATGCGCATCTACCACCGCGAGGCCAAGTATCTCGCCGCCCGCGGCCACCGCGTCACCCTCATCGTCCCCGCCCTGCCCACAGAAGCCTTGGCGCACTCGAACGGCATCGCCTTCCGGCCGGTCTGGAAAGCTCCCGCGCGCCCCTGGCGCTGGATCACCGTGGCGCAGGTTTTTCTCACTGCTCTGCGCACGCCGGCGGACGTCTATCACTTCCACGACCCCGAGTTGTTGCCCGTGGGGTGGCTGCTGGCGCGGCTCCGCCGCGCGTCGCTGGTCGTGTACGACGTCCACGAAGATTTTCCTCAGGCCATCCTGAACAAGTACTGGATTGATCCGCGCCTCCGGCGCGGCATTTCGCGCCTGGCGGACCGCCTCGAAAAAGCCTTGGCCCGGCGACTCCACCTGCTCGTGCACGTAACCGAGCCGATCTATGACAAGTTTCGCCGTACTGCGACCCCCCAAGTCCTGGTGAAGAACTATCCCCCGCTCCAGGAAATCGGAGCGGCGCTCGCGCGCCCCTGCCGCTACGTGCCCGATTCGGGCGCGGGCGGTATGTTCCGCATCGGCTACGCCGGAGGCCTTGCCGAAATCCGCGGCGTCAACCAGTTGATCGAAGCCGTCGCCGTTCTTATCCGTCGCGGCCACCCCGTCGAGTGTCATCTGGCAGGGCCGTGGGCGCCCGAATCGTACAGGAAGGACGTTGAGAACCTTGTGCACTCGCGCGGCCTCGCCGACCGCGTGTTCTTTCATCCGGTCATTCCTTATGAGCGCATCTGGCCCTTCCTCCAGCAGATGCACGTGGGCGTCATTCCGAACCAGCCACTCACACAATACGAAGTGGCGCTCGCGCGACGACTGTTTGACTACATGGCAGCAGGATTGCCGGTGGTCACGCACGATTTCGGTCTAGGGGGAGAGTTTGTCCGGCACACAGGCGTGGGTCTGACCGTGAACGTCACCCGCCCGGAAGCGATTGCCGACGGCATCGAATACTTCCTCGCCCGCCCCGCCGAAGTCGCCCGCATGGGTGCCCGCGGCCAGCGCCTCGTGCGCGAGCAGTACAACTGGGAATCCCAGATTGACGGCCTCATCGCAGCCTACGAGCAAGGACTGGCGCGCCTGCGGAGGAGAGGCGGATTTGTAGCGGAACCCTTCCCCGGCCCGTTTCCGGCGCGAGCCGGGGCGGGCAGGGTTCCACAGACGAGGTGAGACGCAGCGTTCCAACTGCCACCATGCAACCGACAGAAACAACCCGCGCCTCCGGCAATGGCCGGGGCGAGCACAGCCGCGCCGATCACTATCTCCGCCTGCTCGAAACCTACGCCCTGCGCCGCCCCAGCAGCCTCGACTTCTGGCACGAAGTGCCGGAACTCAACCCCGCCTTCCGCCCCGACCTCCTCGGCCCGTACTACCTGACCCACTCCCAGAAAGCCCGCTGGACAACGCTCGACTCCGAAGGCATCCCTGTCCTCGACTACCGCGGCCGCATCGGCCGGCAGTACAATCCCGCTGCCGTCGCCCAGTACGCGCTGGGAAACTTCAATCTCTACCACGCAACCGGCGACACTCGCTCGCGACAACGGTTTTTCGTCGCCGCCACCTGGCTCGCCCGCACGCTCACCGAAAACCAGTTCGGCCTTCCCGTCTGGCTCTATCACTTCTCCTGGTATTACCACGGCGTAATCCCCGCGCCCTGGTGGTCGGGCCTGGCACAGGGGTTGGGGCTCTCCGTGCTCGCCCGTGCCCACCAGGAGAGCGGCAACGAACTCTTCCGCGTGGCCGCCCGCCGCGCCCTAGCCAGTTTCCACACACTGACCAGCCAGGGCGGCGTAGCCGATTATGGAGAGACGGGAAGTGAGCTCTGGTTCGAGGAGATGCCCCAACGTCCCCGGCACGTGCTGAACGGATTTCTCTCGGCCATTTTTGGTCTCCACGATTTCCGGCTGGCCTTTGGCGATGCCTGCCCCGCCACCGGCGGGGCCGGCGCGGATGAACTTCTCCAGCGCAGCCTGGCAACGCTCGAATCCGCCCTGCCGCAGTTTGACACCGGCTGGTGGTCGCTCTACGAGCTTGGCCAGCAGGACGGTCGTGTCCTCGCCAGCCGCGGCTACCACCGCCTCCACGTCGTGCAACTCCGCGCCCTCGCGCAGGTGACGGGAAGCAAACTCCTCCTGAGCACGGCCGAGCGCTGGGCGGACTACGACCACCAGGGCCGCCACCGCTTTCGTGCTGCCCTCGCCAAGACCGCCGAAAAGCTTCTGGCGCGATGAGCCCGATGAAGATTCTGGTCATTCACCAACAGTTCGTCGGCCCCGGGATGAGCGGCGGCTCGCGCATGAACGAGCTGACCCGCCACTGGGTGCGCCAGGGGCACGAGGTCACGGTGGTGGCCGGTACGGTGGCCTACGATACGGGTAAGACCCCGCCAGCCTATCGCGGAAAGTTCTTCGTGCGGGAAGAAGTCGAGGGCGTGCGCGTCCTCCGCACCTACCTCATCGGCGGCTATCATGCCAGCTTCTTGCGCCGACTGCTCTCGTTGCTCTCGTTTATGGTGACCAGCTTTCTCGGCGGGCTGCGGGTGGGGCGACACGAAGTAGTCATAGCGACTTCCCCACCGCTGTTTGTTGGGATCAGCGGCTGGCTACTGGCTTGCTGCTGGCGCTGCCCCTTCGTCTTCGAAGTCCGCGACCTCTGGCCACAGTCAGCGGTGGATTTGGGGCTGCTCCGCAATCTCCTCGCGATTCGCCTCTCCGAGTGGCTGGAGCAGTTCATCTATCGTCGCGCAGACCGCATCTGCATCCTGTTGCCCTATTTCCGCTCCGTCATTGAGCGGAAAGGCATCTCCGCCGAGAAGGTTCTCTACATCCCCAATGCCGCTGACCTCGAACTGTTCGCGCAGGCGCGGCCGCGGCAGCAGACCCGCCGGGCCCTGGGCTTTGACTCCGACTTTCTCGTCCTCTACCTGGGCGCGCACGGCACCGCCAACCACCTCCTTCAGGTGCTCGAAGCCGCGCGCCGCCTCGCCCCTTTCCCCGAAATTCACCTGCTGCTCGTCGGCGATGGCATGCAAAAACCCTGGCTGAAACAGGTGGCGCGGGAATGGAACTTGGCACATGTGCACTTTCTCGACCCGGTGCCGAAGACCCAAGTCCCCGACTTGTGCCGGGCCGTGGACGCCGGCCTGGTCGTGCTGAAAAAAGTGGAGACGTTCAAGCATGCCTATCCGAACAAGCTCTTCGACTACCTGGCCGCCGGGCTGCCCGTCGTCTGCGGGCTCGACGGCACCGCCCGCGAACTGGTCGAGCGTGCCGGCGCCGGCCTCTACGCCGAGCCGGAAAACCCCGACGCCATCGCCAATGCCATCCTCTATCTCTACCGCCACCCGGAAGAACGCGCGCGCATGGGCGCGAACGGCCGCCGGTTTGTCGAGCAGGAATTCCGAAGGGACAAACTGGCCGACGACTACATCGGCCACTTGCACGCCTTGGTCCAGCAAAAACTGGGAGCTATTTCAAGACCGAAAATCTTGGCGCGCTGGGGAGGGCACGGCTTTAGCCGTGCCGAAAAAGCCGCCAAAGACACAGGGCTTTAGCCCCTGGGGTGTACCCATGAAACGCTTGTTTATTCTCCTTGTAGTTTCTCTCAGCCTCATCTCTGCCGTTGCCACCGACGCGCAACGTCCGGCGCCGCGCACGGAATGGCCGGACGCGCCCACGGCGGCGAAACGATCCCCTGCGCCAACACCGACAGGCGAAGTGTCTCTGCCCGAATCGGGCACGCGCGGGGTGCCGCGGTTGGTGAATTTCAGCGGGGTCGTGAAGAACAGCCTGGGGGAGCCGCGCACGGGTGTGGTCGGCATCCTCTTCGCCCT
>JBBIPK010000048.1:0-20650 GCA_037442885.1 Acidobacteriota bacterium | reverse complement strand
GATTTGCCCCGGAGTGCTACATTATGACTGGACTAAAAACGGGGAGCAGGTCACACTTGTCCGTCGTTCCCGTCTCGTACCACATCTCCCCGAAGGGGTAGTGTCCCCGCTCGCCGCTTTTGGCGCCCGCCGCATCCGTAAACACCCGCGTCGAAAGATGATCCGCGTGGTGGTAGGTGGGGGTGCTGCCGGCAAGCGTGGCCAGCAGTTGCGAGCCGGCGTAGATGTATTCGCGGCTCGGGGAGTTCAGAGCAGCCCCAGGAGCGTACTCAGCAATCACTTTTGTCCCTGAAAAGATGTAGAGCGTGGTGCTCCCGCTGGCGGTTTTCTTCACCCGCAGCCCCGCACCGTCGTAGCTGTAGCTGGCGAGGACGCTGGTGTTGGCCAGGTTTTTGACCTGCACGACGCGGTTCTCGGCGTCGAAGACGTAGCGCTGCTGGTCGTCCTTGGTCAGGTTGCCGCTGGCGTCGTATGCGGTGGCCACGCTGCCGATGTAGCTAATGCGATTGCTGCTCTCGCTGATGGTCAACTGCATCGAGCCCGCCGCGCCGGCGATGACGTTCTGGCTCTTGCGGTTGCCGTAGCGGTCGTAGTCCCAGCTTAGCCCCCACTGCGGATACTGGGTCGAGCCGGTGGTTACGGCGGTTTTCAGCCGCGCCCAGGCGTCGTAGGTGTAGTCCACGGTGCGACCGGCCTCGGGGCGCCCGCAGCGCCGGTATGGTCGGTGATGCAGGTAATCTGGCCGTTGTTGCCCGGATGCGAGGCGCTGGTGTAGGAGTAGGCCAGCTCCAGCAGCTCGGTAGTGTCCTTTTCGTACTTCAGGAAGTCCACCTGCATGCGGGGATTGTAGCCCAAGCTGGCGCGGACGCCGTTGCCGTAGTCGAACTGGATAGGAGCATGAGCGGGCGCGCGCTGGCTTGACGCTCGGAAAACGCCTCGGCTAGACTGGGGTTTGAGCAACCCAAGCCGTATCCTTCCAGCACGTGGAAGTGCATCGCTGATGGAGAAGGAACTGACCTCCGACCTCTGCGTGCCCGCCGCTCCGTCAGCCTGAGACACGCTTGAGCCCACGCAAACCCAGCGGCGAACTGACGGAAGCGGAAGCCATCCAGCGGGCCCAGCGCGGCGACTTAGAGGCGTTCGAACGGCTCTACTACCTCCACAAGGGCCGCGTCTATTCCCTCTGCCTGCGCATGCTCGGCAATCCCGCCGAAGCCGAGGACATGACCCAGGAGGCTTTCCTGCAACTGTTCCGCAAGGTGAAAACCTTCCGCGGGGAATCGGCTTTTTCCACCTGGCTGCACCGGCTGGCCGTCAACGTGGTGCTGATGCATCTGCGCAAGAAGGGCGTGCCGGTCGTGTCGCTGGAAGAACCCAGCGAGATGGACGAGGATGAAGCTCCGCCGCGGGAATTCGGCTCCGAGGACCGGGTCTTGGCCGGCTCGCTCGATCGCTTGGTGCTCGAGCGCCTCATCCAGAAGCTCCCGCCCGGCTATCGCCTGATTTTCACCCTGCACGACGTCGAAGGGTACGAGCACAACGAAATCGCCGAGATGCTGAACTGCTCGATTGGCAACTCGAAGTCCCAGTTGCACAAAGCACGGCTCCGCCTGCGGGAGCTCCTACGGGGGGAGCAGCGGAGGGCAAAGGCGTGAGGAAACGCAAAGCCGGTTTTTGTCATCATACCTAGCTGTGAAAGGAGGAGTGTGACCGAGGAATCCGCCATGATGACCTGTGTGGAGCTACGGCGCCAGTTGGGGTCGGTACTGGAGGGCGAATCGGAGCCCGAGGCGCTGAACCATCTGAATGCCTGCCCGCAGTGCCGGGCGCTGGCCGACGAATTGATCGCCATTGGCTCTGCGGGCGCGCACCTGCCCGTGCAAGAACCCAGCCGCGGGCTGTGGCGGCGCATTCTGCGCGCGGCGGAGGCGGAAGGGCTCATCGAAACCTCCTGGGCCAGGCAACTGGGTGAACGTTTCGGGCTCTTCCGGCCCGTGCCTGTGAATTTTTCCTTCGCGGCTACCCTCGTGGTGATCTTGTGTGCCGCCGCAATCCTCGTCGGTTATCCGGGCCTGAATCTCAGCCGCGTGAGCGAGCAGGCAGCCGACCCGATCGCAGTGGCCCGGACGGAGCTGGTGCTGGCGCCCGAGTACGGCGACCGCTATGCCCGGCACCTCGACCGCATCGAAGAAGCCGTCCGCGACGAGGTGTTGCTTCCGGACACCCAGTTGACGTTGATTGCCCAGAGCAATCTGGACACTCTCGACCGCTATATCCACCAGTGTCAGGCGCGGCTGTCGACGTATCCGGACGATCAGTTCACCCGGGACGAGTTGAACCGCCTCTACCAGCAGAAAACCACGCTGCTCCAGGCGACGCTTGACCCGGATTGGCAAACCTCGGTACGCTAACCGCCCTATGCCGAGCCGCAAGACCTTCCCAGTGTTGCTGTTTGTCTTGCTGCTGCCCGGCCCGCTGGCCGCCCAGCGCCTGGAGCGCGCTTTCCCTTCGTCGGCGGACGCCCTCGTGGAACTCCGGAACCAAGCCGGGCGCGTGCTGGTGCATGGCTGGGACCGTCCCAACGTCTTGGTCGTTTCTGACCGCCGCTCTCGCTCCACCGACGTGCACTTCGACGAAGGCGCCAACCGACTCCAGATCCACACCCAAGTCCTGCAAGCAGAGATTGAGGCCAGCGAGCGCGTGGTGGACTACGAAATCTGGATGCCGGCCGCGGCCTCTCTGGACCTCCACCTGGACGTGGGAAACGTGGAGGTCGACGGCCTGCGCGACGGCATCGAAGTGGTGACGGTAGCGGCCGACGTCACGGTGCGCGACGCCGTGGGCACAATTGCCGTCATGACCACGAGTGGGCATGTCACCATCGCCGATTCCGGCGGGCGACTGAAGGTCGAATCTGTCAGCGGCAACCTGACCTTCGTGAACACGCCGGGGCGCTCGCTCACCGCGCGCACGGCTTCCGGTTCGATCCGCTTTGAAGGGAATCTGCTGGGGGGCGGCGCCTACGACCTGTCCAGCCATGAAGGGGCGATTGAACTGCGACTCCCGGCCGACGCTTCCTTCGAGTTGACCGCCCGTTCGGTGCAGGGCCAGGTTTCGAACACCTTCCCGCTCAAGCCGAAGCTGCACGGCCGCTTGCCGCCGCCCAGCCACGCGCAAAGCCTGCTGGGTACGGTGCAGAGCGGCGCAGCTCTGGTCCGCGCCTCCAGCTTCAGTGGTAATATCTCCATCGCGAAGCGCTGACCAGACGCGTTGCCGAAAGAAACCGCCATCCCTGCGTCGCCCGCGACCCCCCGGCCGGTCGCCATTCACCGCTTGGTCTTCCTGGTCGGCTTCATGGGCTGCGGGAAGACCACGGTCGGAAAGCTGCTGGCGGGTCGCCTGGGGTGGGGCTTTTTCGACCTGGACGAGCAAATCGAACAGCGCCTCGGCCGTACCATTCCGCAGATCTTCGCGGAACAGGGTGAGCCGTACTTTCGCCAGGTGGAACGAGGTATCCTGGAAGACTTCTTGGCAGAGGCGGCCGGGAGGCCTACGGTGGCGGCACTGGGCGGGGGAACAATTGCCCAGCCGGAGAATCTGGCGCGAATCCGGTCCCATGGCGGGATTTCCATCTGGCTGCGCTGCCCGCTGGAGGAGCTGCGGCGCCGCTGCAGCCGGTTGACCAACCGGCCGCTCTTCCGCGACGCCGCCAGTTTCCAGCAGTTGTACCAGCAGCGGCTCCCCTACTATCAGCAGGCCGATTTTGTGGTGGATGTCGGCGACCGCTCACCGTCCGCCGCCGTGGAAGACATCCTCGCGCTCGGGGTACTCAAGTGAGGTTCTGGCTTCCGCTTCGCACCTGCGCACTCGGTGTCGGACTCGTGCTCGTGTGCAGCCTGGGGCTGTCTATGCGGGCGGGGGCGCAAGCGGGCAAGAGTTCAGAAGCAGCCCGCGGAGCGTTTCGCATCCTGGTCGAGGGCAAGGAGATCGGCCGCGAAGAGTACGAGATTGAGCGGCTGGCGAACGAGGTCCGCGCCCGCGCCCGCCTCGTGCTCGAGGCCGGAGGCCAGAAGGTGGAGGAGACGGCTAGCCTGGCGCTCTCCCCTACCTACGAACCGCGCAGCTATGAATGGAAGCGGGAGAAACCGGCGGGCCAGTTTCTGCGCGTGCGGTTCGAGGGCCCCAAAGCCTCCCAGGAGTTTTCCCTCGGCGGCTCCGAGACCGAGCAGCGCGAATTCCTTTTCGAGAACACAGAAGTCACTATCCTCGACAACAACTTCTTCCATCACTACCTGTTTCTGGTGCGTCGCTATGACTTCACCCACGGCGGCCCCCAACCGCTGCGAATCTTCATCCCCCAGGAGGCGCTGCCCGCGCTGGTCACCCTAGACAACCGCCCGGCGGAAGGGGCTCCGCCCGCACCCGCGGAGGCCAAGCTTCGCCAGCTCCGGATGACAACGGAGGACAACGAAATCTGGTTGTGGGTGGATGAAAACGGGGAACTGGTGCGCCTCAGCGTTCCTTCCGCAAAAGTAGAAGTCGTGCGCGTCCAGCCCTAGAAGCGAAGAAAGAGAGTTCCGCCTACACCAGTACCTTCCACTTCAGCTCTTCGCGCACCCGCTGCAGGTGCTCCTGGAGTTCGCGCTGGCGCTGCCGCATCTCCTGGTGGAGCTCGCGCTGAAGTTCGTGTTGCATTCGCTGGACTTCTCTCTGCTGCTCGCCCAATTCCTGCCGCAGGTTTCGTTGCAGCTCCTGCATTTCGCGCTGCACTTCCCGCATCGCCTCCCCGATTTCGTTCCTCTCCGTGGGGTCAAGCAGGAAGTCGGTGGAGTACTCGCGCCCGGGACGGGGAGTTTCCTCCAATTGCACCTGCACCGTGGTCTCAGCCTTTTGGCGGATGAGGGTCAGCGTCACCTTTTCCCCGCCCTTCTTTTTCCGCAGCGCCGCCCGCAGGTCGCTTACGGTTTCGATGGTTTCTCCCTCGACCCGCACGATGACGTCCCCAGCCTTCAGCCCGGCTTTTTCTGCCGGCGAGCCGACCGTCACTTCCTTCACCAGCACGCCCTTGCCTTGCTTGACGCCGAAATACTCGGCGAGCTGCGGCGTCAACTCGTCGGCCGAAATGCCCAGCCGGGGCCGGGCGCCGAAGACCTCCACGTGGATATCGGGGACGCGAATCTCGGGTATGCGGATTTCCCTGCGCAGGATTTGGCGGCGCTCGAGCGTTGCGGTGAGGGTTTGGGGGCGCCCATCGCGGCTGACGACCAACCGTACCGTTCGGCCCTCAGGCGTCTCCCGCACGAGCCGGCCGAGCTTGGCGGCGCTCTCAACCCGTTCGCCCTGATACTCCAGAATGACGTCATTCTTCTGCAACCCGGCCTTCGCCGCGGGGCTGTCCGGCTCGACCTCGGTGACGAGGGCGCCGTACTCTTCCTTGAGCTTCAACTCAGCCATCTTGTCTTTCGTCACGTCGGCCAGATGAACGCCCAGCCAAGCGTTGCGGCCAGCGAGGACAACGAATCCCTCTTGATCGGCACTCGCGAACGCCGGCGGGCACACTCCGGAGCGACACTCCGTGTCCCGCTGAAACCACACTTCCTGCGCCGTGGCGGCCAGGGCTACGCCCGCGACCAGCACCGCTGCCAGGATCAACCATCCTATTGTCGCTCTACGGTTCATGGCGTTACTCCTTCTTGCGTTCTGTCGGACAACCTCGTTCCTTCCCGCTACCGGTTCGGCTCAGGCGGCGGGGGCGGAGGCGGTGGGTTGGGCGCACGCCGCAGCTTGATCCGCTCCTTCAGCCACTGCAAGCGGCCTTCGTGTTCTTTCAGCAACTCGTGCTGTTTCTGCAGCTCCTCGGTCAGCTTCCGAATCACAATCCCGCCCGCCACGGTCTTGATCGTCAGCAACTGGCCACCCCCATTCAGTTCCCCGTAGGCGCGGACTTGGTGGACATCGAAGACATCGGCTCCACTACTTTCGATCTTGAGGGGAAAGTCGGTGCGAATCTTGCGCCCCGCGGCCATCTCGATGACCGCTTCGATGGTCAGTTGGAGTTCCGCCGGGATGTAGACCTCGACGTCGCCGAACGAAGTCTGGAGAACCGACGCCGTGGCCAGCTTGGTGTCGCCGCCCAGCCGCGCCAGGATATTGCCGGCCATGGTGGCCGCGCGGATGGCGCCGCGAATGCGCTCGAGCTCAATCCCACCACCCGCGGTTTGGGCTTCGACCAGTCCGGCGGCATCCTCAATCCGGATATTGCCGCCCGCGGTTTCGGCCTGCACGCGCCCGCCTGCCCCGCCGACTGCAATGCGGCCGCCAGCGGTCACGGCGTAGACATCTTCCGTGGCACCCTCGATGTAGATATCGCCGCCGGCCGTACGCGCACGGACGGCGCCCTGCACGTGCCCGGTCACAATGCTGCCGCCACTGGTTTCCAGTGTCGCCATGCCGTGCACACTCTCCACATGGATGTCGCCGCCGGCCGTCAGAGCGCGCAAGGGGCCCCCGATGTGCCCCAGACCAATATTTCCCCCGGCGGTCTCGACCGAAGTTTCGCCGCCGATGTCACCGGCGCGGATGTTGCCGCCCGCGGTGACCGCGCGCAGCGACGCCAGTGGCCCCGCAACTTCGATGTTGCCGCCCTGCGTCTGCAGATCCGCGCGGAAGGTGGGCGGCACGGTGAATTCGTATTCCACGTGGAACTTCTCGAATTCGTCCTGCCACCGCTGTCGGACGTGCTCGCCCACAACCCGGACCTCGGTCGCTGTGGGGCGCACGCGCACGACGAAGGCGCGGAAAAGCTGCCGGGCATCCTCCTCGCTGCGCCAGTAGGCGCGCTTGCGAATGCGGTAGCTGACCTCGCCGGCCTTGCCGGTATTCACCCGGACGGTGCCACGCTCGGTTCGGAGAGAGAGAAGCTGTCCGCGGGGAATCGAAATCGTTCCCTCAGTTTCTTCCACCCAAGCCTTGGCATCCCGGAAGACCTGCGTGCTGGGCTCCTCGGCGCTCGGCTCTTCGCTGACGAAGGGCTCCGCGGCCGCCAGACTGGCGGACAGGAGGAAAAGCGCCAGCAGCCCAGCGGCAGTCCAACCGGTCTGAGCCCACGGATTGCGTGCAAGTAGAGTTCGCATCGGTGCCTAGTTCTCCCCGGAAACAGCTCGCAGTGTGCTCGCGCACTTCAAGCGCACGTAGGGATTCTTGTCTTTCTCCGAGAGTTGCCGGAACACCGGCACGACAGAGTCATCGGCGTGCTCCGCCAGGAGGTTGACGGCCGCGACGCGAATGCCGGGGTTGGTGTCCTGTGCCAGGACTTGAATCAATGTCTGCCGGATCGGTTCATCCCACTGCATCTCACTCAGGGCGCTCAGAGCGGCGCGGCGCACGCCGTCGTTGCGGTCGTTCAACAAGGCATAGATGAACACATCCCGCACTTCCGGATCGTTGGGGCGCCGGCCCAGCAATTCCAGGCTTTCCCGACGGATGCCCGGGTTCTCGTAGTTCTTTACTGTATAGATCAACAGGCGCTGAATTCCCGGGTCATCCACGGTGCCGCGGAGGTCCAGGCGCTGTTCCGCGTCCACGGTCAACTGTACGGCGCCGGTTTGCGGGTCAGCAGCCACCTGACGGATGCCGGCAATCCGCAGGCCGGACAAATCGGGGATCATGCCGGCCGTCGCAGGAGCAGAAGTGCTAACTGCGGCGGAACCTTCCACTCGCGGACGCATCGTCCAGCCGGCGCCAAAACCCAGAATCAGGATTCCCAGAACCGCGAGGGCACGGGAAGCCGCGGGAACCGGTGTGCCGGCCAGCCAGGCCCGCAGCAGCGCGCGCCAGCCCATGGCTTCCTCAGCCAGCCGCTCTTCCAGCAGGCTGCGGCACTCGACTACGAGTTCCGGCGAAGGAAGCCGGAGCGGGCGCTCGTTGAGCCGCTCGTGGAGGCGCTGGTGCGCCGCCAGCTCTGCAGCACAAGCCGAGCAGGCGCGGAAGTGGTCGTCGAAGGCGATGCGCGTGTCCGCCAGCAGCTCATCGTAGAGATAGAGCGGAATCTGCTCGCGTACCTGTTGACAGTTCATGGCGCTTTCCTCCGTCCCCCTCAGGCAAAGTCCGCCAACTGCGCGCGGAGTTTCTGGGTGGCGCGAAAGAGGCAGTTCTTGACCGTCTCTTCCGAGGTCCCAAACATCTCGCCGATCGCACGCAGTTTCAGCCCCTGGTAATGCTTCAGCTCAAAAACCATCCGCTCGCGCGGATTGAGGGTGTCCAGTGCTCGTTCAATCTCGCGGGCCAACTGCCGGCTCCGCAGAACCTGCTCCGGGTTCGAGTGCGGCCGGGCCTCGGCCTGGCTTTCGAAAAACTCGATGTCGGCTTCTCGGGGCTCGGGCGCCTGCACTTCCGGGTTGGCGCGGCGACGGCGGAGATGGTCGAGGCACACGTTGGTCACAATCCGATACACCCAGGTGGAGAAGCGGGATTCAAAGCGGAAACGGCCGAGCGAGCGGTACACCTTGAGGAATGCTTCCTGGTAGAGGTCGCGGGCATCCTCATCGGAGCCGACGATTTGTACCACCAATCGCAAGACATTTTTGTCATGCAGCCGCACGAGTTCTTCGAAGGCAGGCATGTCACCTTGCTGCGCGCGGCGTATCAGCGCGCGCTCTCCAGCCAGCCCCAGGTCCGCCTTACTCGCGGGAACTGTCCGGGCGGTCTCCAACCAGACACCGTCCATCGCGGCCCGTTAGTCGTGCTCGCTCACGTCCATCTTAGACGCAGATATCCCTAAAAGGTAAGCCCTAGGAGGCAGGCGCAGACCGGAGGGCACGCTGGCAGGCCGCTCTAATCTCCTGAGCCGCTTGGGCTTCTGGGGAACCCGCGGCGGCGTGGGCAAGAACGGTTTCGGCGAGCGCGAGTGCCTTCTCATGGAACAGCCGGAAGTATCCCGGCTGGTCGAGCCCCTCGCGGGCAAACAAGGCGCTCAGGTGGAGGAATTCCTGCCCAAAGGTCAAAAATACATCCACCGGCTCAACAGTAGCTTGGGGCCAGCTCAGGCGAGTTTCCGCGCGGGCAAAATCCCCGCGGGCGCCAGCCAGAGCCGCCATCACTTCGGCGAAGGCCCGCCGGAGGGTGTCGCGTTCAATCGCCTGACGGTCTGATTCCCTCACCCGGAGTCCGGCGCGCAACATCCGTTCCACCGGTTGCTCGGGCGGAGGCTGTAAGGGAAGAAGCGGGTCGAGGAGGAGCGGCTGTCCCGCCAAGCGGGGAAGCTCTTGATCCACAGCGTCCAGCAAGGCCAGCGACCAGCTTTGCGCGAGCGCGAAGTGGTTCCTCGCCGCGGTAGCCAACTCACCCCGATCCGACTCCACCGCCGTCCGCTCGCTCGATGTCCGATAGAGCTGGCCGAGCGCCAGCGAGCTACGGGCCAGTCCCGCTAGGATGGCCCAGCGCGTCAATGTGGCTCGAACCGCCTCTGGAGCGTCCGGGAATTCACGGGCGAGACGCGCGAGGGTGTCGGCCGCGCGCAGGTAATTCTCATTCCGGATCTGTTCGCGTGCGAGCTGGTAGAGCTGGGCGGGCCCGCGCGGGACGATGGGCTCGCGGCAACCCGGAGTGGCGAGAAATCCCATCAGCAAGAGAGCACCGGCAATGCGTTGGCACACCATTGACTCGCTGATGCTAGCCCCTGGGCTGGCTCAGGTCAAACCGAAGCGATTGCAACCCCTGCCCCGAGTCGCTAGAATCGCGACGCCAGCGCGATCACACTTTTCCGCCCGTGAGCGAGACTCTTCGCCAGCTCGAAACTCGGTTCGAAGACTTGAGCCACATCATCCCTCTCACCGAAAAGATGCTCACTCGGCTCATGTGCTCCTCTCCGCCCCCCACCCGGCCCGAAACCATCGGGAACCTCCTGCGTTCGCTCAAGCAGCTCGAGCAGCGCGGGGAAAGGGAGGTGGCCGAGCAGGTGCGGCAGCAGGTGGAAGCAGGCATCCGCAGTTTGCTCGATTGGCTGGCGGTCGCCGACCTCGGCATCAGCCCCTACCTTCTACGGACGCATCTGGAGCAGAATCCGCCGGAAGCGGAGACGCAGAAGGCCCTCCTCCGCTATCTGCTCAGCAAGAGCCCGCACGCCGAAAGCGACCGGGACAAACTGGACTACCTGCTCAGTTCCTATTTCAGCCTGATGAAAGGGGGTGAGCTGGCTGCGCGCTTCACGGACCCGGCCGAGCAGCAGCGAGAACTCCTCGGCCTCTACCCGAAACCGGTCACGTCCGCCCTGGACCCGGCGGTCGAAACCATGCTCCACGACCTGGAGTCCCTGACCGCCCGGGTGGGAGATTTCCAGGAATTCGAACAACTCGTAGGCGCGCGGATGGTCGAGCGAGCCCGCGCGCTGAAAAGCAATCTGGGTGACGCCTTCTACCACCCGGGCGCGCTCACCGTCATCCTGCGGTTCAATCTGACTTTCCGGCGGCACTTCGAGCGACTTTTCCAGCGCCAAATCGAGCAGTCGAAGGCACAGACCACCGCCTTGATTGCCGCCAGCCGCCAGATTTACGCCGCAATTGAGTCCATCTTTGCCAGTCTTCCCGTCCTCAGCGAGCCGCCGCGGACAGCCCCGACCGCGCCCTCGCTGGCAGCACCCGACGAACGCGTAGGAAGACCTCCGACCACGCTCCACGAGCGGCTCCCCATTGACAGCCTGGTGCAGCGGCCACAAGACCCGCAGAAAGAAACGGAATTGCGCGGGATCATCCGGCGCATTGCGCGCCACTTCCAAGCGGTCGCGCCGGGCTGGGCGGTTCTGCCTTCCCGGAACACCTCGGTGGCGCTCTATGACTGGGAGCGCGAAGCGTTCGGCGCGGGGACAGAAGAGGAAGCGCCGCTCGGGGCCCGAGCGGTTCAGGTCTCTGTGGGACTTGTTGTCTGGATGGAAGAGGAGTACGTCCTCTATCAGCAGAGCCGGGGCGACCGCTACCAGTGGAAGCCCCACCTGGACATGCTCAGCTACGCCGTGGAGCGCGCGCACGAGGAGTTGCAGAGCATCCACGGCCTGCTGGAACTCGGAGGCCCGGAAGAAGAAGCCGCGTGGTTTCCGGCGCTAGTGAACACGGCCAAGCGCCTGCTGACGGTGATGGAAAAAATCGCGCCGGTCTTTGCCTGAGGTCGCGCGCTGCCGCGGCGGTGCTATAGTAGCCGGCGGGTTTGCTTCGATGCGGTTGGAGTGGAATTCCTCCGTCGAGAATCTGCCGGGTGTGGGGCCGGCGCGGGCGCGGCAATTGGCGGAAAAAGGCATCCGGCGGGTCGGAGACCTGCTCACCTATTTCCCCTTCCGCTACGAGAACCGCATCACCTTTACGCCCATCCGCGAGCTGCAGGCGGGTGTGACGACCTGCGTGCAAGCCGAGGTGATGACGGCAGGGCTCGTTCGCTTTCCTCGCAGCCGCCTGCGCGTGTTCCACGTGGCGGTCAGCGACAAGACCGGCATCCTCTACGCCAAGTGGTTCCACGCCGACTACCTCCAGCGAGTGTTCAAGCCCGGCCAGCGTGTGGTGCTCTACGGCAAGGTGGAGGAAGACGCGTATCGGCCAGCGCAACGCGTGATGGTGCAGCCCCAGCACGAAATCCTCTCCGGGGATTCCGAGCCGGTGGACTCGACGGAAAGCGGGCGCATTGTACCCATCTATGAAGCGGCCGGAGCCATCAGCTCGCGGGTATTCCGGCGGCTCATCCACTATGCGCTGCGCGCGTTGGATGCGGCGCCGGCCGACCCGCTGCCCGCAAGCCTACGCGAGCGCTACCGCTTTCCCGACCGCCGCACTGCCCTCTGGCAGGCACATTTTCCCGAACCCGAAAGCAGCCTAGATGACCTGAACCGCTTTCGCACGCCGGCGCAGCAGCGGCTCATCTTCGAGGAGTTTTTCTTTCTGCAGCTGGGGCTGGCGCTGCGCCGCCGCCAGACGCAGCAGGCCACGGGCATCCGCTTCAGCCTGAGCGAGGAAATTCGGGATGCGATCAAGAAAATCCTGCCCTTCCATCCCACGACAGCACAGAAGCGCGTCCTGAAGGAAATTGCCGAAGACATGGGTCGGCCGGCGCCCATGAATCGGCTGCTCCAGGGGGACGTGGGCGCGGGCAAGACCATTGTGGCATTCGAAGCCGCCTGCATCGCGATTGAGAATGGTTACCAGGTAGCCCTGATGGCGCCGACGGAAATTCTGGCCGTCCAGCACTACCTCTACGCGCGCCAACGCTTCGCCGCCACGGGCTATCGTTTGGGGCTTCTCGTCAGCGCCCTGCCGCCAACGGAAAAAGCGCAGGTGCGCAAGGAACTCGCCGCCGGCGAAATTGACTTTGTCTTCGGAACCCACGCGCTGATTGAGGAAGCCGTCGGCTTTCATCGGCTTGGGCTGGTCATTGTGGACGAGCAGCATCGCTTCGGGGTGTTGCAGCGGCTGGAACTGATTCGCAAGGGCGCGCAGCCGGACGTGCTGGTGATGACGGCCACGCCCATCCCGCGGACGCTGGCGCTGACGCTTTATGGTGACCTGGATCTATCGGTGATTGACGAGATGCCGCCGCACCGCACGCCCATCGAGACCCGTTGGCTGACGGAGGGAGAAGCCGCCCGCGCCTTCGCGTTCGTCCGCCAGCAGATCGCCGCCGGCCGCCAAGCCTACATCGTCTATCCCGTGATTGACGAGTCGAAACGCGAGCTGAAGGCTGCCACACAGGAATTCAAGCGATTGTCGGAAAAAGTCTTCCCCGAGTTGCGCGTGGGATTGCTGCACGGGCGGAAGTCAGGCGAGGAGAAGGAAAGTACGATGGCGGAGTTCCGCACCGGGCGCCTGCAGGTGCTGGTTGCGACGAGCGTGGTGGAGGTAGGGGTGGACGTGCCGAACGCGACCGTGATGGTCATCGAGCACGCCGACCTCTTCGGCCTGGCGCAGCTCCACCAGCTCCGCGGGCGCATCGGGCGGGGCGCGCATCGCTCGACCTGCATCCTGCTCACGCCGGAAAAAGTCAGCGACATCGCGCGCGAGCGGCTGGAGACCATGGTGCGCACCACCGATGGGTTCGAGATCGCGGAGATTGACTTGAAGCTGCGCGGGCCGGGGGAGTTTTTCGGCACGCGCCAGCACGGTTTTCTCAACCTCCGCATCGCCAACCTGCTGCGCGACCACGAGCTGCTCGCACTGGCCCGCACAGAAGCCTTCGCCTGGGTCGAGCAGCCGTCGTCAGAGGAGGAACAGCAGCGGCTGCTTCAGCATGTGCAGGGTATCTGGGAGCAGCGCTACGGCCTGGCGCAGGTGGGCTGAGGATGCGCGTCATCGGGGGAAAATTTCGTAGCCGGCGGCTCAAGACACTGGAAGGCATGCGACTCCGGCCGACCAGCGACCCGTTGCGGGAGACGCTGTTCAACGTGCTGGGCGCGAGCATCGTGGGGGCGAGCTTCGCGGACTGTTATGCGGGCAGCGGGGCGGTGGGCATCGAAGCCCTCAGCCGCGGCGCGGCCAAGGTTTTCTTCATCGAAAAGTACAAGCCCGCAGCGGCGCTCATCCGCGGGAACCTGACCAGCCTGGGCGTGTTCAACGGCTATGAGATTCTTCCCACCGACGTGCTCGGCGGACTCGAGCAACTGGAGCGACGCGGGGTGCGCTGCGATTTTGTTTTTCTGGATCCGCCCTACGACGCGTCCAACGAGTACGCGCGCGCTCTCACCTGGCTGGGAGGGAGCGGCTTGCTCGCCACCGAGGGGCTGGTGATCGTCGAACACTCGCGTCGCGCTCCCTTGCCCGCGCGCGTGGGAACGCTCGAGCGGGTGCGCGAGCTGCACCAAGGAGACTCGCGGTTGAGCTTGTATCGCCACCCGCCGGCATGAGCGCGCGGGGCTAGAGGATGCTGGTGATGGCGGCGTCGAGGGCGACGTGGGAGTAGGGGAAGCCGTTGATGGTGTAGAGCGGCTCGCCACCCGCGCGCGGGCGGTTCTCCGCATCGGGCACGCGCGAGAGCTTCAGGTAGCGGCTGATGTGGTAGTCCTCATCGTAGGCGGAGAAAATCCGCTCCAGCTCCGCCTTCGGCAGGCCGAACTCGGAGAGGTGAACGGGCCGGCCGAACTCGCCCGCCAGGGCGCGGTAGCGTTCGACCAGCGTTCGTAAATCCATTCTCAGAAGTAGGGCGTCGGAACGTCTCCCCAGCGGACGGTGGCTGGCGGCTTCTCCCAGCCGAGAACGGTGGGAGCGGCAAGGTTCACCTTGACCAACGCGATCGGCTCGCGGCGAACGGCGCGGCGAACAATGTCGAGACCCTGCGCACTGGTGTCGTACAGCTTCACGCGAGCAAACAGAACCTTGAGCGCGTCCGGGTCGAACTCGCGCGGCGTGTGGTGCCCGCCGGTGGGATAGTGCTCCATGGGCAGATCGGGCAGATGCCAGTCCATCGGCACCACGTAAGCGAGAAATTTTTCTCCTTTCCCATAGCCGCGTGCTTCCAGGGCCGCGGCGACCTCGGCGTGGCCGGCAGCCAGTTCCACCGCCTGCGCGAGGCGCGCGGAAGGAATCTGTGCCGGAGACAAGACGGCTACATCGGGCGTGGGATAGGTGGAGATGTGGGCGAGTGAATAGCTCTGCAGCCACCGGCCCGCCAGCACGGCCGCACCTACCAGGACAACGTAGAGTGCCAGCAAGGCCAGAGCGCGCGGCCAGCCGCCAGCCGGGAGGAAGCGCGGAATCCAGCCGAACCAGCCGCGGGGAAAAAACATCCCGGTGCGTTCCAGGTACTGGCGGTAGCTTTCGCCGTAGCGGAGCAGGCAGCGCTGCTCTTCATGCCGGGCCAAGAAGTAGTAGAGGAAGATCATCGTCACGAATCCGACCAGGACGAGGAAGCGCGGCCAGTGCAGCAGCACGCCAATGCCGATGACCGACAGCATCAGATATTGCGGGTGGCGAATCCAGCGATAGAGGCCGCCGGTGACGGGCTGGCCACGCCGGAGGAACTTGGTGGCATAGACCTGAACGAAGCCGATGAGGAACAGCGCCACACCGGTCAGGAAGATGGCTTCATCCCAACGGGACAGGAATTCCAGAAACGGCGACGAGGTGTGCGAGAAGTGCGGCAGGAAGAAGCGGTCGAGCCAGGCGGTCGCGGGCGAGCGGCCGAGCAGGTTGAGGAAGTGCGCGTAGGCGGAGTAGTAGTAGAGCGCGAAGGGGCTGATCATGAAGAGGATTTCGAAGACGATGACGACGTAAACGACCCAGACCGCGGGCTTCCACCAGGCCGGTGATGTGCTCATCTGATGCTCCCTGCGGTGCTGCGGCCGCTGCGCTCAGCCAATCGTGTCCAGCGCGTCAAGAATTTCCTTTACATCGGGCGCGGTCGGCAGGTCGTACATCTTCTTCCAGCGCACCTTGCCCTGTTTGTCGATGAGGAAGACGGCGCGGTTCGAGATGCCGGGCACGGGCGGGCCCTCGCGCAGCAGACCGTATTGCTGAATCACTTTCGCGTGCGGCCAGAAGTCGCTGCAGAGCGGATAGCCCAGCGTCCCGATCATATGCTTCTGCCAGGCGGCGTGCGACGGTATCGAATCAACGCTGATGCCCACGACCTGGGCATTGTGCGCGGCAAACTGGGGCCGAGCGGCCTCCAGCGCCGGCATCTCCGTGCTTCAAGTGCCGGTCCAGTCGAGCGCGTAGAACACCAGCACGACGTTTTTCTGCCCGCGCAGGCTCGAGAGCTTGAACGTTCCCTTCTCTTCCCCGGTCACCGACGGCAGCTCGAAGTCCGGCGCCGTGTCCCCCACTTTGATCTCGGCCATCACACCCTCCTCGCCCCTCGTGGCCCGGCATTCTCCGTTGGACACCCACCCAGCGTCAAGGCTCTCATCGGGTCTGTTCGCGTCGCATCCAGTCGCCTCGCGTCGAATGCCGTCGGAATCGAGCTCCAACTCCCAGCATTCCAGTCGGCCATCTCGCGGCGGTGGAAGCCGCACTCATCACGCATCTTCCCGCTGCTAGGTGGCACAGCCCTGACCCGCTGGCCCTGAGGGAATCCGAAGGGAGCGGAGTCGGGTGGCGTCCCGCCTGTGGTTCCTGCACCCTCTGCTTGCCCCGAGCCTCGTTCAGCCAGTCCGGAAGAGGTGCTCGGCACCCGCTCTTCCCCCGGTAAACCAATAAACCCATCAACCGATAAACCTCCTTCTCTGCCTCTTTGCTACCAGCTTCCCCCTTGCTTGTCCACGGACGGTGCGGTTGGTACGGACGGTACGGTTTTTGCCGATTGTCGCCGCAACCTCTTTCTAATCTGCTGCTTGCGAATCGGCTTGAACTGGGAAGACGACTCGTGTAGAAATACGACCTCGCAATCCGAAATTCTGACTCCAAGGAGACGACCGTGAAACACCGCAGTGCCCTCTTCGCGCTCGCACTCATCCCCGCCTTAGCATTCGCCCTCGCCGCCCAGCAACCCAAGCCGCAAGAGCAACCCCCGATGGACCCCGCCGCGATGGAAGCCATGATGAAATACGCCACCCCGGGCGAGCACCACAAACACCTGGAGGCCATGATCGGCACCTGGGACACCAAGAGCCGCTTCTGGGCTGCCCCGGGCGCTCCGCCGCTGGAGTCGGCCGGCAAGGCCCGCCACACGTCCATTCTCGGCGGCCGCTTCATCCAGACCACCTATGAAGGCGACATGGCCGGCCAGCCCTTCACCGGCCAGGGCACCGTCGGCTACGACAAGTTCAAGAACAAGTACGTCGAAACCTGGATGGACAACTGGGGCACCATGACCCTCTATTCCACGGGCGAGTGCGACGGCCAGGGCGGCGTCCGCATTATGCGCGGCGATGTGGACGACCTGATGGCCCCGCCGCCGGCGGGGCAGGCCGGCAAGCCCTCCTGGTTCCGCTCGGTCTATCGCTTCGACGGCCCTGACCGCTACACACTCGAAATGTACGGCCCCGGCCCCGACGGCAACGAGTTCCGCATGCTCGAGATCGTCCACACCCGCGCCAGCGCGGCCCTCGCCCCAGCCGATCTTGAACGCGCCCGCAAGCATCTCGAGCAGAGCCGCTCCTACCTCCAGGGCGCCACCGCCCGGCTCTCCAGCAGGCAGTGGAGCTTCAAGGCTGCCCCCGACCGCTGGTCGCCGGCCGAGATCGTCGAGCACCTCGCCCTCAGCGAGGACTTGCTGATGAACCTCATCCAGGAGCGCATCATGAAGGCGCCCGTCTCGAACGAGCCGCGCGACCTCCGCGCCATGGACGATAAAATCCTCGCCGTCGTCGCCGACCGCACCTTCGCCGTCCAGGCGCAGGAACAGGTCCGCCCCAGCGGCCGCTTCAAGACGCCGCAGGCGGCGATGCAGCACTTCCTCGCCAGCCGCACGAAAACCCTGGCCTTCCTCGCCAACACCCCCGACCTGCGCGCCCACGCGATTGATTCGCCCCTGGGCAAGGCCGACGGCTTCCAGTGGCTGCTCTTCATCTCCGCCCACACCGAGCGCCACACCAAGCAGTTGCTCGAAGCCATGGCCGACCCAAAGTTCCCCTCCCGCTAGCCCCGCTTCAACTTTTTCGGGCTGAGGGAAAGCCCCTGAGGCCCTCTGCAGCGGAACCCTTCCCCGGCCCGTTCCCGGCGCGAGCCGGGGCGGGCAGGGTTCCATCCGTGCCCCTTTCCCTCACCAGGCACCAAACACCACGCACATTCCGCCCGTTTCGCACCGAGCCCCCAGGCTCCCGCCTGGGGGAGCACGATTCCCTTGCCTGCTGCGGGCGCCGCGCCCAGAACGGGCTTCAGCCCCCGAGAAGCCCCGTAGCGGAACCCTTCCCTGGCCCGTTCCCGGCACGAGCCGGGGCGGGCAGGGTTCCATCCCGGGCACTCTGGAAGGCTGAAGCCTTCCGCTACAGGCCCGGCTGTCTGCGACTAGAAGCTGCCGCCGAAAGTTTGGTAAAGCAGCAAGGCGTTGAGCCCGAGGACAATGGCCGCAATCACCACCGCCGCCGCCGTGGTCAGCGGCCGGTTCACCAGCCCCCCCATCACCTCCCGCCGACGGGTGAACGCAATCAGGGGCACGAGCGCGAACGGCAGGCAAAAGCTCAGCGCCACCTGGCTCAAAATCAAAATTTTCAAAGGGTCGAGCCCCCAAGCAATCACCCACAACGCGGGCACCATGGTCAGCAAGCGCCGCAGAAAAATGCTGAAGCGGATGTTGAGAAACCCTTCGATGATCACCTGGCCCGCCATCGTCCCCACCGTGGAAGAGGACAGTCCGGAACACAGCAGCGCCAGGGCAAAGGCCGCCGCCGCGCCCCCGCCCAGCAAAGGAATGAGCGTCTCGTGCGCCTGCTCGATGGAGTGGACGGCCACGCGGCGGTGGAAGAAGACCGCGGCCGCCATCACCACCATCGCCGAATTGATGAGCCACGCCCCGTTCATCGCCAGCAGCACATCAGCCAGCTCCAGCCGGCGGTGGCGGTGATTGTGGGCGGCATCGTTCTCCGCCCGGCGCGGCAGCACCAGCGCCGAGTGCAGGTAGACCACGTGCGGCATCACCGTCGCTCCCAGCATCCCCACCGCCAGATAGATGCTGCTTGAATCCACCTGCGGGACCAGCACGTGCCGCGTCACCGCGCCCCATGCGGGCCGCGCCAGAAACACTTCCACCGCGTAGGCCACCCCGATGATTCCCACGAAACCCATGATGACGTGCTCGAGCCGGCGAAACCCCAGCCGCTCGACCCCCAGAATCGCGAACACCAGCACCCCGGTCAGCAGCGCCGCCGGCAGCAAGGGCAGCCCGAACAAGAGATAGAAGCCCAGCGCCGCCCCGAGGAATTCCGCCAGGTCGGTGGCCAGGGCAGCGATCTCGGCCACGGCCCACAGGAACAAGTTCAGCGGGCGGGAACAGTGGGCGCGGCAGTTCTGCGGCAGCGTGCGTCCGGTGGCGATCCCCAGCTTGGCCGCGAGATACTGGATCAGGATCGCCATCAGGTTCGACCACAGCAGCACCCAGAGCAGGCGGTAGCCGAAGTCGGAGCCGGCGGCGATATTGGTGGCGAAGTTTCCCGGGTCGATGTAGGCGACGCTGGCGACAAAGGCGGGGCCGACGTAATACCAGACCTCGCGGCGGGGCAGGCCTCGCAGCCGCCGCCAGGGAGAAGACCAGGTGCGCGTTTTCGGTGCCTCGTTTCTCCTGCGCTGTAAGTTACCGCTTCCGAAACTCGTCCCCGCGCGCGCCGGCTAGAGAGCGACGTAGAGGCCGGTGACGTACATCAGGGCCAGCCCCGCCGCGAACCCGGCCAAGCTCGACCCGCTCACCAAGCCGGCCGCACCGCCTTCGCGCCACTGGTAGCGCGTGATCTCAATCACCACCTGGAAGATGGCGCCCGCGCCAATCGCCAGAAACAGCACCGCCAGCGGCGCCGAATAGGCGAACGCGCCGAGCAGCGTGCCGAGAATCGTCGGCCCGCCCGCCAGCAAGCCCAGCCAGACCAGGTGCCGCAGGTGGAAGCGCGTCCGCACCACCGGCGCGACAATCGCCACCCCTTCCGTCAGATTGTGCACCGTGAAGCCCACAATCAGCAGGAAGCCCGTCGCCACCTCGCCCAGCGCGTAGGCCCCGCCAATCGCCAGCCCCTCGCCCAGATTGTGCACGCCGATGCTGAAGGCAATCGCGTAGGCCAAGGCCAGACCCCAGCCGGTCCCGCCAACGGCGGGGCCCGCTTCGGCCACGTTTTTTGCCCGGCGCTGGAGCGAGCCGGAAACCGCGTAAAGGCCGAGCAGGCTCACCGTCAGCCCGATGACGATCAAGGCCACGCCCTGAAACGGCTCGGGCACTTTCTCCGTGTTCTCGAACGCATCGTGCAGCGCATCGGAGCCGAGAAAGACCAGCAGGCCGGCGGTCAGACTCAGCAAGAAGTTGTACCAGCGCGCCGGCAGCGCCCGCAGGAAGGGCAACCACAGGATGCCAAGAAAAACCGGAATCACCCCGACGTAGATCCCCAGCAAGGCAAACGAGCCGATGGTCCGAGCGCTGGCGGCGGGGGTTTCCGCGGCCACTTCGATCTCGTGCTTGAAGAGCAGGCTGTTGGCGGTGATGAGCACAATCTCATAGGGCTCGCCCGGCAGCCAGGGATAGGGGATGCGAACGACGGCACGGCCCAGCCGCGGAATGGTCGCCGAGGGCGAAACCGAGAACTCCCAGTTCGCCCGGTTGGTCCAGCCCACCTGCACCTGCTGGAGGGTGACCGCCGCGGGGCCGGTGTTGATGACGTGGGCGCGAATCTCGCCCGGCTGGAAAACGACTCGCTCGAAATCCACACGCTCGATGGGAGCCGGGGACGCCAGCTCCAGCCCCGGCCCGCGGACGAAGAATAAGTAGACGATTCCGGTCAGCAACAGCAGCGGCAAGAGCGCGCTCAGCCACACCACCGCCCGCCGAGGCCGGTCCGCGTTGACCACCGTCGTATTCATCGCCTCAGCCCAGTCAGCCCCCTTACTCTGAGCAGGGTCGAAGAGTCAGGGTTGACATGCCCCGTTGCTCTCTTGTCTGATACAAGGCGGGGCAACCCTTCAGGGTTGACATTCTCGCCTGTTCCCTCCCGAGGGCCTTTAGGCCCTGAGGAATCCCGTCAAGAGCTTCCGCGTACCTTGGGTTCGCC
>JBBIPK010000047.1:0-22164 GCA_037442885.1 Acidobacteriota bacterium | reverse complement strand
CCCTGCGTGCCCAACCCGGTCAGATCCTCACGGGCACCATTCTTACCCTCCGCCGGGGAGTCAGCCTCACCGGACGGATCCTCGATGCAACGGGCAACCCGGTTCCCGACGCGGAAGTCCGGCTGGTGGCTTGGCGCCTGCGCGAGCGGCCGCCGGCTGGTTTGCGCTCGTTGGGCTGGCAGCGCGAGCTGCATCGCACTGCCAAGACCGATGCCAATGGGCAGTTTGTCTTTGAAGGCTTGGCTGAAGGCAAGCGCATGCTGATCATCCGTCACGCCCAATTCAAAGGCATCGAGCAGCAACTGGATCTGACGGCTGCCAGCAGTCTCAACATTCAGCTTCAACCCAAGACCCAATAACCTGCGTCTTATGCTCAGACCTCGCTGGTTGTTTCCTTGCCTCTTGCTTCTTTGCCTCCTTGTCCCCGTCGGCCCTGCCCCTGCGGGCGATGACAACGCTGAATTGATTCAGCGCATCCGGCACGCGTTGAAGATTCCCCCTAGCTATCAGGTCAGACTCGGCCCAGCCGAGAAAACTGACATCGCCGGATTGGTCAAGCGCACGTTGGAGGTCACCGGAGGGTCACAACCGCGCTCGGACACGATCTTCGTCTCGGAAGACGGCCGCTACCTCTTCTGGGGTCGGCTCTACGACCTCGACGCGCAGCCCGGCCCGAACCGCTTCCAGCACATTCCCGTTGCAGGCCATCCGGCTTTGGGGCCGGCCGACGCCCGGGTCACCATCATCGAATATGCCGACTTCCAGTGCCCCTTCTGCGAGCGCGCCTACTGGATGGTGAAATACAAGCTGCTGCCCCGCTATAGCGGCCAGGTGCGGCTCATTTTCAAAGACTTCCCGCTAACGCGCTCCCATGCCTGGGCCTTGAAGGCCGCCGTCGCCGCGCAGTGCGCTTTCCAGCAAGGTAACGACGCCTTCTGGAAACTCCACGATCTCCTCTTCGAGTGCCAGGACGAACTCAACGCTGAGAATCTCGACGCTAGGCTTTCAGAGCTTGCCGTCGCTGGCGGGTTTGACCTGCCGGCATTTAGGAAATGCTACGACAGTCAGGCCACGCTTCCTCGCGTTCAAGCCTCGATCGCCGAGGCAGAAGGCCTCGGCCTGACCGGCACCCCGGCTTTTGTCATCAACGGCCAACTGCTCTCCGGTGCCGTCCCCTTTCCCCGTTTCAAGGCCGTCCTCGACCGCGAACTCGCCGCCGCCCAGCCTCATGCGGCCCCGCCTGTTCCGTAGTAGCCCTCAGCGGTCAGCGATCAGCTTTCAGTTATCAGTTGTCAATTACGAGTCACGAGTCGCCGGCTTGCCCTGCCTGCCCCGACTCAAATCGAGGGTCGCCGGTCGAAGGGTCGCCGGTCGGGGGGCGGCGGGATCAGGCGAGGGCGCCGTTGAGGAGCTTTTCGATGTCCTCGCGGGGCACGGCGCCGACGATCTGGCCTTTGACGGCGCCATCGCGGAAGAGCAGGAGCGTGGGAATGCCGCGGATGCCGTAGCGGAAGGCGGTGGCGTTGTTTTCGTCCACGTTCAGCTTGGCCACTTTCACCTTGCCGGCATACGCGCGGGCGACTTCCTCCACCCGCGGCGCCAGCACCCGGCAGGGCGCGCACCACTCGGCCCAGAAATCTACCAGCACAGGCGTGGAGGATTGCAGAACTTCCTGCTCAAAATTGGCATCGGTCACGGTCAGAACGTTTTCCGCCATCGGGGCTCCTCGAATCCCAGTATCAGTTCGCACCTATTCTAGATGAAATCGCGGGCAGCGGCGATGCAGCTTTTCGCAGCCGGATGGTCTGCTGGAACAGCTGCTCGTACTCGCCCGCCGAGCGCTCCCAGGAAAAATCCTTCTTCATGCCGTTGCGCACGAGCCGCTGCCAGGCGCCGGCGTCTTTGGAATAGACGCGCAGAGCCTGCTCGAGACATTCGAGCAGCGCAGGCCCGGTATAGGCGGAGAACTTGAAGCCCGTCCCCTGCCCGCTGCGGGCGTCGAAGGGCTCGATGGTGTCGTCGAGCCCGCCGGTGGCGCGCACGACCGGCACGGTGCCGTACTTGAGGCTGTAAATCTGGTTCAAGCCGCAGGGCTCGTAGCGCGACGGCATCAGGAACATGTCCGAGCCGCCCTCGATCTTGTGCGCGAGGGGATTGTCGTAGGCGATGCGGACGCCCACTTTCTTCGGGAAGCGCTGCGCGAGCTCGCGGAAGAGTTGCTCGTAGGACGGCTCGCCCGTGCCGAGCGCCACCAGGAAGAGATCGTGCCGGAGGAAGGCATCGGCGACCTCGGCGATCAGGTCAAAGCCCTTCTGCGCCGCAAAGCGCGAAACAACCCCGATCACCGGCTTCTTCAAGTCGAGCGTGGGCAACTTGAACTGCGCCAGCAAATCCTTCTTGCATTCGAGCTTCCCCGCCAGGTTCGCGGCGGAATAGTTGGCGGCGAGGAACTTGTCGGTCTCGGGACTCCATTCCGCATAGTCCACGCCGTTCAGGATGCCGCGCAAACGCTCGCGGCGCGTGCGCAGGATGCCGTCCAGGCCGTGGCCGTACTCCGGGGTCTGGATTTCCTCCGCGTATTTCCGGCTGACGGTGGTCAGCGCGTCGGCGAACACGATTCCGCCCTTCAGATAATTCACCTGACCGTAAAACTCCAACGCCTCCATGTGGAAGAGCTCGCGCGGCAGCGCGGCGCGGTCGAGGGCGTCGGCGGGAAAGACGCCCTGGTAGCCGAGGTTGTGAATCGTCAGCACGACCGGAATCTGCCCGACGGCCGTGTCGGCGGCAAACTCGTGGCGCAGGAACAGCGGCACGAGCGCGCTCTGCCAATCGTGGCAATGGATGACGTCGGGCGTGAAGACGCGCCGCGCCAGCTCGATGACCGCGCGGGCAAAGAGGGCGAAGCGCTCGGCGTTGTCGGGATAGTCCTGTCCCTGCACGGTGTAGAGCTGTTCGCGGTCGAAGAAGGGCGGGTAGTCGACAAAAAAGAACCGGACGCCGTCGCGCGTGCGGCCGTCCCGGATCGATGCAACGTGAGACGTGCCGCCGGGCGCGACGCTCACCGCCGGCAGCAGCGCTTTTCCCGGCTCAATTTTCTTGTAGCGCGGAATGACAACCGCGACTTCGTGCCCGCGTTGCGCCAGTACCTTCGGCAACGCCCCCAACACGTCGGCCAGCCCACCGGTCTTGGCGAAGGGGACACATTCCGAGCCGACGAAAAGAATTTTCATCCCGTGGTACCGGAGCCGACCGCAGCGGTAACCTAGCGGGTGGGTCGGGGGATGTCAATGGGAAATGACCGTCAAGCGGGTGCGGAGCACCGCTTCCAAGCGGGATGTGATTTGCCAGCCGGGGCATTAGAATGAGCCGATGAGGCGGCGGCCGAAGCTGGGCCAGCATTTTCTTGCTCATGCCGGCATCCGCCAGCGCATTCTCGACCTGCTCGGCGTCAGCCCGCGCGACACTTGGCTCGAAATCGGCGCCGGGCATGGCGAGATGACCGCGCTGCTGGCGGAAACCGGCGCCCAGGTCGTGGCGGTGGAAACCGACCTGGCGCTTGTCAGCCAACTGCGCGCGCGCTTGGAGAAGTCGGCCAACGTCCGCATCCTTCACGCCGACATCCTGAAAGTTTCCCTGGCGGAGCTGGCCGGTGGGGCCCGCATTCGGGTCTACGGCAACCTGCCCTACTACATCACCTCGCCCATCCTGCAACACCTCTTCGCCGCCATCGACCTGATTGCAGACATCCACGTCGTCGTCCAACGCGAAGTCGCGGAGCGCCTCGTTGCCACGCCCCACAAACGCGACTATGGCTACCTCTCCGCCCTGGCGCAGTTCTACACCCAGCCCGAAATCCTGCTGCGCATCCCGCCCGGCGCCTTCCGTCCCCCGCCGCGCGTCCAGTCGGCGCTGGTGCGGCTCAAGCCGCCCGGCGCGGGCGCCGATGTTCCCGCCGCCGAGGCTGCGGCCTTCCTCCGCTTCCTCGGCCTCTGCTTCCGCCAGAAACGCAAGACGCTCTTCAACAACCTCCGCGGCTCGTACGCCCCCGACCGCCTCCGGGGAGTTTTGGCGGAGCACGGCTACACCGTCAAGACCCGCGCCGAAGAACTCCCCCTCCCCGCCCTGCTCGCGCTGTACCGAAACCTGGGCCAGTAGGGGCGAGCCGTGCGGGTCGTCGGTTTCCTTTTGACAGAGCTGGCTGGCGCGGGTGCGGAGCACCTCTTCCAAGCGGTCTCAGGCGCGAGTGAGACATCTCCGCTCAATTGTCGACAGACCGGTCTGGAATGAATAGAGTCTGCACCCAACAGGGCTCCGGGAAGAAGCGAATAGGTCATCAAGGTTGCGAGTCCTGAGGCGTGCGGCTCAGGCGAGAGCCTCACCGTGCGGCTCGGGACAAGGAGGCGCTATGCATCGCAAAGGCATTGCGTTGAGCGTTATTGGTCTGTGCTTGGTCCTTCTGGGATACTTTGCTGGGCAGGTCGCGCGCCCGCTGCGCACCCTGGGGGCGCCGGCAAGTCCCGCAGAGGGCTACAGCGTGCACGTCTCGGCCCCGCACGTGGTGGACGGCCACGTCATGGGCCCCTACCACCACTACTGCAAAGTGATGACACCCGACCCGCAAATGGTCTGCCTGATTTACGAAACCACCGACCCCAACGCCCCGCTGGTGCAAATCGAGTGGATGATCGCCAAGAAACTCACCCGGCCCAACATCTCGCTCGACACCTGGAACAAGAACTGGCACGACCACTTGATTGAGATCAACAGCGGGCGCGTCAAGGTCCACGACCTGCCGCCGGAGGAAGCGGCCAAAGTCGCCGAGCTGGCCAAGACCACCGACGGGACGATCTATCATTCTATCATTTCTATACGGAGAAGGCTTCGCCGATGATGCCGACCGGCAGGATGACCGTTGCCCAGGCCGTCGGCCACGTCCCGATGAGCAAGGCCGACTACGAGGCGAGCGCCAAGCAGTAGCTTGATTCGGCACGACTGAAGTCGTGCCCTGACGAAGGCGTGCCCTTCCCTGCACGCCAACGGTCGTTCCTTTGAAATGGGCAGTCGAGGCTTCGTCCATCAGATTGACCCCATCTTGGGGGAGTTCGCGGGTTTCTACCTCTGGTGGTACGGCCTGGCCTACAGCATCGGCTTCCTCGGGGTTTACCTCTGGCTGAGCCGCGCGCGGCAGCGGCTGGGATTGACCCTGCACGAGGTCTACAGCCTCTGCATCCTCTTCGCCCTCGGCATCCTGCTGGGCGGCCGCGCCGTCGAAGTCATCTTCTACGAGCCCGCCTACTACCTCGCCCATCCCGCGCACATCCTTTTCTTCTGGCTGGGTGGAATGTCCACGCACGGCGTGCTGGCGGGCGCCATCGCCGGCACCTTCGCCTTCTGCCGGCTCTACAAGAAATCGTTCCTCACGATTCTCGACGCGCTGGCGATTCCCGGTGCCGTCTTCATGGGGCTGGGGCGCATCGGAAATTTCACTGACGGCCAGATCGTGGGCCGCGTAACCGAGGTCTGGTGGGCGGTCCAATTTCCCGACGCCGAGGGCTTCCGCCATCCGGTGGTGCTCTACGACAGCCTGAAGAACTTCCTGCTCATCCCCCTCCTGCTCTGGGTGCGCGCGCGCCGCCCGGTGCCCGGCCGCCTCATCGCGCACTTCATTTTCTGGTACGGCTTCCTGCGCATCTTCGTGGACATCTTCCGCGAATACCCCACCACGCTGCTCGGCATCGCCACCGGGCAGAGCTTCAACATTTCCATGGCGCTGGTGGGGATCGGCCTGTTCGTGTGGCTGGCAAAGCAGCCCGCGCGTGTTTCACTCCCGGCGCCTTTTGACCCTATCGCCGCAGCCACCACTCCGCCACAGCCGGTGAAACTCTGGACGCAACGCGTGCTTTTTGCCCTCTTGCTGCTCTTCCCCCTCATCATCCCCAGCGACTGGACCCAGGATGTGCCCGCCCGTTACGGCAAGCGCCATCCCGGCCTGCGCCACTCCTCGCTGTATCCGCCAATCCGTCCCTAATCAGTCATTGGTCATCCGCCATTCGTCATTCGGTATACTGCCCGCGAGTCATGACCATCCGCGCGTTTCGCGACGCCGACTTCGAGGCGCTCTACCGCCTCGACCAGCGCTGCTACCCGCCCGGCATCGCCTACTCCCGCTTTGCCCTGCACGCGTTTCTGACGGAGCGCGGTGCCCAGGCCTTCGTCGCCGAAGAAGAAAGTGCGCTGGTGGGATTCGTGCTGGCGCGGCAGATGAGTGCGGGGCGCGGCCACATCGTCACGCTCGACGTCGAGGAAGCGCAGCGCCGGCGCGGGGTCGGCACGGCGCTGCTGGCGGCAGCCGAAAGCTGGCTCGCCGCCCAGGGTGTCACGCGCGTGCGCCTGGAAACCGCGGTGGATAATCAACCCGCCGTTGCCTTCTGGCAGAAAGCCGGGTATCGTCTCCGCCGCGTTGTGCGCGGCTACTACCTCGGCCGCCTCGACGCCTACGAAATGGAAAAGGAGCTGACCGCGCCCGCGCCATGACTCTGCTCCAGGCCATCGTCCTCGCCATTGTCCAGGGCGCCACCGAATTCCTCCCCATCAGCTCCACCGCTCATCTGGTGCTGGTGCCGTGGATTTTCGGCTGGCAGGACCCCGGGCTCACCTTCGACGTGGCGCTGCACGCGGGGACGCTCGTGGCCCTGCTCGTCTATTTTGCGACGACTTGGTGGTCGCTCCTGATCGGTCTCTTCACCGGGAAGGCCCAAGAGCTCGCCGTGCTTGACGGCGTCGAAAATCCTCGCCGCCTGCTCGGATTGCTCGTCCTGGGCACGATCCCGGGCGCGGTCGGCGGCTATTTTCTGGAGCCTTATGCCGAAACGGTTTTCCGCTCGCCCCGCCTGGTGGCCTTCGCCCTCATCATCGTGGCCCTGGTGATGTGGATGGCCGACCAACTCCCCTCGCTCGCCCGCAAGCTCAACCAGGTGGATGTCGGCGACAGCGCCTCGGTCGGCCTCGCCCAGGCCCTCGCCGTCATCCCCGGCGTCTCCCGCGCCGGTATCACCATCGCCGCCGGAATGTTCCGCGGCCTGGAGCGGGAAACCGCCGCCCGCTTCTCCTTCCTGCTCGCCACGCCCATCATCGCCGGCGCCGCCACGAAAGAAATGGCGGAAATGTCGGTGCTGGGCTTGCCCGCCGGCGTCTCGACGAGCGAGTTGGCCGTGGGCTTCCTCGTCTCCGCCCTCACCGGCTTTGCCGCCATCTGGTTTCTGCTGCGCTACTTGCAGCGCCGTACGCTGAAAATATTTGTTGCCTACCGCGTGGTTTTGGGCATAATCATCCTTGTTTACGAGCTCCTCCAGGCTTCGTAGACCGCAGGGTTGAAGTTCGGGGTGCAGTGCCCGCCAGCGGCGGGTGTTCAAACTGCACCCCTTTGTGTTTGGCGGGGCAACGCGTAGAGGGCAGCGAATGAACCTGCTGACGCCGGGCACCAACAAGCGGCTGAATGAATTGTTCGGCTTCCTCTGGTTTGTGGCCGGGTTGCTGCTGCTGCTGGTGCTGGTCAGCTACAACCCGCTCGACCCTTCGCTCAACACCGCCGCGCCGGGCGTCGCTGCTGATTCTCCCGCGCCTGATTCGGGCGTGCGGAATTGGGTTGGTCTGGTCGGCGCCTATGCGGCCGACCTGCTCTGGCAGGCGCTCGGGTACACCGCATTGCTGCTGCCTCTGACCGCTTTCCTGCTTGCCTGGAAATGGTTCCGCAGCCGGCCGGTCGAGTCCCCGAAAACCAAACTCCTCGGCGCCCTGCTGCTGGGTTTCTCGCTGAGTGCGCTGCTCGGCCTGCTGCCGGCGTTGCCGCGCGTCCACGGCCTCATCCCGGCCAGCGGGCTGCTCGGCATCCTGCTGGCGTCCGGCCTGGTGGCGGCCGTCAACGTCCCCGGTGCGTTCATCTTCAGCCTCACCGGCCTCATTGTCGGCGCCTATCTGGCCACCACCTTCTCTTTCGCCACCAGCTATTCCTGGCTCAACGAGAAGACCGGCTTCCTTCCGGCACTGCGCTCGCGCTGGGAGGAAGGCTTCGCGTTCTCCTGGCCGTGGAAGCGGGAGCAGGCTGCGGTCGTCGTCGCCGAGCGTCCACCGCGTGTGTCCCGCGCCGTGGACATCAGCGCGCCACCGGAACTTGCCGCGTCGGCAGAGCGAACACCATCAGCCCCCTCTGGCACCAAGTCCAAGGTGATTCCAATTTCGGCTCCGGCCGAGCCCGCAGCTCGCAGTGCGCCGGCGGCAAACACGGCGCCGCCGGTCATGCGCCCGCGCTACCGCCTGCCGCCCGCTTCCCTGCTGCGCGCGCCCGAGCACCTGGGTGGCCCCAACGAACGCGAGCTGCAAGAACGCGCTGCCTTGCTGACGCAGAAATTCGAGGAGTTCGACGTAAACGGCCAGGTGGTGCAGATCAACCCCGGCCCCGTCGTCACCACCTTTGAGTTCCGCCCCGAGGCCGGCATCAAGCTCAGCCGCGTCACCGCGCTCGCCGACGACCTCTGCCTGGCCCTGAAAGCCGAATCCATCCTCATCGAGCGCATCCCCGGCAAGTCCACCGTCGGCATCGAAGTCCCCAACCTCCACCGCGAAACCATCGTCCTGCGCGAAATCATCGAATCGCAGGAGTTCGCCTCCTCCACCCACAAGCTCACCGTCGCCCTCGGCAAAGACCTCCACGGCGCCATCCGCGTCACCGACCTCGGCCAGATGCCGCACCTGCTCATCGCCGGCTCCACCGGCTCCGGCAAGAGCGTGGCCATCAACGCCATGATTATCTCCATGCTCTACAAGGCCGCGCCCGAAGAGGTGAACTTCATCCTCATTGATCCCAAGCGGCTGGAGCTCGGCCTCTATGAAGGCATTCCCCACCTCTTCACCCCCATCGTCACCGACCCGAAACTCGCCGCTAACGCCCTCCGCAACGCCACGCGCGAGATGGAAAAGCGCCTGAAACTGCTGGCCGCCAGCGGCGTGCGCAACCTCGAGCAGTACAACCGGCTCTATGCCGACGACGACGTTCCCAGCCTCATCACTGACGGCGAAGAAGCGCCGCGCTCTCTCCCCTACATCGTCATCGTCATTGACGAGTTGGCCGACCTGATGATGGTCGACACACCCAACGTCGAGGAGTCGGTCACGCGCCTGGCGCAGATGGCGCGCGCCGTCGGCCTCCATCTGATTCTTTCCACCCAGCGGCCCTCGGTGGACGTCATCACCGGCCTCATCAAAGCCAATTTCCCCGCCCGCATCAGCTTCCGCGTCGCCACGAAGGTGGACTCCCGCACCATCCTCGACGCCAACGGCGCCGAAGCCCTGCTCGGCAAGGGCGATATGCTCTATCTCCCGGCCGGCTCCGCCCGCCTCCACCGCCTGCACGGCCCGCTCGTCACCGAAAGCGAAATCGTGCACGTCTGCGACTTCTGGCGCTCGCAGGCCAAGCCCACCTACCACGAGGAGTTCCTCCGCTTCCCGAAGGATGTGAAGAAGGAGGCGCCGGAAGAGGACGACACGCTGGAAGTGGACGACGAGCTCTACGAACAGGCCGTGCGCGTGGTGATGGAGCAGGGCAAGGCTTCGACCTCAACCCTGCAGCGCCGCCTGCGCGTCGGTTACGGCCGCGCCGCCCGCCTGATTGATATGATGGAAGCCGAAGGCCTGGTGGGCCCGCCCGACGGCTCCAAGCCCCGCGAGGTCATCAAGAAGCGCGACTTCTCCCATGTCTGAGAAGAGCGGTTTTACTGGTTCATCGGTTGATGGGTTGATTGGGCTTATTTGCAGCCGAGCGAACCGATAAACCAATCAACCAGTAAACCAATAAACCTGTAGTAAAATCCTAGCCTGCGTGCCGGGGTAGCTCAGAGGTAGAGCGCGGCCCTGAAAAGGCCGGCGTCGGCGGTTCGATTCCGTCCCCCGGCACCATCCACGCACGCGAATGACGAAGCAACCATCCTGCTGAAACCCGATGCCGGGCCAACCTATCGGTGTCTCCTATCGACAGCACACATTCGAAGAGCCCTACGATGTCGTTGTTATTGGCTCCGGCATTGGCGGCTTGACGGCTGCTGCCCTGCTGGCCAAGCACGGCCGCCGGCGGGTTCTGGTGCTCGAGCGGCATTACACCGTCGGCGGCTTCACCCACGTCTTCCGCCGACCTGGCTTCGAGTGGGACGTTGGCCTGCACTATATCGGCCAGGTCCATGACCGCAACGCGGATGTGCGCATCCTCTATGACCACCTCACCGAGGGGCAGCTTCAGTGGAGCCCCCTGCCGGATGTATATGACCGTGTCTTTCTCGGCGAACGGCGCTACGACTTCCCCACCGGCCTTGCGCCTTTCCGTGAGCGCATGAAGCAGTACTTCCCTGCGGAGACGCGGAGCATCGATCGTTATCTGGAACTGGTCTGCGAGTTGGCTCGCTGGAGCGGGCTCTACTTCGCCGAGCGCACCTTGCCCCCGTTTCTTGCCGCCCCCCTTGGCCGCCTAATGCGTTTTCCCTTTCTCCGCTATGCGCGCCGCACAACCGCCGACGTCCTAGGGGAGCTGACGCAAGACCGCGAACTCACGGCTGTCTTGACGGCGCAGTGGGGCGATTACGGACTTCCGCCTGCGCACAGCAGCTTCGGTATACACGCGATCGTGGCGCACCACTACTTCGGCGGGGGCAGCTACCCGCTCGGCGGAGCCAGCCGCCTCGCCGCTGCCATCGTTCCCGTTATCGAGCGCGCCGGCGGTCGTGTTGTCTCCAGCGCCGAGGTCGCCCAAATTCTCGTCGGCGCCCACTATCGAGTTACGGGCGTGCGCATGGCCGATGGCCGAGAGTTCCCCAGCGCCTGCGTAATCAGCGACGCCGGGGCGTCGAACACGCTCCGCCGCCTGCTCCCACCGGGGCTGCGCGAAGTCGCTGGCATGCTGCGCCAGATCGACACCGTGCCTCCTTCGCTCGCCCACCTCTGCCTCTACCTCGGCCTCGATCAGAGCGCCGAACAACTACGCCTCACCGGAACCAACCTCTGGATCTATCCCGACGAGAACCATGACGGCAACGTCGCCCGCTTCCTGGCCAATCACGCGGCACCGTTCCCCGTCGTCTATATCTCCTTTCCGTCCGCCAAGGACCCCAGCTTTGCGCGCCGTCATCCGGGCCGTGCGACGATTGAGGTGATCACGTTCGCTCCCTATGACTGGTTTCACCGCTGGGAAGGAACGCGCTGAAAAAAACGCGGCTCCGCGTACGAGGAGTTGAAGCAAAGTCTGGCGGAGCGGCTCCTCGAAGTTGTCTACCGGCATCTGCCGGCCGTGCAGGGACGTGTGGTTCACGCCGAGCTTTCCACTCCCCTGTCCACCCGCCACTTCACCAACCATCACCGCGGCGAGATCTACGGGCTCGCCCACACCCCGCATCGCTTCGAGCTGCGCTGCCTGGGTCCGCGAACTCCAGTCCGTGGTCTGTTCCTCACCGGCCAGGACGCATGCGTGTGTGGCGTGACGGGCGCGTTACTGGGGGGATTCCTCACCGCCTCCGCTGTTCTGGGGCGCAACCTGCTTTCCGTGGCACTGCGCCAGCGCGCACATCCAACCCCATCCTGAACTAGGCCACGAGCACTGCGAGGTAGGAATCTTCCAGTTCCGTCCGCCGGCACCAGCGCTTATCATGTCTCTGCGTTTGGGCTACTGCAGTGGGGGCTAGGCGGGGTTGGACTCCTCGGAGGTGTCGTCCGCAGAACCTTCTTCTTCGGCGGCCTCACGTACGAACGTTGCGATGGCCTTCCGGTCTTCCTGTTTCAAATCCCCAAATTCGATCCCCATCTGGGTCTTGGATTTCGAGTGGATCACTTTTCCGTAGCCTTCGATGGATCGCCCGCCGGGCAGGCTGAAACGAAACTTGACTTCCGTCCCGGGCTCAAAGGTGTCGCGCGTAACGACGAGCATCCCGCCCTCGCTGATGTTTTCGGTGCGACCCAGACTCGTTGCTTCGACCTGCGTCACCAGCCGCACCCGCGGGTGCCGGCGGGGAACTTTCCGCGTTTCCCTCGCTCCTCGTTCTTCGTCCATTCAGTCTGCCACCCCTGCACCCGTGCCGGCAGTCGCCGGCAGGGATTCCCGACTTCCTCCTCTACACTTCTACCCGGTTCGCCTGAAAAGCTTTGGAATGGCCCGCAGGGTACTCCCCCGCCTCGGTGGTGTCAAGACAAGCAGAGAACTGAACCCGAAGCACGTCTGGGCTTCGTCGCGGCGGCGCGGCCCTACTGGTAGGGGTAGAAGATGAAAAAGGCCGCCGACAGCGCCGCCAGCACCCACAGGCCAGACCGAATCTCGGCCCCACGCCCCGCCACCAGCTTGCAGAAGGGATAGAGCAAGAAGCCGGCTGTCATCCCCACGCCCACGTTGAAGGTGAAACTCATCAGCGCCACCGTGGCAAAGGCGGGCACGACCTCGGTGAAGTCCTCGAAGTTGATGCGCGTGATGGGTCGCACCATCAACACCCCCACCACCGCCAGCGCCGGGCCGTAGGCCTGCGGCTGGATGGCGGCCACCAGCGGAGAAAAAAACAGCGCCAGGATGAAGAGCAAACCCGCGACCACCGCCGTCAGGCCCGTCCGTCCGCCCGCTTCCACCCCCGTCGCCGATTCGACGTAGGCGCCCGCCGTCGTCGTTCCCACCGCGGCGGCAAACGTCGTGGCCAGGGCGTCGGCCAGCATGGGGCGCTCAATCTGCGGCAGGTTCCCCTCCGCGTCCAGCAGCCCGGCGCGGGCCGATACCCCGATCAGCGTCCCCATCGTGTCCACGAACGCCATAATGAAGATGATGAGCACAATCGCCAAGAACCCCGTGCTCGCCAGCGCCGAAAAATCAAGCTGCCAGAAGATCGGCGCCAGGCTGGGCGGCAGACTGATCCAGCGGTCTGGGGGATTGGCCGCTCCCGTCAAGTATCCGAGCAGGCTGCTCCCAAGCACCCCCAGCAGAATCGCCCCGCGCACCCGCAGAATCATCAAGCCGACGATCAGCACGAAACCGCACACCGCCACCAGCACCGGCGTTGAGCTGAGCCGCCCGATTCGCACCGGTGCCCCCTCGACCCCCAGGGCCACAATGCCCGCGTGGTTCAAGCCCACAAAAGTCAGAAACAGGCCGATACCCACGGCAAAGCTGTAGCGCAGGCAGGCCGGCACCGCCTCCACCAGCCATTGCCGCACCCGCGCCATGGTCAGCAGCACAAACAGCACCCCCGCCAGAAAGACGGCCGCCAACGCCTGCTGCCAGGAGTAGCCCAGCACCTGCACCACGGTCACCGCCACGAAGGCGTTTTCCCCCATGTAGGGCGCAATCGCAAACGGGCGACGCGCGTAGAGTCCCATCACCAGCGTCCCGAACAGCGCCGTCAGAATCGTCGCCACCATCGCCGGACCCGCCGGGATGCCCGCTACCGCCAGCACGGCCGGATTGACGACGATGATGTAGGCCATCGTCACAAAGGTAGTGACCCCGGCCGTCACCTCCCGCCGCAGCGTCGTCCCGTGTGCGTCCAGCTCGAAATAAGCCCGGAGCTTCTCCCCCATTCAGCCGTTTCTCCCGGAGAAAGCGCGGAGGATCCTCCGCGCCCGACAAAGCCTGCCCATTCACAGTAGCGGATGCAAGAAAAAAATCGGCGGGAGCGGTGCCGGAGGAAGTCTCTGCCAGAGACGGTTCTCAGGCGGCCTGCACGCGCGGGCGGTGGCTGATGGCCTCGAGCAGGATGCGGTGGAATTCTTCCAGGCGCGTTCCCGGTCGGACGACGTGGAATGTCCAGCGCCCCAGCTGGTCGAGCAGATACTCCTCGCTGTCGGGCTCGACGTAGAGGATGATGGGCAGATGCGCGGAACGCTCGCAGATTTGCTGCACGAGCCGGCATTCAGCCGTATAGACCGGCGCCGCCTCGCACACCACTGCATCTACCGAGGTATTCTCCAGCCGCTGAGCAGCCTCATAGGGATTGGCGGCAAAGTGGAGGCGATAGCCGTAGTAGCGCTGCAACTGCTCCATCGTCCAGCGCAGCGCCGGCCCCGGCCCCACTACCATCACCGTCGGCCAGTTCTGCATGCCGGCCTCCCGGTGTCGCCAGCGGCACCTTCTACCCTCTCCGCAGCACGCGGCGTGCCCAAACCGCGCTGCCACCCCTCCCCTAATCGCTTGCGCCAGAAGAGATTGCCCAAGGCGATGAGAACTTCCACACATCCCCCAATGCGCTTTCTCCCCCAGAGTGCGTGATTTCGGCCAAGAAAACGTGCTCGATCACCGCGCGGTGCCTGCAGATAACCTGCGTTGTTTCTAGGAACTTCCAGGAAGCACCGCCACCAGCACGCCCGGGTTCCCTTTGGCCGACGCCGTGCTCTCCCGTTGGCGAGAAGGTGTGAGAATGCTGCGGCGCCTCGCTTCAGGAAACCAGATGGTCGCCGAAGGTGCGCTGGCCGCCGGCTGCCGGTTCTTCGCCGGCTACCCCATCACTCCCGCCTCCGAAATCTGCGGAGTCATGATGCGGGAACTCCCCGCCCGCGGCGGCGTCGCGCTCTCCGCGCCCGATGAAATCTCCTCGCTTTGCTACTGCGTGGGCGCCAGTCTCCGTGGCCTCAAAGCGATGACCGCCACGTCCGGACCGGGCTGGGCGCTGATGATCGAAACCCTGCAATACGCGCTGATGACCGAAACCCCGATAGTCATTGCCCTGGTGCAGCGCCTGGGGCCGAGCACCGGCGGGGCCACCCAGGGCGCCCAGGGCGACATCGGCCTGGCCGCTTTCGCCACCTCCGGCGGCTACACCGTCCCTGTCTTTTCTCCCAGCACAGCGGCTGAATGCTACGAGCTAGCCATCCATGCCTTCAACTGGGCCGAGCGCCTGCGCACACCCGTCGTCCTGCTCTCGGACAAGGAAGTCGGCATGACCACCGAAGTCGTCGAGCAAGCCGCGCTCCACGCGCCCCCACTCGCCCAGCGCCAGCCGTTCGCGGGCGGGCGCCCCTTCCTCACCTACGGTATCGACTATCCCGAAGATGTGCCGCGGTTCGCGCCCGTGGGCGGCGACGTCAAAGTCAGTGTCACCGGCTCAGCGCATGACCAGCAGGGTCGGCTGCGCAAGAACGCGCCTGAGGTCGTCGCCGTGCTCGAACACCTCGAGCGCAAGATTGCCGCCCACGCCGACGAGATGGCTCTCGTTCGTCCCGACCTCGACCCCGGCGCCCCCTACCTCCTCCTCAGCTACGGCATCACCGCCCGCGCCGCCCGCCAAGCCGTCGCCCAGCTCCGCGAGAACGGGACGCGCACTTCGTTCCTGCAAATCCAGACGTTGTTTCCCGTCCCCCGGCGCGAACTCGACTGGGCGCTCGCCGGTGTCCACACCGTCTTTGTGGCCGAAGAAAACCTCACCGGGCAGTACCGCGCCGTGCTCGCGCCGTACCTGGCCGGCAAGCGCGTCGTGGGCATCAACAAAGTCGGCAGCCTCATCACGCCGACTGAAATCGTGCGCACGGTGCGCGCGGTGGAGGCTTGATGGGTGAGAACCTCTATCTTGCGCCGGACGCTCAGCTTCCCTACTGCCGGGGCTGCGGCCACGCGCTGGTGGTACGGCATCTGAGCCACGCGCTCGCGCAGTTGCAACTCCCGCCGCGCTCGGTCGCGCTCACCACCGACATCGGCTGCGTCGGCCTGGCTGATTCTCTCTTCCCCTACCTGCACACCGTCCACACCACCCACGGCCGCTCCACCGCCTTTGCCACCGGAATGGCCCTGGCCGAAGCCGTCAGCCCCGCGGGCCTCAAGCCGGTCGTCATGATCGGCGACGGTGGGGCGATGATCGGCCTGCTCCACCTGGTCCATGCCGCCCAGCTCAACGTGGACGTCACCGTCCTTGTCCACAACAACTTTCTCTTCGGGATGACCGGCGGGCAGCACTCGGCGCTGACACCGATCGGGTTCGTCACGGCCACGACGCCCGAGGGCAACTGGACGCCTCCACTTGACCTGCTCGCGTTGCTCCGCGCCGCCCACGCCGGCTTCCTCGCGCGCCACTTCGCCACCGACGCCAAACTGGCCGACTCCATTGCCCAAGCCATCGCCTGTCCCGGATTTGCCGTAGTCGAAATCATCGAACTCTGCACCGCCTACGGCACCCGCTGGAACGAACTGACGGGCGCCCGACTCAAAGAGATGGTTGCGCAGGAAGGCTACGCGCTGGGGCCGCTCGAGTCCCCATCCGTCCGCCCCCCCTTCCACGAACAGTATCGCCAGAAGCTCGCAGCGCAAGCGAAGCCAGCGGCGGCGCCCGAGACGCTCGAGCCGACGTTGGCGGCAACACTTACTGAAGAAGTGCGCGTGGTGGTCGCGGGCAGCGCCGGCGAGCGCGTGCAGTCGGCGGCGGCGTTGTTCTGCCGCGCCGCCCTCCACGCCGGCCTCTACAGCACGCAGAAAAACGACAACCCGGTCACGCAGGGCACCGGCTTCTCGCTGGCCGAAATCTGCCTCAGCCCCCGCCCGATCGAGTACACCGGAATGGAGAGTCCCGACGTCGTCATCGTCTCCAGCGCCGACGGCTGGAAGGAACTTGACTCCAACGGCACCTTCGCGCGCTGCCGCCCGGAAACTTTGCTTCTGCTGGACGAAGCGCTTGAACCTCCGGCCGTCCGCGCTCGCATCCTGCGCCTGCCATTGCGTCGCACGGCCTCACCCCACCGCGCCACCCTCGCCGCCCTCGGTGCGTGGCTCGAAATGTCTCATGTCTTTCCCCTCGAAGCCTGGAACCTTGCCCTTGCCCACTTTCCGGCCGACCGCCGAACCGAAGCGGCCGAGGCCCTCCGCATTGGACGCCAGCTCAGTCTCGACTCCACCGCTACCCGACCCTGACTGTTGCCCCTTCCCTGTTTTTGTTTGCGCTATAATCCCCGCCGTTTTTCCTGTTCCGGGTGTGATTCCAACGCGCCCCTGAGGGGCGCAGGGAGGTAGGCTGTGAGACTCTGTCTGCGGATTCTTCTGGCGGCATCGCTCTGTGCTGTGCCGTTGCCAGTGGTCGCGCAATCCACGCCGGTCGTTCCGGAGAAGGTCTGGAAGGCGCTCGAGAACGAGCTTTCCGGCGACATCGCCTTCGACCTGCTCCGCTACCTGACTCTCTACCACTCGCCCAACGGCGGCTCGGAAGGCTTCCGCCAGGAGATTGCCTGGGTGGAGGCCAAGGCGCGCGAAGTCGGGCTGGAAGATATCCGCGTGCTCTGGCTGAAGTCGCCCACGCGCGGCTGGACGATTCGCAGCGGCGAAGCCTGGGTGATCGAGCCCGAAGAACTCAAGCTCGGCGATGTCCGCGAGACGCCGCTGCGGGTGGCCACGAACAGTCGCACCACCGATACGACCGCTGAACTCATTGACGTCGGCGCGGGCACGCGCGATGCCGATTATGAAGGCAAAGACGTCAAAGGCAAGATCGTGCTGGCTTCGGGCGGCCCCGGCGGCGTGCAGTCGCAAGCCGTCTGGAAGCGCGGCGCCCTCGGCATCATCAGCTACGCCGGCCGCGAGGCTTTCCCCGACCAGTTGGCCTGGACGGGAATGGCCGCCCAATCGCAGGACGGCAAGCAGGAGAGTACCTTTGCCTGGATTCTCACCCCCCGCGAAGGCCAGCGGCTGAAACAATTCCTGGTGGCGCGGGCCCCTAAACCTGGCGAGCCGCCGAAGCCCGTGCGTGTGCGCGTCAAGGTCGAGGCCGAATTCGGTGAAATGACGCAAGGATTGCTGGAAGGGGTCATCCGCGGCACCGAAATCCACGACCAGGACATCGTCCTCACCGCTCACCTGCAGGAAGAAAAGACCTCTGCCAATGACGACCGCTCCGGCTGCGCCAATCTGCTGGAAATCGCCCGCACGCTGGTGCGCCTGATCAACGAAGGCAAGCTGGCGCGGCCGCGGCGCGACATCCGTTTCTGGTGGGTGAACGAAATTGGCGCACCCTATCAGTACTTCGCCGACTATCCCGAGGAGAGCAAGCAGATTCTCGTCAACCTTAACCAGGACATGGTGGGGGCGCGGCAGGGGTACGGCGACCGTGTGCAGTTCATGAGCCGCACGCCGTTCTCCCGCGCGAGTTTCTTGAATGACGTGGTCGAGAGCGTGGTGGAAGCGGTGCGCCTGGGTAATACCGGCTGGCCGTTGCGTGGTGGTCTCGAAGGCGGCTTTTCCCGGCCGATTTTTTCCGCCCTGGGCACGCGCCAGCCCTACCGGGCCGAGGCCGTCCCCTATTACGACAACACCGACCACCTGGTTTTCAACGACGGTCGCGTCGGCATCCCGGGCATCTCGCTCACCAACTGGCCCGATCCCTACATCCACTCCACCGACGACGATCTCTGGCAGATGGACGCCACCCAGCTCAAGCGCAACGCTTTCATCATCGCCGCTTCCGCCTACTTCATCGCCTCCGCCGGCGAATCGGAAGTCCCGCAACTGGTCGGGCTGCTCCTAGGGGGCGCACAGAAGCGACTGGCGCGCGACGCTGCCACCGCCCTCTTGCGCCTCGGAGATGAATCAGCCGGAAGCCCCACCGCCCGCTACGCCGATGGCGTACTGCTCATCGAAGAAGCCGCCCGGCGGGAGCTGGGCGCCATCGATTCTGCCCGGGTGTTCGCCCTAGCGGGCGGCGTGGGCGAGAAGCTGCTGGCCGCCGCGCGCCAGCGTGTCGAGAGACTCGCCGCGATCCTCGCGACCGACCTCGACGATACCCAACGCGATCTCGCCGGGGCCCAGATGCGTCTGGTCTTGTCCGATGAGGAAAAGGCCGCCAACGACCGGATCCCCGAATGGACGGCTACGCTGGCCGAATCGCTGGAAAAACTCCGCGGCCAGATGGGCGGCGGCGCCGAGGGCCTGCACCCGTTCTACGCCTTCGAGGTACGCAACCTGATCGACGGCAAGCGCAGCGTGCTTGACATCTACCGGACGACGCGCGCCGCTGCCCTTTCGGCCGGCGAGTGGTACTACGGGAAAGTCGAGTTGGCAGCCGTGAAGACCGTGATCGAAGGGTTGGAGAAGGCCGGGGTGGTGAAAATCAATCCCCGTCCGGCTCCTCCGCCGCCCGCACGCCCGGCGCGCAAGCCGCGCCGTCCCTAGGGGCGTCCAAGCATTCTGCGGCAGCCGGGCGCCGCTGTGACCGGCGTCACGTCGGCGGTCGCCAATCCGCGGCATACTGTCTCTGCCGGCCGCCGAGGAGGTGTTCCATGAAGACCCCGCGAGGCCGCCATCCCCACGAATACCGCATGCGGACCCGGCTCATCCACGGCACGGCCCAGACCAAGCGCTGGGACTACGACCACCACGTCATCCCGCCCATCAGCTCCTCCACCACCTTCCGCCTGAGTTCGGTGCAACGGGGCGTGGAGGGCTTCGTTGATTTCGGCTCGGAAGACGTCCCCCTGGAGCGCAAAGTTCCCGTCTACATCTACGACCGGCTGGACGAGCCTACCCGGGGCATGCTGGAAGAGAACCTGGCCCTGGCCGAAGAGGGCGAGGTCTGCGTCAGTTTTGCCACCGGCATGGCGGCGATTGCCGCCGCCCTGGGCGTGACGCTCGAAAGCGGGCAGGAAATCGTGGCCCACGAGACTCTCTACGGCAGCACCTACAGTCTGCTCACCAGCTGGCTGCCGCGCTACCGGATTCAGACTCGCTGGTGCGACCTGCGCAAGCCCGAAGGACTCCGCAAGGTGGTCACCGCCGTCACGCGCGTCGTCTACTTCGAAACTCCCACCAACCCCACCCTTGACCTGATTGACATCGCCGCGGTGCGCAAGGTGGTGGATGAATTGAACGCCAAGCGAAAGCCGAACGACCGCCTCCGCATCGTCGTGGACAACACCTTCGCCACGCCCTTCTGCCAGCGCCCCCTGACGCTGGGTGCCGACCTTGTAGTTCACAGCTTGACGAAAGACATCGGGGGCTTCGGGACCGAGATGGGTGGCGCTGTCATTGGCCCGCGCGACTTCTACAACCTGCTGATGGCTTACCGGAAGGACTTCGGCGGTGTGCTGTCGCCCAAGAGCGCCTGGTCGATTCTCGTCTATGGTCTGCCCACCCTCGGTGCGCGGATGGCCAACCAGCAGAAGACCGCGCTCAAGGTGGCGCAATTCCTGGAATCCCATCCCCGCGTGCGCAAAGTTCGCTACCCCGGCCTCGAGTCATTCCCCCAGCGCGAGCTGGCTCACCGGCAGATGGTGAGCTACGACGGCAAGTTTGCTCCCGGGAGCTTGCTCTATTTTGCGGCCGGAGATGACAAAGATTCCCACCGTGCGGCCGACCGCCTGGTGGACTACATCGCCGAGCATTCCTACACCATCACGCTGGCCGTCAGCCTGGGACAGGTGAAGACGCTCATCGAAAACCCTTACTCGATGACCCACTTCAACCTGCCCGAAGAGGATAAGAAAGCGCTCGGCATCGAGCCGGGCGGGATTCGCCTCTCCATCGGGTTGGAAGACTGGCACGACCTGATCGAGGACTTGCGGAGGGCGCTGGAGGTAATCTAGTCGCGGCCTTTCCTCTTGCGCCTCTTTGGCCCTTGGGGCCAGAAGCGCGGATGGGGCTCGGGCGCTTCCAGCCCAACGCGGTAGTTCCCCTCCTCCAAGGCTTCCACGTGCACGACGCGGTAGAGCGTGCGCACGCCGGTTTCCGGGTTTTCCGCCAGCACCGGGCTCTCCAGCGGCAGGGGCATCGGCAGGATGAGCGACATTCCCCGCAGGCTAAAATTCTGCGCGCTTGTCAACTGATCGAAGCGCTGCCCCGGCGCCGCCAGTCCATGCACGACAACCTGCCGACGGCCTTTGCTGCGTCCTTCGCGGCGCTGGTCGGCGGCGCCTGCAGGGATTCTAGAGCGGCGAGGGCGTGGGGTCACTCAGAGACCTCGGCGGCTCATCTGGGCGGCGAAAATGGCCAGCACCGCCAGGTCACTGCGGTCGAACCAGCGCGCGTCGTCGTCGGCCACGTCCACCACCCGGTGACCAATATGCCGCGAGCGCGCCAGCAGTTGCAAGTCCTCCCGGCTGATGCCGAGCAAGGCACAGACTTCTTCCGCCGTAAAGGTTTTCTGCTGGCCGTTGAGCCGCATCGGTCTCTGTCAGCGTTCCCGACGCCGAATTCTCTCTTCTCGCCCAAGCACTTCCCTCGCCAGATGCACCCGCGCTAAACCTTTCCTAACTCTTTCTCCCGACGCGCAATACGGATGGCCAAGAACGTAGGAGGGCGCGCAGAATTCCGAAGAGAGAAAAGAATCCAGGGGTGAAGTGTCAAAATGGAACCGGCCCCTACTTCCCTGCTGCCCCGCGCGCGCAACGCGGGTCCATACACCCTATACCAAAGTCTAATACAAAAGTATTGACCCTTTCGCCCCAGCCGCGTACCATCATGGATAACTTTATCGGCCTGGGGGAAGGCGATGAAGCCGGTTTCTGTCCTCCTGATCGAGGACTCGCTGCTGTTCCGCTATGCTCTGGAAGCCGTGCTCCGCCGCATCGGCTGCGGGGTTACAACGGCCACTTCCCGTGAGGCCTTTGCCTACGCAGAGCGGGCACGCGGGGTTGTCCTTCTCGACACCGTCACGTTTCCGGGCCGGAACGAGGAAATCGCTGCCCTGGTGAGGAAGTTTGGCCGGCTGAACCCGGTCGTCCTGCTGGGCCGTGAAGACCGGCTGGAGCCGGTTCTAGTCGGGCTCAAGGCCGGCGCGGCGGGGTGCATCAACCAAACCGCGACACCGAAAGAGCTCCACCAGGCACTGCAGACTGCGACCGCCGGAGGCACCTGGTGCGACCGCGAGTTGTTCCGCAAGATTCTCCGCGCACTGCCCGGCTTTACCAGCGTGGGCGAACGGCGGCTCACCCTGCGCGAAGAGCAGGTTCTGCACCACCTGGTGCGGGGTGAAACCAATCGGGAGATCGCCCGCGCGCTCGGACTCACCGAGCAGGCAGTGAAGATTCATGTCTCCAACCTCTTGCGCAAGACGGGAACCACGAACCGAACCAGGTTGTCTCTGTACGCGATACAGGAGGGCCTCGTACATGTTTAGAAGCTATTGCAAAACCCGTTTGAAGGGTGTGATTTTACAGTAGTTGGTTTCCGCCCGATGTGGCATAACTATC
>JBBIPK010000046.1:0-22879 GCA_037442885.1 Acidobacteriota bacterium | reverse complement strand
ATCCTAATGTCGTACAGGTGCTCCATGCTGACGACGGAAGTTCATCTCAGATTGGCCCCTACGTTGTTATGGAATACGTTTCAGGCGGGACCTTGGCAAAATTGCTGCGGGCGCAGGAACAGTCGGGCACCCAGATTCCTCTGATTAGATGTATCGAAATGCTGATAGAACTTACGCAGGGTGCCAGAGCGATCAACACAAAGGTGATACACCGGGACATAAGACCTGACAATATCTTGATTGAGGATCGCAGCTTGAAAATCGGAGACTTCGGCATATCCAAATTTGTAGATGAAAGCACACGCTCCCACACATTCAAAGGGGGCCAGCACATCGCATACATGGCTCCCGAAGGCTGGCAAAACGAAACAAACACCTTCAAGCTCGACGTATATTCTCTTGGCTTGGTCTTTTACCAAATCTTGACATTGAAACACCCACTCGCAGACAAAGTGCAAGACCCTAGCAACTTTCATGACTGGGAGAAGGCACATCTTTACCAGCCGTGTCCTGATGTTCGGATGTGGCGCAAGGAAGTTCCCTTGGCTATTGCCCAGCTATTATCTCGAATGGTTAGTAAGAGGCCCGATGGCCGACCATCATGGGAGGAGGCGCTAAGAGTCTTGAGCGAACCGGAGCTCGTGAGTACTACCAATCATCCGTCTGTTACGGCAGCGGTAGAAGCTGCGCTCACCCGCCAACAGCAACAACAGAAGAAACAGTTGGAGTTGATGGAGCAGCAAAAGGAGCGAGAGAAACAGGTGGGTCTATATCGTTATTCTTGTGAGATGCTGCTCCGGGAATTTGTACCGATGGTCGAACAGTTTAATCGGCAATTTCAGCACGGCCAAATCATGTTCGACAGAGACGCGGGCTTCGCTAGGTTCAGTATTCCCGGAGGACACGACATTACTCTTACTTTCTTTGAGCCAAGAAAATCAGGAATTAGAGTCCGGGGTGGAGTGGTGATTGGCGGTGGCTGGATCGGAATCTCCAACGGCAGAAGTGCAAATCTAGTGCTCTTGAAGCAAGGCCCTGATGATCTATATGGACGCTGGGTGGTTTGCGAGATCGGGATCATGGCGCTAACGGATCCGGCGACACTAATTGGGAAATTCGGCATCACAGCGAATACGGTCGTGCCTTTCGGATTCAAGGACGCTTACTTCTACGACCAGATTCAGTGGGCAGAAGGCGGCCATCACGTTTTCACCTACAATTTCATCGACAACGTAGTCGATTTCTTTGCAGACTTACTCCACGAAGCATGCCGATAGCTTGATAGGGCAATTTCAGAACGCTCTGTCTCCTATCCCCTCCTCGCGTTGACTTGCCCGCGGGTGCGGCCTAAGATGCCGCGAGGGCTTGGGCATCCCTTCGATGGTTGGGCAGACAGTCTCCCACTACCGGATTCTGGAAAAAGTCGGCGGCGGGGGCATGGGTGTGGTCTACAAGGCCGAGGACACCCGCCTGGGCCGCCGCGTGGGACTGAAGTTCCTGCCCGAAGGCATGCTGCAAGACCGCCAGGCGCTGGAACGCTTCCGGCGGGAAGCGCGTTCCGCCTCGGCTCTGAATCATCCCAACATCTGCACGATTTACGAAATTGACGAGCACGAAGGCCAGCACTTCATCGCCATGGAGTGGCTCCAGGGCCGGACGCTCAAGCACGCCCTGGCCGCTGGCCCGCTGAAGGTGGATGAGATTCTCGAGCTTGGCATCCAGATCGCCGACGCGCTCGAAGCGGCTCACGCCGAAGGCATCATCCACCGTGACATCAAGCCCGCCAACCTCTTCATCACCAAACGCGGCCACGCCAAAATCCTCGACTTCGGCCTGGCCAAGGTCGCGCCCGCCCGCCGCCGGGTGACGGAAGCGGTCAGCGCCTCCAGCCTCCCCACCGCGGCCACCGTGGACGAAGAGCACCTCACCAGCCCGGGCGTGGCCATGGGCACCGTCGCCTATATGTCGCCCGAGCAGGCGCTGGGAGAGGAGCTCGATGCCCGCACTGACCTGTTCTCCTTCGGCGTCGTGCTCTACGAAATGGCCACGGGTCAACTTCCCTTCAAGGGCAACACCTCGGCGGCCATCTTCGACGCCATCCTGAACAAAGCGCCGGTCGCGCCCATTCGCCTCAATCCGGACTTGCCGGCCGAGCTCGAGCGCATCGTCAACAAAGCCCTCGAAAAAGACCGCGAGGCGCGCTACCAGTCGGCCAAAGACCTGCTCGTGGACCTCAAGCGCCTGAAACGCGACACCGACTCGACCCGCGCGGCGGTTGTTCTACGCGGGCGTGGTGCTGGAAATCGCGCTGCTCGTGGCGGTGGCAACCTGGGTGGTGTCGCGCTGGCGGGCGAAGCCGCAGACGTCGCAGGCCAACTGGGTGCAATTGACGAACTTCACCGATTCGGCGACTTCGCCGGCGCTTTCGGCCGACGGCCGGATGGTGGTCTTCCTTCGTGGCTCCGGCACCTTCGTCAGCCCGGCGCAGGTTTATCTGAAGATGCTGCCGGAAGGCGAGCCCGTCCAGCTCACCAACGACGCCACGGAGAAGATGAGCCCGGTGTTTTCCCCCGACGGCACGCGCATCGCCTACACCGTGCCCTGGGACACCTACGTCGTGCCCGTGCTGGGCGGGCAGCCGCGGCTCCTCTTGCCCAATGCCTCCGGCCTGACCTGGATTGACAAAGAGCGCGTGCTCTTCTCGGAAATCAAGAAGGGCATCCACATGGCCATTGTCACCGCTACGGAGAGTCGCGCTGAAGCGCGCGACATCTACGTTCCCCCTGCGCGAAAGCGGCATGGCTCACCGTTCCGTTCTCTCCCCCGATGGCAAATGGGTGCTGGTCACTGCCGAGATGGACGAAGGCTGGCTGCCCTGCCGCGTCGTTCCCTTCGACGGCAGTTCACCGGGAAAAATCGTGGGGCCACCGGGAAGCACCTGCACCGCGGGTGCCTGGTCGCCCGACGGCAAGTGGGTCTACCTGACGGTCAACACCGGCCAGGGCTTCCACGTCTGGCGGCAGCGCTGGCCCGACGGCAAGCCTGAGCAGGTTACCTCCGGGCCGACACAGGAAGAAGGGATTGCCATCGCGCCCGACGGTCGCTCCTTCATCACTGCGGTCGGCTGGGAGCAAAGCACGGTCTGGGTGCGCGACGCCCGGGGCGAGCGCCAGGTTTCCTCCGAAGGCTACGCCACGCTGCCGGTGTTCTCGGCCGATGGGAAGAAGATTTATTACCTGGTGAGCCAGGAGACGGCGGCGGTCTTTACCGCCGGCGAACTCTGGGTCGCTGACCTGGAGTCGAAGCGGACGGAGAAGTTGTTGCCGGGCGTGCTGATGACCAGCTTTGACGTCTCCGCCGACGGCAAGCGCGCCGTCTATGCCGCTCCGGACGAGCAGGGCAAGTCCCGGCTCTGGCTGGCCTCGCTCGAGCGGCGCTTTTCCCCGCGGCAGCTTCTACCGGCTGAGGAAGCCGCTGCGCCCCGCTTCGGCTCTCCCGGCGAAATCCTGTTTCTCGGGTGGGAGGACGGAACGCGCTACCTCTATCGGGTGAAGGAAGACGGCTCGGGGCGGGAAAAAGTCGTGCCGAACGCGATGGGCTGGCGCTTCGAAGTGTCGCCGGACAAGCAGTGGGTGATTCCCTCGGTGGCCCTGGGCGAGGAAGGACACTGGCGGGTGATGGCCTTCCCGCTCGGTGGCGGTACGCCCGTGCGCGTGTGCGACTCCTGCAACGTCCGCTGGGCCCTGGACGGGAAGTTTCTCTATGTTGTCTACGGCAGCTCGAGCGGAATGGAATTGGCCAAGACCTATGCCCTTCCGCTGCGGACAGGCCGCGCGCTGCCGCCGCTGCCTGCAACTGGAATCCAGTCGGAAGCTGACCTGGCACGCCTGCCCGGCGCGCGGGCCGTTCCCGGCGGCGACATCGCCGCCGGGCCGAGTCCCGCTGTGTGCGCCTTCTCCCGCATTTCCGCTCAGCGGAATCTCTACCGCGTGCCGCTTCCCTGAGCCCGCCGTATCAGGGGTGTTCGATCCCTTCGACGGTGCGGTAGGTGTCGCGGGCGATTAGCAGCTCTTCGTTGGTGGGGATGACCCAGATGTGGGTGCGGCTGGCGGGGCTGGAGATTTCGGCTTCAACGCCGACGGCGCGCTCGTTCTTCTCGTGGTCAAGCTCGTAGCCGAGATTGCCCAGGTACTCGCAACTCAGTTCGCGAATGCGCGGGGCATTCTCGCCGATCCCGCCCGTGAAGAGGAGCGCATCCACGCGGCCCAGCACCGCCGTGTAGGCGCCGATGTACTTGCGCAGGCGATAGCAGAAAACTTCCACGGCGATGCGGGCGCGCTCGTGCCCGCGCTGCCAGCTTTCGACCAGCGCCCGCATGTCGTTGCTCTCCCCCGACAGCCCGTAGAGTCCTGAGTGGCGATTCAGCAGGGTTGCCATCTCGTGCAGGCTCATTTCTTCCTTCGCCATCAGATAGAGCAGGATGGAGGGGTCGAGGTCGCCCGTGCGGGTCCCCATCACCAGGCCCTCGAGCGGGGTGAAACCCATGGAAGTGTCCACCGAGCGGCCGTGCTGGATGGCGGTGAGCGAGCAGCCGTTGCCGAGATGACAGGTGATGAGGTTCAGGTCTTCCTTGGCGCGGCCGGAGAGCTGCCGGTAGCGGAAGGCGACGTAGCGGTGCGAGGTGCCGTGGAAGCCGTAGCGACGGATGCGATGCCGGCGGTAGAAATCGTAGGGCAGCGCGTAGAGGAAGGCGCGCTCGGGCATGGTCTGGTGGAAGGCGGTGTCAAAGACCGCCACCTGCGGCCGCCCGGGGAAGACCTGTGCGCACACGCGGTAGCCCTTGAGGTTGTGCGGGTTGTGGAGCGGAGCCAGCTCGATGGCGGCTTCGATCTGGGCGACGACCTCCGGGGTGATGAGCTGCGACTGGCGGTAGGTGCCGCCGTGAACGACGCGGTGGCCGATGGCTTCGATTTCGCTGGGGTCGCGGACGACGCCCAGCTCCTGCAGAACAGCGAGGATTTTGACGATGGCGGCGTGGTGGTCGAGGACATCGGCGACGACCTCGCGCTTCTGGCTGGGCTGCCGCCCCCGCGGGTCGGCCACGACCTCGAGCAACGCCTCGGCCGTGCCGATCTTCTCGATGGAGCCGCGCGCGTCGAGCCGGTCCTGGTTGTGCTCGATGCGGTCGAGGTCGGTTTCAATCAGCTGGAACTTGACCGAGGAGCTGCCGCAGTTGAGAACCAGAATTTTCATGGTATCGTACCGCCCGTATTGTAGAGCACAGTACAGGCTACACGGTACGCAGTACCCGGGAGGGCTTATGGGCAAGTGGGTGACGTCATTGCTGGCATTGCTGCTCGGTCTGACCAGCAGCGCGGGGGCGGCGGAAAAGGCAGCTACGCGCGACAAAGAAATCGAACGGATTGAAGAAGTCGTGGCGGGGCTGTTCGAAACCCACCGGGCGGGCAGCTATGACCTGATGGCGCGCTACTACGCGCCCGACGTCACCATGGTCAGCGCCGCCTACGAGGCGCCGCTGGTCGGCTGGGAGAATGTGCGCAAGGCCTTCCTCGCCCAGGAACTGACGCTCCAGCACTTTGAACTGATGCGGGAAGGCACCAGCATCGAGCGGCGGGGGAAGCTGGCCTGGGTCTATTACCGCTGGACGTCGGTGGCGAAGGTGCGCGAGCAGTACGTGACCACGCTCGGCCATACCACGCTGATTCTGGAGAAGCGCGGGGGGAAGTGGCTCATCGTCTACAACCACACCTCCGCGGCCCCGCCGGGACCCGCCCCGCGGCCCCCGGCGCCCACACCCGACCACCAGTAGGGAAATGCCGGCAGGTGTCCAAGTTTAGCTCTTAGCTCCCCCCAGGCGGGAGCCTGGGGGCTCGGTGTAGAGGTTTTCTGGCCCGGGGTCGGGGTGGCTGAGGCGGATGGCACTCGCCACGCGCAGCATCGCGCCTGACGTCAACTGATGGGCGCGGGCGAGGTGAGCTGCTGCCAGACCCAGAGGCCGAACGTCCCCAGACCTACCACCAGCCAGGCAATCCCAACCCCCCAGAGCCAGGGCGCGAGCCGCTGCAGCTTGGTGATGATTTGGCGCTGCTCGCGCTCCAGGTGGCGTTCGCCCGGGTCAAGGAAGAGTTGGTCTTCTTCCCGCACGCTGAGGACGCCGCGGTAGATGAACAGAACCACAAGGACGCCGGTCAGACCCAGCCAGGTGAAAAGAAGCCCGGTAATGAGAGTAACTGCGACCATCATCGCTGCACCCCCCGGACGGAATTGTCAGCGTGCCTCGCTGCTCGCCGGCGGGAACTCGATGCCCCAGATATTGGGCGTGCCGGAGAGGTAGTCGAGCCCCACATCCCAGCGTCCTTCGGTGGGGCGGTCGCTGGTCCAGACGACCCGGTACTTGGCCGCCTGGTGGGTGACCGGGTTTTCCAGTTCCACTTCCGATCCCGGCTTGAGTTCGCTCTCCGTCTTCAGCAAGGCACCGTGGCGGCTGATGACAATGGCCTCGCCTTTCTCGGTCACGCGCTTGTTCGTTCGGGTCAGGCCGGTCAGCCGGACCGGCATGCGGATGAGCACGCGTTCGCTGCGTCGCCGTTCCGTGACGGGCAGTCCGGGACTGGTGGCCATACCGCCGCCTTCTCTGCCGCGAGTCCCTGGCACCCACCTTTGCCGGGCCGCGGACAGCCTGAAGCTACCGTCCTGGCTTCCTTATACCGGGCTTTCTGCACCGGCGTCAACGGTTCTTGCGGCTGGGTTGCGCGGCGGGTTGACGTCAGGCTCAACGGGCTGGTGCCGAAGCAGGGACTCGAACCCTGACGGGCTTGCGCCCACTGCGCCCTGAACGCAGCGCGTCTGCCAATTCCGCCACTTCGGCCTAGAACTAACCTCGTTTCGTAGGTCCCGGGGCGTGCGCCCATCCCGACCGTGGTCGGGACGCGTCTGCCCATTCCGCCACTTCGGCCTAGAACTAACCTCGTTTCGTAGGTCCCGGGGCGTGCGCCCATCCCGACCGTGGTCGGGACGCGTCTGCCCATTCCGCCTGGCCGCCACGTCTTTTGGCGGCCCACTTCGGCCCAGACGCACGTCGTCGTGCGCGAAGAGCGGGCGGTGAGAATTCAGTGTGCCAAGCAGGGCTGCGGGTGTCAAGCCCGCCGCCGGGCCGGATCGGGCGGGAAGTCTCCTGCCGCTCGGCGGAGAACGGGGCTTTGCGGCGGCACGGCGATTTGCTATAGTGGCCAACACTTTTCCTGCGCCGGGGGAACGCAGGGGGCGCCGGAATTCGACCATGGCTGCGGGACACGCATCGATCAAGCTCGCCATCGCGGATGACTTCCCCGTCTACCGGCTGGGCTTGCGCCGGCTGTTTGAATCCGAGCCGGATATTGCGGTGGTGGGCGAGGCGGGCAACGGCATGGAGACCATTCTGCTGCTCGAACGCTACCAGCCGGACGTGCTCCTGCTCGACCTGAAGATGCCGGTGATGGACGGTCTGGACGTGCTGAGCGAGATGGCCAAGCGCAAGCTGCGCACGCGCGCGGTGCTGATGATGACGAACACCGACCGGGAGAAAGCGGTGCGAGCGGTGCGGCTGGGCGCGCGCGGCATCGTCTTCAAGGACGCCGAGCCGAGCCTGCTGCCCAAGTCGGTGCGCAAGGTGCATGCGGGCGAAGTCTGGATCGACAACCCCATCCTCAGCCAGGCGCTCGAAACCCTCATCACCAAACCCATGCAGCCGCCCGTGCCCGGTGAGCGGCGCGACAAACTGAGCAGCCGGGAAATGGAAGTCGTCCGCTGCGTCGCCCTCGGCATGCGCAACAAGGAAGTGGCCGACAAGCTCGGGGTGAGCGAGGCCACCGTGAAGAATCATCTGACCAGCATCTATGGCAAGCTGGGCGTCAGCGACCGGCTCGAGCTCATCCTCTACGCCATCCACCACCATCTCGTCCGCCTCTAAGCCTCTGGCATTGACTGGCCGCGCTATAATCAGCGCTCGCAGGGCATTGGGTTCTCGTCCAGAGGTGATGCGATGAAGCGGATACTCGTCTTTTTCATTCTGCTGGCTGCGGCCGTGGCGGGGCTGACGCAGCAGCCGCCGGCGCAGGCGCCCATCACCAGCGTCAAAGTCGGCGACCTGGCCCCCGACTTCACCCTCCCCGACCAGACGGGCAAGCCGGTGCGGCTCGCCGATTTTCGCGGAAAGAAAAACGTGGTGCTGGCGTTCTACGTCCTGGCCTTCACCGGGGGTTGAACGAAGGAGTTGAAGGCGTATCAGGCTGATATCGCCAAATTCGAGAGCATGGACACGCAAATCATCGGCATCAGTGTGGACAGCTACCCCGCCAACAAGCGCTTCAGCGAGGATACGGGCGTCACCTTCCCGCTGCTGAGCGACTTCCAGCGCAAGGTGTCGAAAGAGTACGGCATCCTCGACGAAGAGCGCGGCTGGGCGCGCCGCACGACGTTCGTCCTCGACAAAGAAGGCCGCGTGCAGCACATCGAGCAGGGGGCCTCGGCCATCGACCCCAGCGGCGCCCTCAAGATGTGCGAATTCATCTACAAGCGCTAGCTTCCATCGCAGCATGATTTTCGGGTAGGGCACGGGCTCGCCTGCCCTGAGCCCGCCTCGAAAGCTTTCGAGGCGAGTCGAAGGGCCCCGTGCCGAGTCTCTTCTGGCGGCAAGGCGCAAGGCCTTGCCCTACCCAACTTACAGTTAACAGCTTTCAGTTCTCAGCTATTGACCGCGGCAAGTGCGGGCGGTAGGCTGAGAAGACTATTCGGCACGAGATTCCTTCCATGCGAGCAAGTCGCGCGGCATTGCTTCTGCTGCTGTTGATTGCCTCCGGATTGGCCCTTGCAGCGCAGGAGCAGGCAACGCAGACCTATGTCCTGCCGCTGGGCGTCTATGACAGGGATGGAAAATTCGTCGAGGGGCTGAAGCCCGAGCAGATTCGCGTCAAGGGTGTCAAGGCCACGGTCAAGCGCCTGGAGCTCGACACCGGCCCCCGCCGCATCATCCTGCTGCTCGACATGAGCGGCAGCATGGGCCAGCGCAAAACAGCTTGGGAGTTTGTGCGGAGCGTCACGAAAGCAGTTCTTACGGCCATCCGGCCAGACAACTCGGTTGCTTTACATGTCTTCGCCGAGAAGCATGTGGTGTTGGTGCCGTTCACGGAGGACTTCGCTGCCGTGGATAGCCAGCTCGACGCATTGCCGAGGCCAGGGCGCACAGAGGCCAAAGAGGCGTATGGCCGCAAAACGGCACTGCTGGATGCTCTCGCGAGCGTGATGAACGAGTGTGAAAAGGAATTCAGGCTTGGTGACGTGATTTTTCTGATTTCCGATGGCGGTGCGATGCGAACCAGCGAGGTGAAGATTCAGGATCTTCGGTCCAGGGTGGGTCGTGCCGGTGTACGCATCTTTCATCTAGTTCCCATTCTTCCGTCACTGGCGACCGTAGGCGACCTTTGGGTTTGGGATCTGGAGGTCGCGGAGAGTCTTGCGAAAGAGACAGGCGGTGAAATACTTTTCCCGTGGGAGACCTGGGAAGTACCTGTGCCAGGTGGTTCCTACCCACCGAACTATGCTCGCTCGGAAAATGTGGCCGCAACAGTCCAAAAAGCTGCACGCCTTATTCAGAGTGTGTACCGAGTGGAATTGGAGGTGCCTGAATCGCCACACAAGCCACGCAAGCTGACTGTAGAGGTGCTTGACAGCCACAAACGTCGAATCTCAAAGGAGCGGCTTCTGGATCCGCGCTACCTCGTGCCGCAGCCCGCCCATCCGTAGTTTTTCATCGGTCATTTGTCATCGGTCATGGGTCATTCGTCATTCCGGTATCTGCTATAGTGGCGGGAGATGAGAGAACATCAGGAAGTTGACGCCGAGCGCGTGCTCGCGGCGCTCGCGGCCAAGCCCTATCCGTTGAGTTTGCGGGAGCTGGCGCGAGAGCTCGACCTGCACGGCAGCGAACGCAAACAACTGAAGAAAGCCCTGCGGCGGCTGCAGGAAAAGAAGCGCGTGGTCGAGGTGGGCGGCAGCCGGTATCTGCTGGCGGAGCGACACCGAGTAAAGACGGGAACCGGGAACCGGGAAACGGGAATCGTGCAGGGGATAACAGTTGAGCGCCGTGCGCGTCCTACGGTTCACGGTTCACGAGTCGCGGGCTTGTCCCGAGTCCCGCTGGGCGGGGCGAGGGGTCACGAACTGACGGGCCGGCTGGTGGCGCATCGGGACGGCTACGGGTTCGTCATCCCGGATGAGCCGATTGCGGGGCTCGAGGGCGACATCTTCATTCCCCCGCCCGCGCTGGCGGATGCGATGCACGGCGACCGGGTGGCAGTCCGGCCTTCGGCCCGGCGCCGCGGCGACAAGATGGAAGGCCGCATCGTGCGGGTGCTCGAGCGCGCCCATCCGACGCTGGTCGGCCAGTTCCATTTCGCGCAAGGCGGGCAGGGCGACCGCAACAACTACGTCCAGCCCTACGACGCGCGCATTCGGCAGCCGGTCATCATCCCGCCGGGGGAGGAGGTGCCGCTGGGCTATCGCGGCGCGCGGAAAGAGCTCGAAGGCGCGCTGGTGAACGTCGAGCTGACGCGCTTTCCGTCGGCGACGGGGGAGCCGCCGCGCGGGCGCATCCTCGAAGTGCTCGGCCACACGGGCGACCTCGGCCTCGACGTCAAGGTCATCATCCGCAAGTACCACCTGCCGGAGGAATTCCCGCCCGAGGTGCAGCGCGCGGCCGAGCGCATCCCGCAGACGATTGACCCGGCTGAGGCCGCGCGGCGCGAAGACTTCCGGCATCTGCCCGTCGTGACGATTGACGGCGAGGACGCGAAGGATTTCGACGACGCGGTCTACGTCGAGCGCCCCGAAGCTTCGGGGGCGAACGGGCATTGGCTGTTGCAGGTGCACATTGCCGACGTCAGCCACTACGTCCGCCCGGGCACGCCGCTCGACCGCGAGGCGCGTCTGCGGGGCAACTCCGTCTATTTCCCCGACCGCGCCCTGCCCATGCTGCCGGTGGAGCTTTCGAACGGCATCTGCTCGCTCAACCCCAAGGTGGACCGGCTGGTGCTCTCCGCCTTGATGGAGATTGACGGCAACGGCCGCACGGTGCGCTTCCGGCTCGCCGACGGGGTGGTTCATTCCGCCGCGCGGATGACCTACACGGCGGTGAACGCCATCCTGAGCGGCGACGCTGCGGTGCGGCAGCAGTACGCACCGCTCGTCCCCGAGTTCGAGAAGATGCAGGAGCTCGCCGGGATTCTGACGGCGGCGCGCGAGCGGCGCGGCTCGATTGACTTCGACTTGCCGGAGGCACTGCTCCGCTTTGACGCCGAGGGGCAGATCAGCGGCATCGCGCGCAGCGAGCGCAACGTCGCCCACCGGCTGATCGAGGAGTTCATGCTGGCGGCGAACGAGACGGTGGCGCGGTTCCTGGCGGCGCGCCTGCTCGCGCTCTACCGCGTGCACGAGCCGCCCGACCCGCGGCGGGTGCTCGAATTCGAGGAGATTGCGGCGAGCTTCGGCTACTCGCTGGGGCTGGCCCCGGCGCGTGTGCATCGCGTGCGGCTGGAGGAGCGGCCGGGGGCGCGGCGCGGACGTGGTCGGGGCAGAGAGCGCGTGCTGCACGTGCCCGAACGGCTCGACGTCACGCCGCGACACTACCAGCGGCTGACGGACAGGATTGCCGGCAAGCCGGAGGAACGGATTCTCTCTTACCTGATGCTGCGGTCGCTCAAGCAGGCACGCTACGCGGAGGAAAACTTCGGCCACTTTGCGCTGGCGACGGATTGCTATACGCATTTCACTTCGCCCATCCGGCGCTATCCGGATTTGATTGTGCATCGGCTCGTGCGGCACTGCCTGCGGACGATGCCGGAGGCATCCCTCGCTTTCGCTCGGGATAAAGGAGGCAAGGAAGCAGGGAGGCAAGGACGCAAGGAATTCCCCGAGGCCGGAGCCTGGGGGCTCGGTGCGAGAAAAGGTGACGGGCCTGTATGGTTGAGTCATCCAGGGAGGCTGCCGGAGAAACCCCCGAGCGCGGGCCCGATCAAGCGGGAGGAGTTGCGGGCGATTGCGATGGAGTGCTCGGAGACGGAGCGGCGCGCCGACGACGCCGAGCGCGAGCTGATTGACCTGAAAAAACTCGACTTTATGGAGCAGCACCTGGGCGACGAGTTCGACGCGCTCGTCATCAGCATGAACAAGTACGGCTTCTGGGTGGAGCTCTTTGATTTGTTTGTCGAAGGCTTTGTCCCGGTCGAGTCGATTGACCCCGGCGCGCGCTACTCCTTCCACGAATCCCCGCCGCGGCTGCTGCCCGCGCGTTCAGCGTCACGTACGGTTCACGGTTCCCGTTCCACGTTTCCCGCATTCCACTTGGGTGATCGCGTGCGCGTGCGCCTCGACCGCGTTGACCGCACCCTGAACAAACTCCAGTTCTCCTACCTGAGCCACCTCCAGCCCGTCCACCACGCCGCACCGAAGGCATAACCGGCCTTGTCGCGGCGTGCCGATGCGGCTATACTGCCGAACTTCGCGGGGAGTCAGCCTGCCCCGCTGGCGTCAGGGTCAATCCAAGCGATTGAGCGGCGTGGAGAGTCCTCGTCGCAATTAGACGACGGGGATTCGGGGCCGCAAGGTCGAACGAGCGGCAAGGGAGAAGCCGGTGCCCTACCTGAGACGCTATGACGATGACTAGGTCAGCAGAAACCAAAGCGTTGCCACAGAGAAAGCGGATTCGGTTGCCGGCCGATGCATATCACAAACCCGGTGCGTGGTATTTCGTGACGATTTGCTGTCGGAACAAACAGCCGCGCTGGCAAGCCGCTGCATCGCGAGATGTAGTTCAGCAGATCCTCCACCAGACAGCCATCAGCAATCACGTTGAACTGGCAGCGTATTCCATCTTGCCCAATCATCTTCACTTGATTTGCTCAGCGGGGAAGCCGGGATTGGGCGGCTTCATTCGGGAGCTCAAGAGTAAGACAGCCATAGAGATTTCGCGGCGCAGCGGAGAATCTTCGCCCTGGCAACCACGCTTTTTTGACCACAAGCTCCGGAGCGATGAATCGTTGCGGCAGAAATGCGAGTATGTCTGGATGAATCCGGTGCGGCGAGGGCTCGTGATTCGGCCAGAGGATTATCGTTGGAGCGGTGCGTTATTGCTTGGGTAGGGCAGGGGCTTGACCCCTGCCGCAGGAAACCGGCAAGGCACAAGGCCTTGCCCTACCCAAGCGTCTAGGACATTGGGATCAGCACAAACGACGGAGGAGGGGCAGGACAGAGATGGCGTTGATGTTCATTAATGGGGAGAGCGTGGGGGCAAAGAGCGGCCAGACGTATGAGGTCAAGAATCCCGCGACGGGGGAAGTGGTCGATACGGCGCCGAAGGGGAGCGCCGAGGACGTGCAGGTGGCGGTGGCGGCTGCTGAAGCTGCCTTCCCCGGCTGGCGCGACACCGCGCCCGAGCAGCGCGGCCGGCTGCTCTTCAAGGGCGCCGAACTCGTCCGGCAGAAAATGGACGAGCTCGCCGTGCTTGAAACCAAGGAGCAGGGCAAGCCCGTGGCCGAATCGAAGCGCGAGATCGAGCACTTCCTGCACGGCCTGGAGTTCTACGCGGGGCTGGCGTCGAAAATCCGCGGCGCCTACGTGCCGCTGCCCGACGGCAAGATGTACGGGATGGTGATGAAGCAGCCCATCGGCGTCTGCGCGGGAATCGTGCCGTGGAATTTTCCCATCACGCTGATGGGGACGAAAGTGGGGCCGGCGCTGGCGGCGGGGAACACGATGATTGTGAAGCCGGCGAGCACGACGCCGCTGACGGCGATTCGCATCGTCGAGCTGTTGAACCAGGCGGGGCTGCCGAAGGGCGTGCTGAACATTGTCACCGGGCCGGGCGGCGTGGTGGGCGAAGAATTGCTGCGCAACCCGCGCATCCGGCGCGTGGCCTTTACCGGCGAGACCGGGACGGGGAAGCACGTGGCCGAAGTCGCCGGGCGCGAGATGAAGCGGCTGACGCTCGAGCTGGGCGGGAGCGACCCGATGATTGTCTGCGACGACGCCGACCTGGACCGCGCGGTGACGGGCGCGTCGGTGGGCCGCTACTACAACTGCGGGCAAGCGTGCCTAGCCATCAAGCGGCTCTACCTGTTCGAGAAGATCTATGACGAGTTCGTCGAGAAGCTCATCGGCAAGGTGCAGCGGTTGAAAGTGGGCAACGGCCTGAATGCGGACACGCGCGTCGGCCCGCTGCACACGGCGGCGCAACGGGAGGAGATCGAGGCGCAGGTGGCGGACGCGGTGAAGCGCGGGGCGAACGTGTTGGCGGGGGGCAAGCGGCCCGAGGGCGCGGAGTTCGCCAAGGGCTTCTTCTACCTGCCGACGCTGCTGGCCGACGTCCCCGACGATGCCCGCATCGTGCAGGAAGAGTCGTTCGGCCCGGCGCTGCCGGTCTTCAGAGTGAAGGACGTGGAGGAAGCGGTGGCGCGGGCGAACAAGTCCATCTTCGGGTTGGGCTCCTCCATCTGGACGCGCGACCTGACGAAGGCGCGCTGGGCGGCCGAGCGGCTCGAAGCGGGCAACGTTTGGATCAACTCGCTCCACATCGGTTACGACGAGATGCCGTTCGGCGGGGTGAAGTACAGCGGCATCGGGCGCGAGCACGGCCCCGAAGCGCTGGAGTATTATCTCGAACCCAAAGGCGTCGTGGTCGCGACCGGGTAGGGCAAGGCCTTGCGCCTTGCCGCGGCAGGGGACAAGCCCCTGCCCTACCCGAGACTGGCGACGTGGCGACCGGTTGATTGGTTGACTGGTTTATTGGTTGATTCGTATCAGCCAATAAGCCGACCAGTCAACCGATAAACCAATGAACCAATAAACCAACTATGAAGATGATTGTTGGCGGGAAGGCGGCGGAGTCGGTCTCCGGGCAGTGGCTGGAGGTGCGGAATCCGGCGACGGGCGAGGTGGTGGACACGGTGCCGAAGGGCACGGTGGAGGACGTGCACCGCGCCATCGCCGCAGCGCAGAAGGCCTTGCCGGAGTGGTCGGCGCTGCCGGCGGCGCGCCGGGGCGAGGTGCTGCACAAAGCCGTGCACCTCGTCCACGAGCATGAGGACGAGTTGGCGAAGCTGCTGACGAAAGAGCAAGGCAAGCCGCTCTCCGAGTCGGTGCGGGAGCTGCGCCGGTACGCGCACACGCTCGAGCACTACGCCGGGCTGGCAAAAAACATCCGCGGCGGGCACGTCCCGCAGCTCGATGAAGGCGCCTACGGCATCATCTTGAAGAAGCCGATCGGGATTTGCGGGGCGATTGTGCCGTGGAATTTTCCCGTCTCGCTGATGGGGAACAAGCTGGGCCCGGCGCTGCTGGCGGGCAACGCCGTCATCGTCAAGCCGGCGAGCACCACGCCGCTCGCCGACATCCGCTGCATCGAACTGCTCTGCGAGGCGGGCGTAACGCCGGGCGCGCTCAGCATCGTGACGGGGCCGGGCGGCACCGTGGGCGAGGAGTTGCTGCGGCATCCGGCGATACGCAAGATCGGCTTCACGGGCGAAACGCGCACGGGCAAGCACGTGATGGAGGTGGCGGCGCAGGAGATCAAGCGGGTGACGCTCGAGCTGGGCGGGAGCGACCCGATGATTGTGGCCGACAACGCCGACCTCGACGGCGCCGTCAGCGCGGCTGCGGTCGGCCGGTTCTACAACTGCGGCCAGGCGTGCCTGGCCATCAAGCGGCTCTATCTCTTCGAGCGCATCTACGACGAGTTCGTCGAGAAGCTGGCCGGGAAGGTGAAGAAGCTGAAAGTGGGCAACGGCCTCGAGGCTGACACGCGGCTGGGGCCGCTGCATACGGCGGGGCAGCGCGAGGAAGTCGAGGGACAGGTGGCCGACGCCGTCCAGCGCGGCGCCCGAGTGCTCGCCGGCGGAAAGCGGCCGGAAGGGCGCGAGTACGAGAAAGGACATTTTTACTTGCCGACGCTTTTGACGGACGTGCCGGACGACGCCCGCATCGCGCAGGAGGAGTGCTTCGGGCCGGCGCTGCCCATCTTCAAAGTCAAGAACTGGGAAGAGGCGGTGGAGCGCGCGAACCGCTCGATTTACGGGCTGGGGTCGTCGGTCTGGAGCCGCGACCTGGCGCGGGCGATGTGGGCGGCGGAGAAGATCGAGTCCGGCTACACCTGGATCAATTCGGCGCAGATTATCTATGACGAACTGCCCTTCGGCGGCGTGAAGTGGAGCGGGCTGGGGAAAGAGCACGGCTCGGAGGCGGTGGACTACTACATGGAAACGAAATCGGTAGTGGTGAAGAGCGGTTGATTGGCCGGAGGCGCTATGGCTGAAGAGTTGGTTCGCTACTCGACGCAGGATGGGATTGCGACGATTGAGATCAACAACCCGCCGGCGAATACCTACAACCTGGAGCTGCTGAAGCAGCTGGACGCGGCGATTGTGGCGGCGCGGCTGGACGCGGACGTGCACGCGCTGCTCCTGCGCGGCGCGGGAGAGAAATTCTTCAGCGCCGGGGCCGACATCCGCTTCCTGGCCGACGCGTCGGCGGAAGTGCGCTACAACTTCTCGCTCTACGGTCACGAGACGCTGAACCGCCTCGAGAACACGCCCAAGCTGGTGGTGGCGGCGCTGAACGGGCACACGGTGGGCGGCGGATTGGAGATTGCGATGGCGTGCGACCTGCGGGTGGCGAAGAAAGACGGCGGGCGCATCGGATTGGCGGAGGTCAACCTGGGCGTGCTGCCCGGCATGGGCGGGACGCAGCGGCTGGCGCGGCTGGTGGGGCGCGGACGGGCGCTCGAGCTGGCGGCGACAGGCGCGACCTTCAGCTTCGAGGAAGCGCTCGAGATGGGGCTCGTCAATCAGGTTTTTGAAAAGGAAAGTTTCTGGGACGACGTGATGGCCTACGTGCGGCAGTTCGTTCCGCCGAACAAGGCGAGCCTGGCGGTGGGTCGCATCAAGCGGGCCATCCATTCGGGCCTGGAGGCGGGGCTGACAGAAGGGCTGGCGATGGAGCGCGAAGTGCTGGCGCAGGTCTTCGCCAGCGAAGACGCCGCCGAAGGCATCAAGGCCTACCTCGATAAGCGCGCGGCAAGGTTCAAAGGCCGCTGAGGGCCGAGAACCCTTCGCTTGCGCTCAGGGCAAATCGGGAACCGAGAAACGGGAACCGGGAACCGGCAAAGAGAGATTCACCGCAGAGACCCCGACTCCAAGCCAAGGGCCTGGGTCGGGGCAGGCGCAGAGAGCACAGAGAAGGAAGACAGAGAACGACCTCAGGGTCCCCGCTGAAAAACGCGGGGCGGGCTAAAGCCCCGATGATTTGGCTTGCTTTACGTGCGGGCTGAAGCCCGCACCTGACAAAGCAAGAGTTGGCGACGCGCCGGTCTTATTTGGTGGCGTTGTAGATGAGGCGGCCGTTGAAGAAGGTTTGGAGGACGCGGAGCTTGTAGAGGTCGGCGGATTCATTCTGAGGGCTCGCCCTGAAGGGGTCGGCGCTGAGGACAATCAGGTCGGCGAGCATTCCCGGGGCAATCATTCCTTTTACTTTTTCCTCAAAGGAGGCGTAGGCGCCGGCGCGGGTGTAGGCGGCGAGGGCGGTTTCGAGCGAAACGCGCTGCGCGGGCACCCAGCCGCCGGGCGGCTGACCGTCGGTGGTCTGGCGGTTGACGGCGTTGTGGAGGCCGCGGATGGGGTCGAGCGAGATGCAGGCGGGCCAGTCGCTGGAGAAAACAAGCTGCGCGCCCGCCTGCTCGAGCGCGCGCCAGGCAAAGGCGCGCGGGACGCGCGCGGGGCCGACGGCGCGCGACCAGACGTCAACCGTGCCCGGGTCGGCGTGAATGGGCTCCATCGAAGCCAATACGCCCAATTGCGCGAAGCGCGGGATGTCTTCTGCGGCAACGGTTTCGATGTGCTCGATGCGGTGGCGTGAGTCCCGCGCGCCATTCACCGTGCGGGCATGCTCGAAAGCGTCGAGCGCCATGCGCACGGCGCGGTCGCCGATGGCGTGGATGTAGACCTGGAGGCCGGCCTTGTCGGCCATCGCCACGATGCGGTTCAACTCCTCCTGCGTGTAGGCAGGCTGGCCCCGCCAAAGAGCTTGGCGGGGCAGGCCGGAAGTCGAGGGATTATCGGAGTAGGGTTCGAGCAGGGCGGCGGTGTGGGTTTCGATGACGCCGTCGAGGACGATCTTGATGGCGCCGACGGCGAGCATCGGACTGGAATATCTGTTCGCAAGCGCGGCGATGCGGTCGATTTCATCCTGGGTCGTGCGCGGGTTGACGGAGATGGCAAGGCGGACGCGGAGGGTGAGTTCGCCGCGCTCGAGCAGCTCCTGGTAAAGCGCCAGGTCTTCGGGGGAGCCGCTGGCGTTCTGGATGCTGGTGATGCCGAGGGAGGCGGCGAGTTTGAGGGCGGCGCGGAGGGCTTCGAGTTGTTGCGCGCGGGTGAAGGGGGGGATTTTGCCGCGCACAAGGCGCATCGCGCCTTCTTTGAGGATGCCGGTGGGCTGGCCCTGCGCGTCGAGGACGATTTCACCGTAGCCAGCGAACTTCGACTCGGCGGTGACGCCGGCCAGCTCCAGCGCCTTCGAGTTGACCCAGAGGGTGTGGCCGTCGTAGGCGGTGAGGGCGACGGGGCGGTCGGCAATCACCGCGTCGAGGTCGGCGCGGGTGGGGAGGCGGCCAGGGAGGGCGACGTATTCCCAGCCGCGGCCGATGATCCAGGCCCCGCACCGATCTGGTGCGGGGCAGGCCGTGCCGGGGTGGGCGCGGGCGAAGTCAATGAGGCGGCGCTGGATTTCGGCGAGCGAGCGCGCGCCGGTGAGGTCGGCTTGCGCGAGGGCGAGGCCGCCGCCGAGGAAGTGGATGTGGGCGTCGTTGATGCCCGGCATCAGGAATTTCCCGCCCAAATTCAGGCGCTGCGCTTCCTTGCTGGCCAGCGTGTTGATCTCTTCGTTGCTGCCGACGGCGACGATTTTGTTGCCGCGGATGGCGACGGCTTCCGCCCAGGGTTGCGCGGGGTTGGCGGTCCAGACGCGGGCGTGGGTGAGGAGGAGAGTGGCTTCGGCTTCAGGAGGTGGCGAGGCAGCCCCTCGCTGCGCTCGGGATAAAGAAGCAGGATGCAGGGAAGCAAAGAAGAGAAATGCGAGCGCGAGGGCGATGCGGAGGCGCGGCATGGCGGGGCGATTCTACTACGCGGGAACCGAGAAACGCGAACCGGGAAACGGGCCTAGGAGCGGTAGACGTCGCGGCGGTGGCGAACCTTGACGATGGTGATTGTGCGTTTCACATCAGCAATCTCATAGAGGATGCGATAGTCGCCTTGACGAACTCGATACCCTTCCTGGGCGGTAAGTTTCTTGCAGCCGGGCGGACGGGGATTTTCGATCAACGATCGGATTCGGTGATGGACGCGGAGCAGATCAGCGCGGGGCAGCGACCGAATATCGCGTTCGGCGCTGGGGAGAATGATGAGCTGGTGGCGGGACGGCACCGAGGCGCTAGAGGAGGCCGTCGCGCTTCAACTCTTTGACAAAGTCTTCGTACGGGCGCCCCTTTTCACGGCGGCGCTTGCGGAGGGTCCGGCGATCGAGTTCGTCTTCGCGGAGGCTCTGCTCGATGGCGTCGTTGACCAAGTCGGAGAGGGACTGGTCGGTGAGGGCGGCCTTGACTTTGAGGGCGCGGCGCAGGGCGGGCTTGAGATAGACGGTGGTGCGGGTCAGTTCAGCCATGCTTCAGCCATCATAGCATCAAAGCATCAAAACGTCAAAGCCGTGGCCGGCGACCCGTGGCCCGCGACCCCTCGGCTGCGCTCCCTTCGGCTACGCTCAGGGTAAACAGGACAAGTCGGGAATTGAGAATCGGGAAACGGGAAACGGGAACAACCCGTGGCCGGTGACCTGTGTCCCGCGACCCGCGACCGGTGGTTCGGAAGCAGCTAGTGCGGTTGGTCGTCGTCTTCTTCCCTTCGGGTGAGACCCTCAGCGCAAGCGATGAGGTAGGCGTCCCTCGATGCCGCCCGGAAGGTCAGGGCGGAGGCTCGGGATAAAGTCCGTTGCGGTAGCCCATTAGCAGGAGTCCCGCAGCAGCGGGAGAGACGGCGCCGAGCACCAGCGTCATCACGAGCCAGAGGAGGATGTCCCGAAGGTTCGGGACGGCCCTCCTGGAGTCGAGGTTCGTGCAGCGCGCCTCGGCCATCGGGCAGCGACGGGGCGAGGCGAGTAAGATAGGGACAGCCGCGATGAGAACCGAGAAGCGGATAGTCAGCTCACGGGGTCGGGTGGTGATTCCGGCGCGGCTGCGCCGAAGGCTGGGCATCCGGAAGGGGACGCTGGTGTCGTTTCTGGAGGACAACGGCCGGCTGATCGTCCAGCCCGTGACGCGGGAGTTTATTGCCCGTCTGCGCGGCTCGCTCAAGGGCAGCGGCGCCCTGCGCTATCTGCTGGCCGAGCGGAAGCGAACGGGATGCGGACGACTACGCGGTTGGTAGCAAGAGGTCTTGGACCACAGAGTCGGCAGTTGCAGGTGTGGCCCCATTGTAAGAGACGGCATAGTAGCCGCCGTAATACTCGTACGACAGATTGCCGGTACGTCTGGGATCACCAGCGAAAGTTCTCAGGTGAGTGCTTACCTTCTTCTTCACCTCGGCTGCGTTTCGAGCAAACACGGTGTGCTCAAAAGGGAGTTCTGCCCCACCACAATGGAATGTGAAACGAGCTAGAAAAAGTTTGCTCTTAGCCATTGACACTCTTTGGCAAAGCTACGTTGGAATCCCTAAAGACGACTCGAGTTCTTTGAAGGAACGCTTCCGCATGAAAAGCTCGTGGACTTTGTCTAAGGGGAGGAAGCGAATGCGGTGGCGGATTTCGTGGAACGTGCCGGCTAGGAGTTGCTCGTACTTTGGCCAGTCGTCGGAACGCGCGACGAGGAAGATGTGGCTATTCCAGAGGTCATATGCGTGCTTGAGCTTGGCCAAGGCATGATAGATGTCGCCTCCCACTTGGATTTCGAAGACATATGTGGGAACCGACTTTTCCACGCGGCGCCAGACTGCGTCAAGGCGACCAGCGTCCATGTTATATTCGGCTTCGGCCAAGAATTTCTGGATTCTTCCGATTTCGACAAGCATGTCGCGAATTTGGTCGTGAGATAGCTGCTCAACACTCCCTTGTTCCAGAGCAGGCCTAGACGCGCTGATTTCGGGTGCTGAGGGTCGCCATCCGGGGGCTAGCTGTTCAAGGATCGGCTTGGCCACAGCAGGTCGAAGAGGTTGGAAGCTGGCGCGGACTAGATCCTTAAGGGCTGGAACTGCGAGTTTGTTGGCTGGCCACGAATCACTGGGAAGCACTTTTTCTGGGCTGAATTCGAAACGGAGCGGATAAAGGACCTTATTCCGCTTCACTTCAATGGGCCACAGCGGGTGCTCGGTGTCTTTGAATTTGGTCCTTATGGTGCCGAATCCCACGACACCACTGATTGGCCGCGTGACATAGAGGATCAGGATATCTTCTTCGTTAAGCAAATCCCAGAAAACCTCTTGGATACGGCCGACGCCCACGCCCCAGATATTGCCGCGCGCGAAGGCTACGCGCCAATTATCGGGCGGCCCTACCGCAAGCCAATAGCGCGGTTCTCGCATGGGTGGTGATTATACACGCCAGGGTTGCAGGGCCACGAGCCATCTTTTCCCGGCCGCGGCTGCGAATGCGGGCACGCGAGGGCGGCTACCCAGTCAAGATAAGGAAGGGAGCAGGTTTGGCAGGCAGGGCTCCCTGCAAAGGGGCGGGGTCTACGCTTGGGCTCCGAGAAGTCCTGCCCTACGAGTCGTGTCCTAACGGGGGACAGGCGCTGCCGCGAAGTTGTGCGGGTGCGCCTCGGCAGGCTCGGGGTGAACTCCGCCCTTCGACTGCGCTCGGGACAGGCAGCGCTTGCGGACTGGGAGGGCAAGCAGATGCCTGCCCGCGAGTCCCGAAGGTTCGGGATCGGGGCCTCAGGAGACGCGGCAAGGGACCCTTCGGCTGCGCTCAGGGCAGGCAAGGCCTTGCCCTACCCGAATCACCGGCGGGACAGTGTCGCTGGGTGTCCAGGGGGCGTCCACGGTCAGGGCGGTGGCGTCCACGGGGGAGAGGGGGGAGAGGATTTGAGATGGGAGATGAGAAAAGCAGATTCCTCCCCCGCTCTTTCAGTGAGGTGCCGGGCCGAACAGCGATGCAAGAAGCGGAGCAGGAGGAAGGGCGGGGATGGACCGACAGCGGTGGCGGGGAGGAGGCGGGAGGCGTCCTGGGTACGAACCGATTCGAAGTTTTTCGAGGTTTGGCGACGAGAACCGACGGGTTGAGGCGGGAAAGGGGAGTTTAGGCGGGTCAAAGGGAATGCGTTTTGACAAGCTGGACAGTTCCGACGCCAAGCCGAGGCCTGGGACGGGAGAAAGCTCTGGTCTGACCGATGGAGGTCGAGGTCCCGACGCCAACCCAGAGGGAAGGGTCGGGACGGTTCTCTCGTAGAAAGGAGGTGATCCAGCCGCAGGTTCTCCTACGGCTACCTTGTTACGACTTCACCCCAATCACGAGTCATACCTTGGGCCGCTGCCTCCCTGACGGGTTAGCCTGCGGACTTCTAGTACAACCCGCTTTCGTGATGTGACGGGCGGTGTGTACAAGGCCCGGGAACGTATTCACGGCGCCGAGCTGATGCGCCATTACTAGCGATTCCGGCTTCATGCCGTCGAGTTGCAGACGACAATCCGAACTGAGCGCGCTTTTTGGGGATTGGCTCCCTCTTGCGAGTTGGCAACCCTTTGTAGCGCGCATTGTAGCACGTGTGTAGCCCTGGACATAAAGGCCATGCTGACTT
>JBBIPK010000045.1:0-24769 GCA_037442885.1 Acidobacteriota bacterium | reverse complement strand
TCGGCCGCGAGATCGCCCAGCACCGCGACTACTCCGAAGACACCGCCATCCGCATTGACACCGAAGTCAAGAAAATCGTGATGCGCGGCTACCAGCGCGCCCGCGAAATCCTCCAGACCCACCGCGAAGCCCTCGACCGCATTGCCCTGACGCTGCTCGAGCGGGAAGTGCTCGATGCCCAGGAGATCAATCTCCTCATCGAAGGCAAGCCGTTGCCGGAAAAGCCGGTCCCACCGCCTCCGCAGCCGGAAGCCAAGCCGGCACCGGCACTCAGGCCCGAGCCCAAACCCGCGCCGGCCTTCACCAAAGAGGGCGCCAAACCCAAACCCTCCCCCGCCTGAGGTGCGCTGTGGGTTCAATCGTTGTTGACGTCGCCATCGCCAACCCACGCGATGAGACCCGACGTTCCACACTCAAGGTGCTCGTCGACACAGGCGCTGTCTACAGCATGATCCCGGCCACTTTCTTGCGGGAGCTGGGGATTCGCCCCCTGGTGCGCAAGGCGTTCAAGACGGCCGATGGACGAGCGGTGGAACGCGAGCTCGGCGACGTCATGCTCTACTACGACGGAGAACAGGGTCCGACGCGGGTGATTTTTGGCGAGCCGGAAGACGCCGCCGTTCTGGGTCTCCACGCTCTGGACACCCTGGGGCTGGAGGTGGACCCGGTCAATCGCCAGCTTCGCCCCACTACTCTGTTCCTATTCTTCGCCAAGGCGCGCCAAAACCTCAGGCTCGAGTGCCCTCATTGCGGCTCCAAGCTCACTGTGGACCCCACACTCGGCGCCGTGATTGACCACGAGCCGCCCCCCAAGCCGCCGGCCATCGCCGACCTCACCGAAGCCGCCAAGGGACTCAAGGAGGAAGCCCGCAAGCGGGAAGAGAAGTTCGCGGAAGAATTCGCCGCGCAGAAAACCCACAGCGACGTGCTGGCCAAGAAATTCGAAGAGCAGTTCAAAAAGGCCAAGGACCAGCCCGTCACCAAGCCCCTGCGCGACATCGACATCGACTAACGCGAACGTGCCCGCCTCCCCAGCAGGTCACGTGCAACCGCGCCGCAAATTCGCCCTCACGCTGCCCTCGAGCGTCCTCATCCTGGGTGAGCGCACGCTCATCATGGGCATCCTCAATGTGACGCCCGACTCCTTCAGCGACGCCGGGCGCTTTCTCGACGCCGATCGTGCCGCCGAGCACGCCCTGGCCATGCAGCGCGCCGGGGCCGACCTGATAGACATCGGCGGCGAATCCACCCGCCCCGGCTCCAGCCCGATCTCAGTGGAAGAAGAGCTGAGCCGCATCCTGCCCGTCCTCAAGCGCCTGCGGCGCAAGCTGCGCATCCCAATCTCCGTCGACACCACCAAGGCCGAAGTGGCCGAAGCCGCCCTCCAGGCTGGCGCCGAGATGATTAACGACATCAGCGGCCTCCGCTTCGATCGCCGCTTGGCCAAAGTCGCCCGCCGCCACGATGTGCCGCTCATCCTCAGCCACCTCCGCGGCACCCCGAAAACGATGCAAACGTTGCCCCCGGCTAAGAACATCCTCCGCGAAGTCGAGCGCGGACTGGCCTGGTCGATCGAGCAGGCCACCGCCGCCGGCCTGCGCCGCGGGCAACTCATCCTCGACCCGGGCATCGGTTTCGGGAAAACGATGCAGCAGAACTACGAACTGCTCTTCCGCCTCGACCGCCTGCACAGGTTTCGCTTGCCGCTTCTGATCGGCACCTCGCGCAAAATGTTCATCGGGCGCACGCTCGACAACGCCCCGCCCGACCGCCGCCTCTGGGGCACCGCCGCCACCGTCGCCGCCTCCATCCTGCAGGGCGTGCACATCGTGCGCGTGCACGACGTGGCAGAGATGGCCGAAGTCGCCCGCGTCACCGACGCCATCCTGCGCGCCGCCCGCCTCTGACTCCCGCAGGCAGGATGGCTTGCGCCGCCTGCCGCCACACGTTATAAAGGTTGCGTCGGGGTTACGATGGCTGCAGCGTTCATCCTCGCGGTGGAGTTTCCCCGCCTGACCGGCACGGCGCTTCTCGACATCCTGCTGGTGGCCGCGGTGATTTACTACTTCCTCAACCTCATCAAGGACACGCGCGCCTTCACCATGGTGGTCGCCGCCGCGTTCGTCCTGCTGCTCTACTACCTGACGGGCTGGGCGCGCCTGGAGACGCTCCGCTGGCTGCTGCTGAACCTGCTCCCGTTCTTTGTCTTCGCCTTGATCGTGGTCTATCAGACGGAAATCCGCCGGGCACTGGCCGGCACGCCGCGCCTGCTGGGTTTCGTCGGGCGCCTCGCTCCGCCGGCGGTTGATCCCTACGACGACGTGGTGCTCGCCTCGAGCTACTTCTCCCAGAACCGCATCGGCGCGCTCATCGCCATCGAGGGCGACATCAGTCTGCGCACCTACGTCGAAAGCGGCATCGGGCTGGACGCGCTGTTGAGCTACGATGTGCTGGTCTCGATCTTCCGCCCCGAATCCCCCCTCCACGACGGCGCGGTTATCATCCGCAAGAACCGCATCGCGGCGGCCTCCTGCTTCCTGCCGCTGTCATTGAACCCGCTGCTTTCGACCCAACTCGGCACGCGCCACCGCGCCGCCATCGGCGTCACCGAAGAAACCGACGCCGTCTGCGTCGTCGTCTCCGAGCAGACCGGCGCGATCGCGGTCATGCACGCGGGCAGCGTGGAGCTGAACCTGACGCCCGAGCAGTTGCGCGAGCGCCTGCGCGTACTCCTGCATCCTGCGCGGCGGCGTCCGCGGCTCGGCTGAGGAATCAGAATGGACTGGCTCCGCCGCTTGCTGTTGCAGAACTGGTGGCTCAAGCTTCTCTCCCTGGCGCTCGCCTATGCCCTCTGGGCCTGGGTCGTGCCGACGGAATCTGGTCCGGTTGAGATCGGCTTCTCCGTCCCGCTCGAGCTGGCGAACGTCCCCCGCGGCTTGGAAGTCACCGGCGAGATTCCCGCGCGCATCCATCTACATCTGCGTGGCAGCGAGTCACGCCTCCGCCGGCTGCTGCCGGAGGAAGTCGGCATCGTGCTCGACCTCCGCAATGCCAAGCCCGGCAACCACGTCTTCCGCCTGACGCCCGCTCAGGTCGAAGCGCCCCCCGGCGTCGCTGTCGTGCGCATTACGCCGGAGGAAGTCCATCTCCGTCTCACCCCCCGCTGACGATGCCAAAACTGTTCGGAACGGATGGGATTCGCGGAGTGGCGGGTGAGTCGCCGCTCGACGCCGCCACCATCTACGCCGTGGGCCGTGCCCTGGGTATATTCCTCCAACGACGCGGCGCTCGGGGAAATGTACTGCTCGGGGAAGACACGCGTGAGTCCTCGCCCTGGGTCACGAGCTACCTGGCCGGCGGCTTGCACGCAGCGGGTGCAAAGGCTGTCTCGGCCGGCGTGCTGCCCACCCCAGCCATTGCCCACCTAGTTCGCAGCCAGAACTTCGTCGCCGGAGTCGTCGTCAGCGCCTCCCACAATCCCTACCGCGACAACGGCATCAAGCTCATCGCCCCCACCGGCACCAAGTTCCCCGACGAAACCGAAGCTGAAATCGAAGACCTCATTCATTCATCGCTCGCGCGAAGCGCGAATCCCGCTGCGCAAGCCCCGCCAATCGACCTCACCCTCGTCGGAGCTTATGCTGACTGGCTCCGCACCCGGGCCGGTTCTGACCTGAAAGGAATGCACCTGGTCGTGGACTGCGCCAACGGGGCCGCCACGCGCGCCGCTCCGGCGCTCCTGCGCAGCCTCGGCGCCCGCGTCACCGCCATTCACGCCGCCCCCGATGGCCGCAACATCAACGCCGACTGCGGCGCGCTCCACCCCGAGGCGATGCGGCAGAAGGTCGTCGAAGTCGGCGCCGAGCTGGGCGTCGCTTTCGACGGCGACGCTGACCGCGCCATCTTCGCCACCCGCACCGGTCGCATCGTGGACGGCGACGCCATCCTGCTCATCGCCGCGCGCTGGCTCACGCAACAAGGGAAGCTTCGCGGCAACACCGTCGTCGGCACGGTGATGTCCAACCTCGGACTCGAAGTGGCCCTGCGCCCGCTCGGCCTCAAGCTCGCCCGCGCGCCGGTCGGCGACCGCTACGTCTTCGAAGAGATGAACCGCCTGGGCGCGAATCTGGGCGGCGAGCAATCTGGCCACATCATCTTCCTCGACGACGCGCCCACGGGCGACGGCCTGCTCACCGCCTTGCAGGTCTGCTCCATCGTGCGCGCCACCGGCAACTCGCTCGACGAACTCGCCGCCGACCTGAAACCCTTCCCGCAGATACTGGTCAACATCCCGGTGCGGGAAAAGATTCCCTTCGAACAACTGCCTGCTGTACAAGATCGCATCCAAGAAGCCGGCGCCGCGCTCGGCGATCGCGGCCGCATCCTGGTGCGCTACTCAGGAACCGAGCTGCTGGTCCGCGTCATGGTCGAAGCCGAATCGCCGGCCGACGTCGAGCGCTGGGCTACGCACATCGCCACCTCCATCCGCAAGACCATTGGACGTCCCGAGGGGAATTAGAGTAAAGTTATCCCAGTGGGGGGCGAGGGGGAGCTCACCATGGACGAAGCCGAAAAACACTTTCGCCAGGGCTTGCTCTACTACAAGAACGAGTACTTCGCCAAAGCCCACGCTGAATTCCTGCAGGCCGTGCAGCTCGACAACACCCGCCCGCTCTACATCTCCTACCTCGGCCTGGCGGTAGCGCGCGTCCAGCGCAAGTTCGACGAGGCCGAAGGCCTCTGCCACCGCGCGCTCAAGGTGATGCGCACCGACCCGCAGGCCTATTTGAACCTGGCTCAGGTGTACGTCTGGGCCGGCCGCAAGGAAGATGCGGTGGATACGCTCTCGATGGGATTGCAGTACACCAAGCGCGACGCCCGCCTCCAACGCCTGCTGCTGAAACTCGGTGTCCGCCGCGCGCCCGTCATCCCCTTCCTCGACCGCAGGAACTTCCTCAACAAGCAGCTCGGAAAACTGCGCCACCGCATGCACAAGCTGCTGGGGGAAGAATAACCGCGCGGCTCAGCGCTGCGACCGCCAGAGCAGGATTCCGCCCACGGCCAGCCCAGGCACGAGCCAGAGCACGAAGGTGCGCATATCCTCGCGGGGATCGAACCGCCAGGTGTCGTAGCGCTCCGCGCGCACCAGCACGCGGTCGGCAAGCGTCCGCGGCGGATGGTAGCTGGCGACAAGAAAGGAAAAGACCGCCCAGGCGACGCCGAGCAAGATGATGGTGCGCGGGCGCCGCTTCATTCGGCCCTGCTCCCAAACCGCGGCCACCAGCGCGGCACCCGCTGACAATACTGCCGGTATGCCTCGCCGAAGCGCCGCTCCATATCCCGCTCCTCATACCTCGGCACGAACAAGCTCACGAAGATAAGAAAACCCAAAAATCCCAGCCACAAGCCCACCGACGCCAGCCACAACGCCGACCCCACCAGCAGCATCCCCAACCCCCACATCATCGGATTGCGTACATAACGGTACGGCCCGGCTATGACGAGGTGCTTGGTCTTGGCCGCAAACGGATGGGGCGTGCCTCCACCGATGTCAGCGAATAAGATCGCACACCAGGAGACGAGCAGCAGCCCGGCCAGCACGAGCAGTCTTCCCGCCCACGGCAGGTAGATGCCGCGCCAGCCCACGGCGCGGTCGAGCCACAGCCAGCTCATGAATACCGCCGTAATCACGGCGGGAAACCAGATGAAGCGGAGGAACGCACGCACCCCATCCACCCGCTAGAGCAGAATGTCCAGACTCCAGAACACAAACAGCAGGACGCTGACAAAGCCGTTGACGGCGAAGAACGCGGCGTTCACCCGCGACAAATCAGTTGGCCGCACCAGCGAATGCTCGTAGGCCAGCAGCACCGCCACCCCTGCGAGTCCCACATACGCAAGGGGACCCGAACCTGTCATCTGCGCCAGCCACAGCAAGAGCAGCACCATCCCCAAGTGCAGCCCGCGCGCCACCCCGAGCGCGCGGCCGATGCCGATGCGCGCCGGCAGCGAGTAGAGTCCCGTGCGGTGATCGAATTCGACGTCCTGGCAGGCATAGATGATGTCAAACCCCGCCACCCAGAACAGCACCGCCAGCGTCAACGGCAGCATCGGCCAGTCGAACGTCCCGCGGACGGCAATCCACGCGCCCGCCGGCGCCATCCCCAAGCAGAAGCCCAATACCCAGTGCGTCAAGGTCGTAAAGCGTTTCGTGTAGGAGTACAGCAACAGAATGACGAGCACCAACGGCGAGAGCTTGAACGCGAGTGGGTTCAACTGCCACGCCGCAAAAATGAGCACAGCACCCGATATCCCTACAAACATCCACGCAAAGCGGACGCTCAGCTTGCCGCTCGGCAGCTCACGCTGCGCGGTGCGCGGGTTGGCGGCGTCAAAGCGCAAGTCAGCGATGCGGTTGAACGCCATCGCCGCGCTCCGCCCGCCTACCATCGCCACGATGATCCAGAAGAGTTGTCCTCCGGTCGGCAATCCATTGGCCGCCAGCAGCGCCCCGAGCAAGGCAAATGGCAGTGCGAACACCGAATGCTCGAACTTGATCATCGCCAGCACCGTCGCCAGCGGTCGGAGCCACGGATTCACACGGATAAACACAGAAGAGCTGTTCCCGGCGTCACCCGCCCCCGGTTCCATGTCCCCAAGGTACAAGGGACAAGGCACAAAGTACAAGACGTGTCGTGTAGAATGGAAGCTTGTTCCTGCCGGTGCAGCCATGACCGAGAAGAATCCATCTGTTGCCAAACGCCGACTAAGGAACAGCGCTTCCCAGGTCTTTGCAGGACTTCTCCCTCTCCTGATGGCATTGACTGTCCTGGCGGCGCCCACGTCCGAAGAATTGGAAGAATATGCTGTATGGAGCACAGCCATCAGAGAGCTGTATATCGAGGATAAAGTTCACTTGCTAGTTATCCGAGACCGCACCAAGCTCGATAAGTCTGCGAAAAATAACCTTGGCAGTGCAGCCCAGAGATGGAACTTAGGCGCCGAAGTAGTCAAGGACTTTCAAGCAAAGAACATGGACTCGCATTCGCTGGGAAAATGGTTTCGCCTGCCCATCACGTACACCTTAATTTCCCGCGCAGACGTTGACAACTTCTTTGTTGCACACAACCTCGACGGTACAGGCTGGGATCTTTTCTATGCGAAGTACCCCAAATCTCAGGGCATAATCTGGGTCTCTCGGCCAGGATTCAACAACAGCATGAACCAGGCGATTCTTTACATTGCCAATCGGCGCCACTGGCTCGCTGGCACTGGTTATCTGTTGCTGCTAACCAAGCAGGATGGGGTCTGGGTCGTCAAGGATAAGTTGCTGGTTTGGATTTCCTAGGAGGCAGGGTTTTCTCCGATCCTTGGGGCGATGACTGAACAGGAGATCCGGAAGCTGCTGGAGGCGGTGCGGGCGGGGCGCCTCTCGCCGCTCCAGGCGATTGAGAAGCTGCGGCGGCTGCCGTTCGAAGACCTCGGCTTCGCCAAGATTGACCACCACCGGCCGCTCCGCCAGGGCTTCCCGGAAGTGGTGTTGGCGCGCGGCAAACGCCCCGAGCAGGTCGTCGCCGTCGTCCGCCGTATGCTCGCCAACCAGCACAACATCCTCATCACCCGCGCCGACCGCAAGCTCTACGCGCGCATTCGGCGACTGAATCGCCTGGCGCGCTTTCGCGAACTTTCTGGCGCCATCACCATTCGCAAGGACAAAGCGATTCATGGCAAGGGTACGATCCTGGTCGTCTCCGCGGGCACGTCGGACTTGCCCGTGGCGGAAGAAGCGCAGGTGACGGCCGAAGTGATGGGCAACCGCGTGGAGGCGATTCACGACGTGGGCGTGGCCGGCATCCACCGCCTGATGCGCTACCGCGAGCAACTCGAGCGCGCGCGGGTCATCATCGTCGTGGCCGGAATGGAAGGCGCGCTGCCCAGCGTGGTCGCCGGCCTAGTCGGCGTCCCTGTAATCGCCGTGCCCACCAGCGTCGGCTATGGCGCCAGCTTCGAAGGTCTGGCCGCGCTGCTCGGGATGCTCAATAGCTGCGCGTCGAACGTTTCAGTGGTGAATATTGATAACGGCTTCGGCGCCGGCTACGTCGCCAGCGTCATCAACCGGCTCTGATTAGTTGGCCGGAGAGCTCTTGCTCTTTCGGCGCCAAGCAGAGAGAATCAAAAGCCCAAAAGCGACTCCACTGGCTGCCAGCGTCGCGTACTCGAGAGAGTAGTCGCCTTCGTTGCCTTTGAGGATGTCGTGCAGAGCCGCCCAGTCGAGCGCAAGGATCAAGAGAACGCCCAGGCCCAATAGGATGGATTTCACGGCTGGTGAATCCTCACCGCAAATTCAGCCGCAAAGGACAGTAACCGATGGGTAGAGTATTTCGCAAGCAGGTGTTCGTTTGCACGACTGAAGGCGAAGGGCGCTGCGCCACCAAAGGCAGCCTCGACACCTTCCAGAAGTTCCGCGACGAAGTCAAGGCGCGCAACCTCGCCGACATCATCGTTACGCGCGTCGGCTGCACCGGCCAGCACGCCACCGGCCCGACCGTCATCATTCATCCCGATGGCATCTGGTACCAGCACGTCACGGCGAATGAGGTCGCCGAGATCATCGAGCAGCACCTCGTCGGCGGCAAGCCGGTCGAGCGGCTCATCAATCCCGAAATGCGTGTCAAATCAGAATAAGGAGCAGTCTATGCGAAGCCTCAGGAACGTCGTCTTGCTGGTGTTCGCTGTCATCCTGCTCGATGCATCCGGCATCGCGCAGCAGACGCCAAGCCTCAAGGTCTACATCTCGGCCGATATGGAAGGCATCACTGGCCTGGTGGATTCAAGCCAAGTCTCGCCCACCGGGCGCGACTACGCGCTGGGGCGGAAGCTGATGACGGCGGAAGTCAACGCCGCCATCGCCGCGGCCTTCGACGCGGGCGCGACCGAAGTCGTCGTCAACGATTCGCACGGCCCCCAGACCAACCTCCAGCCCGACCAGCTCGATCCGCGCGCCACCCTCATCACCGGCCAGCCCAAGCCCTTTGGGATGATGCAGGGCCTCGACGCGAGTTTCGCCGCCGTCATCTTCATCGGCTATCACCCGCAGGCCTCCACCACCGACGGTGTCCTCGACCACACCTACAGCGGCCAACTAAAGAGCGTGAAGCTGAACGGCATCGAAGTGGGCGAGTATGGCCTCAACGCCACGCTGGCTGGCCACTACAATGTGCCCGTCGTGTTCATCTCCGGCGACCGCGCCGTCACCAATCAGGCACGCGTGCTGATTCCCGGCGTCGAAGCTCTGGCGGTCAAGGAAGGCATCGGCAAGACCGCCGCGCGGACGCTCCATCCCGACGAAGCCTTGAAGCGCATCGCAGGCGGCATCAAAGCCGCGCTCGCACGCCGCAAGGAGATTCAACCGGTGGTGCTGCAACGCCCGGTGACGATTGAGATTGAGCTCGCCGATTCCTGGCAGGCCGATGCGGCCATGCTCGTGCCGGGAATGGAGCGCGTCAGTGGGCGCGTGGTGCGCTACGCCGCGCCCGACATGGCCGTGGCCTACAAAATCTCCCGCCTCGTCGCCCGCCTTGCAGCCACTAACTAGGATCGGCCGAAGACGCGGGCGAAGATGGCGTCCACGTGGCGAAGTTGTCGCTGGAGGTCGAAGGCCGTGTCAATCTCGGCGCGCGTCAGCTTGCCGGTGATGCGCGCATCGGTGAGCACCACGGATTTGAAATCCTGCTTGCCTTCCCAGACCTTCATCGCGTCTTCCTGCACCCAGGCGTAGGCCTCTTCCCGCCGCACGCCCTTCTCCGTCAGGTCGAGCAGCAACTGGCCGGAGAAAATCAGCCCGCGTGTCAACTCCAGATTCTCGCGCATGCGCTCGGGATAGACGCGCAGGTGAGCGATGAGGTCGGCGGTTTTGTCGAGGAGGTAGTCGAGCAGGATGGTCGAATCGGGCAGGATGATGCGCTCGACCGAACTGTGGGAGATGTCGCGCTCGTGCCAGAGCGCGACGTTTTCGAGCGCCGCCTGCGCGTTCGCCCGCAGCACGCGCGCCAGCCCGCAAATCTGCTCCGCGGTGATGGGATTCCTCTTGTGCGGCATCGCCGAGCTGCCGCGCTGCGCCCCGCCGAAGGCTTCCTCCACCTCGCGCACCTCGGTGCGTTGCAGGTGGCGAATCTCGAGCGCCATCATCTCCAGTGATGCGCCGATGACGGCCAGCGTGGCGAGATAGTAGGCATAGCGGTCGCGCGGGATGATCTGGCTCGAAATCGGCGCCGGCTTCAGCCCCAGCCGCGCGCAGACTTTCTCTTCGATGTCCGGCGCGAGATGCGCGAACGTGCCCACCGCGCCGGAGAGCTTCCCCACGCGTATTTCTTCCGCCGCGCGCGCCAGCCGCTCGCGGTTCCGCTGCGTCTCGTTGTACCAATTGGCGAGCTTCAGTCCGAACGTAGTCGGCTCGGCGTGCACGGCGTGCGTGCGCCCCACCATTGCCGTGTCCTTGAATTCATATGCTCGCCGCTGGAGAGCCGCGAGCAACTGGTCCAGATCCGCCAGCAGCAGCGCGGACGCCTCCTGGATCAGCAGCGCCTGCGCGGTGTCCACGACGTCGTAGGACGTCAGCCCGTAGTGCAGATAGCGGCCTTCGGGCCCGAGCGTTTCCGTCACCGCCATCGTGAAGGCAATGACGTCGTGGCGAACTTCCTTTTCGATTTCGGCCACGCGCGCGGGCGCGGGCACTTGCGCCTTCGCGCGTAACTGTGCTGCGGCGTCCTTCGGAATCTGGCCGCAGGCGGCCAGCGCTTCGGCCGTAACCAGCTCCACCTCGAGCCAGTGCCGCAGCTTGTTCTCGTCCGACCAGATGCGGCCCATCGCCGCACGTGTGTACCGTGGAATCACAGAATATCCTCGTCTGCCAGTCTTCCATCGAAGCGGATTCTTCTGAGTCCACCCACGATGCTACCGCCTGGATACAGGATTCCCCGTCGGCGGCGACGCCGGAGCCGACGGCGGCGGCGCCGGAGCTTGCGGGGCCGCGCTCGCTGAGGATGCCAATACTCGCTGCATCACCTCCAGCAGTTCCAGTTGCCGCTGCTGCATCTGCCAGAGCTCATGCCACTGCTTGAAGCGCAGCGCGTCAATCTTCTCGTGCAGGTCGCGGATTTCCATCTCGGCCATCAGGTTCACTTCGTAATCGTGCTGCGCCTCCAGACGATCTTTAACGGCCTGGCGGTTCTGGCTCATCATGATGACCGGCGCCTGGATGGCCGCCAGCGTGGACAACACGAGATTCAGCAGAATGTAGGGATAGGGATCGAAGGGTCGCACCACCAGCAGATACGAATTCACCAACACCCAACCCAGCAGAGCCAGCGCAAACAGGAACAGGAACGTCCAGCTCCCGCCAAATTGCGCGACGCGGTCGGCGACGCGCTCGCCGAGCGTCATCCGTTCCTGATACTCTTGCTCGACCAGCTTGCTGATGCGGCCCTTACGCGCAATCTTGGCCACCAGATTGCGCTCGGCTTCGCTGATTTTCTGGTACTCCGCCTCGAGGTAGCCGAGGAACTTCCTGGCGCGGTACTGCTCGCGACACTTCGGGCAGACGCCGTGCTTGCCGTCCCAGCTGGGATGGTCACGCTGGATCAAGTCCACCAGTCCATCCTCGAGCTTCTGCGGATTCACCAGGTGGCGCGTATCGGTGGGCGCGCCGCAGACCGAACAGGTCACCTTCGCCATCAGAGTCCCTCCCGGCCGGATTCTCTGAGACGGGATTCTAGCATCGCCGCAGAGTTCCGGAAGCAGCCAGCAGGAAGAAGCCCGGCCTTAGCCCTGCTCAAGCGGTTGGTTCAGCAGGCGGCTCAGTTTCTTGTAAGCCACCGCGAGCGCGTTGCGCAGCTCGGCGATGCCCTTTGTGCGCGGGGTGAAATTGCCGGCGTCCATCTCCTCCACCACGAGTTGCGCCATCGTGGTGGCGCGCTGCAGGCGGTGGGCGGAAAGAACCGAGGCGGCGAACCCCGCCTCGATGAAGGTTCCGGCCATCTCGGCCGAGTTCAGCATCGCCCAAACCGTGTTGCGGATGTGATCCACGGACTTGCTGAACTCTTCCAGCGCTTCCACGCTCACCCGCGAGTGAATCAACTCGCGGTCCAGCGCAAACAGGTCGAGCGCCAGGCCGCGGATCCGGTCATCAATCTTTCCCGCCCGACGGCCGAGATCGCCTCGCGTTTCTCTCATGCGAACCTCGCTTTCCTGCGAGCACCGTCCGTCAGCAAGAAATCAGCTTGCGCAAAACTGCGCACTACGTGACTCGTGCCGCTGCTGGTTCAGAGCCGGATGGGTCCGAGCGGCGCATGTTGGCTCGTCAAGAGCAACTCTGCTTGCCGGGGCAGCGAAAGCGGAAAGCGCGCCTGCCGCTGCATCAAGGCTTCGGCGGCGCTCATCCGGGCGAGCTCGGGAAGGTTGTTGTTTTCGGAGAGGTGCGCCAGAACGAGGTAGCGTGCCGCCCCGTCGTAATCCGCATCCAAGAATCGGCCCAGGTCGAGATTCGAAAGATGGCCCAGCCGCGAAAGCACACGCTGCTTGACGTGCCAGGGATAGGGCCCGTTCCGCAACATCTCCAGATCGTGGTTCGACTCCATGATAAGGCAATCCACCCCGCGCACCTGCTGCTTGATGAGCTCGGTGACGAACCCGATATCGGTCACCACCGCTGCCTGCGTGCCGTCACCCTGAAATCGGAACGCAACCGGTTCGGCGGCATCGTGCGGCGTGGCGAACGGCGTGACCTCGATGTCGCCCACGGGAAAGCGCTGCCCGGGACGAAACTTCTCCACCCGCGGCAACTCCCGCACCCATGGCAACGCTTCCCACGTCCCCTCAGTCAAATAGACGGTTGCCCGCCAAGCCTGCGCCAGCGCCCACAAACCCTGGACGTGGTCGCCGTGCTCATGCGTGATGAGGATGGCATGGACGTCCTCGGTAGGCTCGCCGGCGGCCGCCAAGCGCCGCAGCGTCTCGCGCCGCGAAAACCCCGCGTCCAGCAGCAGCCGTGTGCGCGCAGTCGAAACCAGCGTGGCGTTCCCCGCTGAGCCGCTGCCGAGGATGGTGACCTGCACGCCCCGTACCTTTTCCTGCTCTCCGTGGCCAGTTTCACCCCGTACCGCGAAGGTACGGGGCACGCCCCGTCCCGCTACACTCCGAAACCGCTTCCTGTCGTCATGCGAGCTGCCGCAGATGTAGCAGGAATCACCGGCAGCGTCAACCGGGGAAATCGCCGCGCAAGTCTGTCTACGCTTCCGTTTCCCCGTCTCCTACTCGGCCAAGACCGGGGCCGCCCTCCCCCGAATCTCAATTGGTGATTTGCAGCGAGCGGCTCTGCTCGCGAATGGGCAGATAAATGCCCTCCCATTCCTTATGCGCTGGATGCTCGACGTAGGCGTCAGCCGCGGCCCGGTTTTCAAATTCAATCGCAAAGGCCGCGTTGAATTCCCGCGGCTGCACGCGCGTGGCCTTGATCCAGACGTTTTTGATGCCTTCAATCTTCGCCGCCATTCCCTTGACGCCCTCCAGCGCCCGCTGCCGCTCGGCTTCCGTGGATTCCGGCTTCCATTGCACGCTCACCACGTGGAGGACGCTCGTCGGCGTCCCGTAGCTGCGCTGCGCCGCGGCCACGCCGCTCGCCAGGGCCACTCCGCAGATCAATCCAATCAACCACCATCCCAGCTTGCTGTTCATCGGGCCTCCTTGAGTTCTACGCTCGTTAGCACGCCAGTTGGTCGCGCGAAATCTTGAAGCCATCGAGGTTCCCCAAGACCGCCACGCCGATGCGCTCCGGCCGGAAAAACTCCTGCGCAATCGCCTGCACCTGCTCCGCCTTCACCGCATCCACGCTGCGCGCAATCTGGTCGAGGGAGTGGAACTCGCCGAAATAGATGTGCTGGCGCGCCCAATTCGACATCCGTGCGGTCGTAGACTCCAGCGACAACATGAGCGAGCCCTTTAGATTCTCCTTCGCGCGGCGAAGCTCTTCCTCAGCCAGCGGGCTTTTCTTCAAGTCGCAGAATTCCGCCACGATCATCCGCACCACCTGCGGCGCCGTCTCCTGCGCGGTGCCGGCATAAATCGTCAACAGTCCCGTGTCGCTGTAGCTCTGCAAGTCGCTGAAGATCGCGTAGGCGAGCCCCTCCCGCTCGCGAATTTTCTGGAACAGCCGCGAACTCATCCCGCCGCCAAGAACGGTCTGCAGAATGGCACAAGCAAAGCGCTGCTCGTGCGCCAGCGGATAGCTCGGCACCCCCATGCAGATGTGCACCTGCTCGAGTTCCCGCCGCGTGCGCGTGAGCAGCGGCGCATGGGCGGCCGGCGCAGAATCGGCCCCAGGCGCTGCCTTGGCCTTCAACTGGCCGAATGCCCGCGCGACCAACTCCACCAGCTTCTCGTGCTGCAGGTTTCCGGCTGCGCTCACCACCATCCGCCCCGGGACAAACCACCGCCGGAAATAGTCCAACACCGTTGCTCGGTCGAACTTCCGCACCGTCTCCTTCGTCCCCAGGATGGGCCGGCCGATGGGGTGGTCGCGCCAGAAGTTCTGGGTGAAGGTTTCGTGCACCAGATACTCGGGGTTGTCGCTGTCCATCTTGATTTCTTCCAGGATAACGCCGCGTTCCTTGCCAATGTCGGCTTCGGCAAAGAGCGGATTCAGCACCATGTCGGAGAGCACGTCGAAAGCGAGCGGCAACTGCTCGTCCAGCACTTTGACGCTGAAGCAGATCAGCTCGCGCGTGGTAAAGGCGTCCAGGTTGCCGCCCGCCTGGTCTACCTCCCGCGCGATCTGCTCGGCGGTGCGCTGCTTCGTTCCCTTGAAGACCATGTGCTCGATGAAGTGCGAGATGCCGTTACACTCGGCCGGCTCCTTGCGCGAACCCGCCGTCACCCAGATGCCCATGGCCACTGAGCGCACGTAGGGCATGCGCTCGGTGATAACGGTCAGCCCGTTGGAGAGCGTCTCCTTGCGGACGTTACGCAGGTCGCTGGTCACCTCTGCCTCGTAGGACCTGCCCCGAATGCTTTCGGGGCCTGGACTCAGGAGCTTTGGCTGCGGGGAAGCTTTCTTAGCATAACCATCGAGAGAATTCCAGCCGCGTTAGATAGTCCTACCTTATACCAGCAGATACCGTCCTTCCTCCTACCTGGGGCCTAGAAAGAGGGGAAGGGGGTAGCCATTCTTGCTCTCATGTAACGTATTGATCCAGCGAATGTTAGTGAATGAAACCAGTTTCAAATCATGTTCCTTCCAAGCTCAGATGTAAATGTGCTGGGGCAGCCTCCGAGTGTCCTCTAGACCCGCTCATAGGCGAATGATAAGCGAAAACAAGAACGGGGTCGACCTCTTTGCTTCTCCGCTTGCTTGCTTTCCTGCCTCATCGCCTCCTTGCTATTCTTGCTCGTTCTGTAATGCCCACTGAACTCCTCGGCCTCGCCCAGGACGAGTTGCGGCGGCTCGCCGTCACCTGGGGCGAGCCGGCCTACCGCGGCAGCCAGCTCTACCACGCCCTTTACGCCGAGCGCCGCTTCGACCTCGCTTCCCTCTCGAATCTCCCCAAACCACTCCGCGTGCGGCTGGCGGGCGAAGCCTCGATCGGCCTTCCCGCCATCGAGCATCGCTACCTCGCCACCGACGGCACCATCCGCTACGTCCTTCGCCTCAGCGACGGGCAGAGAATCGAAACCGTCTTCATGCCCGACGGCGACCTGCCCGAGGAACGCCTGCCGGGCGAGCCGCGCGGCCGCCAGACGCTCTGCCTCTCCACCCAGGCGGGCTGCGCGGTCAACTGCCACTTCTGCGCCACCGCCCAGCTCGGCCTGCTGCGCAACCTGACCGCGGGCGAAATCGTCGGCCAGCTTCTCCTCACCCTGGAGGACAACCGCTCCGCGCTGCGCCCGCAGACGAACGTCGTCCTGATGGGCCAGGGCGAGCCGCTGCTGAACTACGAGAACGTCCTCCGTGCCGTCCGCCTGATGGCCGACCCCAACGGGATGAACCTTTCCCTCCGACACATCACCCTCTCCACCTCCGGCATCGTCCCCGGCATCCGCCGCCTAACCGCGGAACCGGTTCGTCCCCGGCTGGCGGTCTCGCTCAACGCCACCAGCAACGAGCAGCGCTTTCAGATCATGCCCATCAACACCAAGTACCCGTTGGAGGAACTCCTAGCCGCCTGCCGCGACTTCCCCCTGCGACCTGGAGAACGCCTGACCTTCGAGTACGTCTTGCTCGGTGGCTTCAACGACACGCCGGAGGACGCGCGACGGCTCGTCCGCCTGCTCAGTGGCCTGCGCGCCAAAGTCAATCTGATTGCCTGGAATTCTGTGCCCGAGCTTCCCTACCGCGCTCCCGAACCGCCAGCGGTAGCTGAGTTTCAGCGCATCCTCACCGATCAGGGCCTGCTCGCCTTCCTTCGCCGGCCGCGCGGCCAGGATGTCTTCGCCGCCTGCGGCCAGCTCGCCCTGCTCCAGACCGACAGCCGCACGACTGACTGACTCCTATGCCCTAGGCAGCCGCAGCCCGGGCAAGCCAGGCTTTTACTTCTTCCAGGCTTGGGACGCGGCCGCTCGATTTCACCTGCCCGTCGATGACCACGCCGGGGGTCAGCAGCACCTGGCGGCGCGCGAACTGCAGCGGGTCGGTGACGTGCTCGATGTCGGCCACCAGGTTCAACTCGGCCAGCGCCCGCCGCACCACTTCCTCTGTCGCGCGACACCGCGCGCAGCCGGGTCCCAAAATCTCGACCTTCATCGCACTTCCTCCCTCTAGGAAAAGTAGAACTGTCCCGCCACCCAGCCGACGAGCGTGCCCAGCAGAACAATCGTCACCACATAGACCACCGCCTTGCGCGCCCCGAAGACGCGCGCAATCGCCAGCCAATTGGGCAGACTCAACCCCGGTCCCGTCAGCAACAGCGCCAGCGCGGGACCTGGGCCCATCCCCATCTTCATCAGCGTGTCGACAAACGGCGCTTCGGTCATGGTGGCGAAATAGCTGACGCTGCCGATCATCGTGGCCAAAAACGATGCCCCCAGCCCGTTGCCTCCCAGCCAGGTTTGAATCCAACTCGCGGGCAGCAACTTGCCGATGATTCCGACCACAAACACGCCCGCCAGCAACAGCGGGGAAATAATCCGCACAAACCACCAGGTTTCCTTCATCCAGGCCGCGATCTCCGCCCGCGTCTTCACCCGCCAGGCATAGGCCGCCACCAGCAGCGTGCCCACTGCCCAGACGTAGATCTTGTGCAGATAGGGGCCCTTCTGAACTAGATAGTTGGGCGCCAGCAGTGTCGCCACCAGCAGTAGCAGGAGCGGGAGAGTGCCCCGCGAGGCAATCTGTGCTGTCTGGTCGGGCCGAGTCTCGAGCGCCAGTTCGCGCGCCTCCTCCTCGCGCCGAAACGCCCCCACCATCACCGCCCCCACGACGAAGGCCATCAGCAGCGCGCTCACCACCCGCACCGTCACCATCTCCGCTCCCAGGATGGCGCCCGTATAGACAAGTGCCAGGATGTTAGCTGCGGGCGCCACCCAGAGCAGGATGAAGGCCGGCCCGATGCCCGCGCCCCCGTAGTAGAGCCCGCTTGCCACCGGAATCACGGTGCAGGAACAGGCAGCAACGAAAAAACTGGAGCCCGCCGCCAGGGGAAAGGCGGTGGACTTGCGCGCCTGCGTCCCCAGATAGTTCAGAATGGTCTCACGCGCGATAAAGGTCACCATCGCCCCGGCCAGCAAGAAAGCCGGGACCAGGCAGGTCAGCACGTGCAGCGCAATGTAGTCCTTCAGCGCCACCAACCCCGCCCAGAATACATCCATCACGGCCTTTCTCCTCGCGTGACGCTACCGGGACGCAGTCACCGCGCGCGCCCTCCTCAAGCTCACCTCGCACCGGCCACGCCGCACCGCTTCCTCCAGGCGGCGCCGATCAGACTGAAGGATCTCGTCGGCGGGACAACCTTCATCAAGCAAGCGCCGAACGGCCTTGAGCGCCGCCGTGGTGGGAGGCGCCAGCCAGTAGACAACACGCTGGCCGGCGCGTTCATCCGCCACCAGCCCGGCATGGCGCAGCGCTGCCAGGTGCCGCGACACCAGATGTTGGGGAAGCCCCAGCACCGCCTGCAAATCGCAGACGCAGATGCCGCCAGCCCGCAGCAAGCTCAGAATGCGCAGGCGGGTCGGCTCACCCGCTGCCTTGAGCAGTTCGTGCAACTGCATCGCCCGCTCCTATGTGCATAAGCACATAAGCACGAGCACGGCCACTGCCCCAAGAACTCGCAAAGGCTTGGCAAGGAGCAAGTTGCGCGCCGCCAGCTTGTTCCCGCCGTCGGGGCTGGCTGCGTCCAGCCACCCAACCTGGGGCAATCCCCCCACCTCAGTCAGTCGCTGCCCCCCGAGCCAGCTCGTGCGGCTCCTCCACCCCTGACAGGTGAAACGAAGCTGCAAAAATTGCCCGATTTGAACAGTTGTTCAGTATAATGAACGAACGGAAACCGCCATGGCTGCCCGCGACCCCGTCCCGGCTGCTTCGCTCACCCGCGGACTGCAAATCCTAGAACTGCTGGCCAGCGAACGCGACGGCCTCACGCATTCGGATATCAGCCGCCGCCTCCGCCTGCCGAAAAGCTCCACCACCAACCTCCTGCGCGCACTCGCCGCTCACGGCTACGTCCGCACCGCGGCCCATCGCCGCTACCGGCTGGGACTGCGACTGATCGAGCTCGGCAACGCCGTCCTGCGCGGCGTGGCGCTGCGCGACGTCGCCCGCCCGCTGCTGGAGCGTGTGGTCGAAGAAACCGGTCTGACGGGGCATCTGGCGGTGCTCGACGGTGACGAGGCCGTCTATGTCGAGCGCGTCGCGCCCAAAGGTTTCATCCAGATGCACACCTGGGTGGGCCGGCGGATGGATACCCACTGCACCAGCGTCGGCAAGGCTCTCATCGCCTACCTCTCAGCGCAGGAGCTGCGGGAGATTGTCGGCAAGCGTGGCTTGACCCGCCACACCCCCAAGACCATTACCAGCCTGAAGCGCCTGGTGGACGACCTCGCCCTCGTGCGCCGCCGCGGCTACGCCGTGGATGACGAGGAAAACAACATCGGCGTGCGCTGCATCGCCGCGCCGGTCGTCAGCCGGCAAGGAGAAGCAGTAGCCGCGGTCGGGCTGACCGGAACGATTACTCAAACTACGCCAGAGCGCATCCCCATCGTGGGCGAGAAACTCAAGCGCCTCGCCCGCGAACTCGCCCGCTCCCTCACCCCCTGACCTTCGCTGCGCTTTCTCTGCGCCCTCTGCGTGTCTGCGGCCGATGAATCCTTCTTCCTCTGTAGCGGAGGGCTTCCGCCTTCCATCCTCGTTTGCCTCTCCACTTGCCTCTGCGGCTTTAGGGCAGCTAGAATCTTCTGGCTGGAGTTCCTTATGCCGATCTTTGAATACGTCTGCCAAGACTGTAACCACCGCTTCGAGGCCATCGTGCAAGGCTCGAACCGCGCCGCCTGCCCCGCCTGCCAGAGCACCCGGCTCGAACAGCAGCTCTCTGTCTTCGCCGTGGGCGGGCGCAGCGAGCGGCTCGCCGCGAGCGAGTCGGCCGGCGCCTGCGGTACCTGCGGCGACCCGCGCGGCCCCGGCTCCTGCTCCATCAACTAGAAGCGGTTGCAAAACTCTTCGCAGGAAGCCCTCAGGGGCTAAAGCCCCTAGTTTTTCTGGCCATTTATGTCAGGGCTGAAGCCCTGACCCGCCGAAAGCAGGTTTTGCAACAGCCACTAGTGCCGTTCCAACCAAATTGGAGCTAGCCCAGTCGAGCGGGAGGCTGCGCATCTAACTGGAAATCTAAACCGCAAGAAGTCAGGCAAGAAAGTTGGAACGGCACTAGTTTCCTTCGCAGACCTGTTTCCTGAGTTTGGTGCCCAACTGTTCGAGTTCGGCCCGACGGGTGAGCGGCACCATCGCCGACCCCGCCCAGTCCCCCGCCAGCACTTCCACCACAATCATCTTCGCGGGCACCGCGCCGCGATTAAAGACCCTGAGGCTGATATTCCCGCCCTCGTAGAAGTAGCCGCCAGCCGGGATACGGTTCTCTTTTCCGGTTTCCTCGACGAAGGTCAACTCCCCGGCCACCACCGCCCGCACGCCCGGGCCGGCGTGGAGGTGGTCGCCCACCGAGCCGCCTGGCTCGATCTCGACCTCCGTAGCGCGCAGCTTGAAGTTGCCATTGAGCGGGGCGAGATAGCCATCGAGCGGCGACTCAAACTTCATCGCCGCCTTCATCCCTTGCATGTGAATCGGCGACGGCCCCGCCGGCGCTTGGGCCAGCAGCGATCCACCTACAAGAAGCGCCACGATTCCTGCACCAAGAACCAACACCTGCGATTTCATAATGCCTCCGTTGAGATGTGTATGCGTGTTGCGCGGGATAAGCCTACGAGCGAAGAGATTTCCGGTCAAGCGGAGCGCTGCATTCGTATCACCTCAGGGGCTAAAGCCCGGCGTTTGTGGCAGCTCTGCGGCGCGGCTGAAGCCGTGCCCTCCCTATCGCACCAGGATGCGTGCTCTTGAAATGGCTACTAGACAAAGGTGGAGCAGAATTCCAGCACGCGTTCGCGGCAGCTCTTGACGCGCACCGGCAGCGCGAGCTGACTGCCGGTCTCAAAGATGGGCACTAGGTCGGCGAGGTCGGGCCCGAAGGGCAACCCGGTCAGCATCACCCGCACCGGCTGGACCAGCGACCGCCCCTTGCCGTGCGTCGCCTTCCGTACCTCTTCCAAGATGGCTCTCAGCCGCTCCACGGTCAGCCAATTTTCTTCCAGCACGCGTCGCCCGAACTCGCGGATGACGTCGCGTGCCCCGGCCCGTTCCAGCGCCGCGCGGCTCTCGGGGAACTCCAACGCCCGCGCGGCGGAATAGTCGAACACAAACCGCGTGCGCTGGGGCAGCAAGGAGAGGAAATCCAGCCCCGGCAGCACCGCCCGGATAACGTCCCGCAACCACAGCCGCACGGGCTCGGGCGGCTCGGACTGCACGTAGCCCGTGGCGCAGAAGTACGGCAGACCCAACTCCAGCAGACGCTCGAGGTCGGCCTGGTGCAGCCAGTGGTGATTCAGCGCGCGCAGCTTTTCGGCGTCGAAGGCAAGCGGCGAGGAGACAATCTGCTCGGGATGAAAAGCGCGCGCGAGCTCTTCCCGTGTCAACGTCTCCGGCGTCCCTTCCGGCGGCCGCCAGCCCAGCAGCGCCAGGAAGTTCACCATCGCTTCCGGTAACACGCCCAGCCAGCGCAGCTCAGCGATGGGCGTCTCCGCCGTCCCTACGCCCCACGGCGCGGGATCGCCCGGCAGAATCTCCGGCAGCCGCCCGAGCCACTCTGGCTCCTCTGCCTCCTTTGCTTGTTTTGCCTCCTCTGCCGCCAGTCCGAGCCACTCCAGCTCCTCCCGCCACGACCCTTCAGCGTTCGCGACGAAGAACCCTGTTCCCCGCCGCCGCGCCCACAGCCAGCGGTAGACAGCCGCGCGGGCCGCCCCCACGGTCAGACCACGCGTCGCGGTCACAGGCGTCGCCGTAGATGTGGCGCGAACAGACATTGCCTCAGGCAGCGGCGGCCTGCTGCTTGCGGCGCTTCTTCGCCAGCCACTCGCGCGCTCGCACGGGCAACTCCTCGAGCTTCAGCTTTCCCTGCTCGTAGAGGTGGAGCTTCTCCTTCAGCCGCTTCCGCCGCCGCTGGTGCTTCTTCTGTGCCCGGAATCGTTTCTGGCGCATACCCCTCCTCTACCTCAAATGTATTTCTAAACTGTGCCCGACAGGGAGACGAGGGAAAACTGTCATTCCGAACCCCGGCGTCTTTCGCCGGGTGAGGAATCTGCTTGTTTGCAACAAAAAGCAGATCCCTCGCCCATACGGGCTCGGGATGACAACATAATCGTACGCTCTCATCAGGTCACTTCCAGCAGTACCACCGCCTGCGCCGCCATCGCTTCGCCGCGCCCGATCGCTTCCTGCCCCTCGGTGGTCTTGGCCTTGACGTTGACCTGCGCGGGCTTGATGTCCAGACTGCTCGCCAGCCGCTCCCGCATCTGCTCGAAGTGGGGCGCGAGCTTCGGCTGCTCCGCCACGATCACGGTGTCTGCCTGCACCACCCGCAACCCTTTCTCCCGGATTAACTCGGTGACACGCCGGAGCAGTTCCAGGCTCGAGGCGTCTTTCCACTTCGGATCGGTGTCCGGAAAATGCTGTCCGATGTCGCCCAGCCCCGCCGCCCCCAGAATGGCGTCGCAGAGCGCGTGCGTCAGCGCGTCGCCATCGGAATGTCCCGCCAACCCCTTCGCAAAGGGAATCTCCACCCCGCCCAGAATCAATTTCCGCCCCGCCACCAGCCGATGATAGTCGTACCCAATCCCCACGCAGATGTGCGCCACGTTACTTCGCTCCACTCTGCGCGCGTTCCTGGGCGAGAAGGAAGCGGGCGAGGTCGAGGTCGGCAGGTTTGGTGATCTTGATATTGCGGTCGGAGCCTTCGACGATGGTGACCTCGTGCCCCAGGCGCTCGACCAGAACGGCTTCATCCGAGCCGTGGTAGCCGTCGGCCTGGGCCCGCGCGAAGGCTTCCTGGAGCAGGCTGGTGCGGAACACCTGCGGCGTCTGCGCCAGGGCAATGCGCTCGCGCGCGAGCGTTCCGGTCACCTGCGTCCGGTCAATCTGTTTGACGGTATCCGTCACCGGCAAGCCCAGAATGGCGGCGCCGCTCGCAACCGCCGCATCCAGCACCTTCTCAATCAGCTCCAGGGTCACGAACGGTCGCACGGCATCGTGGACGAGAACGAACTCGGTATCCGGCGGCAACTGCGCCAGGCCGGCGCGAACCGAATCCTGCCGGTAATCGCCCCCCTCGACGAGCAGCACCCGCGCGCGATATGGCTCCGCGGCGAGCGCCCCTTCGACCGCCGCAAAGTCCTCTCGCCGCAACGCCACGTAGATTGACCCGAGCCGCGGGCAGGCCGCCAGCTTCCGCAACGTCCAGACTAGAATGGGAACGCCCTCGAGCGCGACCAGGGCCTTGTGCTGGCGCGTGCCCATGCGCACACCCAGCCCCGCGGCCGGCACGATGGCGGCGATCTTCATCGGCTCCCCTCTCCCCAGACAGAAAAGACACTACCACGCCCTGGCCAATCCGTGGGATTCTTCTATTCGTCGCTGACGACTTCGTAATGCTCGCCGCGACCCGCCGGACGGGCAGCGGCATTCGCCCGCGCGTCCCCGCGCGGGTTCTGCCCATTGGCGACCGCTTGCTCCGGACGGCTTGCCTCCGCGGGCGGGCTCTGTCCCGCTCGCTCGGCATTCTCGGGGCGCGCGGGCGCCGCGTGAGCCGGCACCCGCGCCTCCTCGTACTTTCCGAAAATCATCTTCCCGGCGGTGGTCTGCAGGACGCTGGTGACGCAGACGTCGATGGTCTTGCCGATGAGGCGGCGGGCGTTGTCCACCACCACCATCGTCCCGTCGTCCAGGTAGGCCACGCCCTGGTTGGCCTCCTTGCCTTCCTTGAGGATGAAAACGCGCATCACCTCGCCCGGGAGCACGATGGGCTTGAGGGCGTTGGCGAGTTCGTTGATGTTGAGCACGCCGACGCCCTGAAGTTGGGCGAGCTTGTTCAGGTTGAAGTCATTGGTGACGATTTTGCCGTCGTAGCGCTTGGCGAGCTCGATGAGCTTCAAGTCGACGTCGCGCAGGTGCGGGAAGTCGTCTTCGATGATCTCGACCTGGAGGGAGTGCACCTTCTGGATGCGCTGGAGGATGTCGAGGCCGCGGCGGCCGCGATTGCGCTTGAGCGGGTCGCCCGAGTCGGCCACCAGTTGCAGCTCGCGCAGAACGAACTGCGGGATGAGGAGGATGCCGTCCAGGAAACCGGTCTCGCAGATGTCGGCGATGCGGCCGTCAATGATGACGCTGGTGTCGAGAAGCTTGAAGCTGCGCTTGGGTCCGGGCTCGGCACCGAACACGCCGCCGAGCGCCGCCAGGTTCAGCAGGTCGCCCTTGTTCGCGCCCACCACCAGCCCCACGTAGGTCATGAACAGGAGCAGGCCAACCTGAAGAAACGACAAGCTGCGGCCTTCGATGCTGGTCTGGCCCAGCACCAGCGCGATCAGATAGGCGCCCAGGATGCCGAGGATCGAGCCGAGGGCGGCGCCGAGGAGCCGCTTCAGGCTCACGCGGCGCAAACGCATCTCGAAGAGCACAATGGCTACTCCGAGCACCGCCCCCAGCAACGCGGCGAACAGAGCGGGCAAGCGGAACGGACGGAAATGGTAGGACACCACCGTGGCGATGAGGATGAAGGTGCCGCGGATGAGCGTGAGGTCGAGCCAGCCCCAAGCTTCGGTCGTTGCCGCCAAGAGTGAGTCGGCCCGACGCGCCTCGCCCGAGTTCTGGGGCGGGCGGGTGCTGGGGGGTGCGGTGGCGGGATGGTGGCTGCGCGACTCGCCCGAGGGAGACGCTACGTTACGAGGGCGACGCCCGGGGTCAAAGCCTTCGCGGATGGCCGGGCCTCCTTACGAATGCGTTATGAACACCAAAAAGTTCCCCGGAGTATACACCCCCGAAAAACCCCCAGCAAGCCCTTTTCGCTGCGTGGTTACGGTTTGGATGCCCGGGCAGGTCGTGATCAGCCGCGTGTAGTCGCGGAGTCCCTGACCGCGTTCGTGGATGTCGAGGAACATCCATCTCTCGCCGTCGCTTGTCTGGCAACGCTGG
>JBBIPK010000044.1:0-25547 GCA_037442885.1 Acidobacteriota bacterium | reverse complement strand
GCGGCCAGTTGACGCCAAGTCCCACCAGCGTGAGTTTCGGCAATGTCAGAGTGGGGACGTCCAGCAATCAGACGGTGAGTTTGAGCAACTCCGGCACCGCCAGTCTCACGATTACGCAAGCCAATGTTGCAGGAGCTGGCTTCGCCATCAGTGGTTTGACCCTTCCGCGAACTTTGACTCCTGGGCAGAGCACGTCTTTCACCGTGACGTTTGCGCCCACGGCGACTGGGAGCGTGACGGGGAGCGTGTCGCTCGTCAGCGATGCCGTCAACTCGCCGACGACCATTTCGCTCAGCGGAACCGGTACGCAGGGACAACTGACCACGAATCCGACGAGCATCAACTTCGGCAACGTCACGGTAGGGACGACGAGCAATCGCAGTGTTACCTTGAGCAACACCGGGACGGCCAGCCTGACGATTACGCAGGGCAACGTGACGGGGAGCGGCTTCGGCATCGGGGGAATCTCATTTCCCGTGACGCTGGCAGTGGGACAATCCACGACCATGACGGTTATCTTTGCGCCGTCATCGGCTGGCAGCGTCAGTGGAAGTGTGTCGCTGGTGAGCAACGCTTCCAACTCGCCAACCACCCTCTCGTTGAGCGGGACAGGTGTTCAACCGAGTGGCGGTCAGTTGACGCCAACTCCCAGCACTATCGATTTTGGCGACGTGACGATTGGGGCAACGAGCAGTCGCACCGTTTCCTTGAGCAACACCGGCACGGCCAGCCTGACGATTTCTCAGGCCAACGTCACGGGAAGTGGGTTCTCGATCAGTGGCCTGACGCTCCCGCGCACCCTGACCCCGGGGCAGAGCACCTCCTTTACCGTTACCTTTGCACCCACGGCGACCGGGAACGTAACGGGGACAGTGTCTCTCATCAGCGATGCGACCAACTCGCCTACCGCTATTGCGCTGGCGGGGAATGGTGTCCCAGCGACTTCCCACTCGGTTGATCTGGCCTGGGACCCGAGCACGTCATCGGGTGTCGCTGGCTACAATGTCTACCGCGCGAGTCAATCCGGCGGGCCCTACGTCAAGCTGAATGCTTCTCTCATCCTGCTCACCGTCTTTACGGACAGCACGGTGCAGGCGGGGCAGACCTACTACTATGTGGCAACCGCCGTCAACACAGGCGGCACCGAAAGCATCTTCTCCAACGAAGTGCAAGCTGTTATTCCCTTCCCGTAGCGACTTCCGACAATCTGGAGGGATTCAGGAGGCCGGGGCCCGCGTCTGGAAGCAGAGCATGATGAGGTCGGCGCGGCGCTGCACACCGAACTTGGCGAGCAGGTTTGAGACGTGGAATTTGGCCGTCCGCTCCGAAATATTGAGCTTGGCGGCAATCTCCTTATTGCTGAGATTCCCCAACAAAGCTTCTAGAACTTCTCGCTCGCGGCGGCTCAGGCCAGCGGTTCCGCTCACCCAAGGGCGGGTTCGCAAACGGCTGAGGATGGAATCCACGAAGCGGGAGAGCAGGGCACGCGGAACCCAGAAGCCGCCTCCCGCCACCGTCTGCAAGGCCCGGGGTAGCTGCTCCCGGGCTTGCTCGTAGGTGAGTAGTCCTTTCGCACCGAGCCGGAGAAAGGGAAAGGCATTGCTCTCGCTGAACTTCTCCGCCAGGACGAGCAGACGAGTCTTGGGGAAACGGTCCAGGATGCCGGCGATCAGGACCTCCGTTTCCGGGCGTGGTCCGTACGCATCCAGCACGTAGACAGCGGCGCGGCGAAGTCGGGCGGAGTCGGCCGAGTCCAAGCGCTGAGCTCTCACGACAAAGTCGAAGCGGGAGAGCAAGTGCTGGAATTCATGAAGCACTACGGGGTGCCGGGATAGGAGACAAACCCCAACGTGCTTGGGCCGAGGCTTCTTTGCCATCTTTGCGTCACACTACCCGATTTATGATGCGCAAGCAAGGTCGCTCCGCACTCGCCGGCTTCGGTCCAGTTGCCATCTCTCTTGCTCTTCTCTTATGATTCGACACAGCTTTGGGTCATTGACTCTCGCCGAAGAGCAACGGGCAGCAGGTGGGGCACACGATGCGAGCAGCGAACCGCTGGGGGAGCCTCGTCGGGGGCTTTCTGCTGATCCTCTGTACAGGCTCCATCTACACAACGCCCGTTTTCAGTGGGTCGCTGGAGAGGGAGTTTGGTTGGACTGCGCGCCAGGTATGGCTTTCCTTCCCGATCGGTATCTTCGTTTTCGCGCTTACCGCCGTCCCAGCGGGGAGGTTGCAGGACAAGCTTGGCTCCTCCTTCCCCGCGTTCCTCGGAGCTGCCTTGTTGAGTGTAGGGTTCTTTGCGACCAGCTTCGCGAGTAACCTTGCCTGGCTCTACTTGACTTTTGGCGTACTCATAGGCTTGGGGTGTGGGCTTGCCTACATCCCGCCTATTCCAGTCGTTGCCAAATGGTTTCCTGACAAGCAAGGGCTGGCACTGGGCCTCCTAGTTGCTGGGTTTCCGACCTCGACGCTCATCAATAGAGCAGCCGGGGCTATGATTCCGAATTTCGGCTGGCGGCTTGCCCTGCAGCTTCTCAGTGGGCTTCTTTTGGTCGTCAGTCTGATCGGCGCAGTGCTCCTGAAGAACCCACCGGAACATTGGACGCAAGGACGTGCACCGGACGAGTCCGGCCAAGAAAAGAGGACTCCGACCTTCAGTGAAGGCTCCTCTTTTGGGCAGATGGTACGGTCCAGTCGCTTCTACAAGATGTGGTTCAGCTATTGCTTGGCTGCCACTGGAGCTTCAATGCTCTTTGGCGGGGTAGCATCCTTTGCCGCTGCGATGGGAGGATTCTCGCCGCAGCGCCTCGGATTGATGAATAACCTCAATCCCCTGGCCAATGTGAGTGGGAGGATCGTGTCGGGATGGCTGTCGGATGCGTGGGGTCGGGTCCCGGTTCTTGCGATAACCATCAGTATTTCCGTTATTGTTCTAGCTCTTGCCCCGACCACGACACACCTCGGTTGGTTCACACTGCTTCTGATGGTAGAGTTCTGGTGTTACGGCGCGCTGCTGGCTCTGTTTCCGGCTTGGACTGCCGATGCGTTCGGAACGAAGAATCTTGGCGCCAACTACGGGGCCGTCTTCACAGCGTGGACTGTTGCTCCAATCCTGGGCCCCACACTGAGCGGAAGAATTGTCAGGATGACGGGAAGCTATGCAACCGCGTTCTACAGCGCAGCAATCCTCTCCCTCGTTGCCGTCGGGTTGGTCTTGTGGGCAGGCAAGCCGAAGTCCCGCGCCTCAGCCTAGGCCGCGCTCTGGGACGTGGTATTTCATCGCGGGAGCTTTTCTCGCAGGTAATCGGCGAGGGCTTCGTTCCAGGGGCGGAAGTCCGGGAACCCGGCCAGGCGCAGTGCCCGATTGTCGAGTACAGAGTAGGGCGGGCGGCGCGCCTTGGCTCCGAAAGCCTCGCTGGAAGTGGGCGAAAGGTCAACTGAGAGGCGGGCGAGGCGGCAGATTTCTTCAGCGAATTCGTACCACGAGCATTCCCCGCAATTGGTCATGTGGTAAAGCCCGTAGGGGGCATTGCGGATGAGGGGAACGACTCGTTCGGCGAGTTCCCGGGTGCTTGTCGGGGTCAGAACTTGGTCGTTCACCACTCCGATGAGCTTCCCTTCCTGGGCCCGCTCGAGTATCCGCTCCACGAAGTTGCCACCTTTGCTGCGACTGCCAGCCAACCCGTAGAGTCCGCAGGTGCGGATAATGAAGTGCCGCTCCGCGTAGGTCTGTACAGCCCACTCGCCGCCCAGCTTCGACATCCCGTAGATGGAGAGCGGCCGCGGAAGGTCAGCCTCCACGTAGGGGGAACGTTTCGCACCGTCAAAAACGTAGTCGGTGCTGAAGTGAACCAAGACGGCGTTTGCGCGGTCAGCCGCGCGGGCCAGGTGATAGGCGCCCACCGTGTTCACCGCCAGCGCGCGGTCAGGCTGCTCTTCGCAGTCGTCCACGCGGTTGAAGGCGGCGGTGTTGATAATGCAATCCGGACGAACCTCCTCAACCAGTTTCTCCACCATCGGCCCATTACAGATATCGAGCTGCTCATGGGTGAACGGCACGACCTGATCCGGGGGGAGTACGCGGCGGATATCGGTGGCGAGCTGGCCGTTCGCTCCGGTCAGGAGAAAGCGCATGGGGAACTAGTCTACTCCAGGAAGGCGAATCCACAGTATGTTGTTCGCGTGATTGGCTCGAGTTGTGGTTCAGTACTTGAGGAAATCGGATTTCGGGGAGGCGAGCCACTCAGTCAAGCTCTGCGCCTGGCGGTCTTTGTCCGAAAGAATCGGATTTTTCACGGGCCAGGGAATGCCGATTTCCGGATCGTTCCAGCGGATTTCGGATTCTCCCTTGGGATTGTAGATGGCAGTGCACTTGTACTCGATATCCGCCCAGTCCGACAGAACGCAAAATCCACGCGCGAAGCCAGCCGGCGCCCAGACCTGTTTCTTGTTTTCTGCCGAGACTTCGAGGCCGAACCACTGTCCAAGCGTGGGCGAGCCTTTACGGATGTCCACGGCAACCAGGAACGCGCGGCCGTAAATCACCCGCATCAGCTTGCCCATCGGCGGATCAAACTGGAAGTGCAGGCCTCGGATTACGCCATTTCTGGAGCGGGAGTGGTTCTCTTGAACAAACTCGTGCGGCAGGCCGAGGGATTTGAACAGGTCTGCACGGTAGGCTTCCAGGAAAAACCCGCGGTCATCTTCGAAGGCTTCTGTCGCCAGGACTGCAATCTCACCCAGGTGCCGTGACTCAATTCGGAATCCCATGCACTGATTGCCCCGCGGAGTTGAACGTGAGCGGGCGGCAAGCTAGCAGCCGCAACCGGGAAAAGTCAAGTTGGGGGTGGGTGGCAAGCGCCTCTGAGTGGGCAGCGTTTTGCACATCTGGAGTCACTCTAGCCTTGGCAGGCAGGAGAGACTATCCTGGTTGCGCTTGTATCTACCTGATTGCAAGGTAGTTAGGCAGCGCGCGTGCTCTGCTCGTGTTCTCCGGAACGGTTCTCTATATGCAACCACAGATAGCGGCACAGGATGGGTGTTTCTTGACACGCTGCATCAGGAGTGAGGGACAAGCACCGAGACGTGTTCCGGCCGCGGTTGTTCTGCTGGCTGTTCTAATCTGCCTGCTCAGCGCCCATCTTCCTTTGATGCGCGCACAAAGTGAGGGAACCGTCACGGTCACCTTCGATAGTCCCGTCCCGCCAGGTTCTCCCTCGAGCCTGCTGCAAGGGGTTTTTCAGGGCATTGATTTTGGAAGCGGTCAGTGGAGGTGGCACGGGCCGTTCGACGTCGACCCGACCAATCACATTCAGTTTGCCTCCTCGGGCGGAGACTCACGCAGCTTCAGCTTTTCACCCGGCCCGCAATTATTGAACAGCCTTGTTGTTTTCAGCCTCCGCCCCGGCACTGTCACCTTGTCCGACAATCTAGGCCAGGTCCGATCGCAAAGTATTTCCACCGGATTCCTACATGTGATTAAAACGGGCTGGACCCAGGCGTCCACGTCAGTGACCGTGAGCTTTACTGGAGGGTGGGCGTTGGGCGTTGATGACATTACCTACGGCGGGACAGCTTCCCCTCCGGATACCACGGCGCCCACGGTGCTGATTTCTAGTCCGGCCGAGGGAGCGACAGTCTCCGGCAACACCACAGTTTCTGCTGCCGCCTCCGATGACGTGGATGTGGTCGGAGTCCAATTCCTCCTGGACGGAGTCAGCCTAGGGGCGGAAGACACGGTGCCTCCTTTCTCAATCTCCTGGGACACAACATTGGCTGATAACGGAGCGCATATTCTCTCGGCGCGAGCGAGGGATGCGGCGGGAAACACCGGAACGGCGCCCGCCATCAACGTGACCGTTTCCAACACCGCTGATCCCGCGCAGGTGGGGCAGTGGGAAGGGCCGTTCAATTGGCCGCTCGCCCCAGTCCATATCCATCTGCTGCGGACAGGCGAAGTGTTGATGTGGGATGAGGAGTCAGGCGGCCTCTCCGCACGTCTTTGGAATCCAACGACGAATACGTTCACCTCTGTCCCCAACAACTCCAGCAACCTCTTTGGTTCCGGCCATTCTTTTCTAGCCGATGGAAGGTTGCTGGTGGCGGGAGGGCACACCGGGGCTTTTAGCGGCATTCCGGATGTCAATGTTTTTGATCCCGGAACCAGTTCATGGGCGCTCACCACTGCGATGACGTCCTCACGCAAGTACGCGACTGCTGTTACGTTGTCCGATGGTCGGGTGCTTGTTCTGTCCGGATTGACGACCTGTGAGACCTGTGTCGCCACCACGCCGGAAATCTTTGATCCCATAGCGACCACCTGGACGCAATTGGGCGGGGCGACAATGGCGCTCCCGCTTCATCCCTATTCCATGCTTCTTTCCGACGGGCGCGTGGTGGAGGTCGGGTCGGATCAAGGCAGTGCAGTCACGCACGCTCTCGAGATTCCTGCCCAAGTCTGGGCCCGAGTGGATCCCTTGCTGCTGGAGAGCGGGAGCGCCGCCCTCTATCGTCCGCGCAAGATCCTCGCTTCTGGGAGGTACGCTGACCCGGCAGCACCAGCAGTTTCCTCTCTTTCAAACACATGGGTTCTCGACTTGACCCAACCTGCCCCAGCCTGGCGCCAGACCGCCAACATGGTTTCCCCACGCGCTTTTCACACCTTGACACTTCTTCCCGATGGCACCGTACTTGCCACGGGCGGCAGCCGCAGGACGGATGGGCAGGACACGAGCCAGGCTGTCTTCGAGCCAGAGCTTTGGAATCCGGCGACAGAAACCTGGACCAAGATGGCTCGCATGCAGCGGCCTCGCCTTTTTCAATCCGTGGCGCTCTTGTTGCCGGACGGTCGAGTCCTCGTGGCGGGAGGGTACAGACCTCCGTATGTCGAGCAAACGGCCGAGGTCTACTCTCCGCCGTACCTATTCAAGGGAGCACGGCCCACCATCACGACCGTACCCGCAACGATCAACTACAACACTTCGTTCTTTCTGGAGACGCCAGACGGCGCCGGCATCGGTCAGGTGACGCTTCTCGGTGCCGGTTCGATGACGCGCACCTTCAACGGAGGCCAGCGGTTTCTTGAGCTGAGTTTCCAAGTGACCACCGGTGGGCTGACCGTGCAGGCGCCAGCGAACGGGAGCTTGGCCCCGCCGGGGTACTACTTGCTGTTTATTCTCAACTCAAACGGCGTTCCTTCGGTGGGTTCTTTTGTGCGGGTGGCTGCCTCGCCGGTTTTTCCCAGCGTGAGGATCACCACACCCAGTTCCGGGTCAACCGTTTCAGGAATGGTCACAGTTGCGGCAGAAGCGTCCGACGACAGCGGCGTTGCCGGGGTTCAGTTTCGCGTGGACGGGGCGAATAGCGGTCCGGAGGATACCGTTTTCCCTTACTCGATGGGCCTCGACACAGCCACGCTGACGAATGGGCTGCACGTACTGAGCGCAGTTGCGCGCGATACAGACGGGAACCTCTCCACTAGTGCCGATGTCTTGATCACGGTTTCGAATACTTCCGACACCAGCCCTCCGACCGCGGCAGTAACTTCGCCTGCTTCGGGAGCGACACTGTCTGGAACCGTCCGAATTCTGGCGGAGGCGACCGACGACGTGGGAGTTGTCGGGGTGCAGTTCTTGCTGAACGGAGCCAATTTGGGAGCGGAAGACACGGTGGCGCCCTTTTCATTCGACTGGAACACGACTACTGTCGTCAACGGGTCCTACAACCTTTCGGCGCGGGCCCGGGATGGGGCCGGGAATCAAACCAGTTCGAGCGCGGTAAATGTCACGGTGGCGAATGGAGTTGTCCGGACCGGATACTCGTTACGCTTCTTCGGTAACGGAGTCAATGACATTGACCGTGTCAAGATTCAGATAGACGACCCGGCCAACAACAATCCTGGCCCCCCCGCTGATGTAGGTGCCACCGATTTCACTATCGAATTCTGGATGCGCGCCTTTGCCAGCGAAAACACAGCCCCGGCTGTCAGTTGCGGCGTAAACCTTAACAACTGGATCTATGGCAACATCATCTTCGACCGGGATCGGTGGAGTCAGCCGCGGGCCTATGGTCTTTCCATCGCTGGCGGCAGGTTTGTTTTCGGAGTACTGGGAGAAAGTGGCACTGAGACGTACACCACCATTTGTGGAACCACAAACGTCCTTGGCGGCCAGTGGCACCACGTTGCTGTTCAGCGACGCCGCTCGGACGGCTGGATGTGGCTTTTTGTGGACGGTAACTTGGATGCGCAGATCGACGGCCCCGACGGCGATGTGTCGTACCCCGATGATGGTGTCCCCAACAATTTTTGCGGCGGCCCCTGCACGAACAGCGACCCCTATCTTGTCATCGCCGCCGAAAAGCACGACGCAGGGTCGCAGTACCCTCCCTTCCGTGGATGGGTTGACGAAGTCCGGCTCTCGACTGTCTTGCGCTATGCAGCCAGTTTCACGCGCCCGTCTCAGCCGTTCGTACCAGACGCGAATACCGCGGCCCTTTACCACTTTGATGAGGGTACGGGAGATGTCATCACGGACAGTTCGGGGGCACTCGGAGGCCCAAGCAATGGTGTCCGAAAGTTTGGTGGCTCGCCAGCCGGGCCGGTGTGGTCGACGGAGACGCCGTTTCCGGCAGCAGCCCTCAGCTTTTACGTCCGCAAGGGGGCAACGGGATCAAACACTGGCACTGACTGGAACAACGCTTGGACGGACTTCGACAGCGTAGTGTGGTCGCTACTTGGGACTGGCGACACGCTCTGGATTGCCGGGGGAACGTATACTCGGATCCTTCAAGTGAACGCCGGAGGGAGCTTGGGCAGCCCTCTGCTCATCAAGCGGGCGACCGTTTCCGACCACGGCACGGATGTGGGCTGGCAGAGCAGCTTCGATGCGCAGGTGGTTATTACAGGCTCTGGCGTCCAAATCAATCGTTCGTTTGTGACAGTTGACGGGCGAACGATTTCAGGTATCCGTATTTACGACGGTGCTCCTCACATCGTCCGTGTTCAGGCCGTGAACAGCGTCACGCTGCGCTACCTGGAAATAGAGATGAACCGGGCCAACCCCAATTCCGAAGATGCGATACAGGGTGCGGGGAACAACTTCCTGGCGGAGTACCTGCGGATTGTTAATGCCTACGACCATGCGGGCCAGCACTCAGACTGCATTCAATGGTTCTGGGGTCGGAGCTTCGTCGTCCGTTACTCCATATTTCGCAATTGCGGGCAGCATATGATTTTTGGAGCGGAGGTCTTCGGCCCCAGTTACGTCGTCAACGACATCGCGATTTACTACAATTTGTTTTTCAACGACACTGGGCTGTTCGAAGGCAACAATGCCTACAACGGGATCAATTTTCAGCAGGTTACCGAGACCTCCTCCGATTTTCTGCGCATCGATAACAACGTTTTCGCTCTGCGCGAGAGTGAGTATGGTCCAAACGGTTTTCGTCATCTGTTTTTCTATTCCACGCAATTTGGTGACAGGTCAAACCATTTCTTCCGCAACAACATAGTTCGTGACAGTGGGGAGGGGGATATCACAAGCATTCCTGACGGGCGTCGTCGCAACAACTCATACTTCGGCAATGACTGGACCGCTCCGGCTGAAACTGGACGGGTAATCAGCGACCCCCTGTTCGTGAACTATGCAGGAAATGATTTTCATCTGCAGTCGGGCTCTCCAAACATCAACGCTGGTTTTGACGTCAACCTGCCGCAGGACTTGGATGGCACCGCGGTCCCCCAGGGGGGAGCACCAGACATTGGCGCCTTCGAAGCGTTGGGAATCCAGGCAGGTCAACCTCAGAGTTACAACAAGCTGTTCGCTCGAGTGTGGACGTACAACCAGGCTCTCTCCAGACCAAAACTCGAAACACGATGAACGCGATTGTCCTGCCGTGAAGTCGGTGAGCGTTGTTGCTTCTAAGGGGATTCTGCTCATAGTTGCTCTTGGTTTCTTTGGTAGTTGTGGCTCCTCGATGTCGACGCCGTCCAACGGCGGAGGGCAGAATCCCGGTGGTGGGTTTTCCTTGCGGTTTTTTGGCAACGGAGTGAACGACATTGACCGGGTGAAGATTCAGGTAGATGACCCGGCCAACAGCAATCCTGGACCGCCAGTGGATGTGGGCGCGACAGACTTCACGCTGGAGTTTTGGATGCGCGCCAACGCCAGCGAGAACACGGCGGGACCGGTCTCCTGCGGGACGAATGTGAGCTGGATCAACGGCAACATCGTCTTCGATCGAGACCGGTTCAATCAGGATCGCAAATTCGGGCTCTCGATCGCGGGGGGCCAGTTCGTGTTTGGGGTGAGTGGGCAGGGGACAGGGGATTTCACGATTTGTGGGGCGACGAACGTGTTGGATGGGCAGTGGCACCACGTGGCGGTAGAGCGACGGCGGTCGGATGGGCGGATGTGGTTGTTTGTGGACGGGAACCTCGAGGCCCAGGGGGATGGTCCCGACGGTGACGTGTCCTATCCGGATGATGGCGTACCGGGAAATTTCTGTGGAGGTCCGTGCACGAACAGTGATCCGTACCTGGTGATCGGCGCGGAGAAGCACGATGCGGGTTCTTCGTTTCCGTCTTACAGCGGCTGGGTGGACGAGGTGAGGGTTTCGAATGTCCTGCGCTACAGTAACAACTTCATACGACCCTCACGCCCCTTTACCACCGACGTAAACACGGTCGCTCTGTACCACCTGGATGAGGGAGCTGGAGATGTGATTGGCGACGCTTCCGGCGCAGTGGGCGGGCCCAGTCCTGGGATTCGCAGGTTCGGGGGTTCGCCCGCTGGGCCAGTGTGGTCGACGGAGACACCTTTCTCTCGGTAGGGAATCCCTTGATTTCTCTATTCGTCGCTTTTCTTGGTTTGGATTAAGCCGACTATTGATGTTCGTTGATGCCCTGCCAGAGGCGACGGAAGCGCCGGGCGTCGTCCCACATAGTGAGGTTGTTGAAGAAGACGTAAGTCAGTTTCCGGCCGCGGCAGAGCCGGGCCAACTCCCGCAGGTCGGCTCCACTGTAACGGTAGCGATAGCCGGTGCAGCCATGGAGGCGAAAGTAGCGAAACGCGCCAGCCACCGGCGGCTGTTGAAATGGGTCAACCCCATGCACGAGGTCAAGCTCGCGGCAGAGCCGCCGGATCAATGCCGGCTCCCATCCTCCCCGTGGTTCCCAGACGAAGGCGAAGCCATCGCGGTCGATGGTCTTGAAAAACTTCTTCAGGTTTTCGATGTGCTCTTGGGTCGGCGTGAAGCGCGTGGGACACTGGAAGAGGATGACCCGGGCTTCAAGGGCCCGCGCAGCCTCCGCAGTGCGTCGCCAAGCCCGGTGCACTTCCTCGGTCGGGTGAAAAGCGCCGCAGCGCCGGCGTTGAGCGGAGGAAAGCGTCTCCCGCAGGCGGCGATAGGTGGGGCTTGTGGCTTCGTGCGTGATGAGCTGCCAGGCCTTGAGTGTGAATTCAAAAGGGGCCGGCAGCCGCCGGCGCCAGCCCGCCAGCGTCTCTAACGTCGGAATCTGATAGAAGGTCTGCTGCACTTCCACGGTTTCGAAGGTGCGGGCGTAGCGCGCCTGTCCTACGGGGAAGCCGCAACAACCGATGCGGATGCGCATCTTCGCGCCGAGCGTGCAATATCTAGCATGCCGCAGTCGGTCTGGACTTCCAACAGGATTCAGTAAGTTGCAGCGGGGTGGATGGAGGGGCTGGCCGGATTCGAACCGGCGACCCGCGGTTTAGGAAACCGCTGCTCTATCCACTCTGAGCTACAGCCCCCACGTCCGCAGTGTAGACCAAACGCACAACCAAGACCAGTGCCTCCGGCAGCGCCATGGTTCACTTTAGACTCGAGCAGATAAGGGCCAAAGCCGAGGCGGGCACAATATTGGAGAAAAATCTCCTGTGGTTCAAAGGTTCTTGTTGCGGAGAAATTCGCGGACGACTTCCTTGACATCGCGGTGTTCGCCGTCGAGGGCGTAGTTCAGTCGTTGCATGTCTTCTGTAGTGAGCTTTCCGGCAAGCTCGGCCAAGGCGGCGCGGATCTGCGGGTGACGTGCCAGGGTTTCGCGGCGGACCACGGGGACTGCCTGATAGGGAGGAAAGTAGTTCCGGTCATCTTCCAGGACGACAAGGTCGAGGGTGGGGATGAGGCCATCGGTGGAGTTGCCGGCGACGAGGTCTACCTGCTTTTCTTTGAGCGCGCGGTAGAGCAGTCCTAAGTCCATGATACGGGGAGGAGCGCTGAATTGCAGGGCGTAGGTTTGGGCCAAGCCGCGGTAGCCATCGGGGCGCTCGAGAAATTCGTAGCCAAAGCCCGCCCGCCACGCCGGCGTGTGATGGGCGGCCTCGGACAAAGTTCGGAGCTGGAGGCGACGCGCATCTTCGCCGCGGATGACGATGGCAAAGGTGTTGTTGAAGCCGAGCGGCTCGGTAACTTCGAGGTTGAAACGTTGGGCGTAGGCCGCCCGGACGCGCTCATAAACCTCGGCGGCAGTGCCTGCGGCCGGCTGCTTCAGAATGGCCGTCAGGGCTGTGCCGGTGTATTCGACGTAGAGATCAATGCGGCCGGCCAGAATCGCCTGGTGGCAGATATACGTTCCGGTTAGGTAAAACCGCCGATCCACGCGCAGGCCGGTGCGGTTCTCGAGATGCTGGGCGATGAGTTCGCCGAGAATAACCTGCTCGGTGAAATTCTTCGAGCCCACGACGATGCGGTCTTCGCGAGCGGGGCCGCAGGAGAGCAGGAGGAAGGGAGCGCCAAGGAGAAGCAGGAGGCGTCGCGTCACGACCAAGCCCGACGCAGACGTTTTTCGGCAAGCCCGAGGGTGACATCCGCCAGCAGCGCCAGCAGGGCGGCTGGGAGAGCGCCAGCAAGGATGAGCTGGTTGTTCACCATGGCCACGCCGCGAAAGATGAATTCCCCCAGGCCGCCGGCGCCGATGGCCGCGGCTATCGTCGCGACCCCGACCGAGATGACCGTGGCCACGCGGATGCCGGCGATAATGACGCCGAGCGCCAGCGGAAGCTCGACCTGGAGGAGGAGCTGGCCGTTGGTGAGCCCCATGCCGCGTCCGGCCTCGATGACGGCGGGGTCGACGCCGGTGATGCCAGCGTGGGTGTTGCGGATGACGGGGAGCAAGGCATAGAGGGTGAGGGCAAGAATGGCGAGCCGTTCGGCGCGCTCGCCAACCCAGGGCAGTGGGAGCAGGAAGCCGAAGAGCGCCAGGCTGGGGACCGTCTGCATCACATTGGCGCCCCCTAGGATGGGCTGGCGCAAGTGGGGCGAGCGTGTGAGCAGAATGCCGAGCGGGAGGCCGATGGCCACGGCCAGCAGCATCGAGATGCCGACCAGCCAGAGGTGCTCGAGCGTCAGTTCGAAGACTTCGGCCCGGTTGCGGAGAAAGAATTCGACTAGGCTCACGGTTACCTCACTCCAGCAGGTTTTCGCCGCTGCGATAGGCGGCCCGGTAGGCCGCAACGAGTGGCTCGCGTGCGCGCAGAAATTCGGCCGGCGTGTACACGCCCGCCAGACGTCCCGCTTCAAACAAGGCAATCCGGCTGGCGAGCCGGAGGGCTTCGTGCAGGTCGTGGGTAACGAAGACGACGGTTTTTCTGAGCCGGCGCTGCAATGTTTGGAACTCATGCTGCAGGTCAGCGCGGGTGACAGGGTCGAGGGCGCCGAAGGGCTCGTCCAGTAGAAGAATGGGCGGGTCGGCAGCGAGCGCCCGGGCCACCCCGACCCGTTGCCGCTGGCCGCCGGAGAGCTCTCTGGGATAGCGAGTTGCCAGTCCCCTGTCCAAGCCAACCAGCGCGAGCAGCTCGCCCACGCGGGCGTGGATGCGCTCGGGCGGCCATTGCTCGACGCGGGGCACCAGCGCGATGTTGCGTTCGACGGTGAAGTGCGGGAAGAGGCCGACTTCCTGAATCACATAGCCGATATGGCGGCGCAGGCGAATCGAGTCCCAGGCCGTGGTCGCCCGGCCTTCCACTCGCACTTCACCGGCGCTGGGCTCGAGCAGACGGTTGATGAGTTTGAGGGTGGTGGTCTTTCCGGATCCGCTGCGCCCGAGCAGAACCAGCGTTTCGCCGCGGACGACTTCGAGGTTCACCTCTTGAAGCAGCTCAGCTCCGGAGTTCACGCGGTAGGAGACATCCAGGAACTGGATGACGGTTCGGGTCTCGGAGGTCGCATTCATTTGGCTGAGGTTAGTATCCCGCGCCCGCCCGGATTATAGCGCGGGGGTCGAGCCTGGAGTGAGCGCGGAGGGCTCAGCGGGTGCGGGTGGTGACGCGGAGGAACTCGGCCGCGAGCTCCTCCATGCGGGCGTGGAGGCGCTCATGGGTGCCGAGGCCCATTTTTTCGACCTCAACGGTTTCGAACTTCTGCGCGAGGTCGTTCTGCTCCCTCTCCGAGAGCATGTATTCGGCCATGGGGAAGAGGACGTTGTTTTCCTTGTCAATGTGGCGGCGGAGGAGCAGGACGTAATTGCGGGCGGCTTCGGCCCAGTGGAGGCCGGCGTCGGTGGAGCCCTGGGCGTAGAGTTCCGCGGCGGTGATCATTTGGTGGACCAGGCCGCGTCCTTCGTCGTGTTCGAAGAGCATCACACCCAGGGGACCTCCGGCGCGCGGCAGGCCTTTGGTTTCGAGCAAAGGAAAGAGCAAGTCCTCTTCCTTGCCGTGGTGGCAGCGGTCGGCGAAGAGCTGGAAGAATTCGAGCAGCTCGGTCAAGGCAGCGGGCCGGACGGAGAGGCCGCGTTGCAGGCGGCGGGCGACCTCCTCGGTCACCTCGAGCATGCGCAGGATGGCGTCGTGTTCTTTGCGCAGAACCGCGGTAGCAGTCATGTTCGTACCTCGTTAGTGGTCGGCGGCGATGAACACCTGGCTGATGCCGTCCTCCTCGCGTTCTCAGGCCACTTGACGGTCAAAAGCGGCGGCCGCATTTTCCAGCACCCGCACGACTTCGGGCAACGGGGTGTGGCAGGTGAAGTAATCAAAGGCGCCGCGTTCCATGGAAGCCAGATAGAAGTACATCTCCTCCCGCGAGCCGATCACAACGACGGCTGCGCGTTGCTTGAGGAGTTCCAGCCAGGACAGAGCGCCCTCTGCTGCGCTTCGTTCGTGGGGGAGCGCCAAGAGGATAACGTTGGGCCGCTCGTGGTGCCTGGCTGTGGCCCTGAGTTCAGCGAGGTCAGCGGCGTAGTCAAACTGAAACTGCCCGCTGCTTTGGAGCTGCGCAAAGACGGAGCCGAACGGGCTTGCCTCACCCACAACCAGAACACGGGGTGTCGGGTTCTTCATAGCTCTTTCTCCTTCCCTCCAATCGGCGGCAAGCACGAAGCGACTGGGGTAACCTCCATCACCTGGTACTCAGAGCACGTGGGCTGCCGGGGATAGGGATTCAGGGATGGTTGGCAACTACCGTTGACTCAAGGAGTTAGTCGTGCTTCACGCGTGGCAGAGAAGGGAGGATTGGGTTCACTCGCCCCTGGTTGAGCCTTTTGCCCCAGGCCGTCCCCCCGACCGTGCCAGCATGTGTCGCACCTTGTCCACCAAGACTTGCGGATCGTAGATAGGCTTTTGCAGGTAGTCGTCGGCGCCAGAAGCGGCCAGGAAGCGTTCGCGGTCGCCCTCCATCGCATGAGCAGTGGCGAGCAGGATGGGAATGTGGGAGGTGGCGGGGTCGTCCTTGAACAACTGCGAAAGCTCCAGCCCGTCCACGGCGCGTCCCTGGTAGATGAAGTTGGCGAGCGAGATGTCGAGCAGAACCAGGTCTATCTTCCCCGCACGAGCAAGTGCCAGGACTTCGTCGGCGGAGCGGCCGCGCACGCAGTGAATGCTCCCCGCGCGCTCCAGGGCCAGGGCATAGAACTTGGCCACGCTCTCATTGTCTTCCACGATGAGAACAGTAGGCATCACCGGTTAGTGGGCCAGAGGCGCAGTGCGCAAGACTCGTTGGATAGCGGCCAGCAGGGTCTTGGGTGTGAGCGGCTTGTGCAGGACCGGGGGAAGGGGTGAGAGGTTGCGTTTCTGGAGTTGGGCGATGGCGCCGGCCGGGTCGTGACCGGTCATCAGCAGAGCAGGGAGGGTGAACTGCTGGCGGAAGCTGGCGATGAGGTCGATGCCGTCGCCATAGGCCAAGCCAGAGCTGGTGGGCAAGGCCCAGTCGACGAGGGCGACCGACGGGTGGAAGAGCTCAGCGGCGCTGAGGGCGTCGGCGGCACTGGCGGCAGTGACAACGGCAAAGCCTTCCCGGGCGAGGAGGTCGCGGAGGTACTTGCGGAAACCGGGATCATTGTCCACCACCAGCACGCGCACGCCGTCGGTGGGGCCGGAGATGAAGAGGGTTTCTCGGTCGGGGCGATGGGGCTGGTCTTCGACGGGTAGATCCACCGGCACGCTGAAGCGCACGGTGGTGCCCAGACCGCGCCCTGGGCTCTCCAACTCGATGCGCCCGCCCATCATCTCGACCAGGCGGCGACTGATGGCCAGCCCCAGGCCGCTGCCGCCGTGGCGGCGGGTGAAGGTGGTGTCGACTTGCTTGAACTTTTCGAACAGGTCGGCCTGTCTCTCCTTGGGGATGCCGATGCCGGTGTCCTGCACTTCGATGAGAACATGGTTGGGGATTCGGTCGGTGTGGGCGCGCAGGGTAATCCAGCCCTGGTCGGTGAACTTGACGGCGTTGCCGAGCAGGTTGATGAGCACTTGGCGCAAGCGGTTGGCATCGGCGCGGACGAGGGGAAGAGCTTGGCCGGCGGTCTCATCCACGATGCGGAGGCGCTTTTCGTCGGCCTGGACAGAGACGACGGCCAATACGTGGTCGAAGACGGAGCGCAGCTCGACGGGCTCGGGCCTCATCATGAGCTTGCCGGCTTCGATGCGGGCGATGTCGAGGATGTCGTTGACGATGTCGAGCAGGTGCTGGGCGCTGGTGAAGACTTCGCGCATCAGTTCGCGCTCTTCGTCGCGGCTGTGGCAGAGGCCATCGAGGATGAGCTTGGTGAAGCCGAGGATGGAGTTGAGCGGGGTGCGGAGTTCGTGGGAGGTGTGGGCCAGGAATTCGTCCTTGACGCGGCCGAGTTGGGCGAGTTCGAGGTTGGCGGCTTCTAGGCGCGCATTGAGCTCGCGGAGCTCGCGCACGCTAGCCTCGAAGTAGGATTCACACATGAGGTTGAGGTCGAGGTCGAGAATTTTGTTCAGTGCACGCTTGGTTTCAGCCGCCCCGGCCGGGTCGCCGCACTCGCGGTCAATGGCCTGGAGGAGGAAGATGCGGACGACGTTCATCGCGCTGATGACATATTTTTGCGGGACACCGGCGTGCACGTGGCGCTGGCCGATGGCGATGCGCTCGCTGCCGTAGGCTTCGTCGTAGCGGCCGGAGAAAAGGCCGCGAGCCCAGGACTGCAATGTTCCCTTCAGGCGGGTCAACTGGTCGGGTCCGGAGAGGACGCGGGCGGCATCCGGGTGTTCGACGATTCTCTGGTAGAACAGGTCGGCCAGGACGGGGAAAGTCGGTTCGAGCAGAGGCCCCACCTGGGCCAGCAGGCGCGCATCGGCCTCCGTGAAGCCGATGTAACTTTTCATCTCTTCGAACAGGGATGCCATCGCAACTTGCCGCCGTCTGCTTCCGGGCTCATAATGACACTGTCATCATAACACCGGTGGCCGGGAGGCGGCCAACGGGCGGGGTGCGGATGGATTGGGCAGGCGAGTTGCGGGAAGCGTTCGGCCGGTTGTGCGCGGGACAAGAAGCCCGCGTGGAGTTTGCCGCGCGCACCGACCGCGTGGGCACGCTGGGGCAGGAATTCAACGCCCTGGCCGGGGAATTGGAGGGTCTGAGCGTGAATACCTTGACTCGTGAGCGCGCGCACAGCCTGCGGAACCGGCTGGCCGGTATCCTGGCTGCCCTCCACGTCCTGCGGATGTCGAATGAGTTGACGCCCGAGGAGCAGACGGCGCTGGAACACGTGGTCGCAAGCGCGCAGCAACTCGACGAGCGGTTGCGGAAACGGTAACGGCTATGGCGAAATCCAAGATTCTCGTGGTGGACGACGAGAAGCTGGTGCGGGAGTCCTTGCAGGAGTATTTCGAGCGGCAGGGCTACCCGGTCCTGGCCGCCAGCGATGCGGCCGAGGCGCAGCAACTGATGACAGCGGAGCAGCCGCAGGCCGTCCTGCTGGACGTGCGTCTGCCGGACCGGAGCGGGCTGGAATTGCTGGACGCCTGGAAGCAGGCGAGACTGCCGGTCGCTGTCATCCTGATCACCGCCGATCCGCAACTCGACGACGTCAAGGCCGCCATCAAGCTCGGCGCCTATGACTACATCTCCAAGCCGCTCGATTTCGATGAGCTGAGCGTCACCCTCAACAACGCCCTGGAAGCCACCGCCCTGCGCCGCGAAGTCAGCAGCCTGCGCGAGGAGGTGCGCAAGCGCATCGGCTACCGCGAAGTGGTGGGAACATCGGAAACGATGCGCGAGCTGATGGACTTCGTCGCCAAAGTGGCGCGCAGCGAGGCCCGCACCATCCTCATCACCGGCGAGAGCGGCACGGGCAAAGACCTGGTGGCCAAAGTCATCCACTACGAATCGAGCCGCGCCGAGCAGCCCTTCGTGGCCATCAACTGCTCCGCCATCCCGGAAACCCTGATGGAGGCGGAGCTCTTCGGCCACGAAAAAGGCGCCTTTACCGACGCCAAGGCGATGAAGCGCGGACTGTTCGAAATCGCCGACCAGGGGACGCTACTGCTGGACGAAATCGGCGAACTCTCCCCTTACCTGCAGGCCAAGCTACTGCGCGTGCTCGAGGACCAAACGTTCCGGCGCGTGGGCGGCGTGCGCGACCTCACCGTAGACGTGCGCGTGATTGCGGCCTCCAACCGCGACCTCGAGCGCGCAGTCGCGGAAAAACAGTTTCGCGAAGACCTCTTCTACCGCCTGTCGGTGATCTCGATCCACCTGCCGCCCCTGCGCGCGCGGAAGGAAGACATCCTGCCGCTGGCGGAGTTCTTCGTCCGCCACTACAGTCAGAAGTTCCGCAAGCCCATCCAGGGGATGACGGAGGAGCTCGAACGTGTGCTGATGAACTACGACTGGCCAGGCAACGTGCGCGAACTGAAGAACGCCATTGAGCGGGCCATGATCCTGGAGGAGGAGGGCAAGCTGACCGCTTCCTATCTGCCGATTCGGGTCACCGCCCCGCACCCGAGCGGGGTGTGGGCAGCGGGGACAGCCGAGGGGCAGGAGTCCTGGCGCGCGACGCCCGACGGGCGGCGCGTCCCGCTCTGGGAGATCCCAACGGGCGGCACGCGCCTGGAGGAAGTCGAACGGATGCTGGTGGAGCAGGCGCTGAAACAGGCGCACGGGAATCAGAGCCGGGCGGCGCGGCTGCTCGACATCAGCCGCGATGCCCTGCGCTACAAGATGAAAAAATTCAATCTGGGAGGGAGCCGGTAGGACTGGCACGGCAGTTGCTTGGAACAAAGAGGCAAGGTATTTGAAGCAAGGCAGAAGAGGAGGAAACCATGCGTCAGTTGCCGATTCTGGGTCTGATGATAGTTGTGGCTTTTTCGCTACCGCTCCTGGTGCAGGGCAAGGGTGACGCGGCGGCGGGCAAGGCGGTCTACGCCAAGCGCTGCGCCACCTGTCATGGCGCCGCCGGGGAAGGGAAGGACGCGATTGCGAAGATGATGAAAGTGACTCTGCGCCACCTGGGCTCGAAGGAAGTGCAGGGCAAGACTGATGCGGAGTTGCGCAAGGACATGACGGAAGGCACCGGCAAGATGAAGCCGGTCGCCGGGATGACGGAAGAAGAAATCACCAACTTGATCGCCTACGTGCGGAGCCTGGCGCAGAAAGAGTAGTCAGCGGGCACCGCTCAGCCGTCAGCAAGCTGTAAGCCTCGAGGTGAAAGCGCGCGAGCAGGCATCTGCCTGCCTAGAGACGAACCTGCCTGCCTCCTCGAAACACCCCGCCATCAGTGACTGAGCGGTTGAGGAATTTCCCCCAGAAGAGAGGGCAAAGCCCCGCAGCTTAGGGTCTGTTGAAAATCCCCGCGCTGGCTGCCTGCGAGCGATCCTCTTTGTTTTCAGTGGAGGAGGGACACAACAACTGGTCATTGGCGTGCTGCCGTCCAGCCCCGGAGATGACGGCCATGACAAACCAGAGCTTTGAAGTCTCCGTTACCTGGGCCAACGACCTGGTAGGGTGGGCGGAGGCGCGCGACGTCCGCGAGCCCATCAAATTTTCTTCCCCGCCGGAATTCGGCGGCGAGCGAGGCTTGTGGTCGCCGGAGTTGCTGCTGGTGCTGGCCGCAAGCGGTTGTTTCCTGAGCACGCTGCTGGCGCTGGCCGAGCACAACCGCCTGCCGTTGGTCGGCTACATCGCCAAGGCGGCAGGACAACTGGAGCGCGTGCCCGGCCAGGGCTACCGCTTCACCGAACTGGTGCTGCGGCCCGTGATTACGCTGGAGAAAGAGAGCGACCTGCCGCTGGCCCATCGCCTGCTCGACAAGGCCGAGCGCAACTGCATCGTGGCCAACGCCCTCTCCGTGCCCGTGCGCGTCGAGCCGCGCGTGGAAATCGTTACCCCGGCCCCCATGGGCTAGAGGAGGAATGCGATGGACTGCCCGAATTGCGGAACCACCCTGCCCCTGCTGGCCCGTGTGCTGGCGCAGACCCGCGAAGGAACCCAGTGCCCGCAGTGCTGGGCGCGCCTGCGTCGCCTGACGCCGCCCGTGCTGGTGGTGCCGCGACGCGAACGCGCGCTGCGCAGTGAGCCCCGGCGCCGTGCCGCCTGAAGGTACGGCGGTCGCGCACCTGGCCGGCAACCCAGTCCGCTCTATCTTTGGACTCCCTGGAATTGTTTGTTGGGTAGAATACCGGCCGAACCAGTACGGGTTGACCCCGCGATGAAAAAGGGCAATTCCCGAATCGTAGTGGGCGGCGGGGTCTGCTCGTAGTGGCCGTATTCCTCTTTGACATTCCGGAGGGAACATGAACGCGCGAGCGACGATTTTCCTCGTGAGAGCAGGCGCCGTGGTGCTGATGGGTTGTGTCGCCCTGGCGGTGGCGGGTGCGCAGAAACCGGCTGTCTCGGCCGAAGGCCAGGCCTGCGTGGACTGCCACGAGCCCGCCAACCCCGGCATCGTGGCGCAGTGGCGCGGCAGCGCCCACGCGCGGGCGGGCGTGGACTGCTACTCGTGTCATCAGGCGAACGCGGGCGACCCGGCGACGTTTGAGCACTACGGCGCGCGCATCGCCGTCATCGTCACGCCCACCTACTGCGCCCGCTGCCACCAGAAGGAAGTCGCCGAGTTTGCCGCCAGCCACCACGCGCGCGGAGCGCAGTTCATCGGCTCGCTCGACAACGTCCTGGGCGAAATCGTCGAGGGCGGCCCAGCGGCCATCAACGGCTGCCGTCAGTGCCACGGCAGCGAAGTGGTCTATCGGGGAGAGGGCAAGTTTGACCCGGCCACCTGGCCCAACAGCGGCATCGGGCGGGTGAATCCCGACGGCAGCCGCGGCACCTGCGCCGCCTGCCACGGGCGGCACGCTTTCAGCTCCGCCCAGGCGCGCCAGCCGGAAAACTGCGGCAAGTGCCACATGGGCCCCGACCATCCGCAGATTGAAATCTACAACGAGTCCAAGCACGGAATTCAGTTTCGCGCCAACATCGAGAAGATGAACCTGGAATCGAAGAAGTGGGTGGTGGGAGAGGATTACTGGGCGGCGCCCACCTGCGCCACCTGCCACATGAGCGCCACGCCGAACCAGCCGCTCACCCACGACGTCGGCCAGCGCATCAGCTACACCCTCCGGCCAGTCATCTCCACGCACCTAGAAAACTGGGAGAAGCGGCAGGCGGCGATGAAAGATGTCTGCACGGCCTGCCACCAGACGAGCTGGGTGGAGAACTTCTACGTCCAGTACAACGGGACGATTGCCCTCTACAACGAGAAGTTCGCCCAACCGGCGAAAACAATCATGGAGCGGCTCTACGCCGAGAAGAAGCTGACCAGCACGCCCTTCGATGAAAAGATCGAGTGGACGTTCTACGAGCTCTGGCACCACGAAGGCCGGCGGGCACGGATGGGGACGGCGATGATGGGGCCAGACTACACCCAGTGGCATGGCTTCTACGAGGTTGCGAAGCACTTCTATACGAAGTTTCTGCCCGAGGCCGAAGAGCTCTCTCCCGGCATCAGCGAGGCGGTGCTGGAACGCACCGAGCATCGCTGGAAGAAGGGCTTGACGCCGGAGGAAATCCAGCGCATTTTGCAGTTTTACAAGTCGCGCTACCGCCAATAAGGACGCCGACCGAGCCGTGAAGACGAACCCAGAACCCTCCCCGGCCCTGCCCGCCCGACGGCAGTGGCTGGGAGTGCTGCTGGGCTCGGGCGTGCTGGCTTCGCTCGCCTCCTTCCTCTACCCCGTTCTCAAGTTCGTGTTGCCGCCGCCGACGGGTGAGCTGGATGCGGACACGGTGGTGGCGGCGCGAGCGGACGAGCTGCGGCCGAACGCCGGCAAAATCTTTCGCTTTGGCAACCGCCCGGGCCTGCTCGTGCGGCTGCCCGACGGCAGCTACCGCGCCTTTGCCGCCACCTGCACCCACCTGAACTGCACGGTGCAGTACCGGGCGCGCGAGCACGACATCTGGTGCGCCTGCCACAACGGCGTCTATGACCTGCACGGGCGCAACATCAGCGGCCCGCCCCCGCGCCCGCTCGAGCAGTACGAGGCGCGCGCGCGGGGCGAGGAGATTGTGGTGACGCGCGCCAGCCGGGCCTAGAGACGGTGCCGAGAGTCTTCGCGCAGATTCGCCGCTGGTACGACGAGCGCTTCGGCGACGAATTGCTCGCCTTTCTGCGCAAAAAGCAGGTTCCCCGCCACCGCCACACCATCTGGTACTACTTGGGCGGGATGACGCTGTTTCTCTTCCTCCTGCAGGTGGCCACCGGCATCCTGCTCCTGCTCTACTACCGCCCATCGCCGGGGGAAGCCTTCGAGAGCGTCCAGTTCATCATGACCAAGGTGCGCTTCGGCTGGCTGATCCGCGGCATCCACGCCTGGGCGGCCAACCTCCTCATCTTCACCGCCCTGCTGCACATGTTTTCGACCTTCTTCCTCAAGGCCTACCGCAAGCCGCGCGAGCTGACCTGGGTGAGCGGCTGCCTGCTCTTCCTGCTGTTTCTGGGCTTCGGGTTCAGCGGCTACCTGCTGCCGTGGAACGAGCTGGCGTTCTTCGCCACCAAAGTGGGGACGGAGATGATGGCGGCGGTGCCGCTGCTGGGGCAGTGGCTGCTGGTTTTCTTCCGGGGCGGGGAAGAGGTGACCGGCGCCACGCTGACGCGCTTTTTCGGCTTTCACGTGGCGATTCTGCCGGCGCTGACCACACTGCTGCTCGGCCTGCACCTCTACCTGGTGCAGCACTTCGGAATGAGCGTGCCGCCGGGGGTTGAGCGCGCCTGGCGCGGCCGCCCAGAGCCCCTGCCCGCCCATCCCTTCTTCCCCAACTTCCTGCTGCGCGACCTCATGGGCTGGTACATCGCCCTAGGCGTGCTGGCGGCGCTGGCGGCGCTCGACCCCTGGGAACTGGGCGTGAAGGCCGACGCGTTTGCTCCCACTCCGGCGGGAATCAGGCCGGAGTGGTACTTCCTGTTTCTCTTCCAGACTCTGAAGGTGCTGCCGGCGAAGCTCCTTTGGATTGAGGGCGAGCAGTTCGGCGTCCTGCTGACGGGTGCAGCGGCGTTGCTCTGGGTGCTGGTGCCGTTTCTTGACCGCGAGCCGGAAGGGCGCACGGGGCGGCTGTTTACGGCGCTGGGGGCAACGGTGGTGGTCTACATCATCGGGATGACGCTCTGGGGGTGGCGCGGATGAGGCTGCGATTTGTTCTCGCCCTCGCCGCGCTGGTGCTCGCCGCCCTCAGCCTGCGCGGCCAGGCGCCGCAGCCCGCGCCGGCAGCCGATTCCTGCCGCACGTGTCACGCCATCTTTGAAGACCGTCTCGGGGAGGCGGTGCGCGAGTCGAGCGAAGACGTGCACTGGCTGCGCGGATTGAGTTGCTCGGCCTGTCATGGGGGCGACCCGAGGGAAGAGGAGCCGGAGAAGTCGATGGATCCGCGCAAGGGCTACCTCGGCGTGCCGCGCCGGGCCGACATCCCCCGGCTCTGCGCCCGCTGCCACTCGGACGCCGCCTTCATGCGCGGCTACAACCCCTCGCTGCGCACCGACCAGTTGGCGCAATACCGCACGAGCGTGCACGGGCAGCGGCTGGCGCAGGGCGACACGCGGGCGGCGGTCTGCACCGACTGTCACGGGATTCACAACATCCGCCCCGCGACCAGTCCGGTGTCGCGCGTGCATCCCTTGCGGATTCCCGAAACCTGCGCGGCCTGCCACTCGGACGCGGAGCGGATGAAGCCCTACAAGATTCCGACCGCGCAACTGGAGGACTACCGCACGAGCGTGCATTTCCGGGCGCTGGAGGGCGGCGACCTCTCAGCTCCCACCTGCGCCACTTGCCACGGCAACCACGGGGCGGCGCCGCCCGGCGTGGCCTCGGTCGAGCGCGTGTGCGGAACCTGCCACGTCTTCCAGGAACAACTCTTTGACCAGAGCCCGCACAAGGCGCCCTGGCAGGCGATGGGACTGGCGCCCTGCCTGGCCTGCCACAGCAACCATCGGATTGAGGCCACGAGCGACGCGTTGCTCGGCGCGGGCGAGGCGTCTCTCTGCGCGCGTTGCCACAGCGAAGGCGATAACGGCTGGAAGGAAAGCCTGGAGATGCATGCGCGCCTGAGCGACCTGGAGGCGCGCGTCGGCCAGGGGGAAGCCATCTTGCGGCAGGCCGAACGCGCCGGGATGGAAGTGGGGGAGGGGTTTCTGACGGCGACGAATGCGCGCGAGCAACTGATCAAAGCCCGGGTGGAGGTGCACGCGTTCAATGCCGGCCGGGTCGGCAAGATCGCCGACGAGGGCGGCAAGCTCGCCGCCCAGGCCCAGCAGACGGGCGAGGCGGCGTTGCGGGAACTGGGAGTCCGGCGCAAGGGGCTGGGACTTTCCCTGATTGCCATCGCGGCCGTCGTGCTCGGCTTGTGGTTGCTGATCCGAGAGCTCGAAGGCTCCCCCGCCCGCCCCCGCTGAGGCCGTGTCCTAGCTGCAGGACACCAGGAACTTCCGGCTCGGTAAGAAGCTATAGCTGGTAGTGGTCTGGGTCAGACGGCCCAGAGTATCGTAAGCAAACTGATAAGTACCAGTTGGATCGAGCGCTTGAGTGAGGCGGCTGTTGCCGTCGTAGGTGTAGTCCACCGAAGAGCTATCCGGGTAGGTCTTTCGGGTCAAACGATTCAGGGCGTCGTAGGTGTAGGTGATGGCCTGGGCTTTGCGGTCGGTCTTGCTGAGCAAATTCCCGGCTGAATCATAGGTGTAGGTTTCTGTCAGGGTAGGAGGGAAGGTCACCTGCGTGACGCGGTTGTCGTCTGGCGAGACTGAATTGGAGGCATATGTACTGCACCCCGCTAAAACTGGACAGCCCATCTGGGTATGATCAGGGCCTCCC
>JBBIPK010000043.1:0-26110 GCA_037442885.1 Acidobacteriota bacterium | reverse complement strand
TTGGCAAGGCAGTGCTCTACCAGGCTGAGCTACGCTCGCTCCGGAAGCTAGATTCTAGCAAAATCTGCGGGGAGCGCAAAACCGGTCTGCTGGTCATCCGGATGCTGCTTCCACGCTCACGCGGTTGCGGCCGGCGCGCTTGGCTGCCTCCAGCGCGAAGTTGGCCTGCGCCACCAGGTCAGCAATCGAAGGCGCGCCTTCCGAACTCGCCACCCCGATGCTCACCGTGACCGTCACTTCCTTGCCGCCGAAGCGGAAGGCAGACTCCTCGATGCGCTTGCGGAGTTTCTCGGCGGTGGACTGGGCCGAGTCGCGGTTGGTTTCCGGCAGGGCCACGATGAATTCCTCGCCCCCGTAGCGGCCGACGATGTCGGTGGCGCGCGTCGTATCCACCAGGAGCCGCGCCACCTGCGCCAGCACCTGGTCCCCGCAGGGGATGCCGTGCGTGGCATTGATCTGGCCGAGATGATCGATGTCAATCAGCAGCACGGAAATCGGCTTCAGGTAGCGCTGGGTGCGCATCAACTCCAGGCTGAGCCGCTCGAAGAAGTAGCGCCGGGTGGAGATGCCGGTGAGGAAGTCGGTGTTCCGCATCCGCTCCAGACTTTCCGTGAGCTGACGGACGTTGAGCGCCAGCCGGCGTTTCTCCAGGGCTTTCTCGACCGACACAATCAGCTCGTCCATGTTGTGCAACGGCTTCAGCAGGAAGTCGCTCGCGCCCAGGCGCAGGGCCGCAATCGCGTTTTCAAAGCGCTCCTCTTCCGAGCCGGTCAGGATGATGACCTCGATGGTTTCGTCGAGCGCCTTGACCATTTCCAGGACTTTGATGCCGCTCAGCTTCGGCATGTTGATGTCGGTGATGACCAGGTCAAAGCCCTGCGAGTCCAGCAATTGCAGACCTCGCACGGGGTCAGAGACGCCCGTCACCGCGTGGCCCGCCTTCCCCAGCGCCTTCTCCACCAGCGAGATCAGGAGCTGGTCGTCGTCAATGGCAAGGATATTCGCCTTCATCTGAGCGTTGCGACTTTCCCGCGCGTGTTCGGCCGCGAATCTCGCCGCTACTGTATCACGAAGCCGGGCGGGGAGGGAAATTCCCGGAAAACGCTTTGACTTTCGGCGATGCCTGAGCCTACTATCAGCGGCCAGCAAGCATTCCCAGCGTCCCACGTGAGGGCACGGGCGCGGTGAATTGCAAAGTCAGCGGATGCCCCAATCCCGTTGAGGCGCAACTCGAGGCGCAAGAACTCTGCCTGGAGCATTTCGTCGGGGATGTCCAGGACCGCTCGCACCGCTTTGCCCGCCGCCTGACGGAAGAGGAGTTGAGCGAAGCCCTGCAACGCGAAACCTCGCAATTTGTGATTTTCGCCGCCGCCAAGATTGCCGCCATCGGCACCGAAAACCCGCCGCCCTCTCAACTCATGCGGGGGAAACTGCTGAATGCCATGCTGATGCTGGCCGACCTGCGCGAGCGCCTGGACAAGGCCTTCGCCAAAGACAGCAAGCGGGGCTAGGAAATCGGAACCCTCGGCGACGAACCGGCAGCCAAGACAGCTTACGGCTTTCTTCCTTCTAGCAGGTAACCAGAACCCACGGTAATGGTGGGGATGATCAAGTAAGTCAGGCCGATGTCTTTCAGATAGTCAACAAGAGTCATCTTCATGGGCCCCTGGCTGACCATCAGGAGGTCAATGCCCATACTGAGAGGGAACCAGAGCAAGCCCAGGTAGACGCCCTCTTTCAAGAAGCTTCGGTCGACTTTGGCGAGGTAGCGGTGAGCAGAGAGAACCGTGATGAGGGTGACCACCACGGGCATGATGGATTCAAACAGTGGGCGCTCGGTGGCTCTTAGCGGAAAGATCAGGACGGCCACGCCAAACGGTACCAACCAAACCAGGAACCCGACGAGCAGGGCGCTTTTGAATGACTTCATGGTTGCACCTCCCCCGGGATTGAGGATGGCCCTTCAACTCGCGCACAGGGTTCGCTCGCTCAGGGCACCAACTGGCTAAGATGCTCTCGCAGCATCGTTCTCAGTACAGACTTTCCCTTGGTGGTCTTGAAATACTTTTCTCGTCGCTTGGCGTCTTTCAGATTCCGATATGCCTCGTAGAAGTAGAGGTCGAAGGGACGACGGGGTCTTGTGGAGGAAATCAAACCGGAATTGTGCATGTGATAGCGCTTGCGCAGATCCGCGGTTGAACCTATGTAAAACCTGTTGTCGCGTCGACTTCGGAGCACATATACATAAAAGAATTTAGCCATAGAAGTTATGACCCAATGGCGGCGGAGCCATGCACCATCTGGTGCATGGCGGAGCGGGTGGGATTCGAACCCACGGTGCCCTTTCGGGCACACGGCATTTCCAGTGCCGCCAGTTCAGCCACTCCTGCACCGCTCCGTGCGAACACAATAACAAAGGGGTGGAATCGAGTACAATAGCGGGCTTCGTTCCGGGAGGAGCCGATGAGCGTGCGTGCGGTGGTAGCGGGCTTGCTGGTGGGCGTGCTGGGGATGGCTGCACTGGCGGGGGCGTTCGCTGGCGAGCACTTCATCTTTAAGCAGGTGGCCGCGTTTGTCGTCGCGCATCCGGAGGCATTCCCGCTGCCGCCGCTGCGCGCGGCGCTCTGGACGGGGGCGCTGACGCTCTGGATTGGCCTGCTTCTCGGGCTGCTCTATGAATGGTCGCAGCCAGCCCCGGGCTGGCGTACGGGCGTGCGCTTTGCGCTTGGCTGCTGGCTGGGCTTCGCCTTGCCTTTCCTGCTGCTGACCTATCTCTGGGTGCACACCTCGGTGTATTTGCTGGGTACAGCGGCGGCCGGGTATCTGCTGCAATTCACGTTCGGGGGTCTGCTGCTTGCCCGTATCCGGAAGCCTGCGCCGGCTGCGTCTCCGGCTCCAGCGGCTGGCGCCCTCTAGACACTAACTTGGAGGCCGACTCCGGGTGGCGTACACTGGGGGCCGGGAGACTGAACCGAACCAAGACTGCTAAAGGAGAACTACCGTGGGCCTTGCCATCCAACAATATGTTTCCAGCAATCAGGAACGCTTTCTGGGAGAACTGAAGGACTTCCTCCGCATCCCCAGCGTCAGCACGCTGCCGCAGCATAAGCCCGACATCGAGCGCGCCGCGCAGTTCGTGGCCGATGAGTTCCGGCGCATCGGGATGACGCAGGTGGAAATCATCCCTACCGAGGGCCATCCGCTGGTCTATGCCGACTGGCTGGGGGCGCCGGGCAAGCCGACCGTGCTTTGCTATGGCCACTACGACGTCCAGCCCGCCGAACCGCTCGAGCTCTGGAAGAGCCCGCCCTTTGAGCCGGACATCCGCGAGGGCAACATCTATGCCCGCGGCGCGGCCGACGATAAGGGGCAGTTCTTTGCTCATCTGAAGGCCGCCGAAGGTTTCCTGAAGCAAACCGGAAAGCTTCCCATCAATCTCAAGTTCCTCATTGAAGGGGAAGAGGAAGTGGGCGGCAAGAGCATCGAGAAATATGTGCCCGCTCATCGCGAGAAGCTGCGCGTGGACGCGGTGCTGGTCTCCGACACGGAAATGTTCGCGCCCGGTCTGCCTACGCTCGACGTGGGGCTGCGTGGCCTGGTGTATCTCGAAGTGCACGCACGCTGCGCGAGCCACGACCTGCATTCGGGTCTCTATGGCGGCGCAGCTCCGAACCCGCTCATTGCTCTCGCCGAAATCATTACGGCCTGCAAGAACCGCGAGGGCAAGATTCTCATTCCGGGCTTTTACCGCCGCGTGAAGCGGCCGTCGAAGGCGGAGCTGGCAGCGTGGAAGCGGCTGCCCTTCAACGAAAAGAAGTGGCAGCGGGAAGGCGTGGGCGCGCCGGCGCTGGTCGGCGAGAAGGGCTACTCCGTGCTCGAGCGCATCTGGGCACGGCCGACCTTCGAGGTGCACGGCATTGTCGGCGGCTTCACCGGCGCGGGCGCGAAAACCGTGATTCCGGCGGAAGCGACCGCCAAGGTTTCGATGCGCTTGGTGCCCGAGCAGAAACCGGATGAAGTCCTGCGGCTGTTCAAGAGGCACGTGAACAGGATCAAGCCGAAAGGCGTGGAGCTTTCCTTCAACCTGCTGAGCCAGGCGCCGGCGGTGGTGGTGGCGACCGACAATCCTTACCTCCAGGCGGCGGTGGAGACACTGGCGGAGGTGTTCGGGAAGCAGGCGGTGTTCGTGCGCTCCGGGGGCTCGATTCCGGTGGTGACGCTGTTTGCCGAGGAACTGAAGACGCCGGTGGTGATGATGGGCTGGGGCTTGCCGGACGACAACCTGCACGCCCCGAACGAGAAGCTCAACCTCGGCAACTTCTACAAGGGCATCGAGTGCACGATGCGCTTCTTCGAGCGCGTCGCCGCGCTCTGAGAATCCAACTCCCGCCCGCTAGACATGCCGAAAGGCTAGAAGCGGTTGCACAACTCTTCGCAGGAAGCCCTCAGGGGCTAAAGCTCCTGGTTTTTCTGGCCCTCTCTGTCCGGGCTGATCCTTCGACTCGCTCAGGACAAGAGCCCCGACCCGCCGAAAGCAGCTTTTGCAACGGCCACTAGGGTTCGGCCGGCGCGGTGGCCTTACTGCGAATGCAGCGTCCCCAGCCTGCCAGCGCGTCTTCGAGTTTCGCGCTGATCTCTTGATTCTCGTTCTCGAGTTTCTTGCTCCGCTGGCTGCAGAGTTCCTTCTCCGCGAGGCAGGTGTGCAGTTCCTTTTCCTGCGCTTGCAGCGCAGCGGCCTGGGCGGGCTTGGCCTGGAAGAACCACAGCCCCAGCCAGAGCAGCGTCGCCAAGACAAAGCCGAGAATCAAGACAAGCGACCATTCTGCCGCCCATGTCCTGCCGCTGGTGATGTAGGCGTGTCTCAGAGAGCACCCCCGGAGCGGGGAATCTGTCAGTAGAGATGTGGGTGTCGGGGAAAAGTGTTGCTCCGGAGAGGCCAGATCGGCAGCTGCCCGGCGCGGCAGGACGTTTCCTGCGCACTCTCTAGATTGCGACCTTTCTCCTATTGTGTCCGGGCCGGTCAGGTTGTTAACTGGCAGCCATGAGACACTGGCAGGCAGTTGCGCTGGCTTTGGCTATCGGTGTGTTTCCGGCGGCAGCGCAGGAGCCGGCAGGTTTGGCCAGCCGCCGGGGAACGTCCCTGCTGCCAGCAGAGAGATTGCAGCTGCGCGTCCCGTCGGGAATCGCTGCCCCAGCTGCCGGGGAGCCGGCTGCGGCGCCGGGAGAAGAGCTGCTCCGCCGGATTCCGTTTCTCGGGCCGCTGACACTCAGGGCACGCCAGGAGACGTACACGCACCAGAACGGGTACTCGCGGGTCGAGGGGATCACGGTGCTGCGATTGGTCGAGGAGCGCTTTACGGTGAGCCTGGAAAAAGAGCGGCTGCTGGTTTCCGATTGGGATCGCCGGCACTGCGTCACCTTTCGCTGGAATCTAAACGCAGTGCCGCAATAGTCCACACGGGAAATTCCCAGACAAGAGCAGATGGGCGGGCGGGATGACTTGGGCGGGGCCCGGTAGCGGGTGCCGAGCACCTCTGCCAAACTAAGGGGGAGGCGCGGTGACTTTAGGAAGGCTCACGGCAGAGGCACAGAGAAAGAGCCAGAGGGCAGGGTGGCATCCCCGATGGCATTCGGGGCCCCTACCAGCCTGGACGTGACGGAAAGGTACTAATTCGTTGAGCAGCCAAAGGCGTCCTGACAGGGTGCCCTTGGGCTGGGGTCAGGGCAAGCCACCGGGCCCAGCGGCCGGAGCCGCTGGGTTGCACGAGGGTCAGACAGTAGCGAGAGGCGAAAGAACGGGAGGCGAGGAGGAAGAGCGGATGCGCCGGCGGCGAAGCGTCGGGGAGCCGGTGGGCGCGGGGAGGGTACGGGACGCCACGCGGGTACGAGGCGATTCGATGCGAGTCGGCGCGATCCGACGCGATGCGACGTCTTCGGGTTCATTCGCGATGACTGCGGCTTCCACCGCGATGATGCAGCGATGATGTGCGTCGCAGGAAGGAGGAAACCGCGGCGAGTTGTCAAGGCGGAGGGCGCGTGCTAGGATGGCCACGGACTGAGAATCGGATCAGACTTCGGGCTCTGCGCGACCGAGCCTCGCCAACCCCGCCAGGTCCGGAAGGAAGCAACGGTAGCGAGACACCCGGTGTGCTGCAGAGGACCCGAGGTCTGATCCCTCGGCCCGAGCGAGGGTGCAACGCGCCCGATGGCCTATCAGGTAATCGCCCGCAAGTACCGACCGCAAACCTTCGACGCTGTCATCGGCCAAGAGCCTATCATCCGCACGCTCAAGAACGCCCTGCAAGAAAACAAACTCGCCCACGCCTACATCTTTTCCGGCATGCGGGGCGTGGGCAAGACCACCACCGCGCGCATCGTGGCCAAAGCGCTGAACTGCGCGCGGGGGCCGAGCGTGGAGCCTTGCGGCCAGTGCGACTCCTGCCGCGAAATCGCCGACAGCCGCTCGGTGGACGTCATCGAAATCGACGCGGCCTCCAACCGCGGCATCGATGAGATTCGCGAGCTGCGCGAAAACGTTCGCTATCTTCCCGCCCGCGACCTCTACAAGGTCTTCATCGTGGACGAAGCCCACATGCTCACGCCCGAGGCCTTCAACGCTCTGCTAAAAACGCTGGAGGAACCGCCGCCGCGGGTGCTGTTCATTCTGGCCACGACCGAGCCGCAGAAAATTCCCACCACCATCCGCTCCCGCTGCCAGAGCTTCCATTTTCGCAGCATCCCCTTCCCTGACTTGGTGGGTGTGCTCGAGCGCGTTGCCCGCGAGGAATCCCTGCGCGTGGAACCCGACGCGCTGGCGGTCATCGTGCGTGCCGCCGAGGGCAGCTTGCGCGACGCGCTCTCCATTCTCGAGCAAGCCGTGGCCTACTGCGGCGATGACATCGCGGCTGCCGAGGTGCGCGAATTGCTCGGCGTGGTCAGCGCGGAAGTCTTCGATGAACTGATGGAGGCCATCTCCGAGCGCTCCCATGAGAGGGTGCTACGCCTCGTTGACGGCCTCGTCGGCGAAGGGCACAACTTGCAGCACTTCTGCCGGGAAGCCTTGCGCCATCTTCGCAACCTCCTGGTCTTGCGCATCAGCGGAGCGAGCAGCGAGCTGGCGGAAGCTACGGGCCCGGAACGAGAGCGGCTGGCGGCAGTCGCTCAGCGCTTCACGGAAGAAGACCTGCTGCGGTTTTTCCAGATTCTTCTGCGGACCGAAGGTGAACTGCGCTATGCCCCGCAGCCGCGCCTGCACCTGGAATTGGGGTTGCTCAAGATGGTGGAGGCGGAACGCCTGGCTTCGCTGGAGCAACTGTTGGCCGAGCTGGGAGGTCGTCTGCAATCCGCAGCAAAACCTGCCGAACGCAGCCGGCCCACCGCCCAAAAAGCGTCGCCGGCGGCAACTCCTCCACCACGCCCGATGGAAATGGCTGCCCCGCGGGCGGCCGCGACTGCTCCGCCGCCCCCGCACGCCCGCCTCCCCGGCGAGCAAGTGCAGCGACTCAAAACCGCTGTCTACGAGCGCTCAAAGTTCCTGGGCTCGTTCGTCGAACAAGTCCGCGAGTGGGAATGGCAGAACAGCGAGCTGACGCTGTGGTTTTCTCCTGAGAACCGCACCCTGGCACAAATGCTGGACAGCAGGCAACAGGACACCTTGAGCCGCATCCTGAGCGAGGTGATGGGCGAAAAGGCGCGCGTGACCATCAAATTGGGAAAAAGCCTCGCGCCTGCACCCTCCGCCCCCAGCCTCGAGGAGCGGGCGCGCAATCATCCCGTCGTGCAGGCTCTCTATCAGCGCCTGGGTGGCAAGATTCGCGTCGAAGACCTCTCCGGCGGCAGATTGCCGGATCCGGGGGAAGGAAGCGAATGAAGAGCCTGCCGCAGCTTCTGGGCCACGTGCGCCAGTTGCAGGAAGAGCTGCAGAAGCGTCTGGCGGAAATCGCCGTGGAGGCCTCGGCGGGCGGCGGCATGGTGACGGTGACGATGAACGGGCAGAAGCAGTTGACTCGCGTGCGCATCGACCCCGAGGTGCTGGCCAGCCCAGATCGCGACATGCTCCAGGACCTCGTCCTGGCCGCGGTGAACGAAGCCAGCCGCAAAGTGGACGCCGCACTCGCCGAACAAATGAAGCGCCTGAGCGGTGGCTTGCCGTTCAGCCTCCCCGGTCTGTTCTAGCCGATGAAGGAACTCGCGCCCCCCATCGCCCGCCTGGTGGAAGAACTCAAACGACTTCCCGGCGTCGGACTGAAAACCGCGCAGCGACTTGCGTTTCACATTCTGCGACAGACACCGGAAGAAGCGGAGCGGCTCGCCACCGCCATCCGCGAGGCCAAGCAGAAGGTTCGAGCCTGCAGCGTGTGCAACAACATCACCGATCAGGACCCGTGCGCCTTTTGCAGTTCTCCCACCCGTAATCCAAAAGTGATCTGCGTGGTCGAGGAGCCGCAGAACATCGTCAACATCGAAAAGACGCGTCTGTTTGGCGGGCTCTACCATGTGCTGGGCGGCGCGATTGCGCCGTTGCAGGGCATCGGCCCCGAGCAGCTCAAGATCAAGGGGCTCCTCGAGCGCATCCAGAACGGAGCGATCGAAGAAATCATCATCGCCACCAACCCCAACGCCGAAGGCGAAGCCACGGCGCTCTACCTCTCCAAGCTGCTCAAGCCGCTCGGCATCAAGGTTACGCGCATTGCCATGGGGATTCCGGTGGGCAGTGACCTCGAGTACGCCGACGAAGTCACCCTGCAGCGGGCACTGGAAGGCAGGCGCGAGATCTAGCGGACGGCCTGCCCGTTGCCATGCCGAATCTTGCCTATCTCAGCCTGTGGTTCGAGGACGGCTCTGCGTCGAACCTGACCCACTGCTTGGTGCGTATGCTTGAGCTGTTTCCCCTGGCAGAGACCGAACCCGGATTTCGCTCCCTCGTGATCCATGCTGTCAGCCCGGCCGAGCCGCCTCTCTACGAACGCGACGCTGTCTCGACGCCGGCTGAAGTCAGCTCGGCGCTGAGTGAGTTTTTCCGGGCGGACTGCGCCGCTGAACTCCGTGCCTATTGGAACCTCTGGACTTATCGCTGGGACGCCATGCGGCTGGAATGGCGGCAGGCGCCCTCCCCCATGGAGTTTGTCCTCCAGGGTGAGGAGTATGACGACGGCGCCTTCACCGAGAACGGCCACCTGTGGCTGACGCTAGGGCTGGAACATCTGTTCACCGGACACGCGGGGATTCTGGCCGGCAGCGGTGCGGAAACCAGGCCCGAGGACTTTACCGCGCGCCCGGAGTATGAACTGGCTCTCGCCCTGCAAGAACCCGAGACCCTTGACACCTACCGTGCCTACACTCTGGAAAACATTCGCCGGCTGCTGGCGCTCGAGCGCGCCTGGTGGAGCAGCCTGCGGATTCGCCGCCGGCGGCTCTGGTCGGAGGGTGAAGCCGACCTGGAGCGCCGCCTAGAAGCCATCCTGCTCCATTCGCCGACCCAGTAGCCAACACAACGTTGTCCCTCTATAATCGTCTGTTTTGGGGCAGTCCACCAGCCCAACTCGATGACTGACGGCGTCCCTCCCTTCCGGCCTCTGGCTCTCTGGCACCAGTTTCGTCCGCTTCTCCCCTACTTGCGGCGGTATCGCACCTCGCTGCTGATCGGCGGCTGCATGCTGCTGCTGACGCAGTTCGTCTGGATGCTCTTCCCCCGGGTGGTGGGCGCGGCGATCGATACCCTGCGGTCGCAGCTGACCCGGGACCGCCTGCTCACCTATGCTCTTCTCCTCGTCGTTATCGCCGTTGCCACCGGGTTCTTCCGCTTCTGGATGCGATGGATCCTCATCGGCGTCTCGCGCGATATCGAATACGACCTGCGGAATGACCTCTTCGCGCACCTCGTGCGTCTGAGCGCGCGTTTCTACAGCCAGCAACGCGTGGGCGACCTGATGACGCGCGCCACCAGCGACCTCAGCTACGTCCGCATGGTGCTGGGGCCGGGCATTATGTATTCGGCCAATGCCCTCATCGCCTTCCCCATCGCCATCGCCTGGATGGTGTATCTGGACTGGCGGCTCACCTTGCTCGTTCTGCTGCCTGTGCCGGTTGTCTCCTATGCCGTCAAGTACTTTGGCGAACGGATTCACGAGCGGTCGGAGCGCATCCAGGCCAAATTCTCCGAGCTGACGGCTCGCGTGCAGGAAAATCTGGCCGGAGTGCGGCTGCTGCGCGCTTTCTGCCAGGAGCAGGCGGAAGAGCAGGCCTTCGACCGCCTGAACCGCGAATTCATGGCCCAGAACCGAAAGCTCATCGTGGTACAAGGCCTGTTCTGGCCCGCCCTGGAGGTGTTGCTGGGGATTGCCTTCCTGCTGGTGCTGTGGTTCGGCGGCCGCGCGGTTCTGGCCGGCCGCATCACGCTGGGCGCGTTCGTGGCGTTCACCCAGTACATGCTGCTGCTGACCTGGCCCATGATCGCGCTGGGCTGGGTCGTCAACCTATTCGAGCGCGGCGCTGCCTCGATGGGACGGATTCAGCAGCTGCTGGCCACACAGCCCGAGATTGAAGACCGCGCGCCGGGCGCGGTTCCGGCCCGCATCCAGGGAGGGATCGAATTCCGACGCCTGAGCTTCCGCTACAACGGGCTTCCGATTCTGCGCGGAATCAATCTCGTGGTCGAGCCGGGCCAAACGGTAGCCATCGTGGGGCCGACCGGCTCCGGCAAGTCCACTCTCGTGAGCCTGCTTGCTCGCCTCTACGACCCGCCCTCTGGCACCGTGCTTCTCGACGGCATCCCCATCGAAAACCACAGCCTCGATGCCCTGCGGCGCTCGATCGGTTTCGTCCCGCAGGAAACCTTCCTCTTCAGCACCACTCTGCGGGAGAACATCGCCTTCGGTGTCGAGGAGGCATCCGATGAACAGATTTGGGAGGCGGCGACCATTGCCGGCCTGGCGGAAGAGATCGCCACGTTCCCCCGCGGCCTGGACACCGTGGTCGGCGAGCGCGGCTTGACCCTCTCGGGCGGGCAGAAGCAGCGCACGGCCATCGCTCGCGCGCTCCTCCGCGACCCTCGCATCCTCATTCTCGATGACGCGCTCTCCAGCGTGGACACGGTTACCGAAGAAAAAATCCTGCGACGGCTCAGCGGCGTACTGCGCGCGCGCACCACGTTCCTCATCTCGCACCGCGTCTCGACCGTCCGCCACGCCGACTTGATTGTCGTGCTCAAGGAGGGAGAAATCGTCGAGCGCGGCACCCACGCGGAGCTCATCAGCCGCAGAGGCTATTACTACGACCTCTACCAGAAGCAGTTGCTGGAAGAAGAGCTGGAACGCGCATGAGCGAATCCGGATTCCACGAAGAAGAGGTGCTCGGAAAGGCCTACGACAGCCGCCTGATGAAACGGCTGTTGGGTTACCTGCGCCCTTATCGGCGTGCGGTTGCTCTGGCTGTCGTGCTCATTATTTCCTACTCCCTCTTGCAGGTGGCCGTGCCGCTCTTCTTCAAGATCGCCGTGGATCGCTACCTGGGCGGCTCGGCTGCGGTTGATCCGCTTTTGGCCGGACACCTGTTTGCTCTGGCGCAGTACCTGCCTGCCGATCCCTGGGCGGGACTGAACTTCCTCGCAGCTTTCCTCCTGGCCGTTCTCCTCTCCGCCTTCCTCGTGCAGTACTGGCAGGTCTACACCATGCAAATGACTGGCCAGAAGGTCATGGTTGACCTGCGCAGGGAAATTTTTGGTCATCTGCAGCGTCTCCCCATCGCCTTCTTCGACCGCAATCCTGTCGGCCGGCTGGTCACCCGGGTTACCACCGACGTGGACGTTCTGAACGAGATGTTCACGGCCGGCGTGGTGGCCATCTTTGGTGACTTCTTCACGCTGCTCGGCATCGTCGCCGTCATGCTCTACCTGGACTGGAAACTGGCGCTGCTCACCTTCTCCGTGCTTCCGTTCATTTTTCTGGTGACGATGGTCTTTCGCAACCGCGTGCGCGACTGCTACCGGCGCATCCGCGTGGCCGTGGCACGGATCAACTCTTTCCTGAACGAACACCTGACCGGCGTCAGCGTTGTCCAACTGTTCAACCGCGAGCGCCGTGCCACCGCCCAGTTTGACAGTATCAATCGCGACCACATGCTCGCCTTTAAGGACGCCATCCTGGCCCATGCCTGGTTCTATCCAGCGGTGGAAATTCTTTCTGCGCTCGCCATTGCCGTCACCATCTGGTACGGCGGCCTCCAGGTTCTTGAAGGGCTCGCCCGCGGCGCCGGCGTCACCGCCGGGACCGTAGTTGCCTTCATCCTCTACGCCCAGCGCTTTTTCCGGCCGATCATGGACCTGAGCGAGAAGTACAACATCCTGCAGTCAGCGATGGCGAGCGCCGAGCGAGTCTTCAAGCTGCTCGATACCCCCGTGACCATCACCTCGCCCGCGCAGCCAGCCACTCTCGAAGCCGTGCGCGGCCGGATCGAGTTCCAGAACGTCTGGTTCGCCTATCAGGGCGACGATTTCGTCCTCCAGGACGTCAGCTTCACCATCGCGCCCGGCCAGATGGTCGCCATCGTCGGCCACACCGGAGCCGGCAAGACTACTCTGACGAACCTGCTGCTTCGCTTCTACGATGTCAGCCGCGGGAGGATCCTGCTCGACGGCGTGGATATCCGGGAACTCGACCTGCGCGACCTTCGCCGCAACTTCGGCATCGTGCTTCAGGATCCTTTCCTGTTTTCAGGAACGCTCGCCAGCAACGTGCGCCTGGGGAGCCTGCACATCGAAGACGACGCGGTGGAGGAAGCACTGGGGCAGGTGAATCTCCACGGCTTTGTCGCCCAGTTGCCCGACGGGCTCAATCATGAAGTCCGGGAACGCGGGGCGACCTTGTCCGTGGGCCAAAAGCAGCTGATCTCGTTCGCCCGCGCCCTCGCCCACAACCCGCATATCTTGATTCTGGACGAGGCCACTTCCAGCGTGGACACGCAAACTGAGTTCTACATCCGCGCCGCCCTAGAGCAACTCGTCACCGGACGAACCTCGATTGTCATTGCCCACCGGCTTTCCACCGTGCAACGAGCGGACAAGATCCTCGTGTTCCACAAAGGCCGGCTACGGGAAATGGGCACGCATCAGGAGCTGTTGGCCCAGCGCGGCATCTACTACAAGCTCTATCAGCTCCAGTACCGCGACCAGGAGGTGGCGGTTGCGGATGACTGAGCCTGGCTGCCATCCTTCCGAATGAGCTCATCCGTTACGGCTCTGATCGTCGCAGGGGAAGCCTCCGGCGACCAGCACGCCGCGGCCCTGGTCGCCCGCGTCTCCAAGCAGAAGTCCGTTTCCTGGTTCGGGCTGGGCGGCGACTGCTTGCAAGCCGCCGGTGTCACCCTGGTCGAACACGCACGCACGGTGAACGTCCTGGGTCTCAGCGAAGTGATCCGGTACCTTCCGCGCATCTACCGTGTGTTCCGCGAACTTCTCCGCGAGGTGGATCGCCGCCGGCCGCAGCTGGCTGTGCTCGTCAACTTTCCCGACTTCAATCTGCGCCTGGCGCGCCAGCTTCATGCGCGCAAGATTCCAGTTGTCTACTTCATCCCACCCCAGGTCTGGGCCTGGCGCTCGGGACGTCTGCGGAGCTTGAAACGCACCGTGCGAAAAGTCCTGTGCATCTTTCCCTTTGAAGAGCACATCTATCAGCGTGCAGGCATCGAAGTGGAGTACGTGGGACATCCGCTGGCAGACCGCGCAGTGGCAACTCTAACGCCGCCGGAGTTCTTCTCCCGCCACGGACTGGATGCAAACTGCCACCTCGTGTGCCTGCTCCCAGGCAGCCGCAACCAGGAAGTGATTCGCCATCTACCCACATTGGTATCAGCAGCCGAGCTTCTCCACAGACGGCTGCCGGTTCAATTCATCGTGGTTCGTGCCTCCACGGTGGACAGCGGACTCCTCCGCAGCCTGCTGCCCGCCGGACTCAGGGTGCGCGTCCTGGACGGCCCCGTGTACAATGCCCTGGCTGCGAGCAGCGCCGCCGTGGTGGCCAGCGGCACGGCGACTCTGGAGGCGGCACTGATGGAAACGCCGATGGTCGTCATCTATCGCGTTTCGGCGGCGACCTGGTGGCTGGGTCGGCGGATGGTTCATACGCCTCACTACAGCATGGTCAACATCATCGCGGGCAAGCCTGTGGTTCCGGAGCTGATTCAACAGGATTTCACCCCTCAACGCGTCGCTGCGGAGATAGAGGCCTTGATCCGAGACCGTGCACGGCAAGCGGCAATGAAACAAGAGCTGCGAGCGCTGCGAGCCGACCTCGGCCGTCCGGGCGCCATCGAGCGAGCCAGCCGCGCTGTTCTCGACTTGCTGGCTCACTGCGCGCCGGCTCCCGTGCCGTCCTAGAGGTTCCGTGTCTTCCATCGTTTGCGTAATACGCTACGCCCGAATGACCTGGCTCCCCATCCTAGCTACTGCTCTCTCGGTCGGACCCGGCCTGCTCGCCGCCCAAGAGTCCCTTTCTCCCGTTGACGCCCAGCACATTGCGCTGGACGTGGAGATTGCCCCGGACATCCATCAATTGCGCGCGCGGGCCGAGCTTGCCGTGCTGGCTTTGGAACCTGCAGCCGCCTTGCGTTTCACCCTGGATCGAAATCTGAAAGTTTCTCGCGTCCTCAATGGCAGTGGCAAGCCGTTGGCCTTTGAGGTAGCGGAAGGCGGTTTGCGGGTTCTTCTCGCTGAACCTGCCCGCGCGCAGCAACGCATCCAGCTCGCATTCGAGTACGAAGGAGTCTTCGATCCTGCTTTGCGTCCTGAAAGGGGGCCGGTGCTGGTTCGTCTGGTTCCTGGCGGCTCCTATCTGTTTCCCGAGGGACAGTGGTTTCCTGGAACGGGGAACCCGCTGGATCGGGTCACCTGGGAACTCCGCGTTACCGTGCCGGAAAGCGAAACGGTTCTCGCGTCCGGAAAGGCAGCGCCGGTGACTCGCCGATCCGACGGCCGCCTGCAGTTCACCTTCTCCTCCAATCAGCCTAGTGTTTTCGGTTGCCTGATCGCGGGCAAGTACGAGAAGGTTGAAGCCACCGGCGACGGCGTGCCGGTCACCTTCTTCTTCCAAACCATCCCGGCTTCCCTGGCTCCCACGTACGCAGAAACGCTGGGGAAGATCGTCGTCTTCTTCTCGGAGAAGTTCGGGTCGCTGCCGGCGCCGCAAATCCGGCTGGCCGAGCTCCCCCAGGATGAGCTGGAAGCCTATTCGGCTCCCGGCCTGCTTCTGCTTCCCGCGCGCCAGTGGGAAGTCCCGCCAAACTACCGCCTGCTCGCGCGCGAGTTGGCCCGGCAATGGTGGGCGTTTGCAGCAGGCCCAGGAACGCGACAGGACTCCTGGCTGGATGTGGGCCTGGCACGCTACAGCGAAGCACTCTATGTGGAAGAGACGGCCGGGGAACAAGCCTTTCGCCAGGTTCTCGAGGACTTGACGATCGGCGCCCTCATCGAGGAAGCAGCGGCCCCGATCGCCAACGCCGACCAGCTCGCACCCTTCTCCCCGCAGTTCTTCTCCGTCGTGCGCGACAAAGGCGCCATGGTCGCCCATATGCTTCGCTTTGTCGCCGGCAACGACGCTTTCTTCCGCATCCTGCGCGCCTACTTCGAACGCTTCGGGAATCGTTCGGCCACCATTGCTGACTTCGAGCGGCTCGCCGAGGACGTCAGCGGACAGCCCCTCGACTATTTCTTCGGCGAATGGCTTCGCTCCACCGGCGTCCCCGAATTCACACTCGACTATGTCATCTACCGCACGCAAAAAGGATTTCGCCTAGGCGGTCAGATCCGGCACGAGCTCGAAGTCTTCCGCATGCCGCTTGAGATCCGCGTGGAAACGGAAGGACCTCCGGAAACGGCGCGTATCGAGGTGGCCGGTCCCGTTTCTGACTTTGCCATCGAGACCTTCGGGAAGCCCATTCCCGAGCGCATTCAGATTGACCCCAATTGGAACGTCCTGCACTTCACCGATGCGTTGCGCATCCGCGTCGCCATCGCCCGCGGGGAGACGCTCTTCCAGCAAAACAAGTATCTGGAAGCCATCCGTGAGTACCAGAAGGCGCTCCAGGTGCGGCGCACGAGCTCACTCGCCCACTATCGGATGGGGGAGGCGTTCTTCGAGCAGCGCAACTACCAGTCAGCAGCCAATTCCTTCCGCGAGGCCATCAACGGCGACAAAGAACCCAAGTGGACTCTGGTGTGGAGCCATATTTTCTTGGGAAAGATTTTTGACCTGACCGGCCAACGGGAGCGGGCCTTGAACGAGTATCGCCGCGCGCTGGAAACAGGGGACGACACCGCCGGTGCCCAGGCCGAAGCCGAGAAATACCTGAACGAGCCCTTCCGACGTCCCGAACGCGCGGTGCCGGTGCGCTAGGGCTTACAGCTCACCCAATCCGGTGAGAGGCACCGGCCCCACGCCTTTTCCCTGAACCAAGACCTTGAAAATTTCTCCCATTCCCTCCGGATAGATCAACTGCTTCAGGCGCAGACGTGCCTGGTAGCGCTCAAGCTCGCTCGCCTGCGGCGCATACAGGTCGGCAAATTCATTTTCTTTCCCCAACGCGAGCAGGAACTTGGCCTGGGATGTGAACCCGAGCGGAAGTAATCCGGCGCCTCGTCCATGCTCTATCAATGCGGAGAAATTCACGTGCGCGGTCAAGTCCTGCGTCCCCGGGCAAGCCAGCACGCCCTCGCTCGCCCGGTGCGCCCGGTAGGCAAGTAGTGTCCCTCCCATGCGGGCCGGACTGTAGAGTTCAGGCGCCAGGTAGCCGTAATCGATTGTCAGCAGAAACCCTCGCTCTAGCCTCGCCGCGACCTGCTCAATCCATCCAAGGGCTGCCAGATTGATCTCGGCTTGCTGGCCTTGGCGCAGAGGAACTCCGTAGCGCCCTAGATACTCGGCGAGTGCCGGGGTGGAGGGTGGGCCTTCCTCCATGACCAGCGCACCCTTGCGCACACCGACGAAAAGCTCGCGCAAGCCCGTGCCCCGGGCTACGACGCGATGCACAGGCAACGCATCGACAAACTCGTTCGAATACACACAGCCGACCAGCGCATCGGCATCCAGTTCAGCCTTCCATTCGACCGCCGGGCTCCGCAGCAACGACGCGGAGCCGCGCTCTCGCCGCGCCGCGCTCGACTCGATGAGGAAAAAACGAACACACTTTGCCAGTTCCAGCCGACTTTCTTCCACCCAACGCACTATCTGCGCTGCCAAGCAGCCATCCCCGGCACCGAACTCGACCAGATGGAACGGTTCGGGCTTGCCCAACGCCTCCCACATCTCGGCGAACTGCCGCGCCAGCAGCCGACCAAAAATTGGATGCACCGCCGGGCTCGTGTAGTAATCGTCGGCTCCTGCCGGCACTCGGCGCGTGTAATAACCGTACGCTGGATGGTAGAGGCAGGTCTGCATGAATTCCGCAAACGTGATCGGCCCCTGGTGCCGAATGCGCTCCACCAGGAGGGAAAGGAGTTCGCTTGAGGACTGGCTGGCAGACATCCAATCAGTACTGCTTCATCTGGGGATTGCACGTGAAGAGTTCAACGATGTAGTCATGCAGGCAATCGTAGAGCTGCTTCTGGAAGATCCAGGCGAACTGCCGGTGATCTAGTTCGCTGGGTCGGAGCGAGAACTGATAGGTGTGCACACCCTCGACCGCCGCGCGCAGCCGGACCTGGACCTCCACATTGTCGCCGGCATCGTAAGCCTCGAACTGAAACAAAGGATGCTCGTACTTCGCCAGCTCGGCCCGCACCTTCTCGAGGCGTTCACTCATCGCCGCACCGTTGCCTCCGCGCGCACCAGAAACGCGCGCAGGCGCCGCTCGATCTCATCCCGGGCCGCGCGAAATGCCTTGAGCCGTTCTTCCCGATTTCCCGAAACGGCAGCCGGATCGTCGAGATGCCAGGCCAGTCGCTCGCGACGCGCCGGCAGCACTGGGCACGCAGCATCGGCTTCCGCACAGAGCGTAATCACGTAATCTGCGTCGGCAGGAACTTCGGCCAGTGATTTCGAGCGCTGGCTGCTAATGTCCACTCCCCGCTCTCCCATCACCTCCACCGCCAGCGGATGAAGGCCAACCGGCGCGGTTCCCGCACTGAAAACTTCGACGCGGTCTGCGGCCAGCGCGCGGACCCACCCTTCGGCCATCTGGCTGCGCGCCGAATTCCCCGTGCAGACAAACAAGATTCGCGGCCGCTCGCTCACAGACTCTTCTTCTTGCGCTGCCACACGCTCTGAAAAGTCTCCAGTGCGCTCTTGTCGTACAAGACAAAGTAAACTCTCTCAAACGATGTCTTCCCCTGGAGGTGCGCGATGGCCACGTCCAGCATGATGTCGGCGCATTCGCCCAGCGGAAAGCCGGCAATCCCGGTACCGACCGCCGGGAAGGCAATTGTCCTCAGTCCCTTCTCTACGGCTCGTTGTAGGCTGTTCTGCGTGGCCTGGCGCAACGACTCCGGCGTTGTTCTTCCCCCCAGGTACATGCTGGCGGCGTGGATGACGTAGCGCGCCTTGAGCTTTCCGCCAGTCGTAATGGCGGCTTCCCCGAGCGGCACCGGGCCGTTGCGGTCGCACTCTGCCTGAATCGCCTCTCCCCCTTTGCGCCGGATGGCCCCGGCGACGCCGCCTCCGAGCTGCAAGTCCGTATTGGCGGCGTTCACAATTGCATCCACCTCCATCTCTGTCAAGTCACCCTGCAAGAGTTGAATTCGATCCGTGACGCTCACCGGGGCGTTCACTCCCCGCGGAACTTCGGCTTGCGTTTTTCCAGGAATGCGGTCATGGCTTCTTTCTTGTCCCGGGTCTCAAACAGGATCGACTGCGCCAGCTTCTCCACCACCAACCCGCCGGCCAGCCCTGTCCGGGCCGCCGTGTTCAGTGCCAATTTCGCCAGCCGCGTCGCCACGGGTCCGCGCGCAAGAATCTTCTCCGCCCACTCTTCGGCTGCTTCCCGCAACCTAGCGGGCGGCACCACCTGGCTCACGAGCCCCAAGCGCGCCGCTTCCTGCGCGTCGAACGTTCCCCCCGCCAGAATCAATTCCTTGGCCTTACCCCATCCAATGAGGCGCGGCAGGCGTTGCGTGCCGCCGGCGGCGGGAATGATTCCGAGAGCGGTTTCGGGAAAGCCGAATTTCGCGGTTTCGCTGGCGATGCGGAGGTCGCAGGCCAGGGCTAACTCGCAACCCCCTCCCAGGGCATAGCCGTTCACCACCGCAACAACTGGCTGCGGAAGATTCTCGATGGCATTGAACAGCTCCTGGTTGATGGCCTCCAAGCCCTCGCGCCGCCCGCGCTCGCGCAGCTCGCGGATGTCAGCGCCGGCGACAAACGCTTTGTCCCCCGCGCCGGTCACCAGCACCACGCCCACGTCCCATCGCTTGCCCAGCGCGCGCAGGGCGGCGTGAAACTCCTCCACCGTCTCCGCGTTCAACGCATTGCGAACTTGCGGCCGGTTCACCGTGATCCAGGCCCGACCGTTCTTTGCCTCCACGACAATGTTTTTGTAGTCCGCCATCAGCATCTCCCGCCCGGATTCTACCGCTACGCGCTGTTTCTATCGAGGAAAGAGTCCAGCTGCGTTTTCGTAGAGGATTTTGCGCTTTGCGACGTCGCTCAAGGGAAGCTGACAGAAACGGTCTAGGTTTGCGCACATGCCGGGCACCATCGGCCCCGGCCAATCCGATCCCCAGAGCACTTTGTCCGCCAGCGTTTCAAGCCCGGGGAAATACTCGAGCAGCTTCTGCGGCGGGATACTTGAAATATCCATGAAGACATGCGGGTGGCGGCGAATCAGAAACACCGCATTCGCCATCCAGAGCGGCCGGCCGCCGTGGGCGACGATGATGCGCAGACGCGGGAAGTCAATGGCCACATCATCGATATAGATTGGATCTCCATAAATGTTCCGCGCCCCCTCAAAGATGGAGGTGCCGGAGTGGATCATCACTACCACCCCTGCTTCTTCGGCCTTGCGGTAGATCGTCTCCAGACCCTTCAGGCCGTGCCGGTACTGGTTGGGATACACGTGCTGATGGGGAGGATGAATTTTCAGTCCGGGAAGACGCAGCTTGTCCGTCAGCCGCTCCATTTCGGCGGCGAGCCCTTTCTTCTGCCACGGATCTGCCGATCCAAAGCCAATTAGCCTATCGGGGAAGGGCCTACAGTAGCGCGCAACCCAGTCATTCACCCGATTCGTGAAGCCCATCACGCGCGGGCTCACGTAGTTGATGATCCCAGCACGCTCAATTCCTTCGCGGTCCATCAAAGCAACGAACTTGGCGGGGTCCCGCACGAACTCCTGCAACTGGTCGAAATTTTTTTGCGTGCGCCGGAAAGTTTCGTAGGCCGGTGGCTTCAGCATCTCCCACGGCTGCATATGGACGTGGATATCAATGACGCGTTGCATCAGACGTGGCGACCGTTTCCGTGCCACACTGCGCGGAGAGCGCGTCGCGTGAGGGCACGGAGCGCTTCACGGCGATACTCAGGAGTGGAAACACTTGTTTTCAGCGGCTTGCCCGTGCGGATGACCGCATGGGCAACCGCCTCCACTAGCTCAGACGAAAAGCGTTGGCGCGCCAGGAGCTGACTGGCCTCCGTCACCCGCAGAGGCGCCGGACTCACTGCCGTCAAGGCAATCCGCGCGTCTTCGCACACACCATCTACGCACTTCATCACCACAGCCACGCCCGCCAGCGGATAGTCAATCGAGTTACGGATGCGGAACTTCTGGTAACTGCCGCGATAGCCTGCCGTACGCGCCGGCACAAAGACGGCGGTCAGGATTTCACTTGGCGCCAGGTTGATTCGGTCCATTCCATCCTGCTTGTAAAACTGCGCGAGGGGCAGACGGCGCGCGCCGTGCGGGCTGGCAATCTCGATTTCAGCGTCCAGTGTGAGCAAGGCGGCGGCCGTGTCTCCCGACCACACCGCCCAGCAGCGCTGGCCGCCGGGTGCCACATGGCACACGGTACCGTCTTTCTTCAGGCAAAACCCACAGGACTGCCGCCAGAAGTACGATTGGTTGTACCAGAGACACCGCGTCTCCAGGCACAAATTGCCGCCCAGCGTTCCCATATTGCGCAGCGGCGGGCTGGCAACACTGGCAGCAGCTTGCGCAAGTACGGGGTAGTGCTCGGCCACAAGAGGCGAGTCCGCGATGGCCGACAGGGTCACCAGTGCTCCGATGCGGAGCCCACCGTATGTGTCAAATCCGAATCCGGCGAGCTCCCGCACACCCTTCAAGTCAATCAGCACACGCGGCGCAAAAAGCTTCTGGCGCAAGTTTGGGATCACATCCGTGCCCCCGGCAACCAACATGGCCTGCGGCCCGTGCACCGCGAGCAGATCGAGAGCTTGTTCAAGGCGGCGCGGGCGCGCAACGGAAAATGTCGGCAGGCTCATCGCGTCTCTCCGCGAGTCTTGCTGCCGGCCTGGTTTTCTTTTTCTCGCAGTGCCCGCAGAACCTTTTCTGGGGTGATCGGGAGCGAGGTGATACGCACGCCGACAGCGTCGTAGATGGCATTGGCCACAGCCGGAATGACAGCCGCGAGCGAGCCTTCCCCCGCCTCCTTGGCGCCGTACGGCCCCTCGGGATCTATGCTCTCCACGAGGATAGTATCAATCTCGGGCGATTCCAGTGTGCTCGGGCTCTTGTATTCGAGCAAAGAGGGATTCATCAGCCGGCCGCGATTCCACACCATTTCTTCCTGCAAGGCCTGCCCCAAGCCCATCGAAATCGATCCCTGAATCTGACCTTCCACGGTCATGGGATTGATGGCGCGTCCACAGTCATGGGCCACGGTTACGCGCTCGACTTTCACCTGGCCGGTTTCAACGTCCACCGTGACTTCGGCTACCTGGGCGCTGTAGCTGTAAGAGGGGGAAGGCCCCACCCCGGCCCCTTTGTACTTTCCGCCGCGCGCTTCCTCGGGCGGCGCATAACTTCCCTCGACGCTCAAGCTGCCCTTGCCGTTGAGCAGCAGCGCCACAGCGTCCTCGAATCGAATGCTCCGCTGCAAGTCCCGGTTTAGAAAAATCTTCTCCTCACGTGCCCGGAGTGATTCTGCAGGAACATCCCAGAGGCGCGCCACCGCGTCAAAGACTTGCTTTTTCAGTTTTCGTGCTGCTTCCAGGCAAGCGTTGCCCGCCATGAACGTAACGCGGCTGGAATAGCTGCCCAGGTCGACGGGCGTCTGCGCCGTGTCGGCCGCCACCAAGCGGATTCGCCCAACTCCGATCCCCAGTTCTTCCGCCACAACCTGCACTTGCATGGTATCTGAGCCCTGGCCGATCTCGGCCGCGCCTGTATAGAGATGAACAGTTCCATCCGCCTGCAATTCGAGCCGCACGGTCGTATGCGGCAGTGCGGAGCGGATGATGGGATTGGCTGCGCCCGAGACGTAGTGGCTGCCGGCAATTCCGATCCCGCGTCCGTAGGGCAGCTTCCCCTTCTTCTCCTGCCAGCGGGAGCGCTGCACAACGCGTCGCAGGCATTCGGGATAGCCGTAGCTCGTGACCCGCAACTCGTTGACGGTCAGACAGGGGGGTTGCAGCAGGTTGCGAAAGCGGAGTTCCGCCGGATCCATTCCAATCTCGTGGGCGAGGATGTCGAGGTGCGATTCGAAGGCGAAGCGCGCGTTCACCGTGCCGTGGCCGCGCATTGCGCCACAGGCTGGTTTGTTGGTCAGGACGCGGTAGCCATCGAACTTCATGTTGCGGATGTCATACATGGCGCCCAGGAGCTGGCCGCTGTAGAGGATCGTGACCGGGCCGTAGCCGCAATAGGCGCCACCGTCCTGGATCATGCGCGCCTCCACGGCGGTGATCTTGCCTGCGCGCGTCACTCCTGTTTTCAGCTCAATGATCTGGAGGGGGCGGCCTCGATGAGCGTAGAACACCTCCTCCCGCGTGTAGGTAATCTTCACGGGCCGGCCGGCCTTGCGCGCGAGCACCGCTGCCTGCACTTCAAGCGGAACCACTTCGCTCTTTCCACCAAAGCCGCCTCCGATCAGGGGCTTGATGACGCGAACCTTTTCCATCGGCAGCTCGAGCACGTTGGCCAGAGTGCGTTGCAAGTAGTAGGGCACCTGTGTCGAAGACCAAGCGGTGATCTGACCCTCCCGGAAGTCGGCGAGTGTCGCGTGCGGCTCCATCGCCGCGTGCGTCACCTCCGCACAGTAGAACGTGTCCTGCCGAATGCAATCAGCCTGTGCAAATCCCTCCTCCACATTCCCGAAGTGATGGTGATACTCCTTCTCAATGTTGTGGGACTTGTCGTCGTGGATGAAATGCTGCTCGGCCTGCATGGAAGCAATCGGGTCGAAGTAGGCAGGCAGCAACTCGTAGTCCACGGCGATGAGCTCCAATGCTCTCTCTGCGATGTCCTCGGATTCGGCCGCCACGCCGGCCACGCTGTCGCCGATGTAGCGCACCTTGTCGAGCGCAAACGCTGTCTCGTCGTGCCCGATCGGCAAGATCCCGTACCTGTTGGGAAACTCCGAGCCTGTGACGACCGCCGCGACGCCGGCCACCGCTTCGGCTCTGGAGGTGTCAATGCGGCGGATGCGCGCATGGGGATGTGGGCTGCGAAGGATCTTGCCCACGAGCATTCCCGGCAGCGTCAGGTCGTCCGCGTAGAGGCCGCGTCCGGTCACCTTCGCGGGGCTGTCCACCATTGGCAGCCGCTTGCCAACAATGGTTGTGTCGCCCATTGTCTACCCGCTGGCCACTACTTTCTCCGTGGGGAGGGATTGCAGTTTGCGCACGGCGTGCTCGATGGAGGCGTAAATCTGTGTGTAGCCCGTGCAGCGGCAGAGATTTCCCGCGAGCGCTTCTGCCATGTCCTGCTGCGTGGGGCGCGGAGTACGAGCTAGTAACGCTTTCGCCACCAGAATAATTCCCGGCGTGCAGTAGCCGCACTGGGCCCCGCCCTCCACGCAGAAACCTTCCTGCAGCGCATCCAGTTCGTCGCCGCGAGCGAGTCCTTCGATGGTGGTAATCTCCGGACCCTGGTAGGAGACGGCCAGCATCACGCAGGAAAGCATCGGGACACCGTCCACCAGCACCGTGCAGCAGCCGCAGCTTGAATCGTCGCAGCCGCGCTTCGTCCCGGTCAGCCGCAAGTCCTCCCGCACAACGTCCAGGAGAAGCTTGTTCGATGCGACTTCGAGGTCGTGTGGCTTCCCGTTGATATGGAGCCGAATCCGCTCCTTCTCCATCGGGTTTCCTGCCCTGTGTGCCGGTCCCGTTCCGATCCGGCTCAGTGGCCGGCCCAGACGGGAGCGCGCTTCTCCAAGAACGCCTTCAACCCTTCCTGCGCATCCTGCGTCTTCATCAGGCTGTTCAGATAAATCTCTTCTGTCTCCGTTAATGCCCCTTCAAAATCGAACTGCTGGGCGCGCCAGACGGCCTTTTTGGTCAGCGTCTGCGCGGCCGGGCTCAACTGGCTCAATTCTCCCAGGAGTTGCTCGGTGGCTTCCTCCAAGGAGGCTTCGGGGACGACTCGAGACACCAATCCCAGGGCCGCAGCCTCAGCGGCGGAAATGGTGCGGCCGCTGAGCAGCAAGTCGAGGGTGTGTTTGGGGCCGATGAGTAGCGGGAAAATCACTGCCGCGACGGGTGGAAAACACCCCAGCTTGATTTCGGGCTGGGCAAACTTGGCGGTGTCAGCGGCCAGGACGAAATCACAGAAGGTCGCAAGCTCCATTCCGCCCCCCAGACAATGGCCGCGCACAGCCGCCACGGTAATCCACTCGCGACTCCACAGGATTCGGAAGAGGCCATGGAAGGTGGCCAACATATCGCTGATGCGGTCGCCCAGGTGGTCGCGGACGTCAACACCGGCGGAGAATGCTTTCATTCCCGAGCCTACGAAGACCAAGAAGCGCAGCTCAGGCGGATCCGGAAGCCCCTCCAGCGTGGCTTTGAGGTCACGCAACATGGGCAGGTCGAGAATGTTCAGGGGCGGGCGATTCAGTATCACGCGGGCCGTGGCCCCGCTGCGGATGAGCTGAATCCCTTCCGTTCTTTCCGACATCAGCCCCGACCCTTCCTGTGCTCTGCGCTCGTCAGGCTTGCGAAAATGCCTTCGGTGCAACCCAATCACCCTCTTCAAAGATCCGGGCGAGCACCGCAGCGTCCTCCGCGTTGGGCAGAAACTCTTTCGAGTATTTCTCATAGGCCTCGGCGGAGAGGCGCTCACCGGTGACGCTGTAGGGCTGGTGGGCGTAATCGCCGATGCGCCGATTGAACTTCAAGTCAGGCACGTAGAGTCTCTGCTCAGGGTCCTCGATGAGCTTGTTCAATTGCGCCACGAGCTGCTCGCACTCCGCCCGATAGAGGTTGCGCGAGTGCTCGTTCAGATGGTCCCGGTCCGCCGGGTTGGTGTTCTGATGCTCATCGTAGCGGCCCTTCAATCCCCAGACGTAGAACCAGTGGGCTGAATTCGAATGATCCACGCCGAACAGATCATAGGCAGCCGGAATCCACTTGTTCAGGTACTTCTGGACAATGCCCGGAGGAACCCTGCCCGCACGCAGGACGCGCTTGAGGCCGTCGTGGCCGGTGCCGAGGTGAAAAGACTCTTCCTTCAGCATCGGGATCATGGAACTTGCCACGGGGGCAAAGCCCGAGTAGCTGAGCATGGTGAGTTGGAATTTGCCGTCTCGATCGACGAAGTCGGTGTAGGTATAGAAGTCGAGCCAGTTATCCACGGGATCGTTGAAGGCTCCGAGCAGCCGCTTGTTTTCGAAGGCGCGGCGCTCGAGCTGTTTCTGCGCCTCCAGCTTGCCGGAAGAGCCGAAGTGGGTAACGAGCACGTGGCACATCTGATAGCCGTGCCGCATCTCTTCAGTTACAACCCGGCAGAGCGCCTTGCGGTCGTGCTCGCTGGGGAAGGTTTCAAACAGTTTCCGCTGCTGCTCGACGGAGGCGAATTCCGTGTCGCCTTGGTAGATAATCAAGTTCAGCAGGCCATCGCGGATACGCTGGTCGGGGATCTCCAGGACCTTTTCCCACTTGCGCTGGCCGCGGTAGTCGCCGAACTCGATTTCGTTCGTCTTCAGTTGGCCGTATTTAGCCTCGAATTTGTAACT
>JBBIPK010000042.1:0-26401 GCA_037442885.1 Acidobacteriota bacterium | reverse complement strand
TGCGCGCCACGCTAGCACGGCTGGCAAGCAGGGTCAAGCCGCTCGGGGCAGGCTCCCGGCCCGTTCACGGTGAGGCCGTTCAGGGTGAACCCGCGGCCGGAAGCGGGAAACCACAGATGCACCCAGATGAACACCGATGGGCGAGACTGACAACTGAGAACTGCTAGCTGACTTGTCCTGAGGAGCGAAGCGACGAAGGAAAACTGATCGCTGAGAACTGTCCGCCAAGACGCCACCGCCCTGACCGTGGACACCGCGTGGACAACCACGGGTTCACCCTGAACTGGTTCACCGTGAAGGGACGGTTGTGCCCGCCTGCCCTGCTTGCCCTGAGCGAAGTCGAAGGGAGGCTAGCCGAATGGCCATCTGCCCTGTCACTGACAACTGAGGACTGAAAGCTGACGGCTGAGAGCTGCCTGCTACTTCAGGCTCCGCTCAACCAGGGCGACTTCCTCCGGGGTCAGCCCGTAGAGGGCGCGGGTTCACCAACTGTGTGAGAGTTGTACGAGCTCGGATAGGTCAAGCAGTTTGTCGAGCCGCCCGTCGAGCTTGCAGACGTGGGTCACAAGGGGTTTATGTACATGGGCGACGCCATCGATACACTTGTCAGCCAAGAGCTTTTCCGTTCGCGCCGGGTCAAACTCGTTGGTGGCGACATAGTAGAAGATTTCCATGTCGGTAAATCGAGCAGCTCCCTTATAGGCGCGGCACTCGCTCGTGAGATCGTTGATCCGGTCGTGCCGAATCGACCATTTGGTCGAAATTATTCCAGTGTTTCGACCATCTTTCCGAACGAGAATGTCAATGTAAGGCTCCGCCGTCCTAGTAGGAAGCTGGACTCCGGGGAATGCCTGGTTCCCACTGACTTCCAATTCATACGTAATGCTTCCACTTCCGAATCGTTCTTGGACATGTTTGACCAATCCCGCAAAGGCTGTTCCCAATATGTTATGTCGTTGGAGACCGGCGTAGGCAGGAAGTTGCATGAGCCTATCAACCATACGGCTGATATCTTGCGGCTTTGCTCTCCATTCTCGGGCTAAGTAGGTTTCAACCTGAATTGCGCGAGCCTGCCAGACTCGTGGCCGGCCCTTCGCGTCTAGGCGTGGCGTTAGCCGATTGGCATCTATGATATGGGGCAAGCCTGTGCGCCCTGGGATAGCTCGAACGGGTTCGTACCAGAGAAGGGCCTGATAGACGCCAGCCCAGGCAGAACCAGATGTCGGTTGCTTGGTCGGGAACACTGCCTTTTCAAATACTTCCGTGACCGCAGTCAGTGTTTCTTGGCGAGTGGGCATCGACCAACACGCTAGCTGGCTGGCTTTTGGAAGCCCAAGATGAACTCGTTATGCATGCGGTTCTCGATTTGCGAGTTGTTGTTCCTTCGGAAGGCGGCAGGCAACATTCGTCGGTTTCGGTCCAGTCTGCGCTCCGCAATCTCAACAGTCCTAAATCCTACGCTCTCGGCAATGTCGGCGAGCAAGGCGTGAGTCCTAACCACTTGACCACGAATCGTTGAAGGGCCAACAACAACTATGCAGCAGCGATTGCTTTCCAAAACACGGTACATCTCCTCCAGTCCCGCTCGCATGTCTGCAAAGTATCGTTCGAGGACCTTTGCCCTTCTTGCGTCTTTTGCCTCAAGGATGGAAATGGCTCTCCTCACCGAACTTGGCAACAATGGAATATCTTTCTCGAAAAGCCTTTCGGAACCTATGTAGGTCGATCGAAGGTCGGAAAGCGCCTCGATGTCTTCGCCAAACCATACCAATGAGAATTTGTGAGCACGCATATAGTCGATTGCGTTGGCATATGGCGGAGAGGTGACAATCAAGTGAACTGATTCATTGGCGAGAGGCATACGCTCCCTGCAGTCATGCTGCTTGACGAGGACCGATTTGCTGTTCTTGGGAAGCTGCGACAAAAGTGCGGCAGCCTTCGATAACCTATGCTCAAACGCCTTGATTGCGTCTCGATAGGGCTTTTTCTCGACACGGTGCGGGCGTGAGTGTGCTAGGTCATAGGCCAGGCTAACACCACCGGACTTGGTGATTATGATTGACGAGAGAACTACTCGAAAGAAGTCCAACAGTTCGTCGTTGTGCCCCTCACGTTCTATGGCCAAGAGCAGCGCCATTAGCTCTCTTTGTGTCTGTCTAGAAAACCAATAGTTGATGAACTCTCTGCTCGCCGCGGAATACCTCTGCTCGATTATCTTGTCTATGGTGCTGCTTCGTTGAAGGAGTTTGACCGCGGTGTTGAGCAAGCGGTGCCCCTTCCACGCGGCTTCCAGTAGATCAACAGGGCGGGTCTTTACCCTGCAAATAAGAAGGGAAAGCGGATCAATGTCAAAGCCGATGGCACGACGACCGCAGAGGAAGGCCTCGACGATGGTCGTTCCGCTTCCCATCATCGGGTCGAGAACTGTTTCACCTTTCTCGGTTAACCCTTCGATAAACAACCGAGGTAATTGCGGGGGGAATTTTGCCGCGAAAGCATGCAAGCTGTGGCTGGCGTAATTGCTTGCCTGAGAGTGAAAATCTAAGTCACCGGAGAGGATGACCGCGAGCGCTTTGTGGATAGCGCTTTGGGTCTTTCTCTCTAGTGATACCCGGAGTTGAGGCGTTGCCATCGGCGGCAATTCTGGTTGGCTATTGGAGCGATGTCAAGCGCATGGCAGGAGAGGAATCTGCTTGCCCCGCCTGTCTCGCTGATTACGCAGGAGATAGGGCGCAAAACCGCAAAAACCGTACCGTCCGTATCGTCCGTACGAACCGTACCGTCCGTACCGTCCGTACCGTCGGTAGACGGAGGAACGGGGAGATGCTAACCCTTCGGCCCGCAGCCTCGGGGCAGGCTGGTAACTGGTGGCTGGTGACTGGTGCCTGGTGCCTTGTACTTTGTACCTCGTGACTGGTGGTTTGGAGCATGCGCGCAGCCCCTCGCCCGTCTGCACGAGGCCGCCGGGGCCCGGGGTAAAGAGGCAGGGAGGCAAGCACCGTGACTCCTGGCCTGTGTCCCGTGGGCGGTGATGACAGGTGCGCGGCCCGGCAACTGCGCTCAGGGCAGGCCGGTAACGCGCCACCGTTAACAAGCAATCCACCGCAGAGCGCGCAGAGTTTGAAAACCTCGACGCGGATAACTGACAACCGAAAACTGAAAACCGACCACTGCGATGAGACGCGATGATACCGGCTTCCACCGCCATGATATGCCCATCTGAATTGATGAATGGCGGGCTACTGCAACAGCCCGACGTTGGCGAGGGCGATGTTGTTGCGGGTCGTGTTCTTGACCAGGTACATCGCCTCGTCGGCCAGGCGGATGAGGTCGGCCTTGGAACGAGCGTCGACGGGGTAGGTGGCGATGCCGATGCTGGAGGTCAACTGCAGGTTCAGGTTCTCCTCCTTCAGAAACACATGCTCGTTCAACCGCTCGCGGAGGCGGCGCGCGACGATGGTGGCGTTGTCTTTGTCGGTTTGCGGCAGCAGCACGACAAACTCGTCGCCGCCGTAGCGGAAGGCGTAGTCAATCATGCGCAAGCTGCCGCGCAGCAGTTCCGCCAGCTCCTTCAGCAGCTTGCTCCCAGCCAGATGCCCGTAGGTGTCGTTGACGTTCTTGAAGTGGTCGAGGTCGATAAAGACGACGGAGAACTGATAGCCGTAGCGGGTGGAGCGGTAGATCTCGGTGTCGAGCACGAAGTTCAAGTGGCGAACATTGTAGAGCGCGGTGACGTCATCGGTAATGGTCAACTCGTGGATGCGCGCGACGTGCAGCGCGTTCTCCAGCGCGATGGCGGCATAGTCAGCCAAGGCTTGCAGCAACGCCAGGTCGGCATCGTTGAAGTCGCGTTGCCCGACGTAGTTGATGAGCTCGACGACGCCCAGCACGCGCTCCTTCGAGCGGATGGGAACGCAGACGACCGAGTGCGTGCGCATCTCGGTCTTAGCGTCCACGCCGGCAAAAAAGCGGCGGTCCTTGCTGACGTCGGGAACAATGGCCGCCTGGGCGGTCTGCGCGACCCAGCCGGCAATTCCCTCCCCCATCTTCAACCGCACATCCTTGAGCTTGCTCGCGCTCTCGCCGGTGGCAATCTGGAAGTAGAGTTCATTGGTCTTTTCGTCCACCAGCAGCAGCGACCAGGTGTCAGGCCGCAGAAAATCCTGAATCTTGTCCATGATGGTTTTCAGCACCTGGTCCACCTGCAGGGTGGAGGTGAGCGCCTTGGCCATGTCATGGAAGACGGAGAACTCTTCGATCTTTCTCCGCAGCTCAACCACGGCGTCCGGGGCGTAGGTGCCCGCGCGCGGCGCGGCGGGCTTGCTATCGGTCTTGGCTTTGCGCGCGCGAGTCGCTCTCGCGTTCCGAGTTCTGGATTTCCGCGATGCAGCCATCGCCTTCAACGGGCGTAAGTTGTGCCAACAACACGCGGGATCGAAGCCAACGCCGCTATTATAGCTGGGGGCTTCGAGAGCGAACAACAAAACATTTGACACTAACAAAAGCCCAGCCCTATCATCCGTTCACGGCAGAAAACGGCGACTTCCGGAACTGCAGCAGATGGCCTTGTTCGGCGAAAACCTCCGGCGGGAGAGAGAGTTACGCGGCATCACCCTGGCCGAGCTTTCGGCCGCCACCAAGATTCCGCTCCGCTACCTGACGGCACTGGAGAACGACGAGTTCGACCGGCTGCCGGGCGGGATTTTCAACCGGGGTTACGTGCGCTCGGTGGCGCATTACCTGGGCCTCGACGAACGCGAATGGGTCGGCGCGTTTGTCCATGCAGCCAAGGAAGAACCGGAGGTGCTGGCGCGCTACGCCCCGCCCGAGCACCCCGCCCGCAGCGGACGACCGGGATGGACGACCTCGATTCTGATCGTCGTGTTGTTCGCTGCGGCCGTGTTTGCTGTGCACAGCGTCCGGGCACGCCGCGCCGCCGAAGCAACCTCCGGATTCCCCCCCACTTCCCAGACCTCCTCCCTGACGCCCGGCACGCCGGCTGCGACCGTCCTGCCGACCCGAGTTTCTGAGGGAAATCTGGCCAACTCGCCAGTTCTTCCCGACGTGAGTGAACTTCATTTGCAAGTCTTCTCCATCCAGAGCACCTGGGTGAAGATCACCGCCGATGGCGAACTGCTCTACGAGGGGGAGATGAAGCCTCGCGAGACCCGCGTGTTTCGCGCAACGCAGGAACTGAATGTGAGCGCGCGGAACGCCAGTGCGGTTGTTCTGACGTTGAACGGAGAGACGCTGGCCCCCCTGGGGAGTCCGGACGAAGCCAAAAGCATCACGCTGACCCGCAAAGACCTTCCCCCCCCGCGCCCCTAGGGTCCATGCCCGAACAGCAGGAACAGAAGATCCTGGAGACCTTCCGCCAGGGCAAGGCGCCCCCGGCGGTAAAGCGGGCGGCCGCGCGCGGCACGATGCCGGTAGCCGCCGACGAACTCCTGGAAATTCTCGTCCTGCTCATGCAGGACCCCGACCCCACCTGCAGCGACCAGGCCAAGCAGACGCTGGCCAGTTGGCCGCCGGAAAAATCTGCGCGCTTGCTCGCCGGGCCCCAGATCGCTGCCGAAACGTTGGAATACTTTGCCCGCCAGCCAGCACTGCCGGACGGGATGGCAGCAACCATTCTCCGCCATCCCAACGCCTCCGATGCCGCACTCGCGGGCGTCGTGCCCCGCGTGTCCCTGGAGATGCTGCAGCCCTTGCTGGCAGCCCCGGATCGGCTGGCGAGTCTTCCCGCCTGTGTGAGCGCCCTGCTGGGGCGCACCGACCTCCCCGCTGATTTGCGCCCGCGCCTCGAAGCTCTCCGCGCTGAACAACAGAAAGAAGAGGAATCGTCGTCGGCCGCGCTGCTGGCGGCGGTCGAAGGCGACGAGACCGACGCCGAGAAAGAGATAGACAAACGGGAGCGGGTTAGCCTGACCGCCAGGCTGGCCCGCATGAGCGTCTCCGAGCGGGTTCAGGCCGCGCTGAAGGGCAACCGGGAGGAACGACTGATTCTGGTGCGTGACCCCGCCAAGGCCGTCTATCGAGCGGTGTTGCAGTCCCCGCGACTCGGCGAAACCGATGTCGAAGCGATCGCCACGATGAAGAACGTCGCCGAGGAAGTCCTGCGCATCATCTCCAACTCGCGGCAATTCATGAAGAACTACGTCATTGTGCGCAACCTGATTAACAACCCCCGCACGCCGCTCGATCTCTCTCTGCCGCTGCTGAACCGCCTGACGCAGCAGGACCTGAAATACCTCACCATGAATCGGAATGTGCCCGAAACCCTGCGGGCGATGGCCGTCAAGCTCCACAAACAACGCAGCACGGAACGCGGCGGCAGGTAGGGAGCTACAGCAAGGACGCGTCAAAGGGATCGGGCAGCAACCGGCGGCTCCGCTCGATGCGCGTCTTTCCTTTCAGATTGGCGAGAATCACTTCCGTATCGCTGCAGAGCTCCCAGATGATCTGGCGGCAGGCGCCGCAGGGCGGCGTGAGCCGGTTGGTGTCGGCCACCACAGCAATCCGGCGGAAGGCGCGCTCCCCGGCGGCCACCGCCGAGAACAGCGCCACCCGCTCCGCACAGAGCGTCAATCCGTAGGTCGCACTTTCCACATTGCAGCCCGTGTAGACGCGGCCGCGGCGGGTTTCTACCGCCGCTCCCACTCGGAAACCGGAGAACGGCGCATAAGCGCGCGTCCGGGCACGGCGGGCGGCGCGAACCAGCTTCTTCTGCTGCCGTGTCATCCTGCCTCCCGTGCCAGCCGCGGCAGCAAAGCCCGCAGCAAGGCTGTGAACTGCTCGCGCACCCGCTCGCCCGTTTCCAGCACTTCCTGGTGCGTGATCTTCTTCTCCAAGATGCCCGCCGCCATGTTCGTGACGCAGGAAATCGCTACCACTTCCATCCCCATGTGGTTGGCGGCCAGAACCTCTGGAACGGTTGACATCCCGACAACGTCGGCGCCGATCGTGCGCAGGTAGCGGACTTCCGCCGGTGTTTCGTAGTTGGGCCCGCTGACCGCGGCGTAGACTCCCTCGTAGAGCTGCAGGCCGAGTCGGCGTGCTTCCTCGGCAGCGAGGGCAGCCAGGCGCTTCGCATAGGCCTCGCTCATGTCGGGAAAGCGCGGCCCCAGGCGCTCATCATTCGGCCCCAGTAGCGGGTTGACGCCCTGCAGATTGATGTGGTCGCGAATGAGCAGCAAGCCGCCCGCCTTCAGGTTGAGGTTGATGCCGCCGGCGGCGTTGGTGAGCACCAGAATCCGCACCCCGAGCCGCCCGAGCACGCGGGTGGGCAGGACGACGTCGCGGATCGAGTGGCCTTCGTAGTAGTGCGCCCGCCCCTGCAGCACGGCGACCGGGGCGTCCCCGCAGAGGCCGATCACCAGCCGGCCCGCATGACCCTCGGCCGTGGGACGCGGGAAGTGCGGAATGTCAGCATATGGAATCGCCGTGGCGTCCTTCAGCTCCTCGGCAAAGGCGCCGAGCCCCGAGCCCAACACCAAACCGACTTTGGGACGAAGGCGCGTGCGGGCGCGAATGAATGCCGCGGCTTCTTCTGCCCGCTTGAACTCGCCGGTCACTCCACGCTCCCGAAGGCCGGCATCATAGCAGAATGCCGGCGATGGCCGCGGACATGAAGTTCGCCATCGTGCCCGCAATCATGGCGCGGAAGCCCAAGCGCGCCAGGTCGCCGCGCCGCTCCGGCACCAGCGCCCCGATGCCGCCGATCTGGATTCCGATCGAGCCGAAGTTGGCGAATCCGCAGAGGGCGTAGGTGGCGATGGTGAAGGAGCGCGGGTCCAGCGCCTGTTTCAACTCGCCCAGTTGCACAAAAGCGATGAATTCATTCGTCACCATCCGCAGCCCCATCAGATTGCCGATGGTGCCGGCGTCGTGCCAGGGAATCCCGATCACCCACGCCACCGGACGAAACACCCAACCGAAGATTTGTTCCAAGTTGGCGGGGAAGAATCCGACGCCGAGCGTCGTCAAGCCGCGGTCAATGCCGCCCAGCACCGCGTTGACAAAGGCAATCAGGGCCAGAAACGCGACCAGCATGGCGGTGACGTTGAGCGCGAGATACAGCCCGTCCGTCGTGCCCCGGGCGGCCGCTCCCAGCACGTTCGGGTCCACGCGCTCCACCGCCACCCGCACCTCCCCGGCCGTCTCCGGCTCGCCGGTCTCCGGCACGAGCATCTTGGCCAGCAAGAGCGTGCCCGGCGCCGTCATCACCACCGCCGTCAAGAGGTGCTTGGCCTCGATGCCAAAGGCGATGTAGGCAGCCATCACGCCGCCAGCCACATGGGCGAAGCCCGAGGTCATGATCGTCATGAGTTCCGATTGAGTCAGCCGGGCGAGATACGGACGGATGACGAGCGGGGCTTCCGTCTGGCCCATGCCGAACACGCTGGCGGCGACGGTAACCGATTCCGCGCCACTGACCCTCATGACCCGCGTCATCACCACGGCGAATCCCCGGATAATCGGCTGCATGATGCCGAAGTGGTAGAGGATGGCAAAGAAGGCAGCGACGAAGATGATGGTGGGGAGAACCTGGAAGGCGAAGACGCGACCGAACTGGTGGCTGAAATCGCTGGTGTGGATGCCGATCTGACCGAACACAAACTTCGAGCCTTCGTAGGAAAGCTCGAGAAAGCGCTGCACGTAGTAGCCCGCGCCCGCCATGAGCCGCCGCCCAACGTCCACCCGTAGCACGAACAGCGCGAAGAAGAATTGCAGGCCGACGCCCCAGAGAACGGTCTTGAGCCGGATGGCGCGGCGATTGGTCGAGAACGCATAGGCGAGCGCCATCATGGTCAACAGTCCCACAACTCCCATCAGGCGTTCCATTGTTCTGCCTCCCTGAATGTCAGGCCAGCTCAGATCTGCCCGACAATGATTAGGCCAACGTCTTCAGAATCAAGGGAGCGGGCGCCGCCGGCGCCGAGCCAAAGCGAAGAGCAGCCTCCAGCAGAGGCCGGGCTTCTTCCAGCCGCGCGGGATCGTTGTAGTAGAGAGTCGCGAGCGACTCATCCCGCGCCACCGGCGCGCCCAGTTTCTTGTGCAGAATGATTCCCACTGCCGGGTCGATGGTATCTTCCACCTGCTGGCGGCCTGCCCCGAGCACCATTGCCGCCCGACCCAGCTTCTCCGCATCGAGACGCGTCAGGTACCCCGCCAGCGGACTCCGCCATTCGGTCTGATGTCGCGCCTGGGGCAGACGGCTCGCGTTGTCCACCACGCTCGGGTCGCCGCCCTGCGCCCGAATGATCTCACGCCACTTTTCCGCTGCTGCCCCGGATTGAATCAATTTGCGGTATTGCTCCTTGCCTTCCTCCAGATTCTTGGCGCGCTGGCCCACCACCAACATCCACCCGCCAAGCTCCTCGCAGACTGCTTTCAGATCGCCCGGCCCCCGACCCCGCAATACTTCATTCGCTTCCGCCACTTCCAGCGCGTTACCAATGGCGCGGCCGAGCGGCTGCTCCATCGCGGTCAGCAGCGCCACCACGCGCTTGCCCATCCGCCGGCCGATGGTGACGAGCGCATCCGCCAAGCGCGAGGCATCCTCCAGCGTCTTCATAAAGGCGCCCGAGCCCACCTTGACGTCCAGAACCAGGCCGTCAATGCCTTCGGCCAGTTTCTTGCTCAGAATGGAACTCGTGATGAGGGGAATGCTTTCCACCGTGCCGGTGACATCGCGCAGAGCGTAGAGTTCCTTGTCGGCGGGGGCGATTTCCTCCGTCTGCCCGATAAGGGCCGCGCCGACCGTCTCCAGCAAGCGCAGGAACTCCTCCAGGCTCAGGCGCACATTGAACCCGGGGATGGATTCGAGCTTGTCGAGCGTGCCCCCGGTGTGGCCTAGGCCGCGGCCCGAAATCATCGGCACGCAGATGCCCGCCGCGGCGATCACCGGCGCCAGCACGAGCGAGGTCTTGTCACCCACACCCCCGGTGGAGTGTTTGTCCACCTTGGCCGCGGGAATACCGGAGAGGTCGAGCACACGGCCCGACCGCAGCATCGCCTCCGTCAGGTCTGACGTTTCGCGGGGGGACATTCCCCGCCAGTAGACCGCCATCAGCCAGGCGCTCATCTGATAGTCGGGAATCTGGCCCTGCGTGTATCCTTCGATGAGGAAGGAAATTTCTTCGCGGGTCAGCTCCCCGGCGTCGCGCTTCTTCTCGATGAGGTCGCTGGCGCGCATCAAGGCGAAGGCAAGGCCTCACGCTGCGGCGGAGGTATGTCCCGGAGAGGGATAGAGCCGGAGCAAGGGAATCTCCGCCGGACAGCGCAGACGAATCGGCAGAACAACCGTACCCAGGCCGCGGCTGATGTAAAGCTGTGTCCCGTTGAGTCGTTGCCAGCCGTAGGCGAAGGGCAACCGCAAGCCGCGCGCCGCCGCCAGCCGTCGCAACCGCCGAAACCCGAGCTGTCCCCCGTGAGTGTGGCCGGACAGAACCAGATCAATCCCCAACGTCACCGCCAGCGGCAGAATGCGCGGATTGTGGCAGAGGAGAAAGCGAGCGGCTTGCGGCGGCACGCGGTGCAGCGCGAGCCGGAGATTGTCTTCGCGGTAGCGCAGGTCGTCTACGCCGGCCAGGAAGAAGGAGGCTCCGCCGCGCGTGATGCGCACGTGCCGATTGCGCAGCACGTGCACACCCACGCCCGCCAGGGCATCCGCCACGCGTTGCGCCCCCACCCGGTGGTCATGGTTGCCGAGAACGCCGAAGACACCGAGTGGCGCCCGCAGGCCTCGCAGCGCTTCCACCGTCGGTTCAATGTAGCGAGGGGAATGGCTGACGAAGTCGCCCGTCAACGCCACCAGGTCCGGCTCGAGCCGATTCGCCACGGCCACCGCTTCCCGCACGCGCTCAAGCGGCACGTAGAGTCCGTGGTGGATGTCGCTCAACTGTACGATCCGCAAACCCGCGAAGGCGGGCGGAAGCCGGGGAAGCTCAAGTTGATGATGAGTTACTTCAATGGCCGACGCGCGTCGGCGGCGCGGAATCCGCATCACGATAGCTGATTCAAATCCTGCAGCGCCACTCTACCATCCGCGGGAAGCAATTGCCAAGCAAGCACTTCAGCCACGCGTCGCTTCCGCGGCCGCCTGCTGCAGCACCTGCTGCATCTCGGCATGAATCTGGCGATTGGTGGCCAGCGTTTCTTCGGAATCCAGGCGGAACGGGCCGCCCTGGAAGTTGGTGACCAACCCTCCGGCCTCGCGAACTAGAAGGACGCCGGCGGCGGTGTCCCAGGGGTTCAGGTTCAACTCCCAGAAACCGTCAAAGCGTCCGCAGGCCACGTAGCAGAGGTCGAGCGCCGCCGAGCCGTCCCGGCGGACGCCGTGGGTGAGTTGCGTGAAGCGGTGGAAGTAGGCGACGTTGGGATGCTTGTGGCGCTTGCGCGTGGGAAATCCGGTGGCCACCAGGCTCTCGCTTAGGCTCTTGACCGCCGATACCTTGATGGGACGCTGGTTGAGCCAGGCCCCTTCCCCCTGCGCGGCGTGGTACATCTCCTCCCGCACGGGATCGAATACCACTCCGACCAGAATCTCGCTGCCGCGCACCAGTGCCAGCGACACGCAAAAGACCGGGTAGCCGTGGGCGAAGTTGGTGGTGCCGTCGAGCGGGTCCACGTACCAGCAGTAGCCGGTCTCTGACTCCCGCCGGCTGCCTTCCTCGGCGATCCAGGCGTGCTGCGGGAAATGGGAGTGAAGCCGATCAACGATGAATTCCTCCGCCTTGCGGTCGGCGGCCGTGACGATATCCACCTCGGTCTTGTATTCCACTGCGCGGGGACGATGAAACTCCGCCAAGAGCAGCCGGCCGGCTTCCCGGGCGATCTCCTGCGCCACCTGGAGGTAGTGATTCATTTCAATCCGGACGATGCCAGTAGCCGCGGCGGTGGCGAACGAAGTCGCCGCTGCGCACACGGACTTCAATGCGGTGGAAATCCTCTTTTCCTTCGTGCTTCGGCGCGGCGTAGCCAAGCAGATATTGTGTGCGCAGCAGGTCGCGCAGTTGTTGGAAGGCCGCATCGAGTGCGCCCGCCTCTGCCGGGAAGAAAACCTGGCCGCCGCTCATCTCCGCCAGCGCCCGCAGCACGTTCTCGCCGCGAACGCTGCGACCCGTTTCGCCCGGAATCGGGCGCGTAACGAGAGCATAGAGGGCGAGCTCGGCGCGTTGCCCGGCCTGCAGCGCCGCCTGGAAGTCGCGCTCGCTGGTCGTGTCCACTCCGTCCGACACAATCACGAGCACGCGCCGGCCCGCCCGGTTCCGCAGGTCGCGCGCAATCTCCACGATGGCGTCGTAGAGCGCGGTGCCGGCACGCGGCTTGAGGCGTTCGAGGCTCTTTTCCAGGTCTTTCAGGTCGTTCGTGAAACCCTGGCGACGATAGACCCCGCCGGAGAATTCATAAAGGGCCGCGCGATCCTCCGGGCGCAACACTTGACGAAAGAAACGCCCCGCGGCCTCCGCCTGGGCCTGCAACGCGCTGTAGGTGCTGAGACTGGTGTCAATCATCAGCACGAGTTGCAACGGCAGCGCCGTTTGGCGCTCGAACACCAGCAGGGGCCGCAACTGTCCGTCTTCGTAGACTTCAAACGCGTCGCGATCAAGATCGGTAACCAGGTCGCCGCTGGCCGAAATGACATGGGCGGGAACCAGAACCAGGTTGACGTCCACCTTCAGCCGATAATCGTCAACCGGGGGCTTCTGGGCGCCGACCCAGAGGGCAGTCGTGAGGAGCAAAGCGACTGCGGCTGGCGAGACGCGCCGGGGAGACTTCAAGGGTTCGACCTGGCGGGAAGGGTTTCGGCTCGCGCCGGGAGTTCGCCCTCCACCCAGACGGCGCCATCGGCGAAGTATTCCTTCTTCCAGATGGGAACCGTGGACTTCAACCGGTCAATGGCGTACCGGCAGGCGTCGAAGGCCGCGTCGCGGTGCGCGGCGCTGACGGCGATGAAGACGCTGGTCTCGCCGATGTGGAGCCGGCCGAGGCGATGAACAACGGCGATGCCATCCGCCTGAAAGCGGGCGCGAATCTCGGCGGCGATCTCCCGCATCTTTTTCACCGCCATCGGCTCGTAGGCTTCATAGTCGAGGTAGAGTGTTTCTCTGCCGGCCGAGTGGTTGCGCACGATCCCGTCAAAGGTGACCACCGCACCGTCGGCCGGGGCCTTCAGCCGCGGAAGGATCTCCTCCGGTCGAATCGGTGTCCGGGTCAAATGAATGAGATCGTCGCCACTGCCTCCACTCACGGGCGGCAGGAAAGCCACCTCGTCGCCGTGGTGCAGCTCGGCGGAAAGCTCTGCGTACTCTTGATTGACCGACACGGCGAGCGCCGAACGGAACTCCTCCAGGCGGGGATGGGCGCGGCGGAAGCGGGCAAACAGGTCCGCGACCGAGCCGCCGTCGGCCAGCTCGACCGATTCCTCGGCCCGGCCCACGATGTCCCGCAATTGACCGAAGAAGAGAACCCGCACCTGCATGGAAGAATGACTCGCTTGCGAGCGACCCAGCTTAGCATCCCCGCGGGGACAATATCAATTCCGCGCCCACGGATGCTATTGTCTTGGATGCGATGAAGAAGCTTCTGGTGGTGGGAGCGGACTGGAAATTCCGCGCGCTGCTGCGGGCCGAGCTCCGCGAGCGGGGATACGACGCGCGCGGCTACGAGAGCCTGGCGGAGGCGGAAGCAGAGCTGGCCTCGGGCGAGCTTCCCGCGGCCCTGCTGCTCGCGCTGCCCGCCGGAGAAAACGACCTGGAACGGGAACGAATCGGGCGCTGGGCACCCCACATTCCCGTCATCGTGGTCGTCAGCGGATATGAAGAAAAGCTCCCAGCGACCCCCAAGGTCCATGTCCTGCGGCATCCGGTTCGCGTGGAAGACGTGGTGGCCGCCGTGGTGGAGCGGGCCGGGCCGGCGTCCTGAGCAGCGACGTCTTCTCTCGCTCGGCCATCGCTGCTAGACTGGAGCGCCGCTCATCCAGACATCGATGGAGTCAACCGGAACCCAACGCAACCCCGCCGAAGTAGAAGCCGCTGTCCCGCCGCCACAGCCCTCGTTGATTCCCGGCCTGCCGGCGCGCCTGTTTGCGCCACGCGTGGGAATGCTCCGCGCGCTGCGGCACCGGAACTACCGCCTCTTCTGGACGGGGAATTTTCTCTCCAACATCGGAACCTGGATGCAGCACACGGCACAGGGATGGCTGGTGCTGGAGCTGACCAACTCCCCGTTCCTGCTCGGGCTGGTGGGCTTCGCGCAGTTTATACCAGCGCTGCTGTTCTCGCTGCCCGGCGGCGTCATCGCCGACCGCGTCAACCGCCGGCTGTTGCTCATTGGCACGCACGCGGCGATGTTGCTGCTGGCGCTCACCCTGGCCGTGTCGCTCAGCCTCGACATCATCACCTACACCGAGATTCTTGTCATTGTTTTCCTGTTGGGCACAGCGAGCGCCATCAATGCGCCCGCCTACCAGGCGATGGTGCAGGACACTTCGAGCCGGGAGGACGTGCTGAACGCGATTGCGCTGAACTCGCTCCAATTCAACTTGTCGCGCTTTCTGGGGCCGTCTGTAGCTGGCATGCTCGTCAGCACGGTGGGACTGGCGAGCTGTTTCTACGTCAATGCCCTCAGCTTCCTGGCCCCTATCCTGGCGCTGACGCTGCTGCACGTCCAGGCGGTGGCGCACGCGGCTGCGGGCTCGGCCCTGCAAAGGCTGGTGGAAGGATTCCGCTACATCTGGACGCACCGCCACATTCTGATTCTCATCAGCATCGTGGCCATGGTCAGCCTGTTCGGCCTCCCCTACTTGATTTTCCTGCCCGTGTTCGCCCGGGACGTGCTGGGGGTAGGCGCGCGCGGACTGGGCTACATGCTTTCGGCGAGCGGAGGCGGGGCGCTGCTGGGCGCGCTGACCCTGGCGAACTGGCCGGCAGAGCAGCGCCGCGGGCCGCTGGTGCTGACGGGAACCGTTTTCTTCTTTGCCGGCGTCCTCCTGCTGGCTCTCTCGCGCAATTTCTACCTCTCGATTGCCGGCTTGGTGCTGGCGGGCGGGGCGATGGTTACCAGCGTCGCGACGGTGAACAGCTTGATTCAGGGGCTGGTGCCCGATGCGGTGCGCGGGCGCGTGCTGAGCATGCACACGATGGCGTATCTTGGCTTCAGCCCCCTGGGCAGTCTGCTGGTGGGGACACTGGCGGACTTCTGGGGGACGCCCCGGGCGTTGGCTGCCTCCGCCGCGGTGCCCCTGGTGATTGTGGGGGTGATCGCTCTCTCCGTGCCCGCGATTCGCCGCTTGCATTAGCCAGAGCGAGCGGGAAGAATGTAGCCGACAAGGGCGGCGGAGGAAGCAGAATGGAAGAAACCAAGAGCCAGACAGCCGAAGCCGAGAAACCCCGGCCCGTCATCCACCGGGTGTGCGAGGCCTGCAACAACATGTTTGCCACCCATGCGGGGGAGAACGAGCGGCGCTGCCCGAAGTGCCGCAAGGAATAGCGACGCCTCGCATCGCTCAGGCCAAGCCGGCAACCTGCCAGGGAGTGATCCTTCCTATCATCTAAACTCTTCCCCAGGGGAGTGAGACAATGAAGTTCCATACCGAATACTTGACATTCAACACCAAGAAGCACCGCGAGTACATTCATCTGACGCCGCAGGTGGAAGCGGCGGTGAAGAAGAGCGGGGTGAAAGAAGGGATGGTGCTGGTATCGGCGATGCACATCACCGCGGCGGTGTTCGTCAACGACAACGAGCCGGGTCTGCTCGCAGACATTGACGACTGGCTGGAGACGCTCGCGCCCTTCCGCCAAAACTACCGCCACCACGCCACCGGCGAAACCAACGGCGACGCCCACCTGAAAAACCTGCTCCTCCACCACGAGGTGATTCTGCCCATCACGAACGGCCAACTCGACCTGGGACCCTGGCAGCGGGTCTTCTACGGCGAGTTTGACGGGCAGCGGCCCAAGCGCGTGGTAATCAAGGTGATGGGTGAATGACGCGCGGGGAAGTGCACGGCCTCAGAGAACTTTGAGAACCATCATCACACGGTCATCGCTCGACTCGCCGCCGGCCGAAAACTTCTCTACATCCGCAAAAATGGCATCCACAATCTCGGCCGCGCTGCCGCCGGCAACGTCCCGGACGAGTGAAATCAGCCGCCCTGCCTCGTACTGATCTTCGGCGGGATTGGTGGCCTCGACAATCCCGTCGGTGCAGGCCAGCACAACGTCGCCGGGCTTGAGCCGCACATAGCCGCGTTCGTACTCCACACCCGGGAACATGCCGATGACCATCCCGCCGTCGGTCAGGCGGAGGACGTCGCCCTCGCGCCGGACGACTACGGGAGGGACATGCCCGGCGTTGATGTAGTGGAGGCCCTGACGGCGCGCGTCCACCAGGCCCAGGAAAGCGGTCAGATATTTCTGCGATTTGGTGTCGGCGATGATGGTTTCGTTCAGGGTGGCGGCAATGTCCTCGAGCGAGTGCAGATGAAGCACGAGGGAGCGCAACGAAGCCTGCAGGTTGGACATGATGAGAGCCGAAGCCACGCCCTTGCCTTCGACGTCGGCCACAACGAGGAGCAAAGTGTGGTCGTTCAGGCGCAGGAAGTCGTAGTAGTCGCCGCCCACGTCCCAGGTGGTTTCGTGTCGCACGGCGATGTCATAGCCCTTGAGCTGCGGGGCACGCTCCGGCAGGAGGCTGCGCTGGATGCCCCGGGCCAGGACCATTTCACGCTCCAGTTGCTGCTTGCGGATGGATTCCCGGTGCAAGCGGGCATTCTCCAGCGCCAGGGCCGCGTGAACGGAGAGCGCCTGGAGAAACTCGATATCGCGCTGGCTGAAGGCCGTGTCTTTTTTATTCAGCAGCTCCAGAACTCCGACGATGCGCTCGGTCTTGTCCCGAATCGGGAGACAGAGCAGGCTGCGGGTACGAAACTGGAAGCGTTCATCAAAGCTGCGGTCGAAGCGCGGATCGAGGTAGGCGTCCGGCAGGTTGATAATCCGGCCATCCAAGCGACCGAGCCCGCAATTCCCTGACCGATCGGCAGACGGATTTCCTGCTTGGCCAGCCCGTGGGCGATGAGTGACCACAGTTCTTTCCGCTCGGCATCCACGAGAAACAGACTTCCTCGCTCCGCGCCGGTCTGCTCGGTGGCAATCTTGAGGATGATGCCGAGCAGCTCTTCCAGGTCGAGCGTGGAGTTCAGCAGCTTGCTGGCTTCGACCAGGAAAGCCAGCCGCTCGATTTCCTGCTGCTTCTCCTCGAGCAGCCGGGCCAGCTCCTCGGTGGTAGCCGTGTGTTCGGTTGTCTTCCCCATCGGCGGCTCAGCTCTGTCCGTGATAGCGCACGATCATCAGCGTCATGTCATCGGCCTGGTAGGCGCCTGCCGTGAACGCGGTGACGGCATCGAGGATGCGCTGACTCAACTCTTCGACACTGGCGGTCGCATTCTGGGCCAGAGTCTCTTCGAGCAGATTCAATCCGAAAGGCTCCCCCTCCGGGTTGGCCGCCTCGGTAATGCCGTCCGTATAGAACACGAGCAGGTCACCCGGCGCGAGCCGCACGGACGTGGCCTGATAGGTCGCCTCGAGAAACAGGCCGAGGGGAAAGCTTTGCGCGCCGAGTTGCCGTAAGCCTCCCGTGCCGCCCACCAGCACGGGCGCTAGATGGCCAGCGTTGACGTAGGTGAATTCGCCCGAGGGGTCGAGCACGCCATAGAAGAGCGTGGCGTAGCGGTTGACCTCCGCGCGTTGGCAGATGAAGCCGTTCACGTGCTGCGCAATCCGCTCGGGCGGCTGGCCGAGCGAGGCCGTAGTGGAGAAGGCGCCTTGCAGCATGGAGGTTAGCAGCGCCGCCGAGACGCCTTTGCCGGAGACGTCGGCGACGACAAAGCCGTAGCGCCGCCCGGGAATCTCCACCAGGTCGAAATAGTCCCCGCCCACCTGTTCGCAGGGCAGGGTCAAGCCGGTCACCTGGAAAAAGTCGTACTGCTTGAACCCCTTGGGCAGCAGAGCCTGTTGAATGGAGCGGGCGATGGCGAGTTCCTGGTCCAGCCGCTCCTTGGCGCGGGCAGCGGTGAAGAGGCGCGCGTTCTCGATGGCCGTGGAAGCCTCCCCCGCCAGCACCTGCAAGAGCTGGCGGTCCATCTCCGAGAAGGCGGCGACGGGCTTGCGGCTGTCGAGGTAGAGAACGCCGAGGGTTTCCTGGCTGTGGTTGACGACGGTGGTGGTCGAGGAGCGGAGGCCAGCCATGCGCCGCAGCGGCAAGCAGATGATGCTGCGTAACTCCAAGTTGAGAATACTCTGTTGACCGCTGAAGCGCGGATCGGCGCGGCTGTCGGTAAGGCACAACTCCCGCGGATGCCGCAAGACCTTCTCGATGACGCTCTGGCTGACCGCCTCGTTCTTGTCCAGAGAACGCTGCATGCGGTCGCGGCCCACGCAGAATTCCACCTCGCCCGCATCGTTGCGCAAGAACAGAAAGCCGCGCTCGGCAGCGATCACATTGATGGCGGCATCCACCACAGTCGCCAGGATTTCATCCAGGGCCAGACCCGACTGCAGTCCCCGACCGACTTCCAGCAGCAGATTGAGGTTGCGCAGCTCACGGGCAGGGGCCGCCGCGGGAGCGGGGGTTTCCACGCGCTTCAACAACTGCGGCAAGGCACTCTCGCCGCTGGCGAAGATGAGGGCGTAGGCGCTCTGCGGGCCGAATTCGATGCGGTCGTTAGGCCGGAGGGCGTGGCGCTCGATGCGGGCACCGTTCACGTAGGTGCCATGGCGGCTGCCCCGATCTTCGACCACGTAGGAGCCGTTGTCGGTCACGATCACCGCGTGCTGGCGCGAGACGCGGGTGTCGCGCAGGATCAGATCATTGCCGGCCTGTCGCCCGATCGTGAAGGGGATTTTGGTGAGGCCCAACTCGCGGCGCGTCCCGGTCGGCTCGACGAGAATGAACTTGGCAGATGGAGTCGCCATTCTTCCTGCTGCCCCCGATTGTGAGACGCACCCGACCGTTGCGGCTATCTTAGGAGAAGCCGGAATCAAAGTAAACAGAGTTGAGGGGGGAGGCGCGGGACTCCGCCTCAGGAGGCTGCGGAGCGGGGACGAAGCGGAGCGGGCGAGCTTTCCACATCCTTTCCGTTCAACATCTGCTCCAAGTTACGAACCAGGTCGCGCAGGCGGACGGCGAGCTGCACGATGGTTTCCAGGCGTTGCCGCAGCATAGGATTCAGCTCCTCACCTGCCTCCAGGACGAGTTCGGCGTTGCCGAGAATGCCGGTCAAGGGATTGTTGATTTCGTGGCGCAGGATGACTCCCAGTTCCTCCGGGTCAAGAGGAGGAGGTCTTGTCTCCGCGCGGGCGGTCGGCGCAGGCGTCGCCTGCAGCATCCGCCGCAGCCGTGCGGCCAAGAGCCGCTCGAAGTCCCCCGCCTTGAGCACGCATTCGATTCTCCCTTCCTCGAGAAGGATGGCGGCCGAGACTTCCATGCCCGGCGGAACCAAAGCCACCACGGGCACCTCCGGACCCGGCTCACGGGCTGCGAGCAGGATGGCGCCGGGTTCACTCAGCAGAAGCGGCAGGTCGCAGACGATCGCGTCCGCGTGACCTTCACGGACACAGGTCAGGGCTTCGCGCGCGTTGGCAAAGCTGGAGAGGTGAAAATCGGGTTCCTCCTCCCTCCAGCGCCTCCGCAGGCGGGTTGATTCCTCCGGCTGCAAGAGCAGGATGAGGCGCATCATGCGTTCTTCCACTTCGCTGCGGTTCATCCTTCCCCTTTCGGCTTCAGGATGGCGCCAGGCCGACGCGAGCCGGGCCCGCCTGCAGCAGATCGGCGACGGCCGTCTTCAGCTCCTCGACCAGAAACGGCTTGGCCAGGCAGGGCAAGCTGACGCGCTGGAGGAACTCATCGGTCTTGCGCCCGAGGGTGTCGCCGGTCGTGAACAGGATGCGGGTGGCCAGGGGATGTCCCTGCGCGCGCAACTCCTTGTGAAATGCCTCGCCGTCGAGCCCGGGCATTTTGATGTCGCAGATGACCAGGTCGTAGTTGTGCTGGCGGGCATCCTGGAGCGCCTGCCGGCTGTCGGTGTGAACCTGAACCGCGTAGCCCTGTTGGGTGAGCACGTCGGCGACGAGTTGCGCCACGGAAGTCTCGTCATCCACCACCAGGATGTGCGGCCGCGCCTTTCGGACGGGGCGCGCGGCGACCGCCGGTGTGGGCCGTGCCGGCTTCGTGGGCGACGCCACCGGCAATTCCACGGCAAACAGCGCGCCGCCGCCAGGTCGGTTCTCCGCATAGATTTCTCCCCCGTGGTCCCTGACCAGGCTCCGGGAGATGGAGAGCCCCAGACCCGTGCCTTCGCCGGCATTCTTGGTGGTGAAAAAGGGCTCGAAGACATGGGGCAGGTCGTCGGCAGGAATGCCGGGCCCGGTGTCGCTGACTTCGACGCGGATGCGGTCGGGTGCCGAAAGTCGCGCGGTGCGGATGCGAATGGTGCCGGACGCCTGCGAGGTGCGGATGGCCTGCTCGGCGTTCAGCAACAGATTGAGAAAGACCTGCTGGAGTTGGTACGGGTTGGCCCACAGGGTGGGCAGTTTGGGGGCGTAGCGTCGCTCGACCTTGACGTTGCCCACCGCCAGTTCGTAGGCGCGAAACTCCAGCGCGCGCTCCAAGACCTCTTCGATGGAAACCGGCTGGCGCTCCGGCTTGGCGGGCCGGGCAAAGGTGAGCAGGTTCTTGACGATGCGCCTGGCCCGTTCGGCTTCCTGCACGAGCCGGTTCAGTTCTGGGCGGGCGGGCAGCGGCAGGTCGTGCCGCAGGAGCAACTGGGCATAGCCGGCGATGGCCGTGAGGGGGTTGTTGAGTTCATGCGCGACCCCGGAGACGAGTTGCCCCAGGGACGCGAGTCGTTCGCGCAAGACAATCTTCTGCTCCAATTGTCGCTGGTGGGTCAAGTCGCGGTAGATTTCGAGGCGCCCCAGGACGCGCTGGGCGGCGTCGTGGACGGGGCGCACAAAGCGCTCGAGCAGGCGACGCCGCGGCTGCAGCAGCTCGAGCTCGTCCCAGGCCACCTCCTCCCAGTGGCTATTGAGGTAGTGCCAGTGGGCGGCGACACGCTCCCCGTCCTGGAACTGCCCTTTCAACTGCTCGACCAAGCTGGTATGGCTGCGGCCGGTACCGATTTCCCGAACATCAGCAGCCAGCAGGTGGGCCAGGCGATGGTTGACGAGCTGGACGGCGCGGTCGGTTCCAATCAACCACACCCCCTCGGCCACCGACTCCAAGACCGCCTTCAGATAGGCCGACAACTGCTCGCGCTCCTGATCCAGCCGCTCGACTACCCCCAGGTCATTGACAAAGCCGAGGCAGACCGTTCTTTCCCCTTCGTCGAGCCGCTGCAGGATGAGTTGGCCGCGTTTGGGGCCGACGGGCGTGGGCCAGGCCACCTCCTTCCGCCACGAAGCCTTTTCACTGCCCAGCCAAGCGCCGAAGGTCTCCCTGGTTGCTTCGTCCAGGAAGCGGGCCAGCGGCTGCTCCACCAGCAGGCGCGCCGGCGCACCGGTCCATTCCAGCAGAGCACGATTCACGTGGAGCAGGGAGCCGCCCGCATCCAGTTGGAAGGCCGGCAGCGGCAAGGAGTCGAGGAGTTGCTGGGAGCGAAGCTCGGCTGCAGTGGCTCGAGCTGGAAACTCAGCGGCCGCCAGCACCATGCCCAGGAAGGCAGCCCAAATCTCGACAATCAGACCCACGGAGCGCGCGGCTCCCCTCGGTAAGGCGACCAGGGCCACGCGGGAAGACGGCTTCGCTCCCGGGAGTGGCAGAAACAGGAGTTCGCGAGTTTGCGGGCTATCGGCGGGGAATAACGCGCGCCAGGGTTCGGCCGAGACCTCGCTCGCTGCGGCGGGCCCGCCAACCTGCGGTGGCCGGACGGGCAGGAGCACGAGAGTCGCCGAGGTCGCTGCCGCCTGCTCCCACGGGCAGGATTCGGGTGTGCCGCCAGGAAGTTGCGGGGGCGCCAGGGCTTCGGCCCCGTAGGCGACCAGGCGCTGCCAGTGCATTCCCTGCAACTGATAGACGGCCATGGCCTCGGCCGCCAGCAGTTCCCCCGTGGCGCGCACCAGCGCCTCCAGCACCCGGGGGTCGCCGGGCGAGCGCAGCAGGCTTTGCGCCAAGCGAAGAACACCGAGCCATTGTTCTTCGCGGCGCTGCTCCTGCCGACGAAGTTCATCACCCTCCCAGGCACTGGCGAGCAGGCTGGCCACGAGTTCCCCCACTTCGAGTCCCTTGACCAGCGGGGCATCACCGCGCTCGCCCGCATCGGGCGCGCCAAACAGCACGAGCACACAGCCCTTCAGCTTTCCCTGAAAGCAGAGCGGAAGGTAGATGAAGGAGCGAGTGCCCAGCAGCGGCGCGGGCGTATCCGGCCAGGGTGCGGCCAGCAGATCGACGCGTTGCGCCCGCTTGGATTGAACCAACGCAGCCAGCCGCGGATAGTGGGCCAGGTCCAGCTCCATCCCAGTCGATTCCGTCGTGCTGCCCGCACACCAGCGCAGGGTTGCACCCCGCGAGCCGCACGCCCACACAGTCACACGGCTGGCACCGAACAACTCCTCCAAAACCGCGGCGGCAGCGGCGAAAATCTCCGAAAGCTCAGCCGGGCCGCTTGTGGTCAGGGCAAACTCGAGCAGCTTTTCGCGCAACCGGCCCCGGTGGGCACTGCTCAACCAAACCGTCATGGAGGGCTCGTGCGTGGCGCGGAAGACAGAGGAGGGGGGCGTGAGCCGGCCGCGGCTCGAGAGCTCGTTTTTCTCAGAGCACCACTCGACAGACGCCGCTGCATGCTTGCTTCCTGAACCACCTTGGGCGCACTGGAGACTGAGCAGATGGCGTGCCATTCCGGCGGAGGGAAACTCAAGCGGCAAGAACACCGGAGCGGGAGCGTGCGCGGAAAAGGAGTTCCAAAATGGAACCCCGCGGAAAGCTCGGTTGCCTTTCGGGCGGGACTCAGGAGGTTAGTTGATATTCTCGCAGCTTGCGATACAGCGTGGTTTTCCCGATGCCCAACAGCCGTGCGGCCATCATCTTGTCGCCGCCGAGCTCTTCCAGGGCGCGCAGGATGGCGCGCTTCTCCAGTTCGCGCAGAGGAATGATGCCTTCGGGTGAGAGACTGGAGGTGTTGGGCAGCGGGCTGACCTGGAGGTTGGTGGGCAGGTCCACGGTGTGGATGACGGTGCCGGCGCCGAGGGCGACGGCGCGCTCGATGGCGTTCTCCAACTCGCGGACGTTACCCGGCCAGTCATAGCTCATCAGGCGGGCCATCGCTTCTTCCGAGACGCCTTTGATGGGGCGGTCGGGGTCACTGAAGCGCTCGATGAAATGGCTGACCAACAGGGGGATGTCGGTTTTCCGCTCCCGCAGCGGGGGGAGCTTAAGGGTGAGGACGTTGAGGCGGTAGTAGAGGTCCTGGCGGAAACGGCCTTCGCGCATGGCGAGGTCGAGTTCGCGGTTGGTGGCGGCAATGACGCGCACGTCAATCGGAATCCGCTGCGTGCTCCCCACCGGCTTGATTTCCCGCTCCTGAATCGCGCGCAGGAGCTTGGCCTGCAAGTCCACGGAGAGCTCGGCGATCTCATCCAGAAAGAGCGTGCCGCCGGCCGCCACCTCCAGCAAGCCCTGTTTGGAGCGGACCGCGCCGGTAAAGGCGCCGCGGACATAGCCGAAGAGCTCGCTCTCGATCAGGGTGGGCACCAGCCCGGCGCAATCCACCGGACAGAAGGGTTTGTCGCGGTTCGGCCCCAGGTAGTGGATGGAGCGGGCCACCAATTCCTTGCCGGTGCCGCTCTCGCCGGCAATCAGAACCGGATAGCGACCCTGGCTGGCTTTCAGGATGAGTTTGTAGAGGCGCTGCATCTTGGGCGAGGTGCCCACCAGATTGCCGAATCCGGGCCGGCCGCCGGCCTGCTCGCGCAGGACGCGGTTCTCCTCGACCAATTGCAGCCGCTGGACGAGGTGCTGGAGCATGACGCGCAGCTCATCGGTGTGGAAGGGCTTGGGCAGGTAGTCGTAGGCGCCGAGCTTCATCGCCTGCACGGCCGACTCGATGGTGCTGTAGCCGGTCATGATGATGACTTCGGTGGAGGGATGTTCAGCTTTGATGCGCTCGAGCAGCGCCATGCCGCCGACGCTGGGGATGCGGAGGTCGGCCAAGACCAGGTCCACCTGCTGGGTCTCCATCTGCTCGAAGGCCTGTTCGGTCGTCTCGGCGTGCAGGACGCGCAGGCCAACGGATTCGGCCACGGGCTGGCAGACGTTGCGAGTGGTGGAGTCGTCTTCGACAATCAGGAGGACGGGTTGTGCCCTCCGGTCCGCTGAGTTCGCTTCCTCAGTGGTCATAGTGGGAAACGCTCCCCAGGAACCTCTTGCTGCATAGTACAGCAGGCTCGGTTCCAGAATGGCAACGCTTCATTAACATGTTGAAAGCATTATGTGCTGCTGCTCTTTTCCGGCCTCGGAGTCCGCCTCAAGCAGGCGGTCTTTCTTCCCACGATAGGAATTTATTCCATAATGGTACACCTTCCCAGCCCTATCGCAAAGCCTTCGAGGGGCGGGTGATTCGACTGGTCTACCCTTCTTGCTCCCCCAGGCGGGAGCCTGGGGGCTCGGGGCAAGAGGGGCGCGCGCCGAAGAGCGGAGAGGAGACCTGACGGCTCGGGGCTCGTGGAAGGCGGAAGCCTTCCGCTACATTTCTCGGTGCAGGATTTCTTGGCGCTCGGAGAAGTCAGGGGATGCGGGGAGCCATGATCAAGCGGCGGCGCGTCTCGCGCTGTCGCCCGGGAGCCGAGAGGGTGGAAGGCTGGCCGGCCCAGTCGAACGTGGCCATTTCGGCATCGAGCAAGAGGTCTCTGTTCAAGACGAACTCAAGGGTCTGGCCGCGCTCGAGGAAGAGCTCGGGCCCGCGGGCAAACAAGGCCCAGGCCACACCGGCACCGGCGCCGATGGCCATGCCGATGCCCGCACCCTTGCGGGAGCCGCTGGTCACGCCGCCGATGGCGCCGCCCAGGCCGGCGCCGGTTCCGCCGAAGATGACGCTCTCTTCCACGTCCTTGCTTTTCGTGCCGGCGGCCTTGACACCGCCTTCGGTGCGGTTGACTTCGGCGTTGTCGGCGAGACCCGTACCACCCATGCGGGCCTGGAGTGTGGTGGTGTAGCCGTTGGGGAGAGTCAACTCACCCAGTCGGAGATGCAGTTCCGCGCGGCCCTTGAGGCGGCCGGGACGCTTGACGTGAGTGACTTCGCCGCGCACAAAGCTACCGGCCGGGATCAGGACGCGGTTGTTGACGACCACGGGATAAATCGTCTCGAAGTAAAGCGAGTCGCCGAGTTGGGCGGACTTGGAACTGATGGAGTTTTGCAGCACTAAGGCCAAGCGACTGCCAGCCGGCACAACGACGAGATTCTCTTCGGGCTTTGCTTCGCTTGCCGGTGCGGCCTGCTGAGCCGGGGGAGGCTGCTGTTGCGCGGGGCTTTCGGGCGGAGGCGGCGGGGGCTGCTGCGCCAGGGCTGTGGTAGCCGCCAGGAGCCCCGTCAGGCAAACTGCGAACCCCATCCAACGCCCTTTAGTGTCCATCGTTGTCCCTGCCCGGACCCTTCTTGCTCTTGGATGCGCCGCTATGCTCCCAGGATGTTAAACCCAATTGCGAGTGGCGGAGTTGCATTTTTTGCGAGGCTGCGGCTTGACATTTCCGCCCCGGAAAGCCATATAGAAGACTCACCTGCCCACAAAAGAGTTTGTTCCTGGAGGGAGGCATGGCCACGGCGAAGAGTTCGCGTCCTGCTCGTGTGCGCTTGTTGGTGGGAACGCGCAAGGGCGCATTCATTCTGACCTCGGACGGCACGCGGAAAGAGTGGGGCGTCAGCGCCCCCTACTTTGCCGGCTGGGAGATTTACCACATAAAGGGCTCTCCCGCTGACCCCAATCGCCTGTATGCGTCGCAGACCAGCGGCTGGTTCGGGCAGATCATCCAGCGCTCCGATGATGGCGGCAAGACCTGGCACCAGCCCGGAACACCGCCGGGCGAGCCGACCACCACGCCGGAGGGCTTCCCCAAGGGGGAGAGCAACAAGTTCGTCTACGACACCTCGGCCGAGACCGGCAAACCGCTCACCACGCATCAGTGGTATGACGGCACGCAGCACCCCTGGGAGTTCAAGCGCGTGTGGCATCTGGAGCCGTCGCTGGCCGATCCGGACACGGTCTACGCGGGCGTGGAAGATGCAGCGCTCTTCCGCACCACGGACGGCGGCAAGAGCTGGCACGAGCTCGCCGGGTTGCGCGGCCACGGCACCGGGCCGCAATGGTCGCCCGGGGCCGGCGGCATGGGACTCCACACCATCCTCA
>JBBIPK010000041.1:0-27016 GCA_037442885.1 Acidobacteriota bacterium | reverse complement strand
GGCGTAGAATGCGTTTGGCCGCTGCTCACCTCCAACGGAATATCGGACACTCTCTTAACCAGCTTTTCTCCCTTCCTGTCTAAGGATCGTGCGGACGATACGGACGGTACGGTTTTTGCGGATCTGTTCCAATTCGGGAAACACGCCGCCTAAGTCGCCACCCCAGGCAAGTTGCTAACCCATCGTGACTTAGACCATCCGTTAGCCGGCTTCCCGCCCGCCTGCCCCCACACTCGATCGCACCCCCAGTCCGGAAGAAGTGCTGAGCACCTGCTCATTCGCCGCTTGCTCGACGCTCCCGGTGCTTTTCTTGAGCACCCAATTCGGCTCCCTGCTACAATCACTGCTTTGTCTGACGTTGCGAAACTTGAGATAAGCGAAGCAGCGCGGAAACGCGACTAGCAGTTAGAATCTTTCAAGGGCGGCGACGCCTTCAAGCGACTCTTGCCCGGAGGGGTGCCAGAGTGGTTGAATGGGCCCGCCTCGAAAGCGGGTAGGCCGTGATGAACGGCCTCGTGGGTTCGAATCCCACCCCCTCCGCCACCCGAAGCTGCCCTGGGGGATCCGCGGGGAGTGGCCGGGCTATCGATTAGCGTCCACTGATGGTTCCACAGTCCTAATGCAGCTTCTATTCGGAGAACTCACATGAAACCAAATCGGTTCGCAGGGCTGTTAGCGCTCGTGGTGTTGGTTGCGGCGGCAAGCTTCACTGCCGTGCCCGCCAGCGAAAAAGAACCTGCCACTGTCATTGTGGGCGCGCGCATTGTCGATGGGCGCGGGGGAGCGGCTTTTGTCGGTAACGTCCGCATCGTCGGCGACCGCATTGCCGCTGTCGGCACCTTTGACCCCGAGCCCGGCGACACCGTCGTCAATGCCGCCGGCAAGGTGCTGGCACCGGGCTTCATTGACATCCACAACCACTCGCAAGAAGGCCTGCCGCGGCAGCCGCTGGCGGAGAACCAGGTTTCTCAGGGCATCACCACCCTCGCCGTCGGCCCCGACGGCGGCTCCCCGTTCCCGGTGGGCGAGTACCTGAAGAAGCTTGAGAACTCTCCGCCCGCGGTAAACGTGATGAGCTTCGTCGGCCACGCCACGGTGCGGCGGCGCGTGATGGGCGAGGACTGGAATCGCGCCGCGCGGCCTGAGGAAATCGAACAGATGGCGGCGCTGGTCGAGCAGGGGATGAAGGACGGCGCGGTGGGACTTTCGACCGGGCTCGAATACGACGTGGGCCACCAGAGCACGACGGAAGAAGTGATTGCCCTGGCGCGTGTGGCCGCGCGCTACGGCGGCATCTATATGTCGCACATCCGCGACGAGGCCAACCTCGTCTTGGATGCCCTGCGCGAAGCCGTTCGCATCGGCCGCGAGGCCAGCCTGCCGGTGCAGATTTCTCACATCAAGATGGGCGTGGTCGGTGTGTGGGGCAAGGCGCCGGAAGCCATTGCGATTGTCGAGGAGGCGCGCCGCGCCGGCCTCGACATCACCGCCGACTGCTATCCCTACGAAGCCTGGTCTTCGACTCTCGCCGTCATCGTCCCCAACCGCCGGCACGATGACCCCGAGAGTGTGGCCGCGGGCATCGCCGATGTCGGGGGCGCAGGCAACATTCTGATTACGCGGATGCAGAAGCATCCCGAATACGAATTCAAGACGATGGAAGAAGTCGCGCGGGCGCGCGGGCTGACGCCGGTGGAACTCTATATGGAAATCATCCGCGAGGGCGGCGCCGGCGTGGTCGGCAAGTCAATGATTGAGGAAGATATTCGAGCGTTTTACGGCCAGCCGTGGGTCATGGTATCGAGCGACGGCGGAGTGGGCGCGCGGCATCCGCGCGGCGCCGGCACTTTCCCCAAGGTGCTGGGCCGCTACGTGCGGGAAAACAAGTGGCTGTCGCTGGAAGAGGCCATCCGCAAGATGAGTTCGTTCCCGGCCGCGCGGTTGGGATTGAAAGACCGCGGCATCATCGCCGAGGGGATGAAGGCCGACTTGGTGCTCTTCGACCCCGAAACCGTGATTGACCGCTCAACCTATCAGGAGCCAGGGAAGCTGCCGGCAGGAATGGAAAAAGTGTTCGTCAACGGCCAACTGGTCTGGGACCGAAACAAGCCGACCGGGGCGCGCCCCGGCCGTGTGTTGCGACACGCCAAGCCGTAAGCGTGACTTGACCGTGTTCCGATTGCTGCTATCCTAGAGAGGCAGGGCAGAGGCAGGCAATGAACTGGAAACAGCGCCTGGAACGCATTCTCTTGATTGATTTGCTGCGCGGACTCTGGCGTACGTTCCGCTACCAGCGCCCCAGCGCCACCTACACCGAACAGTACCCGAAGGAGCGGCCGATGGTGGCCGAACGCTATCGCGGCGCGCCGCGGCTGAACACCCATCCCGAGACGAATGAGACCCTGTGCATCGCCTGCAATCTTTGTTCGCTCGCCTGCCCGGAAAACTTGATCGTTGTCGGCTGGGAACGCGACGAAGCCACGCGCCGCAAGGTGCTGACCCATTTTACCTACGACCTTTCCCGCTGCATGTTCTGCGGCTGCTGCGAGGATGCCTGCCCGACCGACGCGCTGGAGTTGACGCAGGACTTCGAGGTCGCCTACTACACGCGCTATGGAGCCATCTGGGATCGCCACATGCTCGAAGTCGGCCCCACGCCTGCCCGCTACTCTCGCTAGGGCTCTCTTCCCTTGCTTGACGCCTTCCGGCTTCGCTCCTAGACTCGCAGCAACGGTCGGCTGCTCGCAAACTTTTGTTGGAGCGGTCGAGGAGGGCACGATGAAAGGAGTCATCCACCTTTCGTACTGGCTCGGGATTCTCTCCGCGGTTCTCGCCTTCGTCTATCGGGGATTGTGGAAGCTGGGACCGGCAGCGGCATGGCCGCAGGCCACGAGTGTCAAGCCGTACCACTTTCTGGAGTTGAGCTTGCTCCTCTTCGTGTTCTGTCTGGCGACGGAGGTGTATGCGCGCAACCGCACCGGCAGCTAGTCTGCGACGAAGGGAGCGCGGGGGCATCCTCTTCTCGCTGCTTGTGCTGGCGTTTCTGCTCCTGCTGGGGCTCATTCTCTATCTGGCGCGCGCGCCCTTGCTCGCTGCGGTGGGCGAGTGGTGGGTGGTGAATGAGAGCTTCGAGAAGGCGCAGGCAGCGGTGGTGCTGGGTGGCGACAGCGTGGGGGGCGACCGGCTGCAGCGCGGCGTGCGACTCTATCGCGAGGGTTGGGCACCGCAGTTGGTGCTCGTCGGGCCTGCGCTGCGCACCTACTTGAATGAAACCCAGCTGATGGAGCGCGAGGCGCACAACTTGGGCGTGCCGGCAGACAAGATTCTGCGCGTGCCGCAGCCGTCAAACTCCACGCTGGAGGATGCGCTCCTGCTGCGGCGCTTCCTGGCCGCGCATGAGATGCGGCGGGTGATTGTGGTGACATCAAACTTTCACGCGCGACGCACGCGGCGCATCTTCCAGAAAGTGTTGCGGCCCCAGGGAATCCAGTTCTGGGTGGTCGGGGTCGAGGATCCGCGCTTCGAGCCCCAGCGGTGGTGGCGGCAGCGCGAGCAGCGGGCGGTTTTCTTCCTCGAGCTGATGCGGACGATTTACACGTGGTGGGAACTGCTCGGGGTTCGCCCGCTCGCCCTTTTGCGGGCAAGATGTTTACTTCCGGCACTGAACGTACTATAGTGCGCGGCAGAATCGGGCCAGTGCCCACAACGAACGGGGAGAACTATGTGGCCGAGCAAGAAGAATGAGGAGATTCCTTCCACGTTGGCGACACCAGAGTCGCCGGTAACCGTCAAGGACTTGCGCCCGCTCTCGACCGTGCCGCGCGCGGTGGACGGCACTTCGCGCCTCGGCAAGAGCCTCGCCTTCCAGGGTGAGCTGAAGGGGACGGAAGACCTGACCCTGGACGGTCAGTTCCAGGGCAAGATTGAGCTGGGCGACCACAGCGTCGTGATCGGGCCGCACGGAGAAGTGCGCGCCGATATCCGCGCCCGCGAAATCGTTATCGAGGGGAGCGTGCACGGGAATCTGCGCGCCCGCGACCGTTTGCAGATTCGCAAAACGGGCAGCGTGGTGGGCGATCTGGTCGCGGCGCGGATCGTGATTGAGGACGGTGCGTACTTCAAGGGCAGCATTGACATCGAGCGGGGCGAGGAAAAGGCGGCCCGCGCGGATGCCACGGCTGCGGAGAGCTATCGGGTGGCGGCGGCACCGCTGGCGGCGGATTCGAAAGAGAAACTGCAGTAGCGAACCGTGAGTTTTCTTGGCCAGTGGCGGTCGGCAGCGCCGCCCGCTCCCGAGGTTTCCGCGCGGGCGTCGCACGGGCTTGCGCAATTCTTCACCGCACTGGCCGACCGCACCCACCCCAGCGTCCTGAGCTTGGGACCGGTATGGCATTCCACCGTTGCCCTGCTGACGGAGGCCGGGGCGAAGGTCTACACGGAAGATCCGTGGGAAGCGCTGACGGGAGGAGAAAGCGGCGTCCTCGCTTCCGTGCAGAGATTTCTGGGGAGCAACCTCCAGTATGAGCCGAATTCGCTGGACGGCATATTGGGCTGGGACTTGTTCGACTATCTGCCCGATGAGTTGCTCGAGCCAACGCGCGCGCGGCTGCAGGCGGCGCTCAAGCCAGCGGGTGTCCTGTTCCTGTTGTTTCGCAACCGGCTGGAGGGCGAGGGATTGAGTCGCTACCGGCTGGGAAGCAGAAATTCCCTTGTTGTAATACCGACCGAGGTGGACTTGCCGCCGCGACGCGTGTTTCAGAACCGTGCCATCCTCGATCTCTTCGCCGGATTTTCCTCGTCGAGGACGTTTGTCGGCCGCGACAACCTCCGCGAAGTCTTGCTCGTCAAGTAGACCGCGTGCGGACCGAGCCGCTGCGTGCCTACTGCGTCGGCGGAGCCGGCTGCGCGGGCGGACTCGGCGGCTGCTGCCAGCGCGGGCCCAAGCGGTAGCCCGGGCCGCGGAACCCACGCTGCCCGAACCGAGGACCGCGCATCCCGAATCCTTCGCGGCCCCAGCGGCGGCTCATCATTCGCCCGCGCATGCGCTGGCGGGCCAGCGTCCGCAGCTTGGTGCGCTGTTCGGGCGTCAGCGTGCCCGCGAACGCTAACCGCGTATCCACGCGCGACCGCAACATCGTCGCCTGCAGGTCCGTGATCTCCCGCAGCTTCTTGTCCACTGCCGCGCGATCAGGGGTGTCGGCTTCGAGCAGTTCATTCAACTCCATCTGCTTCACGTGCAGGGCCGCGCGGTTCTGGATGCTTTTCTTCATTGCGTCACGGCCGATCGCGCGGAGTTTCTCCCTCTGCTCGTTCGTCAGCCCCAGTTGCTCCTGGAGTTGCGGGTCGTCAATCATTGGCCCCACCTCATCTGCCACATCTGCCTCCATCCAAAACGGCGGCTCGGGTGCGGCCGGCGGTGCGGGTGGGCCTTCTTGGCTGAGCGCGGCACCGACGGTCGCCAGCGCCAACACGGCGGCCAACCCGCCAAGAATCAAGATTCGCCATGATTTCATCTGATTTCCTCCTCGCGCAACTTCGCGTTGCCATCCATACAGTTAAACCCAGCCAGGCCGGGAAAGTCTCACTGGTTTAGACGAAGTGGCGCCGCGCGCGTTTCGCCTCTCGTGGGCGCGGCATCTTGCCGACCTGCCGCGGGTCTAGTATCTTGGCCACTCGATTCAGTGGACCGGGATATTGGGATGAAGGAAGGCGAGCGAGCCGTGCGGACGGCACCGGCCAAGCGCGTCCTGGCTATCGACACCGACCGGGCGTTCCTGACGGCGGTGCGTCGCGTGGTGGAGTCCGGCTCCTGCCGCGTGGATCTGGCGCACAATGCCGCGGAGGCGCGCGGCTGCATCCGGCGCCACCACTATCATCTGGTCATCTCCGAACTTTGCATGCCGCAGTTGGATGGGGTAGCGCTGTTCGCGCGATTGGGCAAGGCGATGCGCAAGGGGACACGACTGCTGTTTGTCTCCTCCACGCGGCCTTCTCCCGAGATGCGGTCGTTCCTGGAGGAACGCCACTTGAGCTACCTCGACAAGCCCGTCCATCTGCGCCGATTTCTGGACAAACTGGACGATCTTTTGCGAGAGGAAGAGGAGGAGCCATGAATCTGCGCTTCCACACAATCTTGGTTTGTCTCGCGGCAACGCTGCTGGGCGTACTCTGGCTCGGCGAAGCTCGCACCGCGGCAGAAGCCGCGAACGAGGCGGACTACAGCATCATCATTCGCAACGGGCGCATCGTGGACGGCGGCGGGAATGCCTGGTTCTGGGGGGATGTGGGGATTCGGGACGGTCGCATCGTCCGTGTGGGTCGGCTGGAGGGAGCGACGGCGCAGCGCACCATTGACGCCGCCGGGCGGGTGGTTGCGCCCGGGTTTGTTGACGTTCACATGCATGTGGAAGGCGGCATCGAGGAGCGACCCGCAGCCGACAACCTCGTGGCCGATGGCGTGACCTCCATCGTCACCGGCAACTGCGGCGGCTCAGAGGTCAACCTGGGCGAATGGTTCGGACGGCTCCAGCAGACGGGGCTGGGAGTCAATCTGGCGTCCCTCATTGGCCATAACGCCGTGCGCCGCCAAGTCATGGGCACGGAGAAGCGCGCACCCACGGCGGAGGAATTGGCACGGATGGAGGCTCTAGTCGCACAGGCGATGGAAGACGGCGCGGTGGGACTTTCCACCGGGCTGATCTATGTTCCCGGCACGTACGCGGAGACCGAGGAGATCGTTGCGCTGGCGCGCGTGGCGGCGCGCTACGGAGGCCTCTATGCAACCCACATGCGCAACGAAGGCGACAAGGTGTTGGAAGCCATCGAGGAAGCGATCCGCATCGGGCGCGAAGCCCGCCTGCCCGTGCAAATCTCCCACATGAAGGTGACGAACAAGCTGTTCTGGGGCGCCAGCACGCGGATGTTGGAGCAGGTCGAACAGGCGCGTGCGCAAGGGCTCGACGTCACCATGGATCAGTATCCCTACACGGCGTCGAGCACACGGCTCGACATCTTGCTGCCCTCCTGGGCGCTTGCCGGGGGAAGGGAAGAGCTGCGGCGACGCCTCGCCGACCCGAGCGAGCGGCGCCGGATTGCCGACGAAATGTTCACGGAGCTCCGTAAGGTGCAGGGCTACAAACACCTCGACTATGCGGTTGTCGCCCGCGCCAGCTGGGATCCCGCACTGGAGGGGAAAAACATCCGCCAGATCAACCGGGAATGGAAGCGCAAGGACAACTTGAAGCAGGAGATTCAAACCGTGCTTGACCTCATGGACAAGGGCGGGGCGCAGATGATTTACCACCGCATGGATGAAAAGGATGTGGTGCGCATCTTAGGCCACCCGCTGACCATGTTGGGGCGCGACGGCGGCGTCCCCGCGTTCGGCACCGGCAGACCGCATCCGCGCAGCTACGGCACCTCCGCGCGCGTTCTGGGCCGCTACGTGCGCGAGAAGAAAGTGGTCCGCCTCGAGGAAGCTATCCGCAAGATGGCTGCACTGCCCGCGCAGCGGTTCGGCTTTGCAGACCGTGGCCTGCTGCGGGCGGGTTTCTGGGCCGACATTGTTGTGTTCGATCCGGAGAAAGTGGCCGATGCGGCCACCTACGAAAACCCGCACCAATACTCGCGCGGCTTCGACTATGTTCTGGTCAATGGCGAGATAGTGGTGGAAGAGGGACAGCGCACCGGCGCTCGCCCCGGTCAGATTCTCTACGGCCCCGGCCGGCGAAGTCCGGCGCAGCCTTCAGGGCAAGTCGAATAGCAGAAGTTCGCTCCCATCCGGAGAATCCACTTCCAGGGTGCTGACCACCGTGACGCCAGCCGCGTCGCCCGCGCTGAGCTCGTGTCCATTCAGACGCGCCCGGCCCCGGGCCACATGCAGGTAGGCTGAGCGGCCCGGGGCGAGCGCGTGTGTCACTGACTCCCCACGTCCCAGGAGCGTGACATAGAGAAAGGCATCTTGCTGGATGGTGAGCGAGCCGGCGCGGCCGTCCGGCGAGACGACCAGACACAACCGACTCCGCCGCACCTCCTCGGAAAAGCTCTTCTGCTCATAGCCCGGCACAATCCCTTTCGCCGCCGGGCGAAGCCAGATTTGCAGCAAATGGACCGGCTCCGTCTGGGAGGCGTTGAACTCGCTGTGCGTGATGCCCGTGCCTGCGCTCATCCGCTGCACGTCGCCCGGCCGGATGACGGAGCCGTTGCCCAGACTGTCCCGGTGCTGGAGTGCACCGGCGAGAATGTAGGTAATGATCTCCATATCGCGGTGCGGGTGCGTAGGAAACCCGGCACCCGGCGCCACGCGGTCTTCGTTCAGCACGCGCAGAACGGAAAAGCCCATGTGGCGTGGATCGTAGTATTGGTCGAAGGAAAACGTGTGCCGGCTGTCCAGCCAGTCGAGTTGTGTCCGGCCGCGTTCCTCGCTCTGGCGGAGAGTAATCATCGCGTCATTTCCGCACGGGGCGGTACTCAATTCGATGCAGCCGAGGCCACGCCGGACTGAACACGGTTCATCCACGGCGTCGCCGCGGCCAGGCGTGCATTTACGGTCTCAATGTTTTTCACTCCTTCGCCGGCGAGCCAGTCTTCGAGGGCTTTCAGGCCGCGCTGGGCGTAAACGGGAATGCCATCCTGCCAGGTGGCCCGCCCACACAGCACCCCGCTGAAGGGCACGCCGGCTTCGGCCGCCAGTTCCAGTGTCTCAGCGAACTGGGGCATGGTTACGCCTGCGCTCAGATAGATGAACGGCTTGGCGGTGGCGGCTGCGGCTCGCCGGAAAAGTTCTTTGGCCTCGTTCCGGCTGTAGGCCTTCGTGCCTCCAAACGTGTTCGTTCCTTCCACAAACTTCACGTTGACCGGCACTTCCACTTTCAGCACATCCACCAGATAGTCCGGCTTCGAAAACTCCTCCATGCTGCGGATGACAATCTCGGGTTTCTTGCGCGCATAGTCGAGGCTGTTTTCCCCCACTTGCTCATCGTAGCCGACGAATTCGAGGAAGAACGGCACATCCCAGCAAGCGCACTCCGCGCCCACGCGGGCGACGAAGGCATGCTTCTCCTCGTTGATCGCGGCCGGATCAAACGGAGTGTAGTAGATCAGGAGCTTCACGCAGTCGGCGCCCAGCTCGACTAGGCGCTTCACCGTCAGCGGTAACAAGTCCGGCAGTCTCCCGGGACCGCTCTTGTCATAGCCGCTCTTCTCGTAGGCCAGCAGCAGTCCGGTGTTCGGGCTGCGTTGCCGCGCGGCGGTCAAGCCGTATTCCGGGTCGAGCAGAATTGCACTGGCGTGGGGCGTCAGAATGTGTGTCACCGCCGCCTTGAACTCCGCCAGCATCTCCCCGGTGACTTGTTCCGCCTGAACGCCCCGTTCCCGGGCGATGGCCTTGCGCAGCGAGCCGCGCTGGTCCATCGCCGCGGCGGCAATCACGCCGCGTGCGTCCGACACCCGCTGCAAGCCCTTTTGCTTTCCGGGGGTGAGTTGGGCCACGAATTCTTCCCTCTTGCGGGACGATTCTACACCATCGCGGACGCAGGCGGGCACGAGCCGGACGGGCAGGGAATCATCCCAACCACAAAACTTCTCTCCCGCATTCTTTGGTTGACACCTGGGCTCTTTCCCCGTACAATGTAATTGCAACATAGTTGCAACTAGGATGCTCCCTTCTCTCCTCATCGCCCTCCGCGAAGGCGTTGAAGCCGCCCTCGTCGTCGGCATCGTCTTTCTCTACGTCCGTAAGCTCGAACGCCCCGACCTCGAGCGTCCCATCTGGTCTGGACTGGCCGCGGCCTTGCTGGCCAGCATCGGCGTGGCCGTCGCTCTGGAGCAATTCGCCTGGAACCAAGAAACGCTGGAGGGCTACCTGCTGCTCGCGGCGGCATTTCTGCTGGCCACGATGATTATCTGGATGCAGCGGGTCGCGCGCCACCTGCGCCGCGACATCGAGCTGCGCGTTGACCTGCTGGCCGGCAGTTCGCGGTTCGCGGTGCTGGGACTTTTCGCCTTCGTCTTCGTGATGGTGCTGCGCGAGGGTGTGGAGACCGCGCTCATGCTCGCCGCGGTTTCCGTCAACACCGAAGGCCTGCTGGTGCTGCTTGGTCTGGCCCTGGGCCTGGCGATGGCGGTGGGCCTGGGCCTCTCCTTCTTCCGCGGTATTCTGCCCATCCGTCTGGACAGGTTCTTCCAGGCCACCAGCATCATCCTCATGGTTGTCGCTGCCCAGCTCACCCTCACCGGCCTGCACGAGCTTTCCGAAGCCATGGTCATTCCCTCCGGCCCGCGCTTGATGAGACTGCTCGGCCCCATCGTTCGCAATGACGTCTTCTTTTTCGTTCTCGTGCTGGCTGCTGCCGGCTGGCTGGCAGCGCGGGAATTGGTCGCGCGGCGCCGGGAATTGCAACCCGCCGCCGGGCTCAACGAGGCCGAACAGCGCCGCCAGCGCTGGCTTGAGCGCCGGCAACGCCGCTGGATGACGACGGCTGCGGCCACGGCTTTCGCCGTGGCGTTGTTGCTGGCAGCCGACTACGTGTATGCACGTGCCGACCAGGAGTTGAGTCCCGCGCGCGCGGTCGTCCCGAGTGGCGAGTTCATCGCTATCCCCGCCCACGAGGTGGACGACGGCAACCTGCACCGCTTTGCCTGGACGGAAAACGGCGTCACCGTGCGCTTCATCGTCATCCGTCGGCCGGATGGCTCCCTCGCCACCGCGCTCGACGCCTGCCAGATTTGCGGCATCGTCGGTTACAACCAGCAGGGGCCCAACGTCATCTGCCGGAATTGCGCCGCGGTCATCTACATTCCCTCCATCGGACAGTTTGGCGGCTGCAACCCGATTCCCCTCGAATCCACGCTGGAGGGCAGCGAGCTGCGGATTCGGCTCGAACATCTCCGGGCAGCCTCGGCTGCCTTCCATCGGTAGGCCGGCCGTGTTTCTCCGCCTGCTGCGCGCATCTCTCGCCCGCGGGCGTCGTCGTTTCCTGCTGGCCCTGCTCGCGCTGGCGTTGGGCAGCGGTGTGGCGGCTGCCGCCTTGAACGTCGCGCTCGACGTCGGCGACAAGCTCGCCCGCGAGCTGCGTTCCTTCGGTGCCAACATCCTCATTCTCCCTCAGGCGGACACGGTGCCGGTCGAGATCGGAGGCGTCGACCTGCGTCCGCTGAGCGAAGGCAGCTTCCTGCGCGAGGACGACCTCGTGAAGCTCAAGAAAATCTTCTGGCGGCACCACATCCTCGCTATCGCGCCCTATCTCTATCAGCAGGCGCGGCTCGCCGATGGCAGCACGGTGCAGCTCGTCGGTACCTGGTTTGCCAAGACGCTGCCGCTTGACGATGGCACAACGTTCACCACCGGCCTTCGCGCACTTCATCCGACTTGGCAGCGCGAGGGTCACTGGCCGGGGGACGCGGCCGATGCCGAGGTGCTGCTGGGCGCGCGCTTGGCTGCGCGACTGAGTGCTCTCCCTGGCAGCGAGCTCATCCTCGAGCTTCCTGGAGGTCAGCCGACACGCCTCCGCGTGCAGGGAATTGTTGCCACCGGTGGCGTCGAGGATGAACAGGCGTTTGTTCCGCTGGCCTGGCTCCAGAATCTCACCGGCCGGGCCGGGAGTGTTCGCCGGGCAGAGGTGAGCGCCCTGGTCACTCCCGATGATGCGTTCGCGCAGCGCGCTCCGGCCTCGATGACGCCGGCCGAGTACGACCGCTGGTACTGTACGCCCTACGTCAGCTCGATTGCCCACCAGATCGGGGAGGCTCTGCCGAATACCGACGTGCGCGTCGTGCGCCGGGTGGCACAGGCGGAAAGCGCCCTGCTCATCCGCATCCGCTGGCTGATGGCGCTGGTCAGCCTGGCCGCGTTGCTGGCGGCGGCTCTGGCGATGATGAGCACGATGCGCGCGGCGGTTCTCGAGCGGCGGAGAGAAATCGCCTTGATGAAAGCCCTGGGCGCCGCTGGTGTCAGCCTGACCGGGCTGTTTCTGACCGAGGCGACACTGGTCGGCGTGGCAGGCGGCATCGTCGGCTATGGAGTGGGGAGAGTCGGCGCGGAGCTCATTGCCCGCACCGTGTTCGGTGCGGGCGTGGCTTCGAATCTCTGGCTGGGTGCAGTGGTGCTGCTGCTCGCGGTGGGGGTGGCGCTGGCGGGGACCTTGCTCCCCCTGCGGCAGCTCTACGGCTACGACCCGGCAACGATCTTGAAGGAGACCTAGCGTGTTCTGGCGGCTCGTCCGGCGGTCGTTCTGGCAGAGCCAGCGGCGCACGCGGGTCGCGCTGGTGGCGCTGTGGTTGGCGGCGGTGGTCTCGGCCGCTCTACTCAACCTCTACTTCGACGCGCGGCAGAAAGTGGGGAGCGAGTTGCGACGCTACGGTGCCAACATGATGGTGACACCGGCCTCTGTTCCCGCCGCAGGCGCCACCGAGTTGTTAGACGAGTCCCTGGCGGCGGATCTCGAGCGCGCTGCCGAGGGTCGCCTCTTGCAAGTTCTTCCCTTCCTATACGCGGTTGCGGAAGTGAGTGGCCAGAGCGTGGTGCTGGCAGGTACGTGGCTCGACCGGGCGGCGGACCTGCGCGCACACGCGCAACTCAGCGGGGGATGGCTCGAAGACCCGGAAGACAAGGAGCGCTGCTTGATCGGTGTAGCTGTGGCTAGCCGCTTCGGGTTCGAGCCGGGCCATCACCTCACCGTCCGCTACGCCGACCGGGAGAAGCCGCTCCAGGTGGCCGGTGTGATCCGAACCGGTTCGCAGGAAGACAATGCCATCCTGGTCAATTTGTCGGTGGCGCAAACGCTGACGGCAGCGCCCGGAAAAGTCAGCGTCCTGCTCGGGCGGGGTGAGGGCCGGCCGGAAGCGCTGGACGCACTCGCGCGCGCGCTGCACGCCAAGTTTCCGGGCATTGTGGTCAAGCCGCTGCGCGAGATGGCCGAGAGCGAGGCGCGGGTGCTCGACCGAATCCAGGGAATGCTCTGGGGAACAACTGCGGTTGTGCTTCTGCTGACAGCCTTGTCCGTGCTGACCACGATGACGGCGCTGGCGACGGAACGACGCCGCGAGGTGGGTTTGTGGAAGGCTCTGGGAGGGTCGCAGCGCGGGATTACGCGGCTCTTTCTCGCCGAGGCTGCCCTCGGTGCTGTGCTCGCCGGAATCGCGGGCGCCGCCCCGGGCGTCGCCCTTTCGCGCTGGCTCGGCCAGCAGATTTTTTCCAGCCAGGTAGCAATACGCTGGATGACGCTTCCCGCCGCCATCGGCATCACCTTGGGAGTCGCCCTGCTGGGCACCTATGTGGCACTGCGCTGGGTGCAGAGGCTGGAGCCGGCGATGATCCTGCGGGAGAACTAGATGAGCTTGGTTGAAGTCGAAAACTTGATGCGGCGCTATCCGGGCGGCGTCGTCGCGCTCGACGCCGTGAGCCTTGCGGTCGCGGCGGGTGAGTGGGTGGCTGTCACCGGGCCTTCCGGCTCGGGAAAGACCACGCTCATCAATCTGCTCGGAGCTCTGGACAAACCGACCGCCGGGCGGGTCAGCGTCGGCGGAACCGACTTGGCCGCGCTCACGCCTCCGCAGCAGAATCGCTTTCGGGCGGAGCAAATCGGCTTCGTCTTCCAGCAGTTTCATCTCGTCCCCTATCTGACCGCGCTCGAGAACGTGATGCTGGCGCAGTACTTCCACAGCATGATCGAGGAGGCACAGGCGCGGGCCGCCTTGGAGCGCGTCGGGCTGGGCCATCGCCTCGGCCATCTGCCGTCGCAGTTGAGCGCGGGCGAGCAGCAGCGCCTCTGCATCGCCCGGGCGCTCATCAACCAGCCCAGGCTGATCCTGGCGGATGAACCGACGGGAAACCTCGATGAGCAGAATGAGGCCATCGTCATGCAGCTCTTCCACCAGCTTCATCGCCAGGGACACACGGTGGTCATGGTGACCCACGATCCGGCCATTGCCCGCCTGGCTGACCGCCGCATCGAGTTGCAGCACGGGCGCGTAGTGGAAGTTACCTCCCCGCGCGGGGAGCAGGAAGAGCACTTCGAGCATTTGCTGGAGCAGATTTGGGTGCTCGACGAGGATGGCCAGCCCGCCGATGTCGGCCGCCTCCAGCTTACCGGAGTGTACGACGTGGCCGCACTCGTCGGACGGATGGCGGAGAGCGGTCTGCTGCGCATCGCCGACGGGCACCTCGAGTTGACTCCCCCCGGCAACCAACGCGCCCGCACTGTCATCCGGCGTCACCGCCTCGCCGAGCGGCTCTTCTTTGACACCTTCGATGTCGAAGAACAGGAAGCGGAATCCACCGCCTGCCGCTTCGAGCACATCCTGAGCCCGGCGATGACGGACAAGATCTGCAATTTCCTAGGACATCCTGATTCCTGCCCGCACGGGAAGCCGATACCGCCGGGAAGCTGCTGTTCCCGCCCCTGAGCCTCTCGGCCAGCCTCCAGCCCCGGACAGTCAGTCGGGGATGGCGCGCATCCAACCAGATGGGAGGGTGGGAGCAGGGAGGCGTGACGCGAATCACGCCGGAGAACCGCGGGTGCTGCGGCTGGAGCCTATGGGTTTGACAATCAGCTCAGAAAGCGAGAGATTGTTTCCCGCCGGCCGGAACGCGAGCGCCCTGCAAGCCCGAGAGGAGGAACCATCCATGAGGAGAGGCTGGCTGGTAGTAGGACTCATCATTGCTCTGGGAGTGCTGGTTTCTGCGGCTGCGTCCGGCAAGGGGGATGCGGAGGCCGGAAAAACCGTTTACACCAAAAAGTGCGCGAGCTGTCACGGGCCCGATGGCCAAGCCAAGGAAGCCATCGCCAAGATGCTGAAGGTTGAGATGCGGCATCTGGGCGCGAAAGAAATCCAGGACAAGAGCGACGCCGACCTCAGCAAGGCTATCACCGAGGGTACGGATAAAAAGAAGGCCGTCAAGGGGCTGAGCGAAGAGGAATTGGCGAACGTGATCGCCTTCGTGCGCACCCTGAAGAAGTAGGACGTACCGGCCGCCTCCCTGCGTGGACACCGAGGGATTAGTCTTTTTTCTCGTCGTTCTTTCCCTCTGGCGCCGGCGGTGCCGCGAACTCTCTTCGTTCCAGCACCCGCGCCAGCGGCGAGCGGCCATGCCAGAAGGTCGGATCCACGGGATAGACGTCGGGGTCAAAGATAACCCAGTAGAAGTGCCAGACCAGAATGGCCAGCGTGGCCAGGATGGCCTCGTAGAAGTGGATGGCGGTGGCCACATCGGTTGTCCACTTGGGCAGGTAGCGCAGGGTGAAGTTGACCGACCAGAGCAGGATGCCGGTTACGCTCATCACGACCATGCCCCAGAGGAAGGCCCAATACTCGGCCTTCTCGATGTAGCTGAACGTGCCCGGTGGGGGGCGATGAGGGCGACGCCCCAGGTAGTAGGCAACAGCCGAAACAACATCCTGTACATCGTTGGCGGACCAGCGCATCTGGCCGAAGCAGGCGCGCAGGCGTCGGCTCAGGCCTAGATGAAGCAGGTGCCAACCCAAGCTCGTGAGCAGCACGACCGCCGCCGCCCGGTGGAGCCAGCCCCGGAGCCCGAGTTGCGCCTCCCACCGCACCAGCGGGCCGGCCCACCAGCTTTCGGGGTATTTCAGCGCAAAGCCCGTGTAGACCAGAACCGGAAAGCTCAGCATGACCAGCCCATGCTGCCAGCGCAGCGGTCGGGTCATGCGTTCGGGCTGGTCGGGCGGGATCGTACGGGGCGGCGGCGCCTCGCGCTGCAGCTTGTGGATGAAGTCAAGCAGGTTGTGTGCCGCCATCAGCCCGATGACGACGACAATCAGCCACAAGTAGCCGATGCGAATCCAATAGAGGGCGCCGGAAGCCACCGCCGTGGGCAGAATGTGGACAGGGCCGAGCGCGAAACGGGTGCCCGCGCCAGGATGGCACTGCCCGCAGGTCTTGGGCAGATTGCTCGCGTGCACGTGGGACGCTGGATCAGAAGAGGGCCGGATGTCGTGCACGCCGTGGCAACTGGCGCAGTTGGCCACCGTCAGCCGCCCGGTGCGCAAGGCCAGGCCGTGGAAGCTGTCTTCAAAGGCGGGAACTTTGTCGAGCGGGAGGCCATATCTTTCACTCAAGCGGGTATCTGCATGGCAGCGCGCGCAGGTTTGGCCGGGAATGTTGGCCGCGAAGACCGGTGAGGTGGGCTCGGTATGGGCCAGGATGCGGTGCTCGCCGTGGCAGTCCGTACAGACAGGGGCGGCCCGCACACCGCGCGTCAAGGCCTCTCCATGCACGCTCTCCTGGAACGCGGTGAGGATCTCCTGGTGGCATTTGCCGCACGTAGCGGGGACGTTGGTTCGCCACACGGTCGAAGCCGGCTCCCAGCCGGGGGCGATGTCGTGTGAGCCGTGGCAATCCGAGCAGACCGCGCCGCGTTGGCCGGCGGCAATAGCGCGGGCGTGGGCACTTTCCAGGTAGGCCTGTACCGGCCGCACGACCGGAATCCGAAACTGTTCCGTGAGCGCAGCGTCGGCGTGGCAGCGCGCGCAGGTAGCGGCCAGCTTCGACCAGTGCACGGTGGATGCCGGCTCGCTCTGCGGCAGCAAGCTGTGGGGGTCTCCGTGGCAGTCGGCACAAGTCGCCACAGCGGCCGCTCCGCCCGCGCGTGGCCGGCCGTGGATGCTTTTCTGGAATGCGCTCGCGACGTCGCTGTGGCAGGTCGAGCAGTCCGGCGGTGGGATCTTCTCGGGATGGGGAAAGCCCTCGATGCCAGTGTGGCAGGCGGCGCAGCCGAACGCCGCATGGGCGCTGGCCGCGAATCTCCTGGCATCAACCTTGTCCTCGTGGCAGGTGAGGCAGTCCTGGGGGCTCTGGGCGAGCGCGGAGGACACCACACAGAAAGCTGCTAGAAGGAGTGTCGGGCAGGAAAGACGGGCTGCCGGTTTCGCGTGCGTCTGTGACATGAGGCGCTCGTGCGCCGGCCGCCCCGATTATACGCTCTCCCTGCAACAGGTCGAGCAGAAACTCGGCGGTCGTGCCACGGGCGCGCACTGGCGTTGACGCGGTCAACGCGCAATGTGATACTCGCGCGCGCACAGGAGAGGGTGGAGCCGCGATGTCCCCGGAAGGCCAAACTTTCTGGCAGGAGGCGCTGCGGCGGGGCGTGCGCCCGGTTTGGTATCTGGGGAACAATCGTCTGAGCCAGGCGGGCGTCGTGCTCACCACGGCCAGTGCGGTCACGCTGCTCACCTTCTATACCACCGAGTTTTTCGGCGTTCGCGTCAGCCCCTACGTCGGCATCATCCTCTTTCTCATCCTGCCGGCCGTGTTTGTATTGGGCTTGCTGCTCATTCCCGTCGGCATCGGGCATAAGTTCCGCCGCGAGAAGATAGCGGGCCTGCTGCCGACCGAATACCCCCAGATTGACCTGCGGGATCCGCATCTGCGGGAGACGTTGTGGTTCATTCTGGTTATGACGGGGGTGAACCTCGCGCTCTTTCTCACCGCCGCCTATCGCGGCGTTCACTATATGGATTCCGTGCAGTTCTGCGGCCAGGCGTGCCATTCGGTCATGCAGCCGGAATACACCGCCTACCGGAACTCTCCGCACGCGCGTGTCGCCTGCGTGGAGTGCCACATCGGGCCGGGCGCGCCCTGGTTTGTGCGCTCCAAGCTCTCGGGGGCGTGGCAGGTGGTCTCGGTGAACCTGAATCTGTATCCGCGACCCATTCCTACGCCCATTGAAAACCTCCGACCCTCGCGCGAAACCTGCGAGCAGTGTCACTGGCCGCTGAAGTTCACCGGCGAGCGGCTGGTGGTGAAGACGAAGTTCGCCGAGGACGAGGCGAACACGGAATCCAAGACCGTGTTGCTCATGTACACAGGCGGGTTGCATCCGCTGACGCGGGAGCCGCGCGGCAACCACGGGGTTCATCTGCAACCGGACGCCGAAATCCACTATCTGGCCACCGACGAGCAGCGGCAGCAGATTCCCTACGTTCGGTATCGGCGACCCGACGGCGAGGTCATCGAGTACGTGGATGCGACACAGGAAAAATCGGCAGCTGATTGGCGGGCTGCGGGCCCCTTGCGCTTGATGGACTGCATGGACTGCCACAACCGCCCCACGCACACCTTCCAGCTGCCCGTGTCGGCGCTCGACGAGGCGCTGGCGGCTGGCGTGCTCCCGCGTTCGCTGCCCTACCTGAAGAAGAAAGCGCGCGAGCTCATTGAGGCCAAGTACGGCTCGGAGGCAGAAGCGGCGCGCGAGATTCCTAGGCGGCTGCTCGAGTTCTATCGGTCGGAGCATCCGGAGGTCTTCCGCACGCAGTCAGAAGCGATTCAGAAGGCCGCCACCACGATTCTCGAGATGTACACACGCAATGTCTTCCCTGCGATGAACATTTTCTGGGGAACGTACCCGAACAACCTCGGGCACGAGGCTTTCCCGGGCTGTTTCCGCTGCCATGACGGCTCGCACACCAGCGCGGACGGTCGCACGATCTCCTCTGACTGCGGCAGTTGCCATCGCGTGCTGGCGGTCGAGGAGCCCGAACCAGACATCCTTAAGCTCCTTGCGCGTGAATAGCCCGCGTCCAGGAGCGCGAGCGCGGGAGAGAGGCTTGACAGCAGGGAACCGAGAGGTCATTCCGTTCGCCGGCTGCTTTGCCAGCGAGCCGCAGGCGCAGCAACGCGCGCGCCTGGTTTTCGTGGGGTTGGCGGACGATTCCCAATCCTCGCATCGCCGCGGCTGCGCCCAGGCGCCGGCACGGATACGATTGGCCTACGACGGCAACTCCTATAACTCATCTACCGAGGCCGGCGTTGACCTGAGCGGCGCGGTCGCCGATGCCGGTGACCTCGCGTCGCAAGGGTCGTGGGAGCTGACGGCCAAAGCGTTTCGCGAGTGCGCGGCGCGGCTCGTCGCGGACGGGAAGATTCCGTTCTTTGCCGGCGGCGACCACGCCATAACCGTACCGGCTGTTGCAGGCCTTGCCGAACGAGGCGAACGAATTCACGTCATCCAGATTGATGCGCATCCTGACCTCTACCCGGTCTACGAGGGCAACCCGAATTCCCATGCCTGCGTGGCAGCGCGGCTGCTGGAAATGAGCCACGTGGCCTCGGTGACGCAACTCGGCATCCGCACGCTCAACCCGCTGCAGCGCGAACAGGCAGAGCGTTTCAGGGATGGGGTTCGTCTGTTCTTCGCTTATGACTTGCCGGGCCGCCTGCCGGCTCTGCCTCACATCCCGCCGGATGCTCCCGTCTATCTCACCGTTGACCTGGACGGATTCGATCCGGCCTTTGCGCCCGGCGTGACCCACCCGGTTCCAGGCGGATTGACTCCCCGGCAGGTGCTCGATTTCATCCGCACCGCGCCGTGGAAGTTGGTGGGGATGGACGTGGTGGAGCTGAATCCGGACCTGGACGTGAACAACCAGACCGCTGTCCTGGCCGCGCGCCTCCTGCACGAAGGCATGGGTCTCGCCAGCGGTCAGTCATGAGTCGCAACAACGCCGGGTGCCCCACCCTTTGCCTTGTAAGGGTGGGGATTCGCGCTAGGGCCTCTCTTGGAAAATGGGAGGCTTTCGGTTCGGAGGTACAAGCAAACGGAAGCTGTAGCCCTTCTTTCTCTCCTCAAAATCTTTTTTCGCCGCCGCGACCAGCCGCGGGTCCTTGAGCAGGTCGATGGCGGTGGCGGCCAGCGTCTTGGCCGCCACGGCGATAGCCTTCTGCCCAATCGACATCCCCGCTGAGGCCACGATCTGCCAGCTGTGGCCGGGGACGCCCAGGGGATAGGAGGCCACGCCCAAACTGCCCGTCGGAACTTTCCAACTGACGTTGCCCTCGTCGGTCGAGCTGGCGACTTGCCCGGGCTGCTCCGGCACCGGTTCGATGCGCTCGGAGAGTGCAATCTCAAGCGGTCCCGGCAATCCCATCTGCAGCTTGCGGGCGAACGCTTTCTCTTCTTCCGAGAACTGCGGCGGTCCCACCAGGCGCAGGTTGCGGTCCACGAGCTCGGCCAGGGGCCGGTTCGGCAGCACCTCGTGGGAATCGTCCTCGACGCTGATTTCGACCTCGGTGCGGGTCATCAACGCCGCGCCCCGGGCGATCTCCGAAATCCGCTCGAACATCTCGGCCACGTCCTGGTGCTTGTTCGCGCGGATGTAGTACCAGGATTCGGCCTCCGGCGGCACGACGTTCGGCTGGCCGCCCCCGCGCGGCACCACGTAGTGGATGCGCGCGTCTTCCTTCACGTGTTCGCGCAGGTAGTTCACGCCCACGTTCATCAATTCCACGGCGTCGAGCGCGCTCCGCCCCAGGTGGGGCGAGGTCGAGGCGTGCGCTGCCAATCCCTTGAACCGGAAGCGCACGTCCACCACCGCCTTCGAGTAGGCAAAGCCCGCCCCCGTCCGCGGGCTCGGATGCCAGCCGAGCAACACATCGACGTCGTCAAAGAGCCCCGCCTCCAACATGTAGTTCTTTCCGCCGATCGATTCTTCCGCCGGAGTGCCGTAAAAGCGCAACGTGCCCTTGAGCTGCCCCGCCTCCATCAGTTTCTTGACGGCAATCGCCGCCGTGGCACTGGCTGTCCCGAACAGGCTGTGGCCGCAGCCGTGTCCCGCACCGTCAGCGACGAGCGGGGAACGCACCGGCTCGGCTTTCTGCGAGAGTCCGGGCAGCGCGTCGTATTCGCCGTAGAGGGCGATGACGGGTTTGCCGCTGCCGTAGCTCGCCGTGAAGGCCGTCGGCATGCCCGCCACGCCGCGCTCGACGCGAAAGCCGTGGCTTTCGAGGTAGGCACTCAGCTCGCGGCTGGACTGGAACTCGCGCAGCGCCAGCTCCGCATATCTCCAGATGTTCAGGCTGACGCGCTGGATGGCGGCAGAGTTTTCCTCCACCCAGCGGAACGCCGCCTCCTTGTCCGGATCCCGACCGGAAACACAGGGTACACAAATCAAGAGCAGAATCGTAAGCGAATAGCGGAACGTGTAGCGGAAGGCTTCCCCGGCCCGTTCCCGGCCCCAGCCGGGGCGGGCACCCTTCCATGCGTTCTTGTCTTTCATTGGTGTGCCTCGCGCGGGCGGAATCTAGCGCAGGCGACAAGTCGTGTCAACCAACCAGGGGATAATGCAAGAAAGCAAGGCGGGTGGCTGGCGGAAGGCTCCTGTGTTATTCTCTCTATCTAGGCTGCGCCCGTAGCTCAGCTGGATAGAGCGTCTGGCTACGAACCAGAAGGTCGGGGGTTCGAATCCCTCCGGGCGCGCCACGTGCTTGATGTTTTTCGTCTACGTCCTCCGTAGCCTGACGACAGGCAGGCACTACGTCGGCTTCACTCCCGACCCCATTCAGCGACTCGGCCAGCACGATCACGGGCTCACGAAATCCACCAAGAACCGCGGCCCCTGGGAGTTAGTGCACCAGGAGCCGTTCAAGACGCGCTCCGAAGCTATGCGTCGAGAACGCTTCTTGAAGTCGGGGCAGGGGCGCGAGCAACTCAAGGGCCTCTTGGGTCGCGTGCGTGGCCGTAGTTCAGCTGGATAGAGTCCGCCTCGGGCGGAAACCAGAAGGTCGCGGGTTCCCTTCGATTCGGCTCAGGGTAAACTCCTCCCTCCGGGCGCGCCACCCGCTCAGAGTTGGACAGAGTTCGCCGCAGTTCCGTATGGGGACGGCAGTTTTCCCGTGACGGGAAGAAGCGCCACTGCCCGAAAAAAAACCATTGTAAGTAAGCGGTGTGATTTCAACGGGTTGGTAGCCGCCGTGTTTGGAGCCGGACGTGCTTGAGCTCAAAGCGGAAGAGTGGCGGCTCGCGCTCTGCGGAACCAGCAGCTTGCGCGTCGTGGCAGCGGGTGCAAGACCCGCACCCGAACCTGCAAGCTGCTGGTTTGCTTCTGGCCGGACTTCCTGGCCTGCCAGAAATGCATCGCCAACCCCCAGTCCTGACTCCGGTCGGGATCCCCATCAATGGCGCGAGCCGCCACCTTCTCTGGCTGGTTCAAGCGCTTTCGACTTTCTCGCTCAGGGGAATCCCCGCGCCGCGCAGAACGCCAACCGCCTCCGTCTCCTTCAACCGCGAGGCATCAAACTCGATATAGATGAGGTTTCGCTCTTCCTCGACCCGAATTCGTCTGAGTCCGTAGACACCGGTGAGCTCGCCCAGCCGGCGCATCTGCCGCGGCGTCAGCTTGCCCGGGTAGCGATAGCAGACCTCGAGAAACGTCATTGGCTCATCCCCCTTCTATTCGGTGCCGCGCCTAATAAACCCCCAGGTCGCGTCCCAGCACGACTCTTCCGTCATAGAGTTCCCGGATTTCGCCCAGCAGCTCCTCTTCGCTCGTTCCCCAGAACAGGCAGTGGTAGAGAATCAGCAGGCCCGGCCGGGCTTCGGCGGCCAACTGCGCCAGCTCGCGTGACGCGGTGTGAAAGGCAGCGTGGTAGCGCTGCCACTCCGGCGGCCGCCGCGCAAATCCCGCGGTCGAGTACACTTCATGAATCAGCACGTCGGCTCCGCGCGCCATCTCTCGCACCGCCGCGCTCGCCGTCGTGTCGCCGCTGATGACAATCGTTCGCTCCGGCGTCTCGAACCGAAACCCGTACGCCTCCCGCCAGGACCCATGCGGCACGCTAAACGCCTTGACCGTTACCTGACCGTCCCGATAAACGACCCCCTCTTGAATCTCCAGCACCCTTGCCGCGTAGCCGGTCGAATTGGCAGGCTCCAGCCCGTCGAGGCGAATCTTGATGTCCTGCTCGTACGCCTTCCGGATGTGGCCGGCCATTGCCCGCACCCCTTTCGGGCCGTAAATCTCCAACGGCTCGGTGCGGCCCAGCGTCCAGGGCGAAAACAGCAAATCCGGCAACCCGAGCGTATGGTCGGAGTGCAGGTGCGTGATGAAAATCCGCTTCAGCTTGCGGACGTCGAGCCGGGCGGCAGCGGCACGCCGCACCACGCCCGGCCCGCAATCCACGAGATAAATTTCCTCGTTCACCACGATCGCTGTCGCCGGTCCCCACCGCTCCGGGTCGGCATTCGGCGTACCGGTTCCGAGCAGAATGACCCGGGTCTCTGCCCGCGCCGCTGCGGCCGTTAGCGTCCCGACCAGCGCGACTGTGACCAAGAACAGGAATCCGGTCCGAGCGAGATTCGCTTCTTCCCTCATCCCTCTACTCCTCCGTTGCCTTCCTCCGCGGCCGAGCATAGCAGGTTTGCCTGCGGTTGACGCCGCCCCCAAGTTTCTCTAGCATCCTTGGTGGGCTTAGAGGCGAAGCCTGACCGCTCCCGGCGGGGCCTTCCACACCATGACCTTCCCCCGGCTTGACCAGCCTGTCATTGAAATCCGTGACCTGCGCAAGGTCTATGGCCGTCCGCCCCGCGCAGTCGTGGCTCTCGACGGCGTGAACCTCACCATCTACCGCGGCGAAGTGCTGGGGCTACTGGGCCCGAACGGGGCAGGCAAGACCACCACCATCGGCATTCTAACTACCCGTATCAAGCCCACTAGCGGCTCCGCCCAGGTTGCCGGCATCGATCCTGTCCGCCTGCCCATCGAGCTGAAAAAAATCATCGCCGTCGTCCCCCAGCACATGAACCTCGACCGCAGCCTGACGGCAAAGGAGAATCTGCTTTTTCATGCGGAATATTTTGGCGTTGCCCAAGCCGTACGGGAGGAGCGGGCCACGCGTCTGCTCGAGTGGCTCCACCTGAGCGAGCGCGCCGACGAAAAAATTGACCACCTCTCCGGCGGGATGCGGCAGCGGCTGATGATTGCGCGCGCCCTGATGCACGAGCCGCAGATCCTCTTCCTCGACGAAGCCACCCTCGGTCTCGACCCGCCCTCGCGCCTGCTTATCTGGGAGAAGATTCGCGCGCTGCGCGCCCAGGGACTCACCATCATCCTCACCACGCACTATATGGAAGAAGCCGAAGAGCTCTGTAGCCGGGTGGCCATCATTGACCACGGCCGCATCCTGGCATTGAACACACCGGATGAGCTCAAACGCCTGCTGCCGGGCGGGGAAGTGATCGAACTGGAATTCCGCCAGCTTCCTCCTGATGTTCTCGACCGCCTGCAGGGCGTGGAAGGCTTGGCGCGCGCCGAGCGCGATGCGTCCCGCGTGCGCCTCTATGTCGGCTCCGCCGGCAAGGCGCTGCCTCGGGTCATGCAGGTGCTCGACCGCGACGTGGATGACCTCCTGCACGTCCACCTCGCCCCTGCTACGCTCGAGGATGTCTTCATCTATCTCACCGGCCGAGGGCTCCGCGAATGAGCTGGCGCACCTTCCTCGCTCTCTTGCACCGTGACCTGGTCGTCAGCGTTCGCGACCTCTTCTCCTTCCTCGTCCGCACGCTCATCCAGCCCGCCTTCCTCGTCGTCATCCTCGGCAACGTGATGCCCCGCCTAGGCCTGGTCGCGCCCGACCTCACCACCATCATGCTTCCCGGCATGATCGCGCTCTCCATGCTGTTTGCCGGCATGCAGGCGGTTGCCATGCCGCTGATCATCGAGTTTGGCTATACGAAGGAAATCGAAGACCGCTTGCTGGCGCCCATCGGCATGCGCACCCTGGCGGTGGAGAAAATCGTCATGGGCGCCCTGCAGGCCGTTCTCGCCGGGCTCGCCATCCTTCCGCTCGGCATCTATCTGACCTACGGCGAGGTGCGGCTCGACTACTCCCACCCGCTCATTCTCCTCAGCGTTGTGCTGGGAATTGCGGTGGTCTCGGCTTCTTTTGGGCTGTTTCTCGGTGCACTGATTGAGCCGCAGAAGATTGGCTTGATGATGTCGGCGATTGTCGCGCCCATCCTCTTCTTCGGCTGCACCTACTATCCCTGGCGGGGACTGGAAGCCGTTCCGTGGTTGCAGAAGGTTGTGCTCATCAATCCGCTCGTCTATGCCAGCGAAGGCCTGCGTGCCGCCCTGACTCCGCAGGTGCCGCACATGGGCCTGACGGGAATCTATCTCGGCCTGGGGCTCAGCATGCTGCTCTTTGTCGTGGTCGGCGTCCACGCTTTCTGCCGCCGCCTCACCATCTGACCGCTTCCGGCCTCTCGCGCCGAAAAAATTCGTCACATGGATGTATCACCGCGGTGGAAGCCGCACTCATCGCGCATCTTCGCGCCGATTCCCGTCGGCTCTCGCCGCATCGCATCGGATCGCGTCGCATTCCCGCAGTTCAGCCCACGGGCTTCGGCCCGTGGGTGTCGCATTCGACACCGTGGCTCAGGCCTGTCCCGCCCGCCCTGCTGGCCCTCAGCAAGGTCGAAGGGAGCGAAGCCGAAGGGAGCTTGCCGCGAGCGGAGTCGAGGGGCAAAGCCGAGGGGCGTCCCTGCACGCCAAAGCACGGTGGCCGCCCGGTGTCCCCTGTAGCACAGGCGTCTCGCCAGTGGTTCCGGTGGCACAGGCGTCTCGCCTGTGGTTCCTCGTTCCTCGCCGCCTCCCTTCCCGCCTGTCATCCCGACCCCGCCCTTTCTGCGGCTCGAGAAAGCGGGCGTCCCGGGCAGGAATCTGCTTCGAGCAACAAGGGCGGGGGAGCGACCTGCCTTCCCCTCGAGCCTCCAGCCTCAAGCCTCCCGCCTCCAGAATTGTCAAACACCTGCTGGCCCCCTTCCGGAGCCAGCCTTCCAACCTCAATTATATTCGCTTTTCATTCGCCTATCAGGACTTTTCTCCCTCCCCACCCTATGGCTTTGATCCCACAAAGGTTATCTGTGGGGGTGCCCCACCCTTTGCCTTCTAAGGGTGGGGGTTCTTAACCATGCCGAAGCGATTGCGACGCTAGTACGGAGCGGGACACCTGCACTTCATCACCTGCAGTTGCTACCAGAGAAGACCTCTGCTGGGGAGTGCGCGGGCGCGCAATCTGTTGGTGCAAATCCTGGGAGAGGTACGCGAGCGCTTTCGGTTCGCCTTGCTGGGCTACGTGGTGATGCCCGACCACATCCATCGGCTGATGAGTGAGCCTGAGCGGGGCACGCCTTCGACGGTGATGCAAGTGCTGAAGCAGCGAGTCTCGCGGCAGATGCGGGCCAGTGGGCAGCCCCGGCTGTGGGGCGATCCTCCCTCCGGCGGCCAGCCCCGCATTTTGCGGGGCCAGCGGGCCCTGTGGCAGCGGCGGTTCCACGACTTCAATGTGTGGAGCCGGAAGAAGAAAGCGGAGAAGCTCCGCTACATGCACTTCAATCCGGTGAAGCGGGGACTGGTGCGCGACCCCAAGCACTGGCCCTGGAGCAGCTACCGCTTCCACTCAGGTGAAAGTACCCTGCTGCGCATGGATTCCATCTGAGGCGGAGAAAGCAGGATCCCACCCTTACAAGACAAAGGGTGGGGCACCCCCGTGCGAGCATGAGAATGGGAAGCGCGGGCTACCCGCCCAGACCGCCCAGGACGCTGACCCCGCTGCTAGAGCCTCAGATGTGCGGGTCGCTGCGAGGCCCTACCAGGTCAACGCTCCCGCAGGGGCTGGGGCAGCCTCTACCGCGACCTGGGGCACGTGGCGGGGCTCTTCCTGCGCGCTGACGGCCAGCCCTCGCTTGTGGTAGTGAGGGCTGAGGACTACCTGCGCCTGCTGAGCGAGCGACACACGGCCCTGGCTGACCCCCTGCCAGCGGAGCGCTTGCTGCGCCTGTCGGGGGAGAGGGGGTGAATACACACCTTGCTCGACTAGTGTTACCAGTAGTAAGCTTTCCACACTCAACCAAGCGCAGCAGACTGGACAAACCGTGGCCGAAACACCGTTGCCTCTCTCGTCGCCCGACACGATTGGCAAGGTGCTCGCGTTTGCCGCGCTCACTATTGCCTGGGGAACATTGCCCGATGAGGCTGATCAGGAAGCGACGCCGGGTGCTGTCCAGGCAGTGAATAAGATTGCAACCGCCTGGGGGCCGCTGTCTGAGATTGCCGAAGGAAGGAGCAGGCAGACCACACTCGGTCAACTGAAAACCCTGTGGAGCGTGTTCTGGCCCTACGGCAAGACTCGCCGCCAGCAAGAGCGGTTGGAGCTAGAAGTGTTCGCCTTTGTACTGCACCCCGCTAAAACTGGACAGCCCATCTGGGTATGATCAGGGCCTCCC
>JBBIPK010000040.1:0-28847 GCA_037442885.1 Acidobacteriota bacterium | reverse complement strand
TCATCGAGAAGGCCAAGCGCCTGGTCGAGCACAAGCGCGACGTCGTCATCCTGCTGGACTCCATTACCCGCCTGGCCCGCGCCTACAACCAGGTGGTGCCGCCCTCGGGCAAGGTGCTTTCCGGCGGCTTGGAATCCACCGCCCTGCAGCGTCCCAAGCGCTTCTTTGGCGCCGCCCGCAACGTCGAGGAAGGCGGCAGCCTCACCATCATCGCTACTGCGCTGGTGGATACGGGCTCGCGCATGGACGACGTTATCTTCGAGGAGTTCAAAGGCACCGGCAACCTGGAAGTCCACCTCGACCGTCGGCTGATGGACAAGCGTGTCTTCCCCACCATCGACATCACGCGCTCGGGCACCCGCAAGGAAGAGCTGCTGATCCCGAAAGAAGAGCTGAACCGGGTCTGGATCCTGCGCAAAGTGCTCAGCCAGCTCTCCCCCGTCGAGGCCATGGAGCTGCTGGTGGACAAGCTCTCCAAGACCAAAGGCAACGCCGAATTCCTGGCCTCGATGTCGCAGTCGAGCTAGCGGCTTCTTTCACCCACCTTGCCGCGTCAACGTGCACTTTTCTTTGCGCTTGGAAAGCGCACGCCAAATCGGTAGTATAAGCGTCCAGGGCGAGCGGGCTTGGGCAGTAGAAGGCAAAGAGAAAACCGCAACCTTAGCGGGAGTGCGTGCATCGAAACAGGCTGAAGGGCTTCTCAGAAAGCAACTACCCTGTGGGGTCACCAAGGAGGGAACCATCCATGCGTGGAATGAAAGCTGTACTGGCCTTGCTCGTGGCCGTGGCGGTCGCTGGGGCCATCGGCGCGTGGGCGCAGCAGGAGCATCCGCGGGAGCATCCCAAGCAGGAGCACCCGAAGAAGGAGCATCCGGCTGCCAAGCCCATTACCACCGCTGACCTCGAAGCCGTCATCAAGGACAAGATCGCCAAGAAGGCCGAGAAGGCGGGCGGGAAGTTCCAGGTCCAGGACGATGTCCTGGCGAAGACCTGGGCGCTCGAGCTCGTCCGCGTCCACACCGACAAGCTCACCCAGCTCGACGAAAACACCTATTTTGCCTGTGTGGACTTCACGGCCGACGACGGCACCGCCGTGGACGTGGACTTCTTCCTCAAGAACGAGGGCGGCAAGCTCAAGTTCAGCGACACCAGCGTCCACAAAATCAACGGCCAGCCCCGCTATGCCTACCAGCAGAAAGGCGGGTTCTGGGAGCGGGTCAAGGTCAGCAACTAACCGCTCGCTGATCGTTTCCGGGGCGCAGTTCTCGGCCCCGCTCATTGGCAGAATGAGCGGGAGACGATGGCTGCGCCTTCTTTTTTCTGTCGGGGAACGCCGCGTTGAACGGCAGTCATCGGACCGCCGCCCCAGTCAACACCAGCAGGAAGCGTTCGTCCTCGCTCAGATACTCCTCGAACACTTCCAGGCCTCCCTTCTCCTGCGCGAGCTTCAAGAAAGCGGGCCGAGAATACTTGTAGGAACAATTCATCGAGATTCTTTCTTCCGCTTGCAGGGTGAGGCGGTGGCCGGCCACAGAGATTTCGAGTCGCCGCGCAGCCCGGAAGTATTTGGTGACGCGGTAGAGACCCTCGCGAGCAGAATCCGTTTCGCTGGAGAAAACCAGCGCACCGTCGCGGCCCTCCTCCAGCCCCAGGCTGGCCAGCGGCGCAAAGGCAAACCGCCGGTTCACGGGATTGTCGTAGCCCACCAGTGTCTCCCGCGCGTCGAAAATCTCGCCATCCACCAGAAGGCGATCCTCGCGACGCAGCAGATTCAGCAGCGCGTCGAGGAACTCCACGGGATCAAGTACACCGAGGGAGTTCCCCAGAATCAGGTAGAGGCGCGGCTCAGTCGCGGATGCTGCCAGCGCCTGCGCCGTGCGCGTCTCGGCCACATCGGCCTTGAGCCCGCGCACCGCAAAGCCCGCTTCGGCAGCCCGCCGCACGGCCATCTCGAGCAGAGCCTGGCTCGAATCCACGGGACGATAGCGGAGGGAAACCCCGCGAGCCAGGAGTGCCTGGAGAAGCAGGAGGTCTTTGTCCCCCTGCCCCGCCCCCAGGCTGACGACCTCCAGTCGTCCCCCCTGCCAGCGACCGGCGATTTCGCCGGCGTGGCGGGCGACGAGCTGGTAGGAGCGCGAGAAATTCTTGTAGGGCTGCTCGCCCTGGCATAACTCGAGCCAGGCTTTCACCGACAAGGGAAACCAGTAGAAAAACTTCTCCGCCAGGTAGCGTTGCCGGAGGGCGGCCAGGAACCCGTCGGCAAGCTCGTTTTCTGTCAGCAGGACGTCGATGGAATGGAGTGGCGGCGGATGCATGAACTTCTCCGGAAAGGAGGTGAGCCTAGCAAGCGGCTTGCGGGCCTGTCAAACCGCGGGTCTAGCGGGTCGCGGATGCCGAATCGCGGAAGTAGAACCTCGCCTCGATCAGCGGAAAGGGTTGGTCGTCGAGCTCGGCATAGGGATAGATGAAGTAGTTGAGCGGCTCGCCGCTCTGCGGTGGATTGAACCGGATGTCACGTCCCCGGGTGAACAGGACGCGATTCTCGTCGTGGGCGCCAAAGAAATAATCCCGCAGGCTCGCATTCTGCCAGGCTTCCGATGCATCCACGGGAATCCAGCCAACGCCGTCGAGATAGAACTGCGCCCAGCAGTGGTAGCCGGGGATTTCGCCCTCGGAGAGGTCGCGGGGCAGCGGGAAGCCGATTTCGAAGCGCGCCGGAATGCCGGCGGCCCGCATCATGCCGATGAATAGAGCGTGGAAATCGGTGCAGTTGCCCTTGCGCACGTTGCAGGCGTAGATGGCGTCGCCCCGGCCCCAGCCCTCGCCGGATTTGTCATACTGCATCGTCTTGACAACGTAGTTGTAAATCGCCCGCGCCTTCTCCAGTGGATCGCGCAGACCGCGCGTCTCCTGCTCGGCCAGCGCCGCAATGATGCCGTCAATGGGAACCAAGCGATCGGGCTGAAGGAAGCGCATCCTGTCGGCAGGTTTCGCCAGTGCGCGGCTCTCTAGCGACGCTGAACGCGCGGGCAGCACGCGGTGCTCGGCGCGCGTGACCTGAAAGCTCATCTTCACCTCCAACGGTGTCGCCGCTTGCGGTGGCGCCAGGTCGATGTAGGCGTACCGGTTGCCGTATTCGGCCTCCCGGTGAATCTCATACGGAACAGGGCTGGAAAAGTGGAGCCCGGAAATCTGTTGCTGCTCGTTCGATTCCGGAACTGGAATCCAGATGCGAAGCTTCTGCGCCGTGGCCGGCAGGGCGGGAACGCGGGTTACGTACTGGAATTGAAAACTGCGGCTGCGCAGCGGCTGGGAATCCCCACGCCAGAGCAACCGGGCTGCCATGGCCCCGCCGATGACGAGGACAGCGAGAATGATTAAGGCTGTGCGTTTGCTGTGCAACTATCCCTCCAGAGTCGTCAACTGCTTAGGGACTTGCAGGACCGTGGATTTGGCCCCCTGCGATTATACTTCAGGAACTTCGCAGGCGCCAAAAGTCTTCCGACGATCTCACCGCCCTGGCTGGGCGAGCCGCACGATGACCTCCACCACCTCGTCGATACTGAGGGCTGTGGTGTCCAGGTACACTGCGTCCGGCGCGCGCCGCAGCGGGGAAGCCGCGCGGGCGCGGTCGCGCAGGTCGCGCTGCCGCACTTCTTCCACGGTCTCTGCCAGGCTGGTTGGCACTCCCAGCGCCTGCTGCTGTTCGTAGCGTCGCCGCGCACGCACCTCCGGAGAGGCGTCGAGGAAAACCTTGAGTTCGGCGTCGGGGAAGACCACGGTGGCGATGTCGCGCCCCTCCATCACCACGCCGCCGTCGCGTCCCAGCCGTTGCTGCTGCGCCACCAGGTGCTGGCGCACCCCGGGAATCGTCGCCACCAGCGAGGACAACTGGCTGATTTCGGGCGCGCGAATGGCCTCGGTGACGTCGCGTTCGCCAATCAGCGTGCGCAACCCGGTGGTGGTGTTTTTCAGATTGATGTCCACCTCCGCCGCGCAGGCCACCAGCAGGCCGACCGCATCCGCCGGGATTCCTCGCTCCCGCGCCACCAGCGCCACCGCCCGGTACATCGCGCCGCTGTCCACATACAGATAGCCCAAGCGCTCCGCCGTCCGCTGCGCCACCGTGCTCTTGCCCCCCCCCGACGGCCCGTCAATCGCAATGACAATGCCCTTGGCCCGCACGGTCAGATTCGCTTGAACGCGCGCTGAATTTCTCGCAAGGAATAATGCAGCACCACCGGCCGGCCGTGGGGACACGTCATCGGTGCCTCGGTGCGCGCGAGTGCGCCCAGCAGCCACTCCATCTTTGCCGCATCCAGCGGCATGTTCACTTTGATTGCCGCGTGGCAGGACACCGAGGCGGCAATCTGCCGCCGCAAGGATTCCAGCGTCCGCGACTCCGCTTCCCGCTCCACGGCCTCCAAGATCTCCCCCAGCAGCGGCTCGATCGCGCTCGCCGCCACCCCGGCCGGGGCTGCCTGCACCGCCACCGTCCGCGGCCCGAACGGCTCGATCTCAAACCCGTTTGCTGCGAGCTCTTGCCGAATCTCTTCCCACAGCGCCTGCTGGCGCGGCGTCAGCTCGAACAGCGCCGGCGCCAGCAACCGCTGCCCCTCGACCGCACCCTGCACTCGCGCTCGCAGGTGCTGTTCAAACAGCACGCGCTCGTGCGCCACGTGCTGGTCAATCAGCCAGAGACCCGTTGGACTGGCAGCCACGATGAAACTGTTCGCAATCTGCCCGAGTGGTTTGAGCAAGCCGAGTTCGGTCGGCTCGCTTACGGCTGGTGGGGATTCCACTGCCACGGTCGTCGCCCCGCACTCCGCCACTGCCGGAGCTTCGCGCGCGGCCAACGGCAGCCGCTGGGCCACGGGCGGGACACTCGGCGAGCGCAGCACGAGCGGCTCCGTCGGTGCCGGCGCAACGCCAGCCCTTGCGGGTTGTGCCGTCGCCGGTGCCACCGGCTCGACTGCACGCATCGGAAACGGTGCCAAGGGCCGTGCCGCGGTCAATGTTTGCCGGATGGCTTCCAGGACGAAATCGTGCACAAAACCCGGATGGTGGAAGCGCACTTCGATCTTCTGGGGGTGGACGTTGACGTCCACTTCTGTCGCGGGCAGTTCCAGAAACAGCAGCACCATCGGATAGGCTCGCGTCGGCAGGATGTTCCGGTAGCCCTCGCGGATGGCGCTGAGCAGAGTGCGGTCGCGCACGAGCCGCCGGTTCACGAAAACATAAATGCTCGATGCGCTCGGCCGCTCGACCTCCGGCCGCGAGAGGAATCCTTCTACTGCAATTTTCCCCGGGGAAACTGCGGCTGCCGGCCCGCCAAAGGCGCTCGCAAACTGGGGCGCGGGAATCTCGGCCGTCACTGGTTTCATCTCGACTAGCTCCTCCAACGCCTGCCGTCCCAGCACCTGATACGCCCGCTCGCGCAGCGCGCTGACCGGCGCGGCCTCCAGCACCATCTCTGCCCCGGACTTCAATGCAAAGCCGCATTCGGGATGCGCCAGCGCATAGTGCGTCGCAAGCTGCACGACGTGGCCGAGCTCGGTCGAGTCGCTGCGAAGGAATTTGCGCCGGGCGGGAACATTGAAAAAGAGATTCCGCACCTCGACCATCGTGCCCGGGGCGCAGCCGACTTCCTTCACCGCGAGCATCTTCCCGCCGTGGATTTCAATCCGCGTACCGGCGGGCTCCTCGCGGGTTCGGGTTTCCAATACCACGCGCGCGACCGCCACAATCGAAGGCAGCGCCTCGCCGCGGAAGCCCAGGGTGGCGATGGCGCGCAGGTCGTCGGCGGTACGGAGCTTCGAGGTCGCGTGGCGCTCGAAGGCCAGCAACGCATCGTCGTGGCTCATCCCGCTGCCATCATCCGCCACCCGCACCAGCCGCTTTCCTCCCGCCTCCACTTCAATCGCGACCCGCCGGGCGCCCGCATCCAGTGCGTTCTCCACCAATTCCTTCACCACCGACGCCGGGCGCTCCACCACCTCGCCGGCAGCAATCTGGTTCACCAAGTTATCCGGCAGGATGCGTATCGAAGCCATCTCTACTTCTTTTTCGTTGTGATGCCGAGTTCGTCGAGTTGGGCCTGAGGAACAGATGACGGGGCGTCGGCCATCAGGTCCTGCGCAGCGGTGGTCTTGGGGAAGGCGATGACTTCGCGGATGGAAGACTCGCCGGCGAGCAGCGCCACGATGCGGTCCAGCCCCAGCGCAATCCCGCCGTGCGGCGGCGTGCCGTATTCAAGCGCATCGAGAAAGAAACCAAACCGCTCCCGCGCCTCGGCCTCCGAGAGGCCAAGCACTTTGAAGATGCGCTGCTGGATGTCCTTGCGGTGAATCCGAATGGAGCCGCTGCCCAGCTCGTAGCCGTTCAGCACCACGTCGTAAGCGTGCGAGCGGACGCGAGCGGGATCGGATTCCAGTGCGTCGAGGTCTGCTTCCGCCGGCGCCGTGAAGGGATGGTGCGACGACACCCAGCGCTTCTCCGTCGCGCTCCACTCGAACAGAGGGAAGTCGGTCACCCACAACGGGCTCCACTTGTCCTTCGGGGTGAGTTTCTGCTCCTCCGCCACGCGCAGCCGCAGCGCCCCCGCTACGCTCACGGCTGTGCCGTGAGGAATCCCTTCTGCCTTGGCCACATCGGAAGGCACAGCCAGAATCAAATCTCCTCGCTGCGCCCGCGTCGCCGCCTGCAAGGCCTGCAGACGCTCAGGACCCAGGGTCTTTTCGAGCGGCGACTCGATTCCCTTCTCCGTCACCTTGGCGTGGTAGAGAGCGCGCCCATTCTGGCTCTTCACGAACTCCGCCAGGGCGTCCAGTTGCTTGCGCGAACTGGCCGCTGCCCCGGGCACGACGAGCGCATGCACGGGCAGCTCGATGCGCAACGTGTCGCGGATGCCTTGGTCGGAGAAGGCTTCCGACACGTCCTTGAGTTCCAACCCAAAGCGGGTGTCGGGCTTGTCGGTGCCGTAACGCGCAATCGCTTCGGCGTAGGTGAGGCGCGGGAAGGGCGTTCGAATCTTCTCGCCGACCGCGGCAAACGCCCCCGCCAGCATCCGCTCGACGATATCGAAGACGAGGTCGCGCGTGGCAAAGCTGATTTCGATGTCGATCTGGGTGAACTCGGGCTGGCGGTCGGCGCGGAGGTCTTCGTCGCGGAAGCAGCGCGCAATCTGGAAGTAGCGGTCGAAGCCCGCAATCATCAGGATTTGCTTGAACATCTGCGGCGACTGCGGCAAGGCGTAGAAGTGGCCGGGATGGACGCGGCTCGGGACGAGGTAGTCGCGCGCCCCCTCGGGCGTGGAGCGGGTCAACATCGGCGTCTCGATTTCGTAAAAACCTTCCCCGCTCAGGAGCTGCCGGATGGCCAGCGTCACCTGGTGGCGCAGCCGCAGGTTGCGCTGCAGCCGCGGCCGGCGCAGGTCGAGATAGCGATAGCGCAGCCGCGTCTCCTCGCCCGCCGAGATTTGATCTTCAATCGGAAACGGCGGCGTGCGCGCATCGTTGAGAAGGCGCAGCCCTTCGACGATGACTTCAACTTCTCCGGTCGGCAGATTCGGATTCGCCTTCTCGCGCCGCGCAACAGTGCCTTCGACAGCAACGACGTATTCCGGCCGGCAAGCATCGGCCTGCGCATGGGCCGCGGGATTCTTCTCCTTATTGCAAACGACCTGCGTGACACCGTAGCGGTCGCGGACATCAAGGAAGATGAGGTTGCCGAGGTCGCGCCGCCCCTCGACCCAGCCGAGCAGGGTCACCCGCTGGCCAACGTGGCTGGCGCGCAGCTCCCCGCAGGTGTGCGTGCGCGTGAGGTTGGCGATTGGATCTAGTTTCATTGAAACCACATGCCCTACCTTTTCAACCACTCGCGCAACTCGGATTCGGTCAAAAGCTGCTGCTGGCCGGAAGACATCTCGCGCAGGGTGAACTTTCCCTGCTTCAGCTCGTCCTCGCCCACGATGATGGTGTAACGCGCGCTCAGTTTGTTGGCGAGCTCCAGCGATTTGCGCAGCTTGGTATCTTCGTAGGCCATTTCGACGGAAAGATTCTTTTCGCGCAGCCGGCGTGCCAGACGCAGGGCTTCGCGTCGGGTCGGCTCGCCCAGCCAAGCAACATAAACGTCGAGCGCTTCGGCGCTGACCGCTGACTGCTGAGAGCTAAGTGCTAAGAGAAAGCGGTCGGTGCCGAGCGCCCAGCCGATGCCTTTGACGCCCGCAGGCCCGCCCAGTAGCTCCACGAGGCCATCGTAGCGCCCGCCACCGCAGATGGCATCCTGCGCTCCGAGCCCCGGTGCGGTGATTTCAAACGTCGTGCGCATGTAGTAGTCGAGGCCGCGCACCAGCCGGGGGTTGATCTGGTAGGTGATGCCGCGGTCTTTGAGCGCGCGCTGCACGTGCTCGAAATGCTCGCGGCAGGCAGCGCAGAGGTGGTCAAGGATGGAGGGGAGCTTGGTGATGATGGGCTGCTCGCCTTCTACCTTGCTGTCGAGCACGCGCAAGGGATTCGTTTCAATCCGCCGCTGGCTGTCAGGCCCCAGCCGGCTCTCCACTTTCTTCAACTCGCGTCGCAGCAGCTCCACATACGTGGGACGGCAAGTTCCGCAGCCGATGGAGTTAAGGTAGAGTGCTGCGCCCTTCAATCCACAACGTTCGATGAAGACCAGCACCATCTCGATGACTTCGGCATCAATCGCGGGATGGTCGGAGGGGCCGAGCGCCTCGGCCCCGATCTGATAGAACTGCCGGTAGCGGCCTTTCTGCGGGCGCTCGCGGCGAAACATCGGCCCGATGTAGTAGAGCTTCGTCAGCCCCGGCTGCTGGAACAGCCCGTGCTCGATATAGGCGCGTACGACTGACGCCGTCGCCTCCGGCCGCAGCGAGAGCGAAGTCCCATCGCGTTCTGCGAATGTGTACATCTCCTTCGAGACGATGTCGGTGTCCACGCCGACCGAGCGGGCGAAGACCTCGGTTTCTTCAAATAGCGGCAGGCGGATTTCGTGGTAGTTGTAGGCCGCAAGGACCTCGCGCGCCGTTTGCTCGACGCGGTTCCAGAGGGCGGATTCGGGCGGAAGAATATCGCGTGTGCCTTTGACGGCCTGGAAGCGACGCTTCATTGACAGGCGACCCGCGACCCGTGACCCGTGACCCGTGAGAAGTAGATTTGCGACAGGAAAGGCACTCGCGCCATTCTACTGCTCGACGCCGGCGAGGTAGGATTCTTTGTATTCGACGTAGTTCTGGGCGTAGCGCTCAATGACCTTGAGGTCTTCATCGTTCAGGTGGCGCTGGAAGCGCGCCGGCACGCCCAGAAAGAGGCTCCCGGGCGGGACCACCGTGCCCTCGGTGACAACTGAGCCCGCGGCGATGATGGAGCCGGCACCAATGCGCGCACCGTTCAGAATGACGGAGCCCATGGCGATGAGACAGCGCGACTCGATGGTGCAGCCGTGCAGAGTCACATTGTGGCCGACCGTGACGGCGTCGCCCAGGACGAGCGGGTGCGTGCCGCGCATCACGTGCAGGACGGAGCCGTCCTGGATGTTGGTGCGGGCGCCGATGCGGATGTAGTTGACGTCGCCGCGAATGACGACGCGGAACCAGACGCTCGAATGGTCGCCGATGGTGACGTCACCGATGATGTCAGCGCTGGGCGCGACGTACACACCCTTACCCATCTGCGGCACCCGTCCGTTATAGGGTAGTATCATCGGCCACAATCAGTGAAGTTCAAGCGAGTGAAAGTAGCACACGGGTAGGAGGGGCGCAAGACAGCACCGCCTCGCGCAGCTAGACGATTTGGATGAGCTGGCCGGCTTGGCTGAGGGCGGCGACGCTGGCGCGCGCGGCGACTTGGCGGGCAGCGTCGTAGAAGGGCTTGGCGAGCGGGTCGTCTTCGCCCAGCAGGACGACGGGCTTGCCCGTGTCACCGCCCAAGCGGATCTGCGGGTCGAGGGGAATCTCGCCGAGGAAGGGCACCCCGAAGCGCTCGGCGGTGCTCTTGCCCTCCCCGTAGCTGAAGATGTCGGTGCGCTGGCCGCAGTGGGGGCAGAGAAAGTAGCTCATATTCTCGATGACGCCGAGGACCTCGACCTTGACCTGGCGGAACATCTCGATGCCTTTGCGGACATCGGCGAGGGCGACGGTAGAGGGCGTGGTGACGATGACGGCGCCGGTGACGGGCACGGTCTGGATGAGGGAGAGGTGGACGTCGCCGGTGCCGGGCGGGAGGTCAATGACGAAGTAGTCGAGCTCGCCCCAGTCCACCTGGCGGATGAACTGCTGCACCACGCTGTGCAGCATCGGCCCGCGCCAGATGAGGGCGCGGTCGCCCGGATTCAGGAAGCCCATGGAGAGAACCTTCATTCCGTAAGCTTCGAGGGGGATGATGCGGTCGTTGCGCGCGCGCGGCGTTTCGTTGACGCCGAGCATCAGGGGGACGTTGGGGCCATAGACGTCAGCGTCCATCAAGCCGACCTTCGCTCCCATGCGACCCAGCGCCACCGCCAGGTTCACCGCCACGGTCGTCTTCCCCACGCCGCCTTTGCCGCTCGCCACCGCGATGATGTTCTTGACGCCTTCCAGCGCAGCCCGGCCCTCAATGCCGCGTCCCCGGGGCACCGTCGCGTCCCACTTGACGGTGGCTTCCCGAAAGCCCGGGAGTCGCCCCAGGGCTGCCCGGACATCCTTTTCGATCACATCCTTCAGCGGGCAGGCAGGTGTGGTGAGGTTGATGGTGAGCCAGACGCGGCCGTTGTCCACCGCCAGGTCTTTGACCATGTTGAGCGAGACGATGTCGCGATGCAGCTCCGGCTCCATCACGGTGCGCAGGGCGTCCAGCACCTGCTCCTGTGTCAACTTGTCCGTCTTGTCCTTGCCGCCGAAGATTCCCATTGTCACTCCAAACTCAAACAGCCTAGACCCGTGTGGGCGTAGGCTGTGCGGCTCTCCTTTCCAATCCCATCGGGCGGCTTTTCCGCCCTCAGGGTAAACACGGGGCGCGTTCCGCTTTCGCCGAACGCGGTATCGTCCCGGCGCCAGCCCCGCGGGGCATTAGGTTGTCTCTCCCGTAGGTCGCCGGGATCGGAGACCCTGCGTCACTATGTTAAACGACTCGCGCCGGAAACGCAAAGCGCCCGGCTACGCCCAGCGCCGGAAGAAGAGCGCCTGCCGGGCAATGGGTTGGGTGCGCGCCTCCAGCCCGCGCATCTGTTCGTCGCTGAGGGGCGTGAAGCTTCGGGCCAGCTCCACGTTCTCCTCGAGCTGCGCGACCGAGTCGCAGCCAACGATGAGCGTGCTCACCGGCAGGGAAAACACGTAGTCCATCGCCTCGCGCATCCGCAGGGTCCCGGGGCCGCTGGCGCGCATCCAGCCGCGCTGCTCCTCGGGCGGCGGTGGCGTCCAGGTGGAGAGAATGCGCCCGCGGGCCGGCACCTTCATCCCGATAATGCCCATCTGCTTCTCCACCGCCAGCGGCAGCAGGTGGTCAATAAAACTCAGGTGGTGCTTGTCCGCCGCGTTGAGCGCCATCAGGATGGTGTCGAAGGGGAAGCGGCGAATGGCTTCGGCGAGCACGTGCGGGTCGGCGTGGCCGGTGACGCCGAGAAAGCGCACCATCTTCTGCTCGCGCGCCTGGAGCAGCGCTTGCACGGCTCCGTCCGGGGCAAAAATTTGCTCCACCTGCTCCATCCGCGCCAGATTGTGGATTTGCCAGAGGTCGAGATGGTCGGTGTGGAGCAAGCGCAGGGATTCCTCGAGCAGCCGCAGCGAGCCGTCGCGCGTTCGGTCGTGCGTCTTTGAGGCCAGGAAGGTTTCCCCGCGCCGCCGCTTCATCACCTCGCCGATGTAGCGCTGGCTCCAACGTTCTTCCCCGCCGTACATCGCCGCCGTATCAATGTAGTTGATGCCCAGGTCGAGTGCCCGCTCCACGATGGCGACCGCCACGTCGGCGTTGTTCGGTTGCTCGACCGCCGCCTGTCCGCCCAGGCTGAAGATGCCCACGCGATAGCCCGTGCGGCCCAGGTTGCGCGTGGGCATCGCCACCGGGGTCGCGGCATTCGACGGCAGCGGTGGCAGTGCCCGCGCCGGCGGCGCCACGACGCCCCGGGCCAGAAATCCCACCGTGGCGGCCGTGCCGATCTTCAAGAAATCGCGTCGCTCCAGCCCTGCCTTTTCCTCTTCACTACTCATGACGGGTCTCCTCATCACTCTCTTATCTTATCCGGCAGCCGAAGCCTATTCTCGGCTTCCGCTGCTGTCAACGCCCCGGTAGCACGTTCGGCATGAATTCCTCCCCGGACGCGAGGCGAGTCAGACTCGCGGCAGCACGATGCCCTGCTGCGCCTGGTACTTGCCTTTCTTGTCTTTGTAGGAAACCTCGCAGAGCTCGTCGGCTTCGAGGAAGACCACTTGGCAGATGCCTTCGTTGGAATACACGCGCGCGGGCAGGGGCGAGGTGTTCGAAATCTCCAGCGTCACGTAACCTTCCCACTCCGGCTCGAACGGCGTCACGTTCACGATGATGCCGCAGCGCGCGTAGGTGGACTTGCCCACGCAAATCGTCAGGATGTTGCGGGGAATGCGGAAATACTCGACCGAGCGTGCCAGCGCAAACGAGTTCGGCGGGATCACGCAGATGTCGCCCTTGTGCTCGACGAAGGAGCGCGCATCGAAATGCTTGGGATCGACAATGGTGGTGTTCACGTTGGTAAAAATCCGGTATTCATCCGCCACCCGGATGTCGTAGCCATAGCTCGACACCCCGAAGCTGATCACCCCTTCGCGCACCTGCGCCTCCACAAACGGCTCGATCATCCGCTGCTCGCGGGCCATCTGCCGAATCCACCGGTCCGATTTGATGGGCATACCTCGACCTCACACAGGAGTTTCAGGATTGAGACCCGACCGCCGCCCGCTTTTCACCTCGGCTACCCCGGCGCCCGACGGGCAGGGCGGAGTCTAGCGGAGAATGAATCCGCTTGACAACGCGAAACCTCGCTGACTAGCATACACCGCCTTTTCCACGGGGAATCAAACGGACGCCAGCGCGCCGTTGTCTGCGCGCGGAGACCGGAATGATCAAACTCGACATCGTCAACGAAATCATCAATCGCACCGGCTTGAGCAAGGCCAAGGCGGAATTGGCCGTCGAAACCGTCTTCGAGGCGATGAAACAGGCGCTCGTGCGCGGTGACCGCATCGAGTTGCGCGGCTTCGGCGTCTTCAACATTCGCGCGCGCAAGACCGGCGTCGGCCGCAATCCCCGCACCGGCCAGGAAGTCGAAATCCCGCCGGGCAAGGCCGTCCGCTTCAAACCCGGCAAGGAACTCCGCACGCTCTAGCCCGCCGCCCGCTCGCAGGAGCGTCCCGATCTTATCGTTCAGAGCAGACTGATCGGATCTACATCGACGAGCAGTGCACCCGCAGGAATCTTCGCCCGCCGCGCCGTTTCCGTAACCCCGCGCAGAGTCTCCTGCAGCATCCGCCGGTCGGTCGCCTTCAGCAGGAACTGAAATCGGAAGTCCCGCCGGAGCCGTGCCAGGGCCGCCGGTGCGGGCCCCAGCACGCGCACCCGCGCCGGAGGGGCCGCATCGGTCGCAAACGCTTTCTGCATCACTCGGGCGTATCCCACCGCACGCTCCAGTTTCCTGTCACGCACGATCACGCTGGCCAGTGCCGTGAACGGCGGGTAGTGCATCAGACGGCGGAACTCGAGTTCTTTCTCGTAAAACCCGTTGTAATCCTGCCGCGCCCCAAACTGAATCGCGTAGTGGTCGGGATAATAGCTCTGCACGAGCACGCGGCCCGGTAACTCGCCGCGGCCCGCACGGCCTGCCATCTGCGTCAGCAACTGGAAGGTGCGCTCGCCCGCGCGAAAATCGGGCAGCCCCAGAATCCCATCGGCGGAAACCACACCCACCAGCGTGACGCGGGGAAAATCGTGTCCCTTGGCGATCATCTGTGTGCCGGTCAGGATATCGAGCCCGCCGCGGGCAAACTGTCCCAGGATGCGCTCGTGCGCCCGCTTCCGCCTGGCCGTGTCGCGGTCCAGGCGCCCCACACGCGCGGCGGGAAACAACTCGCGCAGCGTCTGCTCCACCTTTTCTGTCCCTTCGCCCACCCAATAGAGATGCTCACTGTCGCATTTGGGACAACGACTCGGCAGCGCCCGGGCATAGCCGCAGTAGTGACAGAGCAGGCGCTGGCGCGCGCGGTGGTAGGTGAGCGAGATGCTGCAGTTCACGCACAGAACCGCGGCCCCGCACTTGCGACACAACAGAAAACTTGCATAGCCGCGCCGGTTCAGCAGCATCAACACCTGCCCACCGCTTGTCAGCGTCTCGCTCACGGCCTCTCGCAAGCGCCGGGAAAACAGCGCTGTCTTCTTGGTTTCTTCGAACTCCTGGCGCATGTCCACGATTTCCACCGCGGCCAGGGGTCGCTCGGCCACGCGGCGCTCCAGTCGCACCAACTGGTACTTGCCGGACCGCGCCTGGAAACTCGACTCCAGCGAGGGCGTGGCCGAGCCCAGCACGGCCACCGCCCCCTCGAGTTTTGCCCGCACCAGCGCCACATCGCGGCCGTGGTAGCGCGGGGTTTCCTCCTGCTTGTAGCTCGCGTCCTGTTCTTCATCCACAATCACCAACCCCACGTTGCTCAATGGGGCAAAGACAGCCGAGCGCGTGCCCACCGCAACCCGCGCCTCTCCGCGTCGGAGCCGCCACCACGCCTGGGCCCGCTCGCGCGCGCCCAACCCGCTGTGCAGCACCGCCACCCGCTCGCCAAACCGCAGCTGGAAGCGCTGCGCCACCGCGGGCGTCAGCGCAATCTCCGGCACCAGCACCAGGCCGGCTCGCTCCTGCTCGAGGCAGCGCTCGATGGCGCGAGCGTAGATTTCCGTCTTGCCGCTGGCGGTGACGCCCTGCACGAGAATCGTCGCAAATGTCCCCGCTTTGAGCTGCTGCTCAATCACGGCCAGCGCCGTTGTCTGCTCCCGGGTCAGCACCACGTCGGGTGTCGCCGCCCACGCATCTTCCAGCAACGGCAGGTCGGCGCCGAGCTTATTTGCCGGCACCGTTTTGGTTCTGGGCTTTCGTCCACGCTCCGGCAGCGGCAGCATGGCCCGCAAGACTTCCCCCGGTGGGGCAAAGTAGTAGTCTGTAATCCACCCGGCCAGCTTCAGCAGCAGGGGCATCAGCAGCGGCTCGGAATCGATGACCTCCAGAACTTCCTTCAGCTCCTGCGCGGTGCTGACACTCGCGGGCCCGTTACCCAGCTGGGTCACCACCCCGACCAGACGCCGACTCTGAAAGGGAACGCGCACGCGCACGCCGGCAGCCACCTGTTCGGCAATGCCTTCCGGGATCCGATAGGTGAAAGTGGTGGGTAAGGGGAGAGGAACCGCGACTTCGCAGACCCGCAGCTCAGGCATACCGGGTGATTACGACCGACGGTCGGAACGACTCGGCCGCTCCTGCGCGCCCGCGGCAGGCAGGCCGAGAAACTCGCGTATCTTCCGCAAGTCCTGCTGCACTTCGCGATTCGCGTTGGGATTACGCAGCAGGTAGGCCGGGTGGAAGGTGGCGAACAGCTTCAGTCCACGCCACTCGGCGAACTGACCGCGCATGCGCGTGATGGAAACACTTTTCCCCAGCAGCGTCTGCAGGGCCACGCTGCCCAGACAGCAGATGAGCTTCGGTTGCATCACGTCCAGTTGACGAAACAAGAATTGCGAGCAGGTCTCGATCTCGTCCCGCTCGGGCGAGCGGTTGCCGGGGGGGCGGCACTTGATGACGTTGCAGATGTAGACGTCGCTCCGCCGCAGGCCGAGCGATTCGATCCAGTGAGTCAGCAACTGCCCTGCGCGACCAACGAAAGGAAGTGCCTGCCGGTCTTCTTCCTCGCCCGGCGCTTCGCCCACGAAGACCAGGTCAGCACTCGGATTCCCTGTCCCAAACACAATGTGGGTACGGTGCGGCCAGAGTTTGCATCGCCGGCAGTCACCGATGTCGGCGCGGACGGCTTCCAGCGTGTCTCCCGGAATTCGTCCCGGGGCCTCGCCAAAGAGGGCCAGTGTGGCCGGCGTACCCGAAGCTGTGCTCCGCAGGGTCGCGGAGAGTGGTGGGGGCTCTTGTCCCAGGGTTGGCGAGGGAACAACGGACTCTGCAGGCTGGCTCGGGGATTCGCTTGTGAGCGGGCGGTCACGAAAGAACGGGCTCAGGCCAAGTTCCTCGTAGTAGGCAAGCCACGCCCGCAGGCGAGCGAGCTGCTCCTCCTCCATCAGGACGCGCCCCGGGCGGCGCGCAACCGCTGGACTTCATCCAGCACGCGATGCGCCACCGCCAGCTTGCTCATCTTGGGGAGCTCAATGGTTTGGTCGTCGCGCGTAACGATCGTCACGATGTTGGTGTCAACGTCGAAGCCTGCGCCCGCCTGGGTGACGTCATTCGCCACCACGATATCGAGCTTCTTCTCCCGCAGTTTGATGCGGGCATTCTTAACCGCATCTTGGGTCTCGGCGGCAAAGCCGACCAGGAGGCGATGGTTCCTCGCCTCCCCCAGCCCCTTGAGGATGTCCGTGGTGGGTTCCAAGACCAGCTCCCATTCTCCGTCCCCTCTGCGGATTTTCTGCGCCGACAGCTTCTTCGGGCGGAAGTCGGCTACCGCCGCCGCGCCCACGACGATACTGGCTCGCGGCGCACGCGCCTCCACCGCCGCCCGCATCTCGTCTGTTGTACGGACCGAAACAAACTCAACTCCCGCGGGCGGTTTCAGGGCCGTGGGCCCGCTGACCAGAACCACCTGCGCGCCCCGCCGCGCAGCGGCCTCCGCCACGGCATAGCCCATCCGTCCGGAGGAGCGGTTGGTGACGTAGCGGATCGGGTCGATGTCTTCACACGTCGGGCCTGCGGTCACCAGAATCATTTCTCCGACCAGATCGCGCTTGACGCCCAGTACCTGAAGAACCGCGGCAAGGATCGTCTCTTCTGCCGCCAGCCGTCCCGGGCCGGTCATCCCGCAGGCCAGATAGCCGGCATCCGGCTCGACCACGGTCACGCCGCGCTCGCGCAGCCGGGCGACGTTGTCCTGCACCGTGGGATGCTCCCACATCTGGACGTTCATGGCAGGCGCGATTACCACCGGCGCCTTCGTAGCCAGATAGAGGGTGGTGAGGAAGTCATCGGCAATTCCATGGGCGAGCTTGCCGAGAATGTCGGCCGTCGCGGGCGCAATCACCAGCGCATCAATCTCGGTGGCGACCGCGATGTGCTCGATGGCACTCTCGATGTTGGCCGGCTCCCTGCCTGCCCCGCCGAACATTTCCGTGATGACCTTCTGCCCGCTCAGGGCGGCGAAGGTCAGGGGAGTCACAAACTCCTGCGCGTGCCGGGTCATGATGACCCGGACTTCGATACCTTCTTGTTGGAGGCGGCGGACGAGCTCGGCGGCTTTGTAGGCTGCGATGCAGCCGGTGACACCGAGTGCGACTTTCATCGGGGGCCCCGCTTACTTGCTGCGCTTGCCCTTCTTCGGCTCGCCTTCCTCTTCTTCGTCTTCAAGCGACGGGAGCTCATACTTCACTGCTTCCCGCAAGATTTCCTCCACGGCGACATAGGTGGGCTTGCGCGCCTGGGACGCGACCAGAGGCTTGGCGCCCGATTGCAGTTGCCGTGCGCGCTTGGCCGCAGCCAAGACGAAGCTGAACTTGTTCTCGATGTTGTCGACAGGAATCATGGCGTCGGTACCCGAAAGCTCTCTAGGATAGCAGAAATCTTCTCGCCTTGCTGGCCCCGGCGACTGGCAGCCGCCCGCTGCCGGCTGGCGGCGGAGGCCGGGGCAAGACCGCGGGCGCTCCGCTCAACCTCGATGATAGCTTCAATATCGAGGCAGGCCTGCTCGCGGTCGTGGTTGACGACTACATATTCATAGTCCTCAATCCGTTCGATCTCCCGCCGGGCGAATTCCAGCCGGCGCTCGATCACGGCGGCCGCGTCCAAGCCGCGCGCCCGCAGCCGCTGTTTGAGATCTTCGCAGGAGGGGGGAAGAACAAAGACAAACACGACGTTCTTCTGGTGCGCCCTCACCTGGGCGGCTCCCTGCACGTCAATGTCGAGGATCAAGTCTTTTCCCTCGCGCACTGCCTGTTCCAGGAAGCGCCGGTGGGTGCCATAGTAGTCGTCGAACACGCAGGCGTGTTCGAGAAACTCCTGCCTTGCGCTCATGCGCTCAAAGACCGCCCGAGACACGAAGTGGTACTCCCGACCGTCTTGCTCGCCCGGCCGTGGCGCGCGGGTGGTAAAGGAGACAGAGAAAACCGTATCCGGGATGGCTGCCAGGATGTGCCGCACCAACGTGGTCTTTCCTGACCCCGAAGGCCCGGAGATTACAAACAGGATGGGCGTCCGCGCCACGACTCACTCCACGTTCTGCACCTGCTCGCGCAAGCGCTCAATCTCGGCCTTGATCGCCAACCCCGCCCGCGTCACTTCCATCCCGCCGGCATCAAAGGCCGGGGACTTAGAGAGCAAGGTGTTGGTTTCGCGACTCATTTCCTGGAGCAGGAAATCCAGCCGTTTTCCCACTTCGGCGTCGCTGCCGAGCAGAACCAGAAACTGCTCCAGGTGGCTCCGCAGACGTGCCACCTCCTCGCTTACGTCGCTGCGCTCGGCCAGGTAGGCGGCTTCCTGCGCCACCCGGGCCTCATCGAGAGGCACCTGGCCCAGCAACTCCTGCAGTTTTTCTCGCAGCCGCGCGAACACAATTTGCTGGACACCCGTGCTGGCTTGGGCGACCTGATTGACAAGCTCTTGGATCCGACGCGCACGGGTGCGTAGCTCTTCCTCCAAGACAGCGCCCTCCGCCCGACGCATGCGCTCCAGCTCTTCCAGCGCGCGACTGAGAGCCTGCTCGGTGATGCGTGCCAGCTGTGAATCCGCACCCAACCCGGCCGCGCCCTCACCGCTCTGCACTACCCCGGGCATCCGCAGGATGGCCATCAGGTCGGGCTCAGCCGTCAACCCGTGTTCCTGGCGCAGCGCATGGAACAGCTCCACATAGCTGCGCACATACTCGCGATCAACCCGCAACGCGGGCTTCGCGCTCGATTCCACCTGGAGATTCACATCCACGTGGCCGCGACGCAGCACTGCGCGCACTTGATTCCGGATGCGCGGCTCCAAGCTCTCTAGCTCCGGCGCCAGCCGCACGTGCAGGTCGAGAAAGCGATGATTCAAGGCGCGCAGCGTGACGCGTACGACCAGCGGAGGCTCCTCGTACTGTACCTGCGAAAATCCTGTCATGCTGCGCAGCATGGCTCTAGGCTGGCTCCCGCACTTGCACACTCTCCGGTGTGTCGGTTTCCATGAACTGAGTCTCGTAGAGGCGCCGGTAGGCTCCGCCGCGGCCGAGCAGCTCGCGATGCGTTCCCGCTTCGCGGATGATGCCGTCTTCCAGAACCACAATCTGGTCTGCGCGGCGCACGGTCGAGAGCCGATGGGCAATCACAAAGGTCGTTCGGCCCTGTAGGAGATTCTCAAGCGCCCGTTGCACGAAGCGCTCCGACTCGGTATCGAGCTCGGAGGTCGCCTCATCGAGAATCAGAATGGGTGCATCCTTGAGCAGCGCCCGGGCGATGGCCAGTCGTTGCCGCTGCCCACCGGAAAGTCGCGTGCCGCGCTCCCCGATTACCGTGTCATAGCCCTGCGGCAGCCGCTCAATGAACTCGTGTGCCAGCGCGGCGCGGGCCGCCGCCAAGACGCGATCGCGGGGCATTTGCTGGCGCCCGTAGCAGAGGTTATTCCAAACCGTGTCGTTGAAGAGGATCGTCTCCTGGGTCACGATGCCGATTTGTCCCCGCAACGACGCCAGGGTCACCTCGCGGATGTCCACTCCGTCGATCAGGATGCGTCCCGCCGTCACATCGAAGAAGCGCGGCAGAAGGTTGACCAGAGTCGTCTTGCCCGCGCCACTCGAACCCACAATCGCCACCACCGCGCCGGCCGGCACCGTCAAGTCAATCCCCTTCAGCAGCAGGGCGTTCCCGTCGTAGGCAAACTGAACACCGTGGAACTCGATCCGCTCGCGCAGGGGCTGCAAGGGACGGGCTCCCGGCTGCTCGGCGACTGTTTCCTGCTGCTGCAGGAGTTCGAACACGCGCTCGGAGGCTCCCAGCGCCTGTTGGAACAGGGCGTAGATGTTGGTCAGGCGCTTGACCGGCTCGTAGAGCCGCACCAGCGCAACCACGAAGGGAAAGAACATCTCCCGCGTCATCATCCCCTGGGCGATCTGGGCGCGCGCATACCAGAGGAGAACCGCAATCACGGCCGCGCCCAGCACTTCCATAACGGGCGAGGTCAGGATGGATGTCCGTACCCACCGCAGGTTTGTCTCGAGCAAGCGCCGGGCTGCGTGCCGGAATTTGCCGGTCTCAAACTCCTCCATCCCAAAACCCTGCACAATCCGCACGCCACTGAACGTTTCCTGCAGGATTTGACTCAGATCGCCCACCTGTTCCTGGCTGGTGCGGCTCAGCCGGCGGATGCGCCGGCCCAGTCGGGCCACCGGGACGATGAGCAGGGGAACAGCAGCCACACAGGCTAGTGTCAGTTTCCAGTTGATGAGGAAGCAGACAGTGAGCAGGACGACAAAGGTGAAACTCTGCCGAAAGAAGTCGGCCAGCCAATGGGAGACCGCATGCTGAATGCGCTCGATATCGTTGATGACGTTCGAAGTCAGCCGCCCGGTAGCATGGCGATGAAAGAAGCTCAGCGACTGGCGCAGCAGATGCTCATAGACCCTCTCCCGCAGCGCGGTAACCGCGCGCAGGCCGGAACGCTGCACCACGTATTCTCCCGCATACTCACTGGCAGCCTTGAGGAGGAAGACCCCGATCAGGGCCAGCGCCACCAGCAACGCCGCCGACTGCACCGGCAGCGGTATCCAATCGTTCAAGCGAATGGGATGGGCCAGATAGGGCAGTTCGACAAAAACAATCTGGGCTGCAGTCGCGGTGGGGTCCAGCACGAACTGTACGACTGACCGAATCAGCAGCACCGTGGCGCCTTCGAACACACCCACAACCGCCATCAGGGCTGCGCCCAACAGGAGCCAGCCGGTGTGCGGGCGTGCATAGGCCAGCAGGTCGTGCAGGTTTCTCATTCTTGCCTCAGTCGGCGGCGTGGTTCGCCGGTCTAGAGTACGTACGATACGCGGGCAGCTTCACGAGCGTCAACCCGCCAGCCGGGATTGGGGCAGATCGCGATGAAGCACGCGCACGGGAAGGCCCGTCTCCCCCAACGCCTTCGCCAGCCGTTCCGCCAGCGCCACGGAACGGTGCTGGCCCCCGGTGCAGCCCAATGCCAGCGTCAGGTAGCTTTTCCCTTCCCGCAGGTAGTGCGGAATCAAGTAGCGCAGAAGAGCCTGCAGGCGGCGAAGAAATTCCCGGGTCTGGGGAAAGGAAAAAACGTACTCACCCACGCGCCGGTCGCGCCCGGACAGGCGCTTCAGCCGGGGCACGAAATTGGGGTTAGGGAGAAAGCGGACATCGAAAACCAGGTCGGCGTCGGCCGGGATGCCGAAGCGATAGCCGAAGCTCACGAGTGAAATCAGCAAGGGATGGCCGCCCTCGGTCTTCGCGAACCGCTCGGAGACAAACCGCCGCAGGTCGTGGGGGGTGAACCGGCTCGTGTCCATCCACACGTCCGCCAGCGCACGAATCGGTTGCATGAGCCGGCGTTCCCGCCGAATTTCCTCGCGCAAGGGGAGATTCAGCCCCAGCGGATGCGGCCGGCGGGTTTCGCTGAAGCGCCGCAGGAGCGCGTCTTCACTGGCCTCGACAAACACCAACAAGGTCGGCACTTCGCGTCGCAGTTGCTGATAGAAGCGTGGAAACCGGGCCAAGGCACGCCCTCCGCGGATGTCCACCACCAAGACGGCGCGCTGCACTTCGCTGCCTGCCTTCACGTACAGGTCGGCAAAAGTGGGAATCAGCTCGACGGGCAGATTGTCCACGCAGTAGTACCCGAGGTCTTCGAAGGCCTTCAACACCGAGCCCTTGCCCGCCCCGCTCAGGCCCGTGACGATGACGAGCGGAGGGCGCCCGGGCATTTTCCTACTGGATTTTCTGCCCTGCCTGTCTCGAGGGCTCATGCCGCGGCGGTGGCTTAGGCCTTCACGCGGCGCTGGTGGGTGCTGGGGATGCGCATGTCTTCGCGGTATTTCGCGACCGTGCGCCGGGTGACCTGGATTCCCTCCTCGCTCAGGCGCTTGGCAATCTGCTCGTCCGTGAGCGGATGGGCGGAATCCTCTTCTTCGATCATCTTCCGCACGCGCCGCTTCAGGGCCAGCAAGGAGGTGTCAGCACCCTGCGGCCCGCTGACCGCCTCCGAGAAGAAGAAGCGCAGCGGACAGACTCCTTGTGGTGTAAGGGCGTACTTGTTGGCGACCGCGCGGCTCACCGTCGAAGGATGGACGCCCACTTCTTCCGCCACGTCCTTGATCATGAGGGGCTTCAGCGCATCCGGGCCGCGATCCAGAAAGTCCCGCTGGCGAGCCACGACGATTTCGCACACCTGGCGAATCGTGTGCTTGCGCTGCTCGATGTTCTTCAGCAATTGCATGGCGGCGGTGAAGCGCTCGCGCACATAATGGCGGACTTCCTTGGTGGCCGCGCGGCGGTCGAGCAGGCGCCGGTAAATGGAGCTCAAGCGCAACTGCGGCACGTCGTCCTCGTTCATGATGATCTGGTATCCCTCTCCGACCTTCACGAACGCGACGTCGGGCTCGATGAGCCGGGGCTGCACCTGGTTGTAGCGCTGGCCCGGGCGCGGGTCCAGCCGCTTGATGACTTCGATTGCGGCCAGCACCGCGGGGAGCGGGCGATTCAGCAGCCGCGCAATCTCGCGGTACTGCCGGTTCTGGACCTCGGGCAAGTAGTCGCGGACGATCTGCTGCGCCAGGCTGTTTTCGGGTGCCAGGGTCAGCAGTTGGAGGAGCAGGCATTCCCGCACATCGCGCGCCGCCACGCCCAACGGATCGAACTCTTGCACGACTTTCAACGCCTGCTCCACCTGGGAGAGTTCGTGACCGCCGGTGGCGGCGATCTCTTCCAGCGTTGCGGTGAGGTAGCCGTCCTCGTTCAGATTGCCGATGATGGAGCGCGCCGCCTCCTTGATCGGCTCCTCCGCCAGGCTCAGGCCCAGTTGCCAATCCAGGTGATCCACGAGGGTGCTGGGACGGGAGAGGAAGTTTTCAAAGGTCGGACGTTCGGCGGGCTCTTCCTCCTGATTGCGCTCGGTCGCGTCCGCGTACTCTTCAAAGAGGGCGTGGACGTCGAACTCGCTGAACGGATCGGCGATCTCATCCACCGAAGATTCGGTTTCGCTGCGCTCTTCGGCCTCAGCAGCAACGTCTTCTTCGCGCGGAGGCCCGTCCTCGGTTACCTCTTCCAGCATCGGGTTCTGCATCAACTCTTGCTGGATCATCTCCTTCAGCTCCAGCTTGTTCAGCTGCAGCAGGCTGACCATTTGGACAAGGCCAGGAGTGAGGATCTGCTTCTGGGCGACCTTGAGCTCCAATCGCGGGTTCCACGAGCTCATCGGCAGCCTCGCTAATTCAACTGGAAGTGGTCGCCGAGGTAGATGCGGCGCACTTCGGGGTCGTTGCTGAGGGATTCCGGCGTGCCGCTGTGGAGAATCTTGCCGTTGTGGATGATGTAGGCGCGGTCGGTGACGCGCAGGGTTTCGCGGACATTGTGGTCGGTGATGAGGACGCCGATGTTGCGGTCGCGCAGGTCACGCACGATCTTCTGAATGTCGAGCACCGTAATCGGATCAATGCCAGAAAAGGGTTCGTCCAGGAGAATGAAGGAAGGGGAGATCACGAGTGCGCGGGCAATCTCCACGCGGCGGCGCTCGCCGCCGGACAGTAGGTAGGCGCGATTCGCGCGCAGATGCGCCAGTCCCATGATATTGAGGAGTTCTTCCGCGCGCTCGCGCCGGGCTGCGGGCGAAAGTGGCTGCGTCTCCAGCACCGCCAGGAGGTTCTCCTCCACGGTGAGCTTGCGGAACACCGAGGGTTCCTGCGGGAGGTAGCCGACGCCGTAGCGGGCGCGCAGATACATGGGCAGGGGCGTGAGGTCCTTCCCATCGAGATACACGCGCCCGGAATCCGGGCTGAGCAGCCCGACGATGAGGTGGAAGGTGGTGGTTTTGCCCGCGCCGTTCGGACCCAGGAGGCCTACGACTTCGCCTTGCCCGATTTCGAAGTTGACGTCGTCAACGACGTGGCGTCCGCGGAAAGATTTGTTCAGCTCGATGCCGGTCAGCTTGAGCATGGGTTACTGTGACCACAACCGACGCGTAACCGTCCGTGAACCCGTCCCCGACTCGACGGTAATCTTATCGTCGGCTAAGTTGAAAGTCAATCGCGTGCCGCGAACGACATTGTGTTCGGCATCGGAAAGCTGGGGAGCACCGCCCCAGAGAACAAGCGTTTCTGTGGCCGCGATGTATTCGGCTTCTTCGGACTCGGCCCGGCGGGATGAATTCTCGATGACGACGTGGCCGCTGCCCCGGACACGTTGGATCCTCCGCCCGTCGGCCGTTTCACTCGTAGCCAGGAATACTTCCAGTCGGTCTGCGTACAGAATCCCGAACGAACCTTCTGCCCGCGCGGTTCCTTCGTAGAGGGCCCGCCGTTCCGCTTCGAAGTATTCCAACCGCTGGCTGGTGATGCGCGTGAGGCGGGCGGCGGACGTGGCCGATGGGGCACGGTTTTCCACGAATAGACTGGAGACGTCGCCGCTCGCGGTCAGCTGCCTTCGACTCTTGCTGATTTCGATGGCGGCAGCCGCCAAGCGGTTCCCGCCCTGCCAGAGCCGCGCATGCCCCGAGTAGCGCACCCAATCTGTCTCCGCTTCCCTCCCCCGCTCACCTTCCACGTGCTCGGCGGCGATGTGGACGGGTAGACCCGAGCCGAAGAATTGGCTGGCGGCGCTGCCTGCATAGGTCGCCCGCACCGCGCCACTGGCCATGAGCCGCGCCTCTCGCTGACCCAACTCCACGCGCTGCGCGCTGAGCCGCAAGGTTTCATCCCAGAGCACCGGGTTTTCAGTCAGAACGAACGCAGAGCGGGCGGCATCGTAGCGGGCTCGCCCGGCTGTGGCTTCGCCTTCTGCATCCTGATAGCGAAAGCCGCCCCACTGCTCGATCCAAGCCAATTCACTGCGTGCGTCGAATTCGCCCCGCAACTCCGCGCTCTGGCTGCGCCGGGGTGGCTCGCCCGGCGCGTGCCAACTCACCTCGACGCCACCCTCGGCGGCGAGGCCCTGCAGCCGGCCTTCTTCAGCAAAATGCAGCTCAATCTGATCCGCTTCGATCTGCTGCCGGGTTCCTCCAGCGCGCCTCAAGGACAGAACGCCCCGGGCGTGTGTCTGCAGGCGCTCGGCATGGCCGTCGGGACGCATCCCTAACTCCATTCTCTCCGCGGCCAACTCGCGGACTTCGCCTCCCTGAGCAGAACGCAGGTAGGCGTCCTCTTGCGCCGTCACGCGTTTCACCTGGTGAGTCGCAGGGTCAAAGTGAATCTCGGCTCGCTGACAGCGGACAACGTCCTGCCTCTCTCCTTCCGATTCCCAGTGCACCTGACGGGTCAGAATAATCCGCTCGGGGTCTCGACCTGGGGAAAACTCGGCTGCTGCCTGCTCGGCGCGGAGCTGCCATCCGGCCCGCTCACTTCCCGCCTTTTTCTCGGTTTGAGCCAGGACCCGCCCTCGAGCTTCCAGACGTTCCAACCGATACGCAGAATCCAAGTACAAGGCTAGCTCGTCTGCCTGCAGCCGTTGTCCATCCGCCCGCAGTTCAAGCGGTGCTTGCAGGGAGAAACGCCGCAGACGGCTGTCGAATTCCGCGCGCCGGCCCCGCACGTGGGCCGCACGATTGGGCCCGGTTCGCAGGACGATTTCGACGGCTCGCTCCAGAACGAGCGCGGGCTGCGCGGGCTGGTAGCGCAAGCCCACGGCTTCGCCCTCACCCTCAGGAAACCAGAACTGCACGCGCTCGCCTGTCCGCGCCACACCGCTTTTCTGGTCAAAGCGCACCCCGACCGTCTCCAGCCGAAGCCGGTGGCTCTCTCCGGGGGCACCTCCGCTCTGCGCGCCGCTGGCGCCGAGTTTGAGCGTCACCGGATCGGGACAATAGATGGAACCCGGGCCCGAAGCGTCATAGGCGCAACGACCGGTATGAATCTCGTCGGCGCGATTCCCTTCACGACCGTGCACCACCACGGAAACGCCTTCGAGCTGGGTCTGACGCCCGCCGCGTTCAATGGTGCGGGAAGCTTGGATGACAAAGAGAGTCCGGCCGGCCTCCGAGCGCGAGAGCGTGAATCCCTGCGCCTGTTGCTCGACGTCGCTCGCCACCGCCGGCACCGCCCTGCGCAACTGCCGGGCTCGCCAGGAGCGAACTGCGTAGGTGGCCGCGCTGGCCACGACCACGGTTACCGCCAGAGCAAGCGTGAGGCGACGGAGTTTCTCGAGCGTGGCCCGCCGCATACTGCACCCTCAACGGGGAGTATAGGCGGGGGGGAGAGGCAGCGCAACCGACGCGCTAGTCGCCCGGGGAGGAAGGCAGTGGGGAGCGGGAGCTGGCTTCGACAAAAACGTCGCGGGCGTACCCCAAATCCCGCGCGGAAGGGGTGAGGATGGTGCGCGGGGAAATCCAGATCTTTTCTTGTCGCTTGAGGGCAGCCTGCACGTCGCTTTCACTTACAAACTCCGCGACGGGCGTGGGTGCGGGGGCGGGCGGGGAGGGCGCAGCCGCCGGAACAGTCGGCTGGGAGGCGGGAACACCCTTCGCGCCGAGGTAGCGTTCGATGACGCGCGCGATGACATCCCGCGATGGCAGGACGCCGGCAGGCAGCGCAGGGGTGGGAAGAGCTTGCGTTATAGCCGCGGCAGGCACGCGATCGGTCGTGTGCTCGACCGGGCGCGTTTCCCATGCGATCCGCTTGATGTTGATGAGGTGCAAGGGCGAAATATTGTCGGAGGTAATGTTGCCGCCCACGGCACCGCAGCCCAGCGTCATCGCCGGGAACAGGCGCGTGGAGTAGCCGATGGAGCCGTGCGGTGCGGCGGAGTTGACCACCACGCGGTAGGCGGGAATCCGCTGGCCTACTTCGCGGATTACCGCGTCATTGTTCGAGTGAATCACCGCCGTGTGCCCGAGCCCGCCGAAGCGGAGAATTTCCGTCATCAGCTTCGCCGCTTCCTGCCAGTTGGGTACCGAGTAGAAAGCCAGAATAGGCGAGAGCTTTTCGGCCGAGAGCGGGTGCTCCTTGCCCACGCCGGTCAGGGGCGCGACCAGGACGCGCGTCGTGGGCGGCACGCGGATTCCCGCTAAGTCGGCAATCACAGTCGCCGGACGGCCCACCACCCGTGGGTTTACCGTGAAGGTGTCCGAGCGGATGACGAGCTTGCCGACAACGTCAACCTCCTGCGGACTCAGAAAGTAGGCTCCCTGCGCCCGCAACTCGCCCAAGACCGCCTCGCGCACCGGTTCTTCGGCGATGATGGCCTGCTCGGCGGAGCAGATCGTACCGTTGTCGAAGCACTTGCCCGTGATGACATCAGCGACGGCCTTCTCGACATTGGCGGTGCGCTCGATGAAGGCCGGGACATTGCCCGGACCCACGCCGAACGCCGGTTTGCCCGAACTATAGGCTGCCCGCACGAGACCCGTGCCACCGGTGGCCAAGATGACGCCGACACGGCGGTCGCGCATCAACTCCTGCGTCGCCGGCATGGTGATTTGCGTCATGCAACCGATAATGCCCTCCGGGGCGCCGACTTTGAGCGCAGCGCGGTTGAGGATGTCGGAGGTGGCGCAGATGCAGCGTTTGGCGGACGGATGCGGGCTGAGGATGACGGCATTGCGTCCTTTCAGGGCGATCAGGGTCTTGTAGATGGCGGTGGAAGTCGGGTTGGTCGAAGGGATAATGGCGGCCACGATTCCCACCGGCTCGGCCACTTCCAGGACTTTGTTCTCTTTGTCCTCGCGCAGGATGCCGACGGTTTTGATGCCGCGAATGGCGCGAGCCACGTCTTGCGAGCAGAACAGATTCTTGGTCTTCTTGTCCCGGGCGTTGCCGAAGCCGGTTTCCTCCACCGCCAGGCGCGCCAGCTCTTCGGCCGCCGCGGTAGCGGCCTCCGCCACAGCGTCCACGACGGCATCCACCTGCGCCTGCGAGAAGGTGGCGAATTTCTGCTGCGCTTCCACGGCGCGGCTGATCAGATGGCGCACTTCCTGCAACGACAACAGGTCAGCGTCCTGCACACTCATCGCTTATCTGCTCCAAGAAAGATCGGCTCCGGGAGAGAGCCGCCCCGTCTGCCCAGCGGACAGAAGGCTCTCGTCGGAGCCGACAAATTATCAGTCACCCTTGCGCGCGGCCGGAGTCAGTCCGCCTCCGGGGAGAATCCTTTCCACATCGGGGTGGGGCCGCGGAATCACGTGCACGCTTACGAGCTCGCCCACGCGGCGGGCGGCAGCGGCGCCCGCATCGGTAGCTGCCTTCACCGCGCCCACGTCGCCCCGCACCAGCACCGTCACGTAGCCCGCTCCGATGTATTCCTTGCCAATCAGAACCACGTTGGCGGCCTTCACCATCGCGTCGGCAGCCTCAATCGAGGCCACCAGCCCGCGGGTCTCGATCATTCCCAGGGCTTCGTAGGCCATGCGGCTCCGCCCGGTGTGAAGATTATCCCTGTTGCGCTGTCCCGAACGCTCGGGATGCGCGCCACGCTAGCACGGCTGGCAAGCAGGGTCAAGCCGCTCGGGGCAGGCTC
>JBBIPK010000039.1:26743-28963 GCA_037442885.1 Acidobacteriota bacterium | reverse complement strand
GTGCGCGAGCCGCTGCAAACCGGCATCAAGGCGATCGACGCCATGATCCCCATCGGCCGCGGCCAGCGCGAACTCATCATCGGCGACCGCCAAACCGGCAAGACCGCCATCATCCTCGACACCATCCTGAACCAGCGCGGCGGCGACGTCATCTGCATCTACGTCGCCATCGGCCAGAAACGCTCCACCATCGCCCAGGTGGTCAAAATCCTGGAAGACTACGGCGCACTCGACTACACCATCGTGGTCACGGCTTCGGCCTCCGAGCCCGCCACCATGCAGTACATCGCCCCCTACGCCGGCTGCGCCATCGGAGAATACTTCCGCGACCTCGGCCAGCACGCCGTCTGCTTCTACGACGACCTCTCCAAACACGCCGCCGCCTATCGCGAAATCTCCCTGCTGCTCCGGCGCCCGCCCGGCCGCGAGGCGTTTCCGGGCGACGTCTTCTACCTCCACTCGCGCCTGCTCGAGCGCGCGGCCAAGTACGACGACCCCCACGGCGGCGGCTCCCTCACTGCCATCCCCGTCATCGAAACCCAGGCCGGCGACATCTCCGCCTACATCCCCACCAACGTCATCTCCATCACCGACGGCCAGATTTATCTGGAATCCGATCTTTTCCATGCGGGCATCCGCCCCGCCATCAACGTGGGCTTATCGGTTTCCCGCGTGGGCGGAAACGCCCAGATCAAAGCCATGCGCCAGGTTGCCGGGATGATGAAGCTGGAGCTGGCTCAGTACCGCGAGTTGGCGGCCTTCGCCCAGTTCGGCTCCGAGCTCGACAAGGCCACCCAGGCGCAACTTGCCCGCGGCGAACGCCTCACCGAGCTGCTCAAGCAGGATCAATTCCTCCCCCTGCCGGTGGAGAAGCAGATTTGCGTCATCTTCGCCGGCACCAACGGCTACGTGGATGACTTGCCGGTGAGCGAGTGCCGCGCGTTTGAGAAAGCTCTCTACGAATTCTTGGAGACGGGCTACAGCGGGTTGCTGAAGCGAATCCGCGAGCGCAAAGCCCTGGACGATGAAATCCGCGGCGAGCTGCACCAGGCGATGAAAGAGTTCAAGGAGAAATTCATCGCCGACCGCTCCGCCCGCGCCGCCTCCTGAAACGTGCATCGTGCATCGGGAACCGTGCCTTCCAGCCTGGGGGTTCAATTCGCCGAGGCGGGAGCCTCGACGCTCGATCCGCGTTGTTCACGGGCCGCCGGTCACTGGTCACCGGCCACCGGCCACTGGCTACGAGTCACTCGAACGAATAACTGACCATGCCCACCCTGATTGACTACCGCCGCCGCATCCGCTCCGTGCGGAACACGCAGAAGATCACGCGGGCGATGAAGCTGGTGGCCGCGGCCAAGCTTCGCCGCGCCCAAGACCGCATCTTCTCGGCGCGCCCCTATGCCCGGTTGATGCTGGAGGTGCTGCGCAGCCTCGCCCAGCGCGCGGAGGTCCGCGCCCACCCGCTGCTCCAGCGCCGCCCCGAGGAGCGCCTGCTCGTGCTCATCATCAGCGGCGACAAGGGCCTCTGCGGCCCCTTCAATACCAACGTGCTGCGCACCGCCCAGACCTTCCTCGCCCAGCACGCCGACCGGCACGAGCCGCTGCTCTTCGCCGCGGGCAAGAAAGCGCGGGACTTCTACCGCCGCCGCAAACGCAGCGTGCGGGCGGAATGGATCGGTCTGTTCCTGCGGCGCGTCGAATACAACCATGCCCGCGAGATCGCGACCCGCATCAGCGAGCTCTACGCGCAGGCGGAGGTGGATGCGGTTTACCTCATCTACAACGAGTTCAAGAGCATCCTGGCGCAGCGGCTGATTGTCGAGAAGCTCCTGCCGCTGGAAGGCATCCTGCCGGCCTCGGCTGGGACCGTTGTGCGCGGAGCCGAGCCCGTCACCACCGTCGAACACGGCGAGCCGCGAACGGAGGTGGCAGGCGTCCCGGTGGACTACATTTACGAGCAGCCGCCGGCGGAACTCTTTGGCGTGCTCCTGCCGCGCCACATCGAGGTGCAAGTGTTCCGGGCGCTGCTCGAGTCGGCCGCCGCCGAACAAGCCGCCCGCATGACGGCGATGGATGCCGCCACCAACAACGCCACCGAGATGATTGATCAGCTGACCCTGGAGATGAACAAGATTCGCCAGGCGCAGATTACCCGCGAGATCATCGAGGTGGTCAGCGGCGCCGCCGCCCTCTAGCGACCCGTGGCCAGCGACCCGC
>JBBIPK010000039.1:0-26643 GCA_037442885.1 Acidobacteriota bacterium | reverse complement strand
GGTCGCTGGTCGCCGGTCGCTGGTCGCCGGCCACCGGTCGCTGTGGGGAAGAAAGACCACTCCGCGGACAAGGAGCAAATAAATGAAGGCAGGGGGAAACACGAACACGGGCCGGGTCGTGCAGGTCATCGGGCCCGTCGTCGACGTCGAGTTTGAAGAAGAAAAGCTGCCGCCCATCTACAACGCCCTGCGCATCACCAGCGAGGGCTTCGACGTTCCCGCCGAGATTGACGTCGTGGCCGAGGTGCAGCAGCACCTGGGCGAGGGCCGCGTGCGCGCGGTTTCGATGAAGCCCACCGACGGCATCGTGCGCGGAATGAAGGTCTATGACACCGGCACGCCCATCACCGTCCCGGTCGGCCGCGCCACGCTCGGCCGCGTCATCAACGTCATCGGCGAGCCGGTGGACAACCTCGGACCCGTCAAGACCGACAAGTACTACCCCATCCACCGCCCCGCGCCGCCGCTCGAGGAGCAATCCACTACGCAGGAGATGTTTGAAACCGGCGTGAAGGTGATTGACCTCCTGCAGCCGTTCCTGCGCGGCGGCAAGGTAGGAATGTTCGGGGGCGCGGGGGTGGGCAAGACGGTTGTGATTATGGAGATGATTCACAACGTGGCGCTCAAGCACGGCGGCGTCTCGGTGTTTGCCGGCGTGGGCGAGCGGACGCGCGAAGGCAACGACCTGTGGCTGGAGATGCAGCAGTCGGGCGTGATCAAGCCCGGCGACACAGAAAAGTCGCGGGCGGCGCTCGTCTACGGCCAGATGACCGAGCCGCCCGGCGCGCGCCTCCGCGTGGGCCTGACGGGCCTGGCGGTGGCGGAATACTTCCGCGACGAAGAGGGGCTGGACGTGCTGCTCTTCATCGACAACATTTTCCGCTTCGTGCAGGCGGGCTCGGAGGTCTCGGCCCTGCTCGGCCGCATGCCCTCCGCGGTCGGCTACCAGCCCAACCTCTCGACCGAGTTGGGCGAGCTCGAGGAGCGCATCACCTCCACCAAAAAAGGCTCGATTACCTCCGTCCAGGCCATCTACGTGCCCGCCGACGACCTCACCGACCCGGCCCCGGCGACAACCTTCAGCCACCTGGATGCGACGCTCGTGCTCTCGCGGCAGATTTTCGAACTGGGCATCTATCCGGCCGTGGATCCCCTGCAGAGTTACTCGCGGATTCTGGATCCCCGCATTGTGGGCGAGGAGCATTATCACGTGGCGCGCGCAGTCAAGGCCATCCTGCAACGCTACAAAGACCTGCAGGACATCATCGCCATCCTGGGAATTGAGGAATTGTCGGAGGAGGACAAGCTGGTTGTTGCCCGCGCGCGCAAGATCCAGAAGTTCCTCTCCCAGCCCTTCTTCATGGCCGAGCAGTTCACCGGGCTGGCGGGCAAGTACGTCAAGGTCGAAGACACCATCCGGGGCTTCAAGCAGATTGTCGAAGGCCAGCACGACGACATTCCCGAGCAGGCCTTCTATATGAAAGGCGCGATTGAAGAAGTCTTGGAGGCAGCCGAGAAACTCCAAGCCTCCGTCTAGTGTTCGGTGACCGGTGGTCGGTGTTCCGTGAACAGAGGGCGGTGAAACTGTCGTGTCGCTCATCCGGAGCTTCAAGGAACTTGAAGTCTGGCGGGAGGCGCACGCGTTGGTCCGGATGGCTTATGAGTTGACCAGAAAGTTCCCCCGCGAGGAGCGCTTCGGCCTCACCATCCAATTCCGCCGAGCTGCGGTTTCGATTCCCGCCAGTATTGCCGAGGGTTTCGGCCGCAGGACAACCAAGGAGTTGTTGCAGTCCTTGGCGATCGCCAACGGCTCGCTGGAAGAAGCGCGCTATTATGCATTCCTCGCGTATGATTCGGGCTATGTCGAAAAGTCTCAACTTGACGCACTCGAAAACCAGTGTGGCAGCGTGGCGCGCTTGATGGGTGGGCTTCGGCGTTCATTGCAGGCCAAGAGCTCCGGAACACCGGCCACCAGCCACCGGTCACCGCTCACGGCGAGGTAGTATGTCGTTGCTGCCAGAGACATTCGAGCTGCAAATCGTCACGCCGGAGCGGCTCGTGCTGCGCGAAGAAGTCCACGAGGCACAGATACCCGGCAAGAACGGCTACATGGGCGTTCTTCCCGGTCACGCGCCCTTGCTGAGCGAACTGCGCGTGGGGGAGGTCAGCTACCGCCGCGCCAACCGCTGGGGCTATCTCGCTGTCTGCTGGGGCTTCGTCGAGGTGCTCTCGAATCGCGTCATCGTGTTGGCGGAAACCGCCGAGCGCGCCGAGGAGATTGACGTCGCCCGCGCCCAGGCCGCGCGGCAGCGCGCCGAGGATCGCCTCGCACGCGCCGTCCAGGATCCCTCGATTGACCTCAATCGTGCCCAGGTGGCCCTGGAACGTGCTCTAATGCGCCTGCAAGTCGCCCGCAAGGGCGTTGGCGCCGCGCCGCCCGGGGCCCCGCCCATCGAGCACGTCCCCGCGCCCTGAGCGCATCCGCACTCTTGCTTCCCGCTGCCGAGTCGCTACACTTCTCCCCATGCACGCTCACGCCGAGCCACGGATGACGAGAGTTCTGAAGTGGTCCCTCTGGGTCACGGTTGTCTTCGTGGTCGTCGAGTTCGCAGCGGGTTTCTACGCGCGCTCCCTGGCTCTTATTTCCGACGCCGTCCATAACCTCACCGACGTGCCTGCGATGGGACTGGCGTGGCTTGCCGCCTGGCTCGAACTGCGGCCGGTGGACCGCAAACGCACCTATGGCTACCATCGCGCCGGCATTCTGGCTGCCTTTGTCAACGCCCTGTTGCTGAGCGCGATTGCGCTCTACATTCTGTGGGAAGGCTACGGGCGTCTGCGCGAGCCCGAGCCGGTGCGCGCCGACGTTATGCTCGTCGTCGCGGCGCTGGCCCTCGTCGTCAACTCCGGCATCGCCCTGGCGCTCCGGCGCGGCCGCCGCGACCTCAACATCCGCGCGCTCCTCATCCACAATGCCGGTGACGCCACGTCCAACCTCGGCATCCTCATCGGCGCGTTTCTCATCGCCCGCACGGGGCTGACCGTCATCGACCCGCTCATCAGCTTCGCCATCGCGGCGCTCGTGCTGTGGAGCGCCTGGAGCGTGCTGCACGAAACCGCCAACATCCTGCTCGAAGGCCTGCCCAAAGGTCTGAAGCTGGAGGAGGTGGTGCAAGCGCTGGTCGCCCTGCCCGGAGTCGAAGAGATTCACGACGTCCACATCTGGTCGCTCGGCTCCACCTACCACGCTCTCTCCTGCCACGTGCGCGTCGCCGATATCCAGATGCGCGAGACCGCAAGAATTCTCGCCGAGATCAATCAGGTACTGGCCGACCGCTTCCATATCACCCACACGACGGTGCAATTCGAACCCGCCGCGCCCCAACCGGTGCCCTACGTTCTGACGGGATTGAACAACAAGAGCGGAAAGTCTTGAGGGGTCAGGCGGGCGGCGGAATCCGCTCCAGGCCGTCCAGATAGGGGCGCAGCGCCTCGGGAATCACCACCGAGCCGTCCGGCTGCTGGTAGTTCTCCACCAGCGCCATCCACGTGCGCCCGATGGCCAGCCCCGAGCCGTTCAGCGTGTGCACGTAGTCGGTCTTGGTTTTCCCCGGCAGGCGGTAGCGGATGCTCGCGCGCCGTGCCTGGAAGGCCTCGAAGTTCGAGCAGGAGGAAATCTCCTTGTAGGTTCCCTGGCCGGGCAGCCACACTTCGATGTCGTAGGTCTTGGCGGCCGCAAAGCCCATGTCGCCCGTGCAGAGCACCACCACGCGGTAGGGCAGCCCCAGCCGCTCGAGAATCTTCGCCGCGTCTCGCGTCAGCGTTTCCAGCTCCTCATAGCTCTGCTCGGGCCGCGTGAACTTGACCAGCTCCACCTTCTGGAATTGATGTTGACGCACGATGCCGCGCGTTTCTTTTCCGTAGCTGCCGGCCTCTGAGCGGAAGCACGGCGTCCAGGCCACCAGCCGCAAGGGCAATTGCTCCGGGTCGAGCGTCTCCTCCCGGTAGATGTTCGTCACCGGCACCTCGGCCGTCGGAATCATCCAGTAGTCGGTTCCCGCCAGCTGAAACAGGTCCGCAGCGAATTTCGGCAGATTGCCGGTGCCGACCAGCGCGGCCGAATTCACGATGAACGGCGGCAGCACCTCCGTGTAGCCGTGCTCCTTCGTGTGAATGTCGAGCATGAAATTCGCCAGCGCCCGCTCCAGCTTCGCCCCTACGTTCCAGTAGAGCGCAAACCGCGCGCCAGCCACCTTCGCCGCACGCTTCAGGTCGAGAATCCTCAGCGCCTCGCCCAGCTCCCAGTGCGGCTTCGGCTCAAACTCAAATTTCCGCGGCTCGCCCCAGCGGCGAATCTCCTGATTTTTTTCCGGTGAATCCCCGACGGGAACGCTTGGATGCGGAATATTGGGGATGCTGAGCAGCTGCTCGCGCAGCCGCCCATCGAGCGCCGTCACTTTCGCGTCGAGCGCGCCGATCTGCTCGGAAACTCTCTGCATCTGGCTGATTTGTGCGCTCGCATCGCGCCCCTCGCGCTTCAGGCGCCCGATCTCCTCCGAGGCCTTGTTCTTCTGCGCCTTCAGCCGCTCGACCTCCGTCAGCGCGCGTCGCCGCTCCGCGTCCACCTGCCGGAACTCATCCAGCGTCATCCGATAGCCGCGCGCTCGCAGGCTGGCTTCCACCTGCTCGAGATGTTCGCGCACGTAGGCGAGTTCCAGCATGGCCGGCTATTCTACAACGAAGCCTGCCCGGGTCTTTGACTTCGCAGCCTGTTTCCGCTGCAGCATTCGGATGCTGGCACCGGCCTGTCCCGAGCGAAGTCGAGGGGCGTCTCGCCGGTCGCGTCTGGAGGTTGCGTGCTCCCGTCCTTAGTTGACAACTTCTTATGATTACTTCCTGAGATCGCGCAGTGCTGGGATGCCGCCCAGCGACGTCGCTGTCCGCACAGCGCGCAGAATCGCTGCAGCCACTGCCTCCGCTGCTACCGTCCCCAGCGCGTTGAGGTCTCCCGCCTTCGTCCCCACCGAGACACCGAACACCACATCGCCGTCAAACATCGTGTGCACCGGGTTGATGGCCCGTGCCAGCCCGTTCTGCGCCATCGCCGCGAGCTTCGTTGCCTGCACGCGATCGAGTCGCGCATTCGTTGCCACCACCGCCAGCGTCGTGCTCGGCATCGCGGCAGGCCGCCCGAAGCCCGGCTTGCTCGCGCCAGCTTTCATCTGCGCGGCCGTATCCACAAATTCCGCCGACTCTGGCGCCCGCCGCGCCCCGGCGATGATGGCACCGATCGCCGGATCGCGCACATCCCCGAAGGCGTTGACCACCGCCAGCGCGCTGACGAGAACGCCACCGGCAACCTCCACGGTTGTGGTTCCGGTACCCCCTTTCACTGCTTGCTTGAGCCCGAAGAGTTTTCCCACTGTCGCGCCCGTGCCGGCCCCGACGCTTCCTTCCTCAACTTTGCCTGTTGTTGCTGCCTGCGCCGCCGCATACCCCATCGCCGCATCCGGCCGCCGCCTGGAGTCGCCCAGCGCCAGATCGAAGAGAATCGCCGTCGGCACAATCGGCACCCGCGTCACACCCACGTCGAAGCCAATGCCTTTTTCTTCCAGAAACCGCATCACGCCGTCGGCTGCTGCCAGACCAAAGGCGCTGCCGCCCGCCAGCACGATTCCGTGGATGCGGTCAGCGATGTGGCCCGGCCGCAGCACCTCGAATTCGCGCTCGCCCACCGCCGACCCGCGCACGTCCACGCCCGCCACTGCTCCCTCGGGGAAAAGAATCGCCGTGCAGCCCGTCACGCCTTCGCGGTCAGCGGCGTGTCCGACCAGGATGCCTTCAATGTCCGTCAGCCCCTTCATCGCCCACGAACCTTAGCGGATTCCCCAAGCCCGTGCAATTGTGCGCGGTGAGACTCTGCTGCGTGGTGTATCATTCTGCGGGCAACAGATGACCCCGGCCTACATTGTCAGTGCGGTGCGGACGCCGATGGGGAAGTTCGGCGGCGCGCTGCGCGACCTGACCGCCGCCGACTTGGGCGTGGTCGTCGCGCGTGCGGCGCTGGAGCGCGTCAGCCGTGCCGCTGGGGACACGCCCGTCGAAGCCGGCCAGGTTGAACAGGTCATCTTCGGCTGCGCGCGCCAGGCCGGCGGCGGGCCCAACGTCGCCCGCCAGATCACCTACCGCGCCTTTGGCGAACTCGTAGGCAGCGGCATCCCCGCCTTCACCGTCAATCAGGCCTGTGCCTCCGGCATGCTTGCGATTGTGCTCGCCTGGCAGGAGATCGCCCTCGGGCGCGCCGACTGCATTCTGGCGGGTGGCACCGAGAGCATGAGCCGCGTCCCCTATCTCCTCGAAAACGCCCGCTGGGGAATGAAGATGGGCCACCAGCGGCTCACCGACGCCATGTACCGCGACGGCTTCCTCGATCCTCTCTCCGAGCTGATCATGGGGGAAACGGCTGAAATCCTGGCCGAAAAATATCAGGTCAGCCGCGATGAGCAGGATCGCTACGCCTTGGAAAGCCATCGCCGCACCGCGCAGGCCTCGATGAGCGGTCGCTTCGAGGAAGAAATCGTTCCCGTCGAAGTGCCCGACCCGCGCGGCAAAGACGGCCCGCGGCCCTTTCACACCGATGAAACCTTCCGGGCTGGCGCCTCGCTGGAAGCGATGGCAAAACTACCGCCCGTCTTTAGCCAGAAGGGAAGCATAACTGCCGGCAACGCCAGCCAGCTCACCGACGGGGCGGCTGCGTTGCTGGTGGTTTCCGAGCGCCGGCTGCGGGAGTGGAAGCTGCGCCCGCTGGCGCGCCTGCTCGACTGGTCGCGCGCCGCCGTGGATCCCAGAATCATGGGCATCGCACCCGTCCCCGCCACCCGCACACTACTCGAGCGCAACCGCTGGCGACTCGATGACTTCGACCTCATCGAATTGAATGAGGCCTTCGCCGCCCAGGTATTGGCCTGCGACCGCGAACTTCACTTCCGGCACGAAAAATTGAACGTCAACGGCGGCGCTATCGCCCTCGGCCACCCCATCGGTTGCAGCGGAGCTCGCATCACCGTTACGCTGGTTCACGAATTGCATCGCCGCGGCGGCCGCCGTGGCCTGGCCACCCTGTGCGTGAGCGGCGGCCTGGGCCTGGCGCTCGCGCTGGAAACCCCCTGAAAGGAGCCTGTCATGGTCGAAGTCAGCACGGATGAACTGTACGGCGAAAAGAAAACCCGGATGGACTTCAAGTTCATCCAGTGGGAACTGCGCGACGGCACCGCCCGCCTGACCCTGAACCGCCCGCCCCACAACTCCCTCAACACCGAGATGCTGATGGAAATGGCGCTGGCCCTCGAAAGCCTCCACGACCAACCGCACGTGAAGGTGGTGCTCATTCGTGCGGGAAAAGACTCCAAGTCATTCTGCGATGGCGTCGAGATCCCCGAGTACACGGCCGCGCGTGTCTTTCAAATGCTCGACGCCTTCGCCCGGGTCTTTGCTGCCTCGATTGAGATTGGCAAGCCGATTGTCGTTGCCGTAAACGGCCAAGCGGTGGGCGGCGGCTGCGAATTGGCCGCCTTCGGCGACATGGTCATCGCCACCCCCAAGGCGCGCTTCCTCCAGCCCGAGATCGAAAAACTCGGCATGTTCCCGCCCTTCGCCACAAGCGTCTTCCCCTACGTCATCGGCCCCAAGCGCGCCATGGAAATGCTGCTGACGGGCGAGCCGCTGAGCGCGGAGGAGGCGGTGACGCTGGGCTTGGTGAACAAAGTTGTGCGGGAGGCCGAGCTGGAATCCACCGTGGAGAAGCTGCTGGCGCGGATCACGGAACACTCCGCGCCCGTGCTGGCCATCGCCAAGCGGGCGATTTATGAGGGATTGGGAATGAGCCTGCGCGATTCCTTGCGCCACTCCTATGACCTTCTCCTCAACGAACTCTACAAACTCGAAGACGTCCAGGAAGGCTTGCGCGCCATCAAGGAAAAGCGCAAGCCGCAGTGGAAGAACCGCTGACAGCCGGAAAGGAGGTTGTCATCCCCGCCGCTCCTCGTCCCCGTTCCACCCGGCGCGCACCGCGCGGCTGGGTAGTGCGGTTCCGGCACACGGTTGCGGCCACTGTCGAAGGTCTCGAGCGCATCCATGCGCAGACGATGAGAATCGTGCGCGCGATGGAGTGCGCGGCGGGCGAAGAGCACAAGGTGGACATCGCCCTGCGGGAAGCTCTCGGCAATGCCGTCATTCACGGCAGCCGCACCAACCCGCGCAAGCGCATTACCGTTTGCTGCTTTTGCAGCGAAACGCAGGGAATGATGCTGCTGGTACGCGACCGTGGCGCTGGCTTTGACCCGCTGAAAGTTCCCGACCCCACCGAAGGCGAAAACATCTACAAAGCCCACGGCCGCGGCATCTTCATCATCCGGCAAATGATGGACCGCGTCCGCTATCGCCGCGGCGGCCGCGAAGTGGTGATGCGCAAGCGGCGCCGTTCCTGAGCCTCGCCGCGCAGGCCGCTACTTGCCTCAGGCACGGTAGAGTCGGACCGCGCCGGCCATCCGCGCCTGCACGCGGCCTCCTTCCTCCAACCGCTTCAGCGCCGCCACAACCGCGCTCACCCTGCCCGTGAATCCGATTTGCTTGGGCAGATACAGGGCGTGAAATTCCTCACCCGGATGCGCGGCGAGAAACTCCAGCAGGCGAGACTCCAGGTCGTCTTCGCCCGCGTCTGGGGGGCTGGGTCTGACTTCGCTCGGCTCGAGCGCGGCGGCGAGCAGCTCCGCCACATCGAGCACGCGCGGCGCGCTCTCGCCGGCTGGCCCGAGCGCATCGCGCAGCATGATCGGGCAGAAGGGGCACGCGGTTGCCACTGTGTCCGCGCCCGTGTCCACCAGTTCTTCTGCCCGCTCGCGGTTGACCCGCTTGCCTTTCTCCTCCCCCAGGAACACAAGTCCGCCGCCGGCTCCGCAGCAGAACGTGCGCCCGCCGGCGCGCTCCGGCTCGTGTGGCTCGCTCCCGAGCGCGCGCACGACAGTCCGCGGCGCTTCCACTTCCCCCAGATGCCGGGCCAGATAACAGGGGTCGTGCAGCGCCACGCTTCCGTTTCCGCGCGGGACGGGCAAGCGGCGGACGATTTTCTCGAGCAGTTGGCTGTGATGCACAACTTTGAAGGCAGCGCCCACCTCGCGCCAATCCTGCGTCATCGTTTTGACACAGTGCGGGCAGATGCTGACGATCTTCCGCGCGCCCGCCTGCTTGAGCGCCTCCACGTTCTGCTCGGCCAGTTGCAAAAACAGATAATCGTTCCCCAGCCGGCGCGCCGCATCTCCCGTGCACACCTCCCTGGCTAGCACACCGAAGGAGACCCGGGCGGCGGTCAACACTTTCGCTAGTGCCTGGATGATTTCCTGTCCGTGCGGGTCATAAGCGCCCACGCAACCCAGCCAGAGGCAATACTCCTGCGTTCCGTTATAGAGCGGGAGCTGCGCCTTTTGCAGGAACGCCTCCCGCACAGAGGCTTCCAGCCCGAAGGGGTTCTTCCGCGTCTCCAGATTGTGAAAAAGCTTGTTCGTGTAGGCTTCCTGGTACTTGCCTGTGTTCACATGTCCGCGCCGCAACCCGATGATCAGCGGCAGGTGCTCGATCCCCACCGGGCACTGGTACTCGCACGCCCCGCAGGTCGTGCACTGGAATACCGCCTCTTCGGAAATACTCACGCTGATGACTGGTTCGTTCGCTCCCTGTGTCAGCAGGTGGCGTCGGAAGTCGAGCACAATCATCTTCGGGTTCAGCACCTTGTCGGTGAGGAACGCGGGACAGTTCTCCTGACAACGGCCGCACTCAACGCAGGCAAAGGCATCGAGAATGTTCTTCCGCGTCGCATCCGCGCGCTTCTCCAGTCCGAACTCCTCCTTCTCGTAGTCAAGCGCCGGAACCAGCGCCAGTTCGCGCGACTGCCAGAAGATCGCGAACGGTGCCAGCAGGAGGTGGAAATGTTTCGAGTGGGGGATCAGCGGCAGAAAGGCCGCCAGCACCAGCGTGTGCGCCCACCAGATTGTCCGGCCCATCTCCGTCCCCGGTTCAACCACCTGCGCCGCCAGGTAGGTGACCATGAGCAGGGCGATAAAGAGCCCGATCAGCCCGGACTCCCAGGACACCTCGCCCAGCGCCCGCGGCCGCACGAGAAAACGCCGGAGAAGCAACCCCACAATCGAAATCAGCACCGCCACCGCGACCACCGACACGAGCAGGAAGTACATCCGCACGCTCCAGCTCGTCCGGTTGAGCACTTCAAGGCCGAAGCCGAGCCCAATGTGGTCAAGCGAGATGAGGGCAAACGCCAGAAAGCCCCAGAAGACGAAGGCGTGCGCGATTCCCGCCGCCGGCCGCTCCCGGATGATTTTTTCTTGCAGCAACACCTCGCGGAAGACGCGCCACAATCGCTGCGGCCAACTCCGCCACTGGAAGCGCGTGTCCGCCTTGGCGGCAGCAAAGAGACTCCACCGCACCCACACCGCGCGGGCAAACACTCCCGCCGATGCGGCCAGCACGAGCAGCAACACCAGCCGCTCGCTCAGGGACAGTTCCATGAAGGTCAGCGCCTCAGCGTCAGCCGCAGGCTGAAGGGGACGCCGGCGCCGGGTGCCCCCTTCTCCGCACGTATCTGGAAGGGAACGCGAACCTGTCCGCCCGGCTCGACCGCCAGCTCTTGTTCGAACATCTTCCCCCGGGCGCCCTTTCCCACGAACCGAACGGGGCCCGCTGCGACGATCTGCGCGCGCACCTTTTTCCTCCGCGCCTCTCCCACGCAGAGAAGGAATTCGCCGCGCGTTTGCATCCCGCTGGCCAGCGCCGGATTTTCCAATCGCCCGGAAAGGATTTCGAAGACGAGTACCGGGCGTTGCAGGTCGCGTCCGGCGGCGTCTTTCCAGACGAGATCTGCAGGACCCTCGGGAAAGTCCACCGGCACCGCCACCGTGGAAATCGTGCGTCCAGCGCGCGTCACGGTGCGCGTGACCGCCGTCTTGCGATCCCCCAGGCGGACATCGCTCACCTCACCCGGGAGGTTCACCACACTACCGCGCTGCACACTCGCTGGCACCGCCAGGGGCGCTTCCGGCAGCTGCACGGCCTGGATTCGCCCCTTGATAGGTGCAGGTGCCGGACCAGTTCCAGTTAGGGAAGCTCCGACCGATGTCTCGACATCAATCTCCACCGCGCCACTCTCCGGCACCGGCACGGCGAATCCGCCGCTTGCATCCGTGTGGACGACCTTTTCCTCGTCTGGGCCTTTGATGCGCACGGGAATGCCTTCCAGAGGATGGCTCTGGTCGTCGAGCAGCCGGGCATAGTGCACCGAGCCGGGGGGAGCTTCCGGGGCAAAGTAGAGGCGCGCTCCGCTCAGATCATGGGGCGGTTCCGCGGGGCGCACAAGGAAGGCCGAGAGCCGTTCGCCCGCCGCGGTCGGCAAGGCAAACTCGTAGAGCCCAGGCGCAGCCCCCTCCGGGACGCAAACTTGTGCGGAGGTTCCACCCCCGCAGGCTCCGGGTTTCAGTTCGAGGAACGGCTGGCGGGTAGCGACCAAGCGCTCGCCCGCCACCAGTTGCGTGCAACTGCCCGCGCGCAACGTTCCCGGGCCGAGCGGCAGCGTCAGGCCGGGGAGAGTTTCCAGGATCGCCCCGAGAATTTCTTCGATGGTGGCCCGACGCTTGGGCGTGGGCGCCTGGCCCCGGGCGACGATGGTCGCCTCGAAAGGTTCAAGGACCTGCTCCTCTGTGATCGCCGCCTCACTTGAGCGGACACGGCTGCTGCCGGTATCCAGATTGATCACAGTGGTGGCATCGGCCTGCGCGTCCGCGTAGACATGGGTTCCGATCACGCCTACGACCGCGGTGTTCGTCCGGAGCACAAAGGAGGAGCTAGGCTGCGTCAGCTTCCGCACCTGGGCACGCACTTTTCCCAGACTCAGTTCGAGTTCCGTCTGCTCGCTCTGCATATCGTGGCGGACGACCATTATCTTGGCGCTGGAGCCGAGGTTGAGGATGGAGCCATCCAGCAACGCCACGCGCGCGCGTGCCCGTGGCTGCGTTTCGAGCAAATCCTGCCACAGCACTTCCGCGCCCACGGCCACCGGCGCCGGCGCAGCGCCCCCGCGGTGCACCGATGCCACAGGCAGCAGCGCCGTCACTTCCCCGGCTCGCGCCGACGGTGCCTGTGCCGCGCCCTCGGAGCCCGCCAGTGCCGTGCCGAGCAGTAGGAGTAACGAAATCCGGTCATGGCGACGCATGTGAGCTTCTGCCCCCTTGCCTGCGGATCGCTCGCCATCCTACCGGCGGGACACAAGCGGAGTCAAACAGGATTCCGCAGAGACGATTGACACGTCTTTAGCTGGGGCGTAGACTCCAGCGTGCTTGCAGGAACGCGTGCCCCTTCGACGGAGGCGCGCGCGGCTCAGGTCCCCCGTAGGGGGCGAACAGGGAAGGCGGTGCGAATCCGCCACGGTCGCGCCACTGTGATCGGCTCGGCCTCCTGAACCGCAAGGCCTGCCTGCCGCAGGCAGGGCCCACTGTCCCGACGCTTCGGGATGGGAAGGGCGTCCGAACGGACACAGGAGGCCGGATTCCGAGTCGCTCGGAGCCGTCAGTCAGGAGACCTGCCTGAGCCGAATCGTCCGACCTGCCCGTGGCAGGGAGGCGCTCTCCGCGTGAGAGAGTGTGGCGCTTCTTTCGTTTCGCCCCAGGCTCCCCGCGGAGATGGGGCGTTCTTGTTTTGGGAGGCCGATGAGCCGCCGCAAGACACCTAGCGTGAATCTGGCAGGGCTTGGCTTGGCCTTGGCTCTGCTTGCCGCGCCCGCGCACGGGCAGCAGATGCGCCAGCGCTTCGACGAAGTCGGCCGGCGCGTCATCCTGCCCGACCGCATTGAGCGCATCGTGTCCCTCGCCCCCAGCATCACCGAGATGCTTTTCGCCTTGGGAGTGGACTCCCGCCTCGTCGGCGTCACCCAGTTCTGTGATTACCCGCCCGCAGCGAAATCAAAAACCAGCGTCGGCGAAGTCATCAACCCCAGCCTGGAGAAAATCGCCGCCGTAAAGCCCGATCTCGTCCTGGCCACGACCGCCGGCAACCGCCGCGAAACGGTTGCGGCGATCGAGCGGCTGGGGATTCCGCTCTATGGCTTGAATCCGCGCTCGGTGGAGGATGTTCTGCTCTCCATTCGCACCTTGGGCGACCTGCTGGCTGTGCCCGATGCGGCGGACAAGCTCGAGTCGGGCCTGCGGAATCGTCTCGCTGGCGTCGCAGTGCGGCTCACGGGACGACCGCGCCCACGCGTTCTCTTTGTGCTCTGGCTGGAGCCTCTGATGAGCGTGGGCCGCCAAACGTTTGTCCACGATGCCCTGGCGCGCGCCGGCGCTGAATCCGTCACCGCCAGCCGGCCCGAAGACTGGCCGCGGCTCAGCCTGGAGGAAGTGCTGCGGCAGGATCCCGACTACCTGATCCTGACGCACTCGCCTGCCCTGGAGCGGCGCCTTGAGATGTTGCGAAGCGATCCTGCTTGGGGTTCGTTGCGCGCCTTGCAGCCGAACCGGCTGATTACCCTCGACGAAGCTATGCTTCGCCCCGGGCCCCGAATCGTGGATGCCATCGAGCAGTTGGCCCGCGCCTTGCACCCGGAGGTTTTTCTGCAGTGACGGATTCGGTCCTGACCTCGGCGCGTGTGCTCAAGATCTGTGGGTTGCTACTCGGCGTGCTGCTGGTCTTGAGTCTCTTGGCATTGTCGGTGGGCGCGGTCGGTATCCCGGTAGACAGGATTCTCCGCGCGCTGGCGGGCTCCGCCACTGCGCTCTCAGCGCAGGATCAACTGATTCTCTTTGAGATTCGGCTGCCGCGGATCGGCCTGGCCTTGCTGGTCGGTGCTGCGCTGGGCGTTGCCGGCGCCGCCTACCAGGCTCTGCTCCGCAATCCACTGGCTGACCCCTACGTGCTGGGCGTTTCCAGTGGCGCCGCCCTGGGCGCGATCTTCTCGCTGGCCTTTGCCGAGCGCGTCGCCGTGGCCACCCCCATCGCGGCCTTCCTCGGGGCGGCGGCAACCATTGCAGTCGTCTATTTCCTGGGACGTCAGGGTGGCCAGATTGCCCCCTACACGCTCCTGCTTGCCGGCATCATCACCGCCTCTTTTCTCTCTGCTGTCATCATCTTTCTGATGAACTTCCTTTCCGGCCGCGACCTGCGCGGGGCCGCTTACTGGCTGATGGGTGACCTCAGCAATCCCTCTCCGGTCGGCCTGACCTGGCTGGCACTTCTGACCGTGGTCGTCATCGCCGTCATCTTTCTCGTGGCTGGTGACCTCAACCTGCTGTTGGCGGGCGAACCGGAAGCCGCCAGCCTGGGCGTCAACGTGCGGAGAACCAAACTCATCGTCTATCTGGCTGCCTCGCTCGCGACCGCCTTGGCGGTTTCGGTGAGCGGGGCCATTGGTTACGTCGGTTTGCTCGTGCCGCATCTGGTGCGGTTGCTCTTCGGCGGCGACTACCGCTTGCTCATTCCTGCCACGGCGCTGACCGGGGCGGGCGTGCTTCTACTGGCCGACACGCTCGCCCGCGTCATCATTGCGCCCAGCGAATTGCCCGTGGGCGCGGTGACGGCGGTGGTGGGCGCGCCGGTTTTCATCTATCTGCTCCGCCGGCCGCGTAGGGATGGGGGCTCACCATGAGTCCGCGCGCTTCGCTTCGGGGTGGAGCGCGGCTGGAACTGCGCCGTGCCAGCATCGCCTATCCGCAGAGTGGATTTCGCCTGAGCCCCGTGGCGCTGAGCGTCCGGCCCGGCCAGGTGGTGGCTCTGATCGGGCCCAATGCCTCGGGCAAGTCCACTGTGCTGAAGCTCGCCAGCGGCAGCCTCCGCTCAGAGAGCGGGACGGTGTTGCTCGATAGCCAGCCCATCACGAGTCTCAGCCTCCGCGAGCGCGCCCGCCGCATCGCTGTCGTCCAGCAGGAAAGCCCGTTGCTGTTTCCCATCCGTGTGCTCCCGTTCGTCCTCCAGGGACGCCACGCCTACCTGCGGCGGCTCCAGTTTGAGACAAGCGAGGACTTGCGCATTGCCGAGCGCGTTATGGAATTCACGCGCACCCAGCACCTCACCGACCGGCTGGTGCAGGAGCTCTCCGGCGGCGAGCGGCAGCGGGTGATTCTGGCGCGGGCGCTGGCGCAGGAAGCCGACCTGCTGCTGCTCGATGAACCCACGCTCCATCTCGACATTGCGCATCAGGTGGATCTGTTGCGGCTCGTGCGGGACTTGGCGCGCGAGCAGGGCTATGCCGTTCTGCTCGTTACCCACGAGCTGAACCTGGCGGCCGAGTTTGCCGACCAGGCACTCCTGCTCTCCCGGGGCCAGGTCGTGCGCGAGGGAACTCCCGCTGAAGTCTTCGACCGCGAGTTGCTCGAGCGGGTGTTCCAGACTGAACTCGATGTCTTCATCCATCCCGAAACCGGCCGGCCGCGCGTGGTTCTGCGCGTTGACTCGGCCGAAGGAGGTGGCCCACCCAGCGGGTAAGCCAACTGCGCTTTGGTTTCACGAATGCGTCAACCGTTTGCGACTGCGATGACGGGAATGAGGTCCCCTGCGGTCCCGCCACAGGCGGGCTCAGGGCAAGAGAAGCCTCAGCCGCCGCGCGACTGTGAGATGGCAATGCACACGCTGGCACAGCCACTGTCCCGAACCTTCGGGGTGGGAAGGCGTCCTACCTCCGCCGCCATCGAGCCAGGAGACCGGTCGCAGCCGCCCCAACTTTTCCCTCTTTCGCGAAGGAAGGAGAAAAGACCATGGCACGATTCAGCTATCCCTCTCTCGCCCGCCTGACCCTGGCGTTTGTCTGCTTGTTTGTCATCCTGCCGGCCAGCGCGCAGGATTTCCTCACCGGAACGGTCCTTGACCCCAATGGTGCGCCCCTGCCCCGCGCCACCGTTCGCCTGCTGGAGCCGGGAGGTCACCTCGCCGCCGAAACACTGACGGATGTGCAGGGGCGGTTTCGTTTTGCTGGTCTGGCCCCAGGAACCTACACCCTGGAAGTCGAACTCACTGGCTTTGTCCGAACGACGCGCAGCGTGCGCTCCGGTGAGGCGCTCGAACTCCAGCTGGAAGTTTCGCCCGTGCGCGAAAGCGTGGTGGTGACGGCCACACGCACCGAGGCGCCGACCAGCCAGGTCGGCAGCAGCGTGACGGTGCTCTCGGGCGAACTCCTCCACGCCCGCGCAGCCATTATCGCCACCGACCTGCTGCGGACCGTGCCGGGATTGGCAATCGTGCAGTCGGGTCCGCCCGGCGCAGTTACTTCGGTGTTTGCCCGAGGCGGCGAGTCCGACCACAACCGCGTCTTCGTTGACGGCGTGCCGGTCAACGAGCCCGGCGGCTTCTTCAACTTCGCCAGCCTCACGCCCCTCAACTTGAACCGAATCGAGGTTGTGCGGGGACCGCAAAGCGCGCTCTTCGGCTCGGATGCGCTCGGCAGCACGATTCAGCTCTTCACCGAGAAGGGAACGGCAGAAACGCAACGCCCGCGCCTCGCTTTCTCCCTCGAAGGCGGGACGCATGACGCGCGCAGGGGAGCGGCGCAGATCGCGGGAGAACTGGGGCGGTTTGATTATTCAGCCGCAGCGGCCCGGTTCCTCACCGACAACGCCGAGGCCAACAGCGCGTTTCGCACCACGACTCTCTCGACTAACGTGGGTGTGACCCTGGATGAGCGGACGTCGTTGCGCCTGATCGCGCGCGGCAACTTCAGCACGGCGGGGACGCCGGGACAAACCGCCTTCTTCGAGCCCAATTTGGACGCGTTCTTCCGGAGCCGCGATGGCATTGTGAATCTGTCCCTCCGCCACCAGACGACAGACCGCTGGCGACAGCAGGTGACGGGCGCCTACGCGCGCTCGCGCCAGCGCTCGATTGATCCCACAACCTTTTTTGGTCCCTCCGACTTCCTCAGTGACTCGCGCCGCACCCGGCTGCATTACCAGAGCGACGTTGCCTTCTCGCCCACGCAGCTTTTCGTCTTCGCTTTCGAATGGGAACGCGAATTTGTCGGCATCGGTGACTTGGTGTTTCCGCCGGTGCCGCGCGCCGACCGCACCGTCCGCAGCGCCGTCGTTCAGCATCAAGCTCTCTTCGGTCGCCTCAGCGTCGCGGGCGGCTTCCGCATCGAGGGCAACGAAGGCTTCGGCACCGAGTTCGTGCCCCGTGTTTCGGCTGCCTACTTCTTGCGCACGGGAGGAGCGCAGTTCGGGGCCACCAAGCTCAAGTTCAACTTCGGGCTAGGGGTGAAGGAACCGCAACTGTTTGAGTCGGTAACCGTCGTGCCGCGTCGTCTGGAGCCGGAGCGCGTCCGCAGCTTCGACTTTGGCTTCGAACAGCGGCTGGCGCGCGACCGTGCCAAGCTCGAACTCAACTGGTTCGACAACCGCTTCCGCGACCTCATCGCCTTCAAGATTCTGAGCTTCTCCCCTTTCTCCTTCACCTACGAGAATATCGGCAAGACCAAAGCCCGCGGCGCCGAAGTGGTGCTGGAAGCCGTCCCCTTCGTCGGCTTGCGCGTCCTCGCCGCCTACACGTTCCTCGACTCGCAGGTCGTGGAAAGCATTTCGGACTTCGACCCGGTGTTTGCCGAAGGACAACGGCTCTTTCGCCGCCCCAAACACACCGGCTCGTGGACGACGCTCTGGGACTGGCGCTGGCTCAACCTGACTTCGACGCTGGTGGTCGTAAGCCGGCGCACCGACAGCGACTTCGTCGGCCTGGGCCTGACGAGCAATCCCGGCTATGAGAGGTGGGACGTGGCCGTGAATCTCCGTCCGCCGCAGCTCGGCGGTCGCCGCGTCACGTACTTCGCCGTCGTCGAGAACCTGCTCAATCAGCGCTACATGGAAGCACTGGGCTTCCCGGCGCTGAAACTGACGTTGCGTGGCGGTGCCCGTTTTGAATTCTGACGGCGCGCCCGGCTCCCGCGTTTCGTCTATAATCGAACCTTTATTTGCACCCGATAGCGGGTTCGAGATGGAGCTGACCCGGGAACAAATTGCCGCGGTCGCCGATGCGCGGCGCGAGGACTACGAGGCGGTCATCGGACTGGAAGTCCACGTCCAACTCAAGACCGCTTCGAAAATCTTCTGCGCCTGCTCGACACGGTTCGGCGACCCGCCCAATACCAACGTCTGTTCGGTCTGCCTGGGACTGCCCGGCGCCTTGCCGGTGCTGAACCGGCAGGCGCTCGAGTTGGCAGTCCGGGCGGCCTTGGCGCTCAACTGCCGCGTGAATCCCCGCTCGCGCTTCGCCCGCAAGAACTACTTCTACCCCGACCTCCCCAAGGGCTACCAGATTTCTCAATACGAGGAACCGCTCAGCGAGCACGGCTGGCTCGAAATCGACGTCAACGGCCAACGCAAGCGCATCGGCATCACGCGGGTGCATCTGGAAGAGGACGCCGGCAAATCCCTGCACGAGGGCTTCCCGGATTCCGACGCGAAAACTTACCTCGACTTCAACCGCTGCGGGGTCCCGCTCATCGAGATCGTCAGCGAACCCGACCTGCGCGCGCCCGCCGAGGCCTACGACTATCTGACTCGGCTCAAGCAAGTCCTCCAGTACGTCGATGTCTCCGACTGCGACATGGAGAAGGGCAGCCTGCGCTGCGACGCAAATGTGAGCGTTCGCCGGCGCGGGGCGGACAAGTTCGGCGTCAAGACCGAGGTCAAGAACCTGAACTCATTCCGCTATCTTGCCCGCGCGCTCGAATATGAGATTGACCGCCAAGTGGCAGTGCTCGAAAACGGCGGGCAGATCGAACAAGAAACGCGGCTGTGGAACGTGGGAGCAGGGCGTACCGAGCCGATGCGGTCGAAAGAGTTCGCCCACGACTACCGCTACTTCCCTGAGCCAGACCTGCTCCCTATTGTGGCTGAGGAAGCGTGGCAACAGAAAATTCGGGCGGAGATGCCCGAGCTGCCCGCTGCCAGGCAAGCGCGCTTTGTGCGCGATTTCGGCATCACCGACTACGATGCCGGCGTGCTCACCGCCACGCGCGCCCTGGCCGATTACTTTGAGGAAGTCGCACGGGCTTCTCCCGATGCGAAAGCAGCAGCGAATTGGATCCAGACGGAGCTGCTCGGTCGGCTGAACGAAGCCGGCAAGGACATCACTGAATCGCCGGTCAAGCCCGCTGCGCTGGCTGAACTGCTCCAGCTTGTCGCCGACGGCACGCTCTCCGGCAAGATGGCCAAGACCGTTTTTGCGAAGATGGTTGAGAGTGGCAAGAGCGCGCGCGAGGTGATTGCCTCCGAGAAGATGGAGCAAGTCAGCGATGCAGCCGCCATTGAGGCGATGTGCCGCGCGGTGTTGGAAAAGCACGCCGCGGAGGTCGAGCAGTATAAGAAAGGCAAGGAAGCGCTCTTCGGCTTCTTTGTCGGCCAGGTGATGAAGGCCAGCCGCGGCCAGGCCAACCCGCAGCTGGTGAACGAGACCCTGAAACGTTTGCTCGGATAAGATCCCCGAGTCAAGGAGGAGAGATGAAACGATTCACGGTGCTGGTACTCGTGGCCGCGCTTGTCGTGAGCACGGGTTGGGCGCTTGCGCAGGAAGAAAAGAAAGAAACGAAGCCAGCCGAGAAAGCAGCGGAGAAGAAGAAAAACATTGTGACCACAGAATCGGGACTCCAGTACGAGGATCTGGTGGTCGGCACGGGCGCGCCGCCGAAAACCGGCCAGACCGTCCGCGTGCACTACACCGGCTGGCTGACCAACGGCAAGCAGTTCGACAGCTCGCGCGGCGGCCAGCCCTTCGAGTTTGCCCTGGGCAAAGGCCAGGTGATTGCCGGCTGGGACGAGGGCGTGGCCACGATGAAAGTGGGCGGTAAGCGCAAGCTCATCATCCCGGCCAAGCTTGCCTACGGCGAACGCGGCTATCCCGGCGTCATCCCGCCCAACGCGACACTGATTTTTGAAGTCGAGCTGCTCGGCATCAAGTAATCGGGCGAGCCGTATCTTCCCGGAGGCCACGATGAAGCGACGCCTGTCGGCGGTTGTGTTTCTGAGTGTGGTGGCGTTGGCGGCCGCGACGCCTGCCTCCTCACTCCTCTGGCCGTCCGCGGCTACCAGCCCAGCCGAGATCGAGGAGTTGTTCGCACTCTATCTGCGCCTCCATGCGGCCAAGGATATGGAGGCGTGGCGCGGGCTCTTCCTGCCGGAGGCGATTGCGGTGCGGACGGGGAGCGACGGTGTGGTCAACCTCTATCCCATCGCCGAGCTCGCGCGCAGCATCGCCGAAACCGCCCGGACACTCGATTCGCAGCACGAGACCTTCGAGGACACGCGCATCGAGGTCTACGGCGACACGGCGCTCTATTCCACCCGCTGGAAGCTCTTCCACAACCAGCAATTCATCCGGCAGGGACGCGCCTTCTTCTCGCTCATCAAAAAAGACGGGCGCTGGTGGATCGCGTCGCTGGTCTGGTATCGGGACTGATATAATCAATTCGACACTGGGGCGGGGTGCGTCTGGTAGCACGTCGGACTGTTAATCCGAAAGGTCCAGGTTCGAATCCTGGCGCCCCAGCCAGCTCCCCACCGGGCCCGGCAACGGGGCCCGTTTCGACTTTCGCGCCCGCACAGCCCTTCGTTCCGCATCCGCTGCTGCGCAATCCGCACCTGATGACGATCGCGGCGGCCTTCTGGCCGCGGCGGTTCCCCGCGCTGCCCATGGCCGAGCCGCGCTTGCTCGAGATTGCCTCCGGTGTGCGCCTGCGGCTCGATTGTCACTGGCAGCGTGAGCGGTCTGCCTGTCCGACGCTCCTGCTCGTGCACGGGCTGGAAGGCTCGAGTGAGTCGCACTACATGCTGGGCACGGCCGAAAAAGGCTGGCGCGCGGGTTTCAACGTGGTGCGGATGAACGTCCGCGGCTGCGGCCAAACCGAGCACTTGTCCCTCACCCTCTACCACTCGGGCCTGTCGGGTGACATCGAAGCTGTGGTTCAGCACCTGCTGGATGGCGAGCCGTTGGGTGAGCTCCATCTGGCCGGGTTCTCGATGGGCGGGAACATGGTCTTGAAGCAAGCGGGGGAGTGGGGCGGGCAGGCGCCGCGTGGTGTCCGGAGCGTGGCGGCGGTCTCGCCCGCGCTCGACTTGGCGCGCTGCGCCGCGGCACTGGAGCGGCCGGCCAACGCGCTCTACCAGTTCTGGTTTGTGCGGGGGCTGAAGGCGCGATTGCGGCGCAAGGCGAAGCTGTTTCCGCATCTCTACGATGCCCGCAAGCTGGCCCGCGTGCGCACGGTGCGCGAGTTTGACGAAATTTACACCGCTCCGCACTTCCGGTTTGAGAACGCGGCCGACTACTATGCCCGCGCGAGCGCGCTGCGGGTCGTCGCGCGCGTTGCGGTGCCGACGCTGATCATTACAGCACAGGACGACCCTGTCGTGCCGTTCGACTCGTTCCGGCATCCCGCTCTCACCGCGAATCCGCAGCTCTGGCTGCTGGCTCCGGCGCACGGGGGACACGCGGGCTTCCTCGGCCGAGGCCGCAACACCGAAGACCGTTACTGGGCTGAAAACCGCATCCTTGAGTTCTGCCGTCTCCACTCCTCCCGGTGACCGCTTCGTTCGGCTTTTTGTCGAAACAACGCCGCGACTTTTTACGTCTATCGAATTAGGGTCGGAGAGGCCGCCGGAGTCGCTTGAGGCACAGAGGATTCAGGGGTAGAATCCGCGGCTCTCGGTCCCGTCTCAATCCATTCTGAGCAGGAGGGTGCCGTGCCGCTTCGTCGCATTCTGGTTTTGGTTTCGCTGATTCTGCTCCTGGGGGCGGGCGCCTGGGCCAAGCAGATCAAAATCCCCCGCACTCCTCACTATCACAACGGGAAAATTGTCTTCAGTTATCTGGGCGACATCTGGGTGGTGAATGAAGACGGATCGAACCCGCGGCGCCTGACGGTGCACACGGCTCGTGACATCGTGCCGCGCTTCTCGCCCGACGGAAGATGGATTGCCTTCTCATCCGCACGCTACGGGAACAATGACGTCTTTGTGATGCCCGCCAGTGGCGGCGAGCCCCGCCAGCTCACGTTCCATAGCGCCGGGGACACGGTGGTGGGGTGGTCACGGGACTCGAAGCGGGTAATTTTCAGCTCCGCGCGCGGCCTCAACTATCCCGGCGTCCCCAATCTTTACGAGGTTTCGATTGACGGTGGGCTCGAGCAGGCCTTGCCGACCGATTGGGGCTGGTGGGGGAGCTATTCACCCGACGGGAAGCGGTTTGCCTTCAACCGCCACCCCATGGTCTGGTGGCGCAAGCATTATCGCGGCAGCTATGCGGCCGACCTCTGGGTGATGGACGTGGAGCGAAAGAGCTTCCAGAAGCTGCTGGACGAAAACCTGCCCGACGAGCAGAAGCCAAACAACTTCTGGCCGATGTATGGGAACGGGGAAATTTATTTCGTCTCCGACCGTGAAGTGGGGGCCAAAGCGGGCACCACGGAGGTGCTCAAGTCGACGAACAACATCTGGAAGATATCCGAGCGCGGTGGGCGTCCTGTGCAGGTCACGCGGCACCGGAGCGGCTCGCTCTTCTTCCCGGCGATGTCGGCCGACGGCAAGGTCATCGTCTACGAGGAGAACTTCGGCCTCTGGAAGCTCGACACGGAAACGGGCCGAACGGTCGAGGTTCCCATCGACATCGCCTCCGACAGCAAGGACAACAATTTCGAGGTCGTAACCTACAATGGTGAAGCCGACAGCTATCATCTCTCGCCTTCGACCAAGCGCGCCGTCATCTCCATTCGCGGCGAAGTCTTCACCATCGCCACCGACCGTGGCGATGTGGGACGTATCACTAAGAGCTATCGTCGCGATACGAACCCCGCGTGGTCGCCGGACGGCAAGTGGATCGCCTACGTGAGCGACGAGTCGGGCCGGGATGAAGTCTGGGTGCGCGACACCGAGGGCGAGAAGGCCAAGAAGCTCTCCGATGCGGACACGGAGAAGCTGGCCATCGACTGGCTGCCGGATTCCAAGTCGCTCGTCTACACCGCCTCCGATCACAAACTCTACCTCGTGAATGTGGAGAGCGGGGAGACGAAGGTGCTGGCGACAAACGAGGCCGGAAACATCCAGGCCCCCGACGTGTCGCCGGATGGCAAGTGGGTTGCCTATGGCAAGCCGGATCGCTGGCTGCGCACGCATATCTACATTCTCTCGCTGGCCGACGGTGTGGAACGTAAGCTCGTGGGCGATCGCCTCGTCCGCAGCTCTGGCCCCCGCTGGACCGCCGACGGCAAGAAGCTCATCTTCCTGGGTGCTCCTTCTTCCCAGGGGCAGGACATCACGGCGTTGTTCAGCGTGTCGCTGGCCGCCGAGGAGAAAGACCCGATGAGCCGCGACATCGACACCGAAGAGGAAGCACAGGCCGCGGAGCGGACCGAGGGCCCGGCACGCGGCCCACGCGGCGCCGAAGCGGCGAAAGCACCGGAGGTAAAGATTGACTGGGAAGGCATCGAGCGGCGCATCCGTCAGGTCACGCGGCTTTCCGATAACGTGACCACGACCGCACCTGCGCCCGACAGCCGCAGCTATGCCTTTGTCACGGTCGGCGAAGTCGAGGGACGTACCGTGTGGTCGCTCTATACGATTCAGGCCGATGGCGAGCAACTACGCCGGCTGACGCAGTCGCAGCCTGCGCCCGAGGACGGGGACGGGCCACCAGCCTTCTTCGGTCCGGGCGGGATTTCCTCCCTGCAATTCTCGAAGGACGGCCGGACGATCTTCTTCCAGGAACGCAACGGCATCTGGTCCGTGGGCGTCGGGGGCGGACCTGCGGGGGCCGAGGCGGCAGCGCGTCCCGGTGAAGCCGGTCGGCGGCGCGTGAACTTCACCGTGCGGGTTGAGGTGGACAACCGCGAAGAGCGCCAGCAGGTGTTCCAGGAGGCCTGGCGGATTATGAAGAACCGCTTCTACGACGCGAAGATGCACGGCGTGGACTGGGCGCGCATGCGGACTCTCTATGAACCGCTGCTGGCCGACGTGGGCGACCGCGAGGAACTGCAAAATGTGGTCAGCCAGATGATCGGCGAACTGAACGCCTCCCACACCGGTATTAGCGGCGGCGGCCAGCCCGACCGCGACGCGCTCCAGACGCGCTTCCCCGGCTTTGAAATCGAGCCGGATACTTCCGGGATGTACAAAGTGACACACGTGTATAAGAACGGGCCGGCGGACAAGGACTATGTGAAGATCAAGGTCGGCGACTTGATCTTGGCGGTGAACGGCACGCCGCTCAAGGCCGGCGACAACTACTGGAAGCACTACACCATCGTGCCGGGGCGGAAACTGGAGTTCACGGTGAACTCCAAGCCCACCGCGGAGGGCGCTTGGACGACCAAGGTTGTGCCCGTATCCGGCGGCGCCTACGCGACCCTGCAGTATGAGAAATGGGTCGAAGAGCGGCGGCAGATGGTGGAGAAGCTGTCCAACGGCGAAATCGGCTACCTCCACATTCGGCAAATGAACCAGCCGGCCCTGCGGCAGTTCGAGCGCGACCTGCACGAGAATCGCTTCAAGAAGGCGCTCATCATTGACCAGCGTTTCAACCCCGGCGGCAACATTGACCAGGAGCTGCTGCGCATCCTGCAGCAGCGGCAGTACCAGTACACGCGCTTCCGCGACTCCGTCTATGCCACCCGGCCCGTGCAGGGCTATTTCGGCCCCGTCGTCGTGATGCAGAACGAGCGCTCGACCAGCGACGCCGAGGTCTTTCCCGATGGCTTCCGCACCCTCAAGCTCGGCAAGACGGTGGGCGTCACCACCTACGGCGCCGTCATCGGCACCGGCTCCTACCGGTTGATGGATGGCTCGATGATCCGCACGCCCGGCACGGGACTGTGGAGCGTGAGCGGGCAGAACCTGGAAAACTACGGCGTGCCCCCCGATGTGTATGTGGACAATACCCCGGCGGACTTCCTCAAAGGACGTGACGCGCAGCTGGAGAAGGCGGTCGATGTGCTCAAAGAGGAACTGCGAAAGGGCGTGCAGAAAGTCCCCGGACGTGAGTAGGTGAAGCGGTGCTGCAGCAAGGACAGAAAGCGCCGGCATTCCGCCTGCCCGCGGACGATGGCACGACCGTCCGCTTGGCGGACTTCCAGGGGAAGAACGTGGTGCTTTATTTTTTCCCCAAGGCGATGACGCCGGGTTGAACGGTAGAGGCGCACGAGTTTCGTGACGCCAAGGCGAAATTTGACGCCCGCAACGCTGTCATCCTCGGTTGCTCGGCCGACCCGCCAGCCACGCAGGCCAAGTTCAAGGCAAAGCACAAGCTGAACTTCACCCTGCTCTCCGATCCCGAGAAAAAAGTGTTGAAAGCTTACGGCGTGTGGCAGAAGAAGAGCTTCCTAGGGAAGAAGCTTATGGGAATTGTGCGGAGCACTGTGCTGATCGGCCCGGATGGAACCGTGAAAAAGGTCTTCCCCAAAGTGAAGCCCGGCCAGCACGCCGCAGAGGTGCTGGCCGCGCTGAGCTAGCTTCTCCTTACCGGGTAATCACGAGCGGGCGATCGAGCTTGATCGTGATTTCCGATCCCTCGGTTAGTTCCACGTCCTTCCCGCGCGTGAGCAGGACGATAGCCGCACCTGCCCCTGCACCGGTTGCCGCCCCGGCGCCCGCGCCTTTTTTGCCGCCGGCAATCGCGCCGATAATGGCCCCGATGCCGCCTGCGGCGCCGACCGTCGTGACGTCGCGCTTCTTGCTGCCCTCGCCTTCAATCTGGCCTTCCTTGCCCACGGTCTCCTTCTCGCCCTCGCCCAGTTGGCTCAGGCTGGCGGTCAGGTCATAGACGCGGCCATCGGGCAGCGCGACTTCGAGGAACTCCAATCCCAGTTCGGCGCGGCCCTTGACGCGGCCGGCACGCTCGACGTGGGCGACGCGTCCTCGCACGATGCTGCCCTCAGGGATTGCAACCATGTCGTTCACGCGCACGGATTGCTTGACGGTGGCGGTGAAGGCATCGTCAGGTTGGGCAGTCTTGGTGCTCAGGCTCGTGTTCAGGGCGAGCAGCATCTGGGTGCCTTCCGGGACGCTGACCTGATGCGCCCGCGCCGCCGGGGCCAGTTCGGTGCGCGGCGCCGGTGGAGGAGGTGTGTAAGTGGGTTGAGGCGCCGGCGGCTCAGCGGGGGCCGGAGTTGGAGCTGGGGTTGAAGGTGAAGTTGTCCGGGCGGGAGCCGAACGCGGCGTGGTGCGCCGGGGTGTAGGAGCGGGTGACGGTTCTGGCTCGGGCTCCGGCTCCGGAGCCGGTGGCGAGAGGGCAGGTTGTGCGGGTTGGCTCTGCGCCACCTGCGGAGCTGGCTCCGTCCCAGTTTGCCGCGCGCGTGACTGCCACCAATAGGCCGCGGCAAAACCCACCGCGAAGACAGCAACGAAGAAAACAACCAAACGGATACCTTTCGTCATGGGCCTTCCCTCATGGTCGAATGTTCTTTCTTGCTCATCAGGAAATCGTCAGTGGTTCGCTCAAGCGGAACAGGATGACCGTTTCCGGAGGATACACGATGTCGCGCTTGCCGGTGGCCGCGGCGATAGCCGTGCCGGCGCCGGCCCCGATCGCCGCGCCGATGCCCGCCCCCTTGCCGCCGCCAGCGGC
>JBBIPK010000038.1:0-29686 GCA_037442885.1 Acidobacteriota bacterium | reverse complement strand
CTCTCAGCAATGAGATTCAGGCCCTAAGAGATAGGAGAATTTCTGGAGAGACGGCCAACGGTCTCATCCAAATAATAGCCAGAATCCTCGCATCCACACAGTGATGGTGGTTTAGGCGTTACCCTAACAGTGGGAACCCTGCTTAGGGCGGAGGCAGGAGGCGGAGGCGGGAGCGGGTGGCTTGCTCGACGGCGGCGTCGGAGAAGGGGAAGGGGAAGCTCTCGACCGCCTCCCAGGCTCGATACTGGTCGCGATAGTGGCGGCTCAAGGCGTGGCCCGACTGCCCGACCGTGATATTGAGCAGTGAGCGGTCGAAATCCCCCAAGTCAATCACCATCCGCAGCGACGGCCCCAACTGCCGCGTCATCTGCCGCACGGTGTAGCGGCTGCCCGACTGCGGCCCGCCCGCGTTCAGCCAGCGTCCTAGCAGCCGCGGAAGCACCGCCGCCAACGGATGCGTGAACCGCGCCTCTAGCCGCTGTCCCCAGCGCAGACGCGTCAACGGCCCCGGCCCGAATTCCCGCCGCAACTCCTCCACCGTCAGCCGCAGCACTGCCCGCAGGAGGGTATCGTAATCGGCATAGCCTGCCGGCAGCCAGCGTGCCGGCCGCTCCCGCAGCACCGCCTCCAGGAATACCGGGTGGGAGGGCCACATGTAGTCGTTCCAGTCATCGCCCAGCCGCGGCCGCAGCAACTGCTCGAGCAGCACCCGCCGCGCCGTATCGGTCACCAGCGGCGCCGCCTCCGCCGCGCGCATCTGCCCGTCCCAGCGCCGCAGCAGGTTCGCCGCCTCTGCCAGTTGCGGTTCCTCTCCCGCCGCGGCCGCCAATTGTTGAGCCAGAAAGTAATCCATCGGGCTGAAGATGTCGCCCTGCACGCGCAGAAAATCTTCCGGTTTGTATCCGGTCTGGTTTTCGAGCAACTCGTAGATGCGCGCGGCGCGATAGGGGGCGTCCCAGCGGTCGGTGAGGTAGTGCGGGTAGTCGTCGGGCACAATGCGGTTGTTGGCCGTGGCCAGCAGTCCCATCGGGGGATTGAACGCCTGCGGCATTTCGGGGAAGGGAATCGTTCCCGTCCAGTCAAACTCGGTGGTTTCGCCCGCCACCGGCACTTCCCCGCGCCCCTTGCGCCGCACGGGAACCTTCCCCGCGCCCAGGTAGCCGATGTTGCCGTCCACGTCCGCATAGACCACGTTCTGCGTCGGCCCGCCGAAGAGCGCGAGCGCGGTGCGAAACTCGTTCCAATCTTGCGCCCGGTTGATTTCATAGAAGGGGAAGCTCAGCATCTCGGGGTCGAGCGCCAGCCAGCGCAGCGCCAGCTTTTCCTCGCCGTCGTCGTGCACGATGGGGCCGTGGCGCGTGCGCAGGACTTCCAGTTCGACGTCGGCTTCCCCCCGCACCTTGATGGTCTCCACCCGCCGGCCCACGGTCTGCCAGCCCGTTGGCGTCAGGTAGCGGTTGGGGTCGTTGGGATGGAACCGCTCGCGGTAGAGGTCCTGGACGTCCGGCCAGAGGTTGGTCATTCCCCAGGCGATGCGCTCGTTGTGGCCAATGATTACGAAGGGCACGCCCGGGAGACTGGCCCCCGCCACGTTCAATTCCGGCGACTTCAGATGAATTTCGAACCAAACCGACGGCAACAGATGCGGCAGGTGGGGATCGTTCGCCAGCAGCGGCTTGCCGCTCGCCGTGCGCGTCCCGGCGGCCACCCAGCTGTTGCTACCACCGGCCTCGGCTGCAAGGGCAAATTCGCCAGCGAGGAGGGCGTCCAGCTCCTTCAAGCCATGCTTGCAACCTGCCCCGCCACGGGCGGGGCCGGCCAGATAGATACGCCGCCGCTCCCGCCGCCGCGGCTCTGGTCCCGGCTCGGCCACCGGACGGTCGTGCAACGAACGCGAAACGTAGAGGTCGCCGGCCAGGTCAAGGCCGAGCTTCTCGGTCACCTTTGCCCGCCGCAGGTCGCTCGGCCAACTCGTGCTCAGCAGCCGGTACATCAGCAGGCCCAGCACCAGCGTGTCGGCCGGCTGCCAGGGGGCAGGCGAGCGCCGGATGAGGGCGAATTCCAGCGGCAGGCGGTTGCGGTGGCCCTCGATGTAGGCATTGACGCCGCGCGCGTAGGCCTCCAGATGCGCCCGCGTCTCGGAATCGAGCAGCTCGGCCGCGCGCTCGGCCACGTCGGCCAGCCCCAGCGTGCGGTGGTCCTTATCGAGCTGGAGCGCCCTCCGCCCCAGTACCTCGGCCAGCTCGCCCCGTGCCAGCCGCCGCAGCCCCTCCATCTGCCAGAGGCGCTCTTCGGCCACCAGATACCCCTGCGCGAAGAGCAGGTCTTCGAGCGATTCCGCATACACGTGCGGGACGCCCCGCGCATCCCGCAGCACCCGCACCGGAGCTTTCAGCCCCGCCAGCCGCCGCTCCCCCTCGTACTGCGGCAGCGCCCGCCGCATCCGCCACCACCCCCAGCCGGCCACACCCGCAACGATGAGCAAGACGACCAGCAGGGCGGCTAGGCAGGCCTTCAGCCACTTGGGCATCGGGGTTGCATCCGAACGACGCGCGCCATCCTAGCTGAACCCTTCCACCCCTGCAAGCCGGCGATGTGCACGGATTTTCACTTGACTTTTTTCCACAGGCTGTGGCTTACTGAAATGCCAGTCGGGACCGGGGTTTCCTGGGGGGGCAAGAACCAAAGGGGCGCGTCACGATTAGCGCCACCGGCGGGCGGGAAATCGCCCCGGGGTGCAGCGTGGACGCGGGTCAGCCCAATCTCGAACGGGAACGGTTCCTCAGCCTCTATTCCACCCGGCTCAAGGAACTCCGCCAGACTCCCTACGCCCTGCGCGACATCCGCGAGCTCGAGCGCATGGCCGAGCGCTGCCTCGATGCCGTGCGCCAAGCCCTGGCCGGCGACCGCTCCGCCCTCGAACGCTATATCCACCAGACCGCCCTCTACCGCGGCAAGGAAGGCTTCCGCGCCTGGCACATCCTGCTCGGCTTTGACGCCTTTCGCGACGTCGCCCGCATCCGCCCCGTCGAGAACTGGGATTTCGTCCGCCTCGACGACCTCCTGCACTGGGCCATGCGGCGCTTCGTCGAACTCTATGAGGAGCTGCAGACCGACCGCGGCCTGCTGCGCATGGTCGAGTCGCTCACCCTGGCGCTGGACGCCAAGGAGCGCTACACCTCCTCCCATTCCCAGTCCGTCCAGAAGATTGCCGAAAAAATCGGCCGCGTGATCGGCGTCGACGTCGGCTTGGCCGGACTCTTCCACGACATCGGCAAGATCTACATCCCCGACGCCATCCTCACCAAGACCACCCCGCTCACCCGGGAAGAATGGGACTTGATGAAACAGCATCCCTATCACTCCTTCCGCATCATGACTCCCATCTCCGCCGACGCCGCCTCCATCTGCCTCCGCCATCACGAGCGGCCCGACGGCCGCGGCTATCCCCTGGGGGAAACCGTGGTGCCGCTGGAAGCCAACGTCATCTCGGCGGCCGACACCCTCCACGCTATCTGCTCGCGGCGCAGCTACCGCAATCATCAGAAACTCGATGTGGCTTTGCAGCAGATTCGTGCCAACAAGGGTCTGCAGTTTTTGCCCGAAGTCGTCCGGGCGGTCGAACGCGCCTATGGCGAGATGGCCGAGCTGCTGTCCGGCTTCGGTACCTCCTAGAGGAGCAGTGCGCAGATGAAGGCGAACACGCAGCGGGAAAAACGCGGAGAGAAACGCCTGGGTGTCGGCGTCCCCATCGTCATCGAATGGCGCACCGAGGGCGGCGCCATCCGCCGCACCCGCGGCCTCACCCGCGATATCAGCCAGCGCGGCCTCTATTGCTTTCTCGAATCCCCCGTGCCCAGCGGCCTGCCGGTTGAGTTCGATGTCGTTTTCCCCACGGAACTGACCGCCGCCGCACCCCTGGCCTTGCACTGCCAGGGGAAAGCGCTCCGCAGCGATGTCCAGGATCGGCGCTTTGGCCTGGCCGCTTCCATCGAGGCCCACCAACCGCTCGAAACCGCCCCCGCCGGCCTCCAACCCGAGCGCCGCATCCGCCAGCGTGTTCGCCCGGGTTCCGCCCTGCTGGTCGAATACCCCGGCCTGCGCGCCCTCATCCGCGACCTCAGCACCACCGGCGCCTTCATCGAGGACGAGCGGCCCTTGCCCGTTGGCCGGCTGCTCGACCTGCATCTTTGCGGCGATGGCATCGACCCGCCCATCGAGCTGCGCGCCATCGTCCGCCGCGTCGAACCCCACATCGGCATGGCCGTGGAATTCGTGGCCATGACCGAGGACGCCGAAAACCGCCTGCAGCAGCTTGTGGCTGCACGGCCCCTGGCCGCGATGGAGCAACGCTGATGGCACCCGACTTTCGCCGCACGGGCACGCTCCGGCCCCCATCCATTCAGCCCGCGCGCGTGGTCATTGGAATCGGACGGGAAGTCGCGGTGACCGATGCCGAAACCCGCCACCGCCAGCGCCGCGAAGCCTTCGCCTCCCTGACCGGGGAACGCTTGCGCGCCGCCACCGACTGCCAGTTCGCCCTCCTCCCCTACGAAGAACTCGCCCGGCTCGCTGCCGACTGGTACGAAGCCTGCGCCCAGGCCATGGTGCGGGGAAACTTCGGGCCGATGGACGAGCTGGTGCGCCAGCAGGCCCGTGTCGCCGCCGACCAGGGCTTTGCCCTCGAGGACGTCCTCCAGCTTCTCCGCCACTGCCGCCGCGCCGCCATCGAGCTAGAACGCTGGAGCGAGGATCAGTTCGCCGATGTGGACGCCCTCATTGACCAAGCCCTCCGCTGCCTGTCCGGACAGGTTCCCTGGGACATCCCCGAGGAGTTGAGCTACCTGACGGGGAAAGGCGCACCGGCTCCCGCCCAGCCTATCTTGCCCGGATTGCGACAGCATCACCCCGAGCGGCGCAGCTTCCAGCGCAACCGCCTCCGGCTTCCCATCCGCGTTCGGGCGAGCTTCCGCACCGGCCCCGTCGAGGAAACCACTCACACCCTCAATGTCGCCCGCGGCGGCCTCTACTTCCTCTCCGGCTACCCTTACGTCGCGGGCCTGCGCCTGCTCGTCACCTACCCCTACTGGCAGGACCCTGACGCCATCAACCGCGAGTACCCCGCCCGCGTCGTCCGCGTCGAGTCCCAACCCGACGGCCGCCGCGGCGTCGCCGTTCAGTTCCTCGTCAGCCTCGAACGCCCCGCCTACTAACTTGCCCGCCAGGTACTGTGGTGGGACCCGCCCGTACTTCCTTGCTGGCACTTTCCACGGGCAGGGTGCTTGGTTGCCCAAACGAGATGTTCGTTGTGAGCCTAGTTTTACGAAGACTATGTCTACATGTCCTGTAGCTTAGTCCGACTCTTCCCGTCTTTCTTTACCTTCCCCGCAAGCAGCATTTTCCATCCGAGGAGAAAGAGCATTACAGCGGACAGCGTCAAAACCCATAAGTCAAAGAGCGTTGGGAAAAACCTAATCTCTGACGCCATAATGCCACGGATGGACCACAAGGCGAAAAAGAAGGTGACCTGCTCCCCGAAAACTAGTCCAAGGCGGGTGGCCCAGCCCCGGCAGCGAAGCTCTTCCTGCTGTCACACGGGCAGATGATACCGTTCCGCTGCAGGAGCCGCGGGGGGGGTGCCCCACCCTTTGTCTTGTAAGGGTGGGGATTCTTGCAGGGCTTAGTCGGCGGCTTGTTCCGAGCGCAGGCGAGGGGCGCGGTCGAGGGCGGCCCAATGCGCCAAGAGGAACAGGTGCGCGCGGGTGCTTCCTCCCGGATGCCAGAGGCAGACAATGTGGTAGTCTAGGATTAGTCTAAGTCGCGTGGTGGAGGCGAAGATGAACCAATCCAAAGCAAGAAGGATGGGCTTGAACGTGGGAGGCGCACTCTTGGCGGCCTTGCTCGTCCCAGGGGCGATCGGAGCGGCGCAGCGTGGGGCCGCAACGCAGCCGGCAGCGGCCGGCCCCTCGAAGGTGCAGGCCCTGCTGGAGCGGATGACGCGCGAGCTCGAGGAGCTCGACGCGGCCGTGGCCGGCTTGAACCAGGCGCTGGCGCCCGAGCCAGCCTCCAGCTCCAAGACCCCCGGCGCGTCGACTCGCCAGAGCGCGACCCCGCAGCAAAGCTCCAGCGGCTCGGCAGGCGCCCACACGGGCAAGTACTACATCAAGGGCTCCACCCACGCCTACACCAAGCACGAGCTAACTCATATCGTGCAGCAGCGCGGCGCGAGCCTCCCTGAGATCGCCGACGAGGTATTGGTGGCGTTCGGGCACGGGGACGCCGCGGCGAAGCAGGCGGCGGGCACGCCCGACCTCCCCCGGGGGCGGGTCCGGGGGGACCGGAAGTGGGAGGAGTCCGCGCTGCACGACTTGCAGGCCGCTGCCCGACGGCTGGCCGCGGCGGCGAAGAAGTTGGCCGCGGCGCGCGACCCCAACGCCGAACGGGTGGCGCTGGGCGAGCTCAAGCTCGCCGTTCAGACCACCCAGCAACACTGCCAGCGCGTCGCCAAGATCGACGCCCTCGCCATCAAGCAGCAGTAAAAAACCCCGCTCTGGGGACGGGCTGGCCGGTGCTCCACCCTGCGGTTGATCAGTGGTAGCGGAAGGCTTCAGCCTTCCACGGGTGGAACCCTGAGGGGTTCCGCTACGGGCGGGTGGTCCCAGCCTGGGGGTTGAGCAAGGCCAAAGGGGGAGCGGAATGACAAATGGCCGGCGGCGGGGCTTAGTCGGCTGCCCTATCGAGTGGGGCCCAATGCGCCAGCAGGAACAAGTGCTGGCGCTCGCTGCCTTCCGGATGCCAGAGGTGGAAGTAGAAGCCATGGCCCTCGGCCCGCACCTCGTAAAACCCCGCCCGCTTCGGGTCGGGAACTGCTGGCACGCCCTGTCGCAGCAGTTGCCGCAGGGCCTGCACCACCGGTTCGGGGTAGCCCCGGAGGTTCTCGATTTGTAAGTTGCCGTTGAGCCGTAGTGTCATGGAGCCCATCCTTCCACCCTTACTGCAGGATAACTTGATCTCCTTCCTTCAATCCGCTTTCGACCTGGGTCTTGATGCCGTTGCTGATGCCCGCCTTGATGGCCACCCGCTGCCGGCCGGTTTCCGCCTTCGGGGCGGGCACTTCCACAAAGGTGTTCCGCTCCCGGTCGTAAATCACCGCCGTCTCGGGGATCAGCAGCACGTCGTGCCGCTCTTCCAGGATGATCTCGGCGTTGGCCGTCATGTTGGCCTTCAGTTCCCCCGTCGGGTTCTCGATCGTCACCCGCACTTCAAAGGTCGTGACGTTGTCCTTCTCCACCCCCATGGGGGAGATTTTGGTCACTTTGCCGGTGAACTTCTTGTCCTTGAACGATTCCACCACGATGCGCGCCGGCTGGCCCAGGTAGACCTTGCCGATGTCGGCCTCGTCCACCTTGCCCTTCACGTAGACCTCGCTCACGTCGCCCAGCGTCAGGACCAACGTCGCCTGCGACCCCAGCACCAGAATCGAGCTCACCGCGTCACCCACCTCGACGTTGCGCGAAAGCACGATCCCATCCATCGGCGACACAATCGTCGAGTTCCGCAGGTCTTCTTCCGCCCGCTCCAGCGCCGCCTTTGCCTGCGCCACCTGCGCGCCCGCGCGCTCCACTTCCGCCTTCGTCACCAGCACGTTCCGCTGCGCCGCCAGTTGCCGGTTCACCGCCATGTGGTAGTTCTTTTCCGCTTCGTCCAGCGTCGCGTGCGCGATCAATCCATCCTTCAACATCTGCTGCGCGCGTTCGAAATTGCGCTGGAAGTAGGGCACGTCCGGCCCTTCGGCTTCAATCTTGTTCTTCTCGTAAGCGGCCCGGGCGGCTTCCAGGTTGGCCTCAGCCGCCTGCAGGTTCGCGCGCGCCTCCCGCACGCGGGCCGCCAGCTCTTCCTTGTCCAGCTCCGCCAGCACCTGCCCCCGCCGCACGCGGTCGCCGTAGTCCACGTGCAGCTGCTTGATGATGCCGCTCGCCTTCGACTTGATTTCCACCTTCGCTAGCGGCTCCACCTTGCCCGTCGCCACCACCGACCGCGCAATCGACCCCTTCTCCACCTTGACCAGCTTCGCCGGGTCAATCGAGTGGTTCGAGCGCAGCAGCGTCGCCCCCGCCACAACGGCCGCGAGCACGACGCCTCCCAGAATCAGATAAATTTTCTTGCGGCTCTTGCGGTTGTTCTTTGCCATCACTTCCTACCCTCGTCCGCGTTCCCGGTCTGCTCTGGAATACGAACTTGGCGCCCGGAAGGTTCCCGGACTACGATAAGAGCCGATGCCGGCCACCCTGGTTCTTCCTCATCCCGACGATCAAGTCTGGCATTGCCTGCGCCTTGCCCCTACACTTCCATTCGACGCTGAGGACCACGAAAAGAAAGCAACAACGCCGCCGCCTGCCTCGCCCGGCGAACTCCCCGTCTGGCTCCTCTAACTTCTTGCAGCAACGGAAGTTATCCTTTCTCCCCGTCCCCGGCGCCTCTGCGGTGATACCAATTTGGCCGCCTCTCTGTGCTAGAATGAATGGCGAAAATCTCCGGCACGCTCGATGACCCTCATTCAACTGGTCTTCGTTCTGGCCTTGGTGGCGCTGAACGGCTTTTTTGTCGCCGCCGAATTCTCCCTCGTCACCGTCCGCCCCACCCGCATCGAGCAACTGACCCGCGCCGGAGAGCCCCGCGCCCGCGTCGTCAAGCTGCTGTTAGCCGACCTCGACCGCGTGCTCAACGGCGTCCAGCTCGGCATCACCATCGCCAGCCTGTCGCTGGGTTGGCTGGGCGAGCTGACGCTGGCCCGGATGATTCAACCCGTGCTCGAGGCACTCGAGATTCGTGCCGTTGAGGTGGTGGCCCACGGCACCGCGATTACGGTTGCCTTCCTCACCATCACCTTCCTGCACGTCGTCCTGGGCGAGATGGTGCCGAAGAGCATGTCCCTGCAGCGCAGCGAGAAACTGGCGCTGGCCGTGGCCCGCCCCATGCGCTGGTTCTTGACCCTCTTCCGGCCCCTCATCGACCTCCTCGACCGCTCTAGCCGCCTCCTGCTGCGCGCCATGAACTATCGGGCGATGGGCGGCTCCGCCCTCGTGCATTCGGCCGACGAGCTTCGCCTGCTCCTCACCCAGATGCAGGAGCGCGGCCTGCTCTCGCTGCGCGAGAACGAAATGGTCGAAGGCGTGCTCGAGCTCAAGCGCGTCCACGTCCACGAGGTGATGACCCCGCGCCGCGACATGGTCGCCCTGCCCGTCGCCGCCAGCCTCGAGCAGATCCTCTGGACCGTGCGCCACTACCGGTTTGACCGCTACCCGGTCTATGAGACTACTCCCGAAGCGGCCTTCGGCATCCTCCACGCCAAAGACCTCTTCGAGGCGCTCGCGCCCTCTGAACACAACTCAGACCCCACAACACTGCGCGGCAACTTCGACCTCCGCCGCATCGTCCGCGACGCCCTCTTCGTCCCCGAAACCCGCACCCTCGGCGACCTGCTCGAGGACTTTCGCCGCCGCCGCACCCAGATGGCGCTGGTCGTGGACGAGCACGGCAGCGTGCAGGGACTCGTGACCCTGGCCGACATCATGGACGAAGTCACCGGGCGGCTCGCCGACGAGCACGCCATGCCCCTCCCCCGGCCTCTCGTCACCGAAACTGCGCTCGTCCTCGAAGGCAAAACCAACCTCCACGACCTCGAACACGATCACCACATCGGCCTGCCTCACGGGGAAGGTTTTGAAACCGTCGGCGGATTCGTCCTCGCCCGCCTGGGATTCATTCCCTCCGGCGGGGAATCCTTCCTCTACGACGGGCTGCGGTTTACGGTGGTGGAAGTGGAGGGCCGGCGCATCGCCAAAATCCGCATCGAGCGCCTGCGCGCCGCGCAGGAGAAAAGCGAGCCAGCCTCTTCCGCCCTCTAGCCTCTGGTCGCTAGCCTTTGTAGCGGAAGGCTTCGGCCTTCCGTCCTCGGCTCTGTGCCAGTCTGCTGGCAAGAGAGCGGAGCTCCTCGGGTTCAGCGCCTGACAGGCAGTCCGGAAGAGGTGCTCTGCAGCCGCTGCAAGCGAAGCCGAGGGGACAATGCCGAAGGATCAGTCGTGCCGACATTGTGCCCAATGGGAAAGGACTTCAACCTTTGGGAAGCCCTTCAGGCGAGTTCCAGGAAGACTTCGGCGCCGCGGCTGATGCCGAGGAGCCTGGCTGCGCCGCCGCGGTTGGTGGCGACCTCCAAGTAGCCCGATGACCCCAGAATGGCAAACACTTCCTCCGGCGCGCCCTCCGCGTAGGCGCGCACGAGCCGCGCGATTTCCCGGTCGCCGACCTTCAGTTTGAACTTGGGCGTCGGCGCCACGAACAGGGCGGGCACGTCGGTGCGTCCCAGGTTGGTGATGGCGTTGCCAAAGCGGTCCACCTTCAGAACCACTCCCCGGAATGACTTCCCGCTCACCGCCTGCGGCTTCGGTATCTGCAACCGGACATAGTCGGTGATTTCCTCCCCGAGCTGAAACGGCTCCAGCCCTTTGGAGAGATAGGCCGCCACCGGCGCAAAAATATCCCGCGCGTGGAAGGTCTGGCTGACCGGTGCGCGGAAGTAGTGGTCGGCTTTGATCTCCCGCACCGTCAGCCGTTCCTGCTGGGCATAGACGAAGCTCAAGACACCATTGTCGGGCGCAATGAAGTAGTGGTCGTCGCCCGCCGCCAGAATCGGCCGCCGCTCGCTGCCCACGCCCGGATCCACCACCGCCACGTGAATCGTGCGCCGGGGATACGTCTGATAGGTCTGCGCCAAGGTGAAGGCGGCGTCCAGAATGTCGTGCGGGATGACCTCGTGCGTGATGTCCACAATCTGCACGTCCGGGTTGATGCCGAGGATGACGCCTTTCATCGCCCCTACGTAGTAGTCGGCGCTGCCGAAGTCGGTCAGCAGGGTGATGATGGGTCGCCGCGCCATTGCCTGAGGTTGCTCGCAAACTAACGGAACCCTCCCCCGATGTCAAGCCGCGCCTGTTGAACCTCCTGAGTGGCACCGGCTAGTCCTGAGCCTGGCCGAGGGGTCTCGCCGGTCATGTTTTGGTGGCACAGGCCTCTGGCCTGTCGCCCTTGGTTTGACAGCACCCGACCTGTCCATTATCCTGCGTGGAGGAGTGTTGGTTCCATGCCGCTCCACCGCGTCTATCTCGACCACAACGCAACTACGCCGCTCGCCCCGGAAGTGCGCGAGGCGATGCTGCCGTTTCTCGCCGACGAATTCGGCAACGCCAGCTCCATCCACAGCTTCGGCCAGCGCGCCCGCGCCGCCGTCGAGCGCGCCCGCGCGCAAGTGGCCAGCTTTATCGGCGCGCACGAGAAGGAAATCGTCTTCACCAGCGGCGGCACCGAAGCCGACAACCTGGCCATTCAAGGCGTCGTGGCCGCAAGCGACCGCGCCCGCAAGCACATCATCACCTCCCAGATCGAGCACCACGCCGTGCTCAACACCTGCCAGGCGCTCGAAGCCGCAGGCGTCGCCGTCACCTATCTTCCCGTCGACTCGGCCGGCGGCGTCAACCCCGGGGACGTCGAGCGCGCCATCACGCCCGATACCGTTCTCATCACCATCATGCACGCCAACAACGAGCTCGGCACCGTCCAACCCATCGCCGAAATCGCCCGCCTCGCCCGCGAACGCCATATTCCCTTCCACACCGACGCCGTGCAGTCGGTGGGGAAGCTGCCCGTTGACGTCCGCGCACTCGGCGTGGACTTGCTTTCGCTCTCCGCGCACAAGATCTACGGCCCCAAGGGCGTCGGCGCGCTCTACGTTCGCCGCGGCACGCGTCTGCGCCCGCTGCTCTTCGGCGGCCATCACGAGCGCGACCGCCGGCCAGGCACGGAAAACGTCGCCGGCATCGTCGGCCTGGGCGCGGCCGCTGAGTTGGCCCGCGCACATCTGGAAGAGGAAGCCCGCCGCATCAGCTCGCTGCGGGATGAGCTGGAAGCCCGCATCCTCGCGCGCGTTCCCGCCTGTGCCGTCAACGGTGACCCGGCCCGCCGCGTCCCCAACACCACCAACATTCATTTCGACTACGTCGAGGGCGAAGCGCTGGTGATTGCGCTTGACCTCAAGGGGGTAGCCTGCTCGACCGGTGCTGCCTGCTCCTCCGGTGCGGTCGAACCGTCCCACGTCCTTACCGCCATCGGCCTGCCGCCTGAGCGCGCCCGCGCCAGCCTGCGCTTCAGCCTGGGACGCGGCACCACTCGCGAAGACATCGAGTACGCCTCCGAAATCCTTCCCGGTGTGGTCGAGCACCTGCGTGAACTCTCTCCCCTCTATAAACCTGCCACCACAACCATCTCGCAATGACTTTGATTATGGGAGGGCACGACGTGAGTCGTGCCGAAGGAATCAGCAAGAGGGATGCTTGAGCCCTTGAGAAAGTGAGGCAAGGCGGGTCAATCCTTCAGGGTTGAGATGAATGCTCGCTAGAAAGTTAGGCCTTTAGGCTCTGAGGCTATTGATCGTGATTGGCAACAGACACAAGCCGATTGTCGTGGCGATGAGCGGCGGCGTGGACTCCTCGACCGCTGCGGCGCTGCTGGCGGAGTCCGGCGCGCCGGTCATCGGCCTGACTATGCAGCTCTGGGACCAGCGCCGCCTGCAAAACCCCACACGCAGCTCGGCGGCTGGCACCCTACCTGTCATGCTGAGCGAAGCGAAGAATCCCAACGCTGAGATGCTTCGCTCCGCTCAACGTGACACCCCAACCCGAGCATTCGATGTTGTCCACGCGGGCCGCTGCTGCTCGCTTGACGATGCCTACGACGCCCGCCGCGTCGCCGCCTTCCTCGGCTTCCCCTTCTACGTCGTTAACTTCGAGCAGAAGTTTGAGGAAACGGTGGTGCGGCGGTTCGTCGGGAGTTACCTGGCCGGCGAAACGCCCATTCCCTGCACGCTCTGCAACAACTTCGTCAAGTTCGACCACCTGCTCACCACCGCCCGCCAGCTCGGCGCCGAACGCTTGGCCACCGGCCACTACGCCCGCATTCGTTTCAACCCGGCCACCGGCCGCTATGAGCTTTGGCGCGCGCGGGACGAAACCAAGGACCAGTCCTACTTCCTCTTCGGCCTCACCCAGGAGCAACTGGCGGCGACGGTTTTCCCGCTCGGCGACTACACCAAGAACGAGGTGCGAGACCTCGCGCGGGCGCGCCGCCTGCCCGTAGCCGACAAGCCCGAGAGCCAGGAAATCTGTTTCGTGCCCTCGGGCAACTACGTCCGCTTCCTCGAAGCCTACTTGGCTGAGCAGGGAAGGGAGCTGCCTGCCGCCGCGGGCGAGGTTGTCACTACCGACGGGCGCGTCCTCGGCACCCACGCCGGCTTGCACCAATTCACCATCGGCCAGCGCCGCGGCCTCGGCATCGCCACCGGCCAGCCGCTCTACGTCGTCGCGCTCGACCGCGCGCGCAATCGCGTCATTGTGGGCGAAGCACACGAGCTCTACCGCCGAACGGCAGAAGTGGGCGAAGTCAACTGGGTCTGCATCGCGCCGCCGTCCGCGCCCGTGCGCGCGTTCGTCAAGGTGCGCCACAAGCACACCCCGGCGCCGGCTACGATTCATCCGCTGAATGGTGGCTCGCAGGTGCGCCTGGTTTTCGACCAGCCCCAGCGCGCCCTCACCCCCGGCCAGGCCGCCGTCTTCTATCAGGACGAACTCGTCCTCGGCGGCGGCTGGCTGAAGTAACACACTTGTTGGGTGTTGCAGTGCTGTCCAGTGCGTATCGCTTCTGTGTCGGCGATCGCTGGCCACGGTGGCTCACAGTAGTTCTTCTGCTTCTCGTTGTCGTCTACTTCGGCACCCCAGGTGTTCCTAAGATTGAAGCCATGGCAGTTTTCTTGGCTCTTGCTGTCCTCTTGTTTCTCAGTAACAAGGCTTCGTCGAGCTGGATAGAGGTTTCGCCGGATGGCAAACAGATTGCGCTGCTTCCATCTTGGTACAGCCAAAAGCTATGGGGCGAGCAACTAACAAGGGCTGTAATCCGGCCGGATTCCCAGTTATTCGTCATCCGCCAAACAGCACACGGGCATTATGCAGGTGACTTTCTTGTTCTGCGAGATCCGGCGGGGCAAGAAGAAATCCTCTGGAAGACTGACCGAGGGCTCAACTACCGCAAGTGGCAGGCGCTTGCGGCTGGCCTCCAGAGCCGGGTTGGTTTGCGGTTTCGCTTCCTCCGGCGCACTGTTTCCTCTCAGGGTGTTGAAGAGTGCGACTGGGTGCCTGCCTTGGAAAGAGTCGGCAAGAGGATTTGGCTCTTGGGAATTGTGTTCTGGCTCGCTCCGCTGATGGGAGCCTTCGTCCGGTGGCTGACCGCAGACGTGGCTGTAATCGCGCTTGTTGGCTTGGGAATCCTCTTAGTGAATCTTGTGTCTCTTTGGGTTTTCGTTCGCCGTGACAAAGAACGAAAGGAACTCACCGAAGTATCGCTGTCGTTTGTCGTTGCAGTGTTTCGGGTGGGTTTCTACTACACGCTGGCTGTGCTCATGACCGGGGCGCTCCTGCGTCGCTAGTTTCGAACCAAGTGCTCAATGCTGGGAGATACGCTTGGCTCGAACGAGCTACTTGTTGCTGGAGACGTTTCAAGTCGGCGGGGCGGTCCACATCATACCAGCGCGGCAGAACGCCAAACGCCACCCGCTCCCGCCGCAGCCGCGCCACCGTCTGCGCATAGGCCTTGCTCGTTCCCCAAGCGATGCCGTCAAAAATATCCGGCAACCGCATCGTTCTCCCAATCTCAACCTTCCGGCAACCCAGCAGGTAATAGCCGCCGTCTTCTGTGGGTCCGATGACGACAGGAATGTGGCGCAACACGCGCAGCGCCTGCAATAGCCGCGCGCGCGGCAAAGTCGGGCTGTCGCTCCCGATGACTGCGACGCGCTGGTAGCCTTTCGCAAACAATTCGCGGAACATCCTCTCCAAGCGCGCGCCCAAATCGCGCCCGCGCTGCCAGCGCACAGAAATCCGCATCGGCAGCCGGAGTTGTCTAAGCTGCTGCGGGTTGATCCGCTCGCTCAGGTAGAGAAACTGAGCGACATGGCGGGGCAAGGAACCTACGAAGCGTACGGTAGATTGCAGGCAGGCAACGTGCAACTCCAACGCTTGCCCGGCAGTGAGGGGCGGCACCAGCCGGGTCTTCACGCGGCCCAGCCGCGGAGCCCGCGCGAAAATGACCACCGCCGCCTTGGACACAGAGAATAGATTTTTCTTTGCCGACCGAAAAAAGGAAGGAATTTCGGTCAGCGTGTTAGATGAAGAGCTCTTCGTCAGCCAGCGCTTCGGGCAGAGTGTCTGGCCGGGCGCGGGCTTCGCGGCGGCGCTCGCCCAGCACGGCCAGCGCGGTCTTGATCCCGGCCACCACTGCCGCCACCTCGCGGACGGGTGTGGCCAGGCTCTGCTCGATCTTTTCGCCCGTGGTCTCCACCGTCGTGATCGCGCGGGCCAGCACTTCATCCAGCCGGACGATCTGCGCGCGCGTGCGGTCAGTCATTTCGTCAGTCAGCCGATCGAACTTCTCCACCTGGGTGCGGGCCGCTCCCGAAATCGCGGCCAGGTCGCCCAGGATGCGGTGCCAGCTTCCCTGAAAAGTTCTCAGGATGTTGTCCAGGCGTTCGAACAGCGGGTCCACGCGGTCGTTGAAGCGCCGGCGCAACTCGCCCATCTCGTTGTCGATGCGCCGCAGACGCAGGTAGGTCGCGGTCAGGACGATGGCTTGGATCACGACTGCGGCGGCCGTCACCCCGACGAAGACGATTAGCCAATTGTCCATCGGCTACATCCGCCGCTTCTCTTCCTGGTAGGCCTGCTTGCCTGCCTCAATCGCAGCCGACAGGCTCTCGCGCTGGTGGCGCAAGCCTTCCTTGCCCTTCTCCACGTACTCCTCGGCGCGGGCGCGAAGTTCCTCGGCCTTCTCGGTCAGGAATTCCTTCCCCTCTTCCGCTTTGGCGCGGATGCGTTCCCGCGTCTCGCGCCCCGAGCGCGGCGCAAACAGCAGCCCCACGGCCGCACCGATCCCGAGTCCAATGAGGAAGTATGAAATAGTGGAACGTCCTTCACTTGCCATTCGACACCTCCCGATTCATCTTAGCACTCACACCCCTGCTTAGAAAGAACCCCTGTGGGCAGGCGGGGTTGCCTGTTTCAGCTTGTCCCAACCGATTGCTGGCGAAAATACCGGATGAGTTGCGCGGCCTGCCGCGGCGTCACGGCGGTTTCGAGCTGTTTCTGGCTCAACTGACGCACCGCTTCCAGGCTACCGAAGCGGGTGAGGAGCTTCTTTATGGTCTTTTCGCCGATGCCGGGAATGTGGCGCAACTCGGACGCGAGGTCGCGGGCCGCGCGGCGCTGGCGATGGAAGCTGACGGCGAAGCGGTGAGTTTCGTCGCGAATCTGCTGGATCAGGTGCAGAACCGGCGAATGATGCTCCAGGCGAATCGGCTCGGCTTCTTGCCCCAGCACGTGGATGACCTCTTCCTTCTTAGCGATGCTCACCAGCGGCTGGTTGATGATTTCGCGTTCCTCCAGGGCCACGGCGGCGGCGTGCAACTGGCCGAGCCCACCGTCCACCAGAATCAAATCCGGCAGGGGCTTCTTTTCCTCTTGCAGCCGCCGGTAGCGCCTCCCCACCGCTTCCTTCATCGCGGCGAAGTCATCGCCCGGCGCGGCCGTGCGGATGATGAACTTCCGGTACTCTGACTTCTTTAGCCGCCCGTCTTCCCACACCACCAGCGACGCCACCGTCTCGGCCCCGTGCAGGTGGGAAACGTCAAAGGCTTCGATCCGCCGCGGCGACCGCTCCAGCCCCAGCGCGCTCTGCAACGCCTCGCTGATAGCCCGCGAGCTCGGCCGCAGCACCCGGAAGCGCTGCTGGAAGCTGTGCGCGGCATTCTTGCGCACGAGTTCGAGCAGCGCCCGCTTCTGCCCGCGCTGCGGGGTCAGGATTTCCACTCCGCTGCCTTTGCGCCCGCTGAGGATTTCCTCCACCGCCTCGCGGTCTTCGAAGTCCACCGGCGTGTGGATGAAGTGCGGAATGTAGCCGGCATCCAGGTAGAGTTGCTTCACCAGCGAGCCCAGAAACTCGGCCGGCTCGAACTCCTCCAACTCTTCCCAGAAAAACTCGCGCCGGTCCACCACGCGCCCGCCCCGGAGGTGGAAGACGTTGGCGGCGAGCAGCGGCGCTTCATAGTGGTAGCCAATGATGTCGGTGTCGTCGCCACGCGCAGCGGCCAGCTTCTGCCGTTCTTCGACGTCTTCGATCGTGCGAATGAGGTCGCGATAAACAGCCGCCTCCTCGAACTGCTCCTCGGCCGAGGCCTGCTCCATCCGCGCGCGCAGGCTGGCGAGCAATTCGCCGTGCCGGCCGTCCAGGAAGGTGCGGACATCGCGCGCCGCTTCCTGGTAGCGCTCGCGGGTCACCAGGCTCGGCACGCACGGGCCCCAGCACCGGTTGATGTAGTACTGCAAGCAGGGCCGTGGATGTGCCCGCGTCAAGTCCACCGTGCAGGAAGGAACTTTGAAGCTGCGATGGATCAAGTCCACCAACCGGTGCGCCAGCCGCGCCGGAAAATAGGGGCCGAAATAAAGGGAACCGTCTTGCTTCAGCCGCCGCGTGACGTAGACGCGCGGCGTCGCTTCCTGGGCCGTGTACTTGATGTAGGGGTAGGTCTTGTCGTCCCGCAGCAAGACGTTGAAGCGCGGTTTCCACTGCTTGATGAGGTTGTTCTCGAGTGCCAGCGCCTCGCGGGTATTGTCCACCAGGATGGTTTCAACGTCGGCAATCTCGCGCACGAGCGAGCCGGTCTTCGCATCCACCCAGCGCCCCTGCGAAAAATAGCTCCGCACGCGACCCCGCAGCGAGTTCGCCTTGCCCACATAAATCACGCGCCCCTGGGCGTCCTTGAACAGATAGACCCCCGGGGCCTCGGGCAGTTGCTGGGCGCGCTCAAGCAGCTCCATGACGGGCAAGCGGAGGTGGCGGTTGGGGCTTCGGAGGCTCGGGCGGGCGCGGCGGAGCGGGGCCGGAGGGCGGCGGTTTGGGCGGCTCGTCCTTCTTCCGCAGCGTGGGCGCGCCGGGCTGGGGTTTTCCCTGTTCTTCCTCGGCACGAATGGGCGCCGGCTGCTTGGGGGGAATCATCCCCTCTGGAATGTTTTTTGCCACCTCCAGAAACTCTTGGGTCGCTTCCCGCGAGTCATCCCAGGTGAACTGGAACTCTTCCAGGCGCTTGTCCTTGGCGGCGTTGATCCTTTCCAACCGCTCGAGGAAGGCGGCGGCTTGCTTTTCCATCTCTCTGCGGACTTTGCTCAGGTCGACGCCGCCGCGGTCGAGCGCGATTTCGAGGTTCGAGGTGGCATCGTCAATGGCGTTGATGTAGTGGTCAATCATCTCCGTCAAGTCGTCCACATGGACAGCAGGCTTGGCCGCCAGCGCTTGCTCGAATTTCGCCAGCCGCAGGGCGGCGAAGCTCAGGAACAGGAGAACGCGCTTGTCGGACTCCTGCGTGTCCCGCACCTTTTGGATTTCCTCATCGGTCAGGTAGTCCGGCGGGGCCGCCTGTTGGGCCGCCAGGGGCAGGACACCTGCCAGAAGCAGAGCCAGTGCGCAGAGAACAATCGGCCTTGTTTTGCTCATCGGTTCTTCTCCTGTGTTTCTTCCGGCGTCGCCGCAGCGGATGGGCGCGGCTTCAATCCGAACAGCGCCCGGATCAGATTGTCCCAGATGTTCTCGATTTCTTCCCGTGCGGCCTCGATGGGGGCGCGCTCATCGTAAGGGACGGAGCGGGCCACATCGTCGAGCCGGAGCGCCGCCTTGCGCAGGTGGATTTCGAGGTCTTTGAACCCCTTGGGTTTCTTGCGCGCATTGCGGCCGGAGGCTTCGAGGTCCTGGTAGGCGCGGTGCACATAACCCAGGTATTCCTCCAGTGCTGCCTTGCCTGCCTCATAGCGCAACTCCGCGAAAGCGCGGGCGGTCTGATCGAGCAGGAGCGCGCCGATCTTGACCGTGGTTTTGGCGCGGTCGGCCGGATCCTCCTGGCGGGCGAGTCTGTCCTTCAACCTGTCGAGGTTGTCCGCGGCCTCGGCCGGGACACTGAGGAGAGCCAGCGTCGCCAGTTGTGCCAACAGTGTTGCCCGCATCCTCACCGCCGTTCGCGTTGCCGCTTCAGGAGCCGCAGCCGCGCCCGCGCCTGAAAGGCCCGCGGCGAATCCGGCTCGGAATTCGCGGCCAGGAACTTCTCATAATTCTCTATTGCCGCGTCGAGGTGGTGCAAGCGGTCGTGGCAGATCGCCCGCAAGAAGTACGTCCCCGCATTCTCCGGCGCATGGGTGGCGCGCGCGTCGAGCACGTGCAACGCTTCCGCGCAGTTGCCCGCCTGCTCGGACGCCAGCGCCAGGCTGTTGAGGGCGTCGATGAAACCCGGGCGCAGCCGCACCGCTTCCCGCAAGGCCTCTGCGGCCGCTTCGGGATGCTGCAAGCGGAGGCGAATCAATCCCAGGTCGTAGTGGAACTCTGCATTGCTGGGTTCGACAGCCACCAGGCGCTCAAAGACGGCTGCAGCTTCCGCCCAGCGATCCAGCGCCGCCAGCGTGCGTGCGCGCGCCGCCTCGAGTTCGTTTGTCCGCGTGCCTGCTGTGAGCAGATAGGCATAGTGCCGCAGAGCGGCCTCGTTCTCTCCCAGTTCGCGATAGATGCGGGCTGCCTGCTCGCGAATGCCGGCGTCATCCGGGCGCGCGGCCAGGTAGGTTTCCAATTCCTGAGCGGCCTCGGCCAGCCGGTTCAGGCCGAACAGCGCCTCCGCCCGCAGCGGACGCGCTTCCAGCCGGTTTGGATCCTGTTTCAGCACGCTCCGGAGGTGTTTCTCGGCCTGCGCCCACTCGCCGGCCTCTAGGGCAAAGCGTGCCAGACCGAGTTGGGCGTCGGAATTTTCGGGACTCCGGCTGAGCACGGCTTCGTATTCGCCGCGCGCGCTCTGCTTGTCCCCGCTGCGCGTGAGCGCATCCGCGTAGGCGAGGCGGGCGCCGACGTGTTCGGGGCGCAGTTGGATGGCCTGCGCCAGCAGCTTCGCCGCTTCCGCCGGCGCGCCTTCCTGGATCAGGAGCAGGCCCGCATTGAGATAAGCCTGAAAGAGCTTGGGGTCGAGTGCGAGCGCTTGGCGGTAGGCGGCGATGGCCTCCTGCGCCCGGCCGAGCAAGGAATAGCCGTAGGCAAGATTGAAGCGCGCCCCCAGATGCTCGGGGTGCTGCGCCAGATACTCTTCCAGCAATGCCACGGCACGCTTGTACTCCTTGGCCTCGAGCGCCTGCTGGGCCGCGGCCAGGGAATCCGGCTTGGCGGCTGTCTCCTGCTGGGTCGCCGCCGGGCTTCGAACGGCAGGCCCGAGCAGAAAGGCTGCCAGCAGCGCAAGATGAATGAGGCGTTGCATCACTTGCCCACGGCGTCGGCGTGATTCGCCAGTACCCGCGCCAGGAACCGCCCGGTATGGGAACCCTGCGTCCGCGCCACCTGCTCAGGTGTTCCCGCCACCACCACGCGTCCCCCCTCCTCGCCGCCCTCCGGCCCGAGGTCAATGATCCAGTCGGCGGTCTTTATCACCTCGAGGTTGTGCTCGATGATGAGAATCGTGGCTCCGGCCTCTTGGAGTTTCCGGAATGCGCCCAATAGTTTTTGGATGTCGTCGTAGTGCAGCCCGGTTGTCGGTTCGTCGAAGATGTAGAGGGTGCCCTGGTTGGCAGCCGGGCTGGGGGTGGTGAGATGAGCGGCGAGCTTCATCCGCTGGGCTTCGCCGCCCGAAAGGGTGGTGGCCGACTGGCCCAGCCGCAGGTAGCCGAGACCCACCTCGTCGAGGACTTTGAGCCGCACGGTTACTTTCGGCGCCGCGGCGAAGAAGGCCAGTGCCTCCCGCACCGTCAGGTTCAGCACCTGGTGGATGTTTTTCCCCCGGTAACTCACCTCCAGCACGCCGCTCTTGTAGCGCGTGCCTTTGCAGTCTTCGCACACCAGATCCACATCGGCGAGGAACTGCATCTCCACCGTCACGCTGCCTTCTCCCTGGCAGGTTTCGCAGCGGCCGCCGGGAATGTTGAAGGAAAAGTGCCCGGGGGTGTAGCCGCGTTTGCGGGCTTCCGGCGTCGAGGCGAAGAGTTCGCGGATGGCGTCGAACGCCTTGACATAGGTGACGGGATTGGAGCGGGGGCTGCGGCCGATGGGCGATTGATCCACCAGCACCACCTGCCGGATGTGTTCCCGGGCCTCGATGGCCGTGCAGCCGGTGAGGGGCGCACCGGCCTCACGCCGGAGTCCGTTCGGCCCCCACAGATTGCGGTGGAGCACATCCTCGACCAGCGTCGACTTCCCAGAGCCGGAAACCCCCGTGACCACTACCAGCAGCCCAAGCGGAATCTCGACGTCAATGTGCTGCAGGTTGTGCGCGTGACATCCCCGCAGGCGCAGCCACTGCCGCCCCGGTCGCCGCCTCCGGCTGGGCACGGGAATGCGCAGTTCGCCGGCGAGATACCTCCCAGTGAGCGAGCCGGGACAAGAGAGCACACCGGCTGCTGGCCCTTGGTAGAGGACGCGGCCTCCGTGCTCGCCCGCCCCGGGGCCGAGGTCGAGAATGCAGTCTGCCGCGCGAATCATCTCCGGGTCGTGCTCTACGACGAGGATGGTGTTGCCGAGGTCACGTAGGCTCTGCAGGATGTCAATCAGGCGATGGGTGTCGCGCGGGTGGAGGCCGATGGAGGGTTCGTCCAGCACATAGAGCGCGCCCACGAGCCGCGAGCCGATGGAGGTGGCAAGCTGAATCCGCTGCGCTTCACCTCCCGCCAGCGTCGAGGTCAGACGGTCGAGCGTGATGTAGTCGAGCCCCACTTCGTCGAGGAAGCGCAGGCGGTGGCGGATTTCTTCCAGCACTTTTTCAGCGACAGTGGCCTGGGCGGGCGTGAGCGCCAACTCGTCGAAGAAACGCCGCGCCTGGCGGATGCTCAACTGACAGACTTCGGGCAGCGAGCGGTTGTTGACCTTCACCGAGCGGGCCTCTTGTCGCAGCCGCTGGCCGTTGCACTCCGGACAAGTCGCATAACCCCGGTACCGGCTCAAGAACACCCGCACGTGCAGCTTGTATTTCTTCCGCTCGAGGTAGGCAAAGAAGCCCTGGACACCGGGGAAGTCGTCGTCGCCATGGAGGATGGCGTTGCGCTGGGCCTCGGTCAGTTCCGCCCAGGGCTGCTCGAGCGGGATGCCGCGTGCCCGGGCAAAATGACGCAACTCGCCCAGCAGGTGGCGGTAGCGCGGCTTCGTCCAGGGCTCGATGGCGCCGTCGGCGAGCGAGCGCTGCCCGTCGGGAATGACCTTGTTCAGGTCGAAATCAATGGTGTTGCCGAAGCCCTGGCAGCGTGGGCAAGCGCCGAAGGGATTGTTGAAGCTGAACAGGCGCGGCTCGGGTTCCTGGTAGGTGATACCGCAGCGGCGGCACTCGAATCGCTCGCTGAAGCGCAGACGTGTCTCCTGCCCGCGCCGGGCCTTGGCGTCCACGAGCTCGACGTAGGCTTCGCCGTGGCCTTCCCGGTAGCAGATTTCGATTGAGTCCACCAGACGCGCGCGCAGATCGGGCGCAATCGTGAGCCGATCCACCAGCACAAACAGCGGGCGCCGCGCCTCGAGAGCGGGCAGCAACTCCGGTGCCGAGAGCTCCCAAACCTGCCCGTCCTGGTAGAGGCGATTGAAGCCACGCCGCCGCAGCGCTTCCAGTCCCGCCTGGAGCGTCTTGGGATCAACTTTCTTCCGCCCTTTGCCGGCGGGCAGAGCAACGCGGAAGAGGACGTAGAAGCGCGTGCCGGCCGGCAGTTCCAACAGGCGCGCGGCGATTTGGTCAACGGTATCTTTCTCCACCGGCTGGCCGCAGCGGTGGCAGAAGGTGGTGCCGATGCGGGCATAGAGCAGGCGCAGGTAGTCATAGAGCTCTGTCGCCGTGGCGACGGTCGAGCGCGGGTTGCGGCTCGCGTTTTTCTGTTTGATGGCGATGGCCGGGGCGATGCCGGTGATTTCATCCACGTCGGGCTTCTCGATGCGCTCGAGGAACTGGCGGGCGTAGGCGGAGAGCGATTCGATGTAACGGCGCTGGCCTTCGGCGTAGATGGTGTCAAAGGCGAGCGAGGACTTGCCGGAGCCGGAAACCCCCGTGACGACGGTGAGGGCGTTGTGCGGAATCTCGAAATCAATGTTTTTCAGGTTGTGCACGCGCGCGCCGCGCACACGGATGGCCTCTTGGGTTTCCGCCGGGCGGCGGGGAATAGCTTCGACCTGGCTGGCCATGGAGTCGGCTGCGGAAATAGCCCCTACGGGCGGCTTCGGAGCCGCCTGAGCGGGCTACTCCAAACTACGGAGTATAGGCGAGAGGAAAAAAGCTCGCAACCAACACGGATCAAGGCTTCAGGTAGCTGGTCAGTCGTTGGGCGAGGGGCTCCAGGCGGAGGTGAAACGTCTCGAGGGCGGGCCGCATGTCGCAGGTCGAGCCTTCCCGCAGCATCTGCAACTGTGCCCGCGTCACCGGCGGCGTAATACGGACGAGCGGCAGCACGGCTTCCATCAGCGCCGCATTGCTGCGCATGAACCAGAACGGCAGGTGGATTTTCTTCTTCTTCACGCCGATGGCGTGGCAAATCGCATCAATGACCTTTTCATAGGGCAGCGCTTCCGGGCCGCCCAGCTCAAAGATCTTGTTCGTCGCTTTCTCATTCGTGAGCGCGCCGACGAAGGCTTGGCAGACGTTGTCCACGAAGATGGGCTGGAGCGGGTACTCGCCCGTGCCGACGATGGGGAGAATGGGCGCGTGCTCGATCATCTCAATCATCTGTGTGACGAAACCGTCCCGGGGGCCGTAGATGATGGACGGCCGAAAGATCACATAGGGGATGCCGCTGTGGATGACTTCCTGCTCGGCGCGCCACTTCGTGCGATGATAGGGAGTGGCGGCGGGGTCGGGCCGCGCCCCCAGCGCGCTCATCTGCACGAAGCGCGTAACCCCAGCTACCTTGGCGGCGGCCACCACGTTGCGCGTGCCTTCGTGATGGACGCGCTCGAACGTCTGGTCGCCGCGCTCGAGGATGATGCCGACCAGATGGATGACTTTTTCCGCGCCCGCCAGCGCTGGGCCGAGGGTCTCGGGCCAGAGAATGTCGCCCTCAACGATTTCGCTTTCACTCAGTCCTTGCTGGAGGGCTTTCTCGCGGGAGCGGACCAGGCAGCGAACGGGGTGACCCGCCGCCCGCAGGGCCCGCACCATGTGACTGCCCACGAAGCCCGTCGCCCCGGTAAGAAAAACCATCGTGCCCTCCTTGCGCCGCCCGTCCACCTGGCGGCGCCGCGAGCATCGTCGTCGGACCCCAGGGCAAGGATTCTGCTAGATTGTAGTCGTCCTCCCGAGCGAAAATCAAATCCCAAGCGGGAGAACCAAGCGTGCGGTTCGAGCGGGTCATTCTGATTGTGCTCGACAGCGTGGGCATCGGGGCGATGCCGGACGCGGCCGACTACGGCGACGCGGGGCGCGACACCCTGGGGCATCTGGCGGCGGCGCGGCCCCTGCGCATCCCCCATCTCGTGCGCTTGGGTCTGGCCAACATCCGCCCACTCGCACACCTGGAGCCGGCGACGCAACCGGCGGCGGCGTACGGAAAGGCCGCGATTGCGTCGCCCGGCAAGGACACCACTACCGGCCATTGGGAAATGGCTGGGCTATACCTGGAGCATCCCTTTCCCACTTACCCGAAAGGCTTCCCACCCGAGCTGATCGAAAAGTTCGAAAAGGCCATCGGGAAGAAGACGCTGGGCAACATCCCGGCTTCCGGCACCGAAATCATCGAGCAGCTCGGCGCCGAGCACCTTCGAACTGGCCAGCCGATCGTGTACACCTCGGCCGACAGCGTATTTCAGATCGCGGCGCACGAAGAGGCGATCCCGGTGGAGGAGCTCTACTCGATGTGTGAGACCGCGCGGGAGCTTTTGACCCCGCCGCATCAGGTGGGGCGGGTGATTGCCCGGCCGTTTGTGGGCACGCCCGGCAGCTTCCGCCGCACCGAACGCCGAAAGGACTACGCCATTCCTCCGCCCGCGCCCACCTTGCTCGACCGGCTGCTCGCGCGCAACGTCTTCACCTATGGGGTGGGCAAGATTCACGACATCTACTGCGGCCAGGGACTGGCCGAGTGGGTGAAGACCAAGAACAATGCCGATGGGATGGCGAAGACGCTGGCCGCCGTGGCGCAGCACGCGCGCGGGTTGATCTTCACCAACCTCGTGGACTTCGACCAGAACTTCGGCCACCGCAAGAATGTCGAAGGCTACGCGCGCGCCTTGGAGGAATTCGACGCTTGGCTGCCGCAACTCCTCGGACGGCTCGGGCGCAAAGACCTCCTCATCGTCACCGCCGACCACGGCTGCGACCCCGACCCGGCGAATCCCTCCACCGACCATTCCCGCGAGTATGTGCCCCTGCTCGCCCACAGTGCTGGCAACGGTGCCGGTGTGGCGCTGGGCGTGCGCCCGACCCTGGCCGACATCGGCCAGACAGTCGCGGAAAACTTCGGTGTCCGCCTTGATTTCGGGACGAGCTTCTTGGCACAGCTCGGCTAGCGAGACGGAGTGAAGAGAGCAGGGACTATGGGTTGGTGGAACCAGGGCTGTCGGGGGCGGGGGCGTAGTAGCCGGTGCGGGTGCGCGCGATGAGTTGACCTCTTCCCTTGGACGGTCGCAGCTCCACGCGGACGCTGCGGAAGCTGCCGTCGCGCGCCCGGTTGCTGGGATAGTAGGCGATGACGTACTGGTTGCGGATGTCGTGGGCAATCTTGCGGCAGAGAGGGTCTACTTCCTCCATAGAGGCAGGAAAATACACTTCACCGCCGGTAACTTCGGCCAGCTTACGCAGTTGACGATTGGCCTTCTTTCGCTCTCGTCCCGTTACGTCCCCCGGCAAGGCAACAATATAGACGGCGGTTTCGTTCTCCTGGGCGTAGCGCAGGAGCCCGTCGTACTTCACCCGACTGTAGTAATCAACACCGTCGGTAATAGTCAGCAGCACCCGCTTCTGCCGTGTCCCCCGCTTGGCGTGGTCGAAGGATGCGCGCAGAGTGTCCCACAGCGCTGTGCCGCCGCCGGTTCTAATCTTTTCGAGAGCTTCCTTGAGTTCATTGATGTCGCTGGAAAAATCGCGCCCCGGGGGTAGGTCCAAGAAGTAGTCATCAGTAAAGTTGACGACGAAGACTTCGTCGAGGGGGTTACTGGTTTCAACGAACGCGAGGGCGGCGGTCTTCAGGTGATCCTTGAAGGGTTGCATGCTGCCGCTGTTGTCGATTACCAGCCCCACGGTGAGGGGAATGTCCTCCTGCCGGAAAACAGCGATTTCCTGCGGCACATTGTTTTCGTAGACGCGGAAGTTTTGCTGCCTGAGGTCGGAGACAATGTGCCCCTGGCGGTCCACCACCGTCGTGTGCAGCACCACCAGGTCAACGTCCACCGACAGGCGGTAGTCGCCGCTGGCGTCGCGCCGCGGCCGCGGCCCCTGCGGCGCTTGTGTGGTTTGCGGCGTGCCACTCTGTGCAATCAGCAACGCCGCGCTCAGAAACAGGGAAATTCCCAGCCCCAGCCCGAGGACAACGCGCTGGGGAACGGAGGTAGGGATTGAGCTATTGCGAGGGTGCATAGTAGCCCGAGCGCGCATACACATTCAGCGGCGGCAGGCCCCGCGGCGGATTCAGCTTCACGCGAATTTTCCGCCAGGTGCCATCGCGCTTGCGATTACTTGGACGATAGCCAATGAGATATTGGTTGCGTAGCTCGACGCTGATTTTGGTGGCGATGTCGGGTAGCTCGCTCAGGTTTTGCACTTCCACGGGAAACAGCCGTCCGCCGGTCATTTCCGCCATTTCGTTCAGCAGCGTCGGCCCCCAGACCAGTTCCGGGGCGTCGCGGCTGCCGATAGGATCGAAAATGCCGATGGCGTAGATCTGGACGTCGGCTTCCCGCACGAACGACTTGATGTCCTTTACGTTGTAGCGGCTGCGGTTGTCGCCGCCGTCGGAGATGATGAGCAAAGCCTTCTTGGGGTTGTTGGCTTGCTTCATGGTGCTCAGGCCGACGTAGAGGCCATCGAACAAGGCGGTGCGGCCGCCCGCGCGACGGTAGAGGAGGCGGTTCTGCACCTCTTCCACGCTGGCGGTGAACTCCACCAGCATCTGCGGGTCATCGGCAAAGGTCACCACGAAAAACTCATCGCTGGGGTTGGCTGTCTTGAAGAACTGCACCGCCGCCTGCCGGGCCCGCTCGAGCTTCCCGGCGCGACCCATGCTCCCGCTCACGTCAAAAATTACGCCCAGGGAAATCGGCGCGTCTTCGCTCGAAAAGTAGAGGATTTCTTGCGGGTCTCTGTCTTCGAAGACTTCAAAGTGCTGGCTCTCCAGGCCGGTGACCAGGCGATTGTAGGGGTCCGTGACCGTCACGTTCACCAGCACCAGGTCCACTTCCACGCGCAGGGGCGAACGCGTGGCCAACTCCCGGTCGCCACTCTGCAGCCTCGCGGTGCCATTCTGTTCTGTCGCGGGCACACGCCCGAGCAGGCTGTTCGCAGCCAGCAGGAGCAACGTGATTCCGATTGCCCAGCGCCAGTTCACTTTCATGGCGCACCTGCCCGTCCCGAGGCTTCGGGACCGTGCCCTGGCGGCATTCTATCAAAAACCTCCCGCGTGTGCTAGCATGCGCGGTGCGTTTTCTGCCCTGAAGTTTCAGGGCTGACACCGTTGCCCAAACTCAAGGTCCTGGCCGGCATCCCCGCCCGTTACGCTGCCACCCGCTTTCCCGGCAAGCCGCTGGCGCGGCTGGCCGGCCGGCCACTCGTCGAGCACGTCTGGCGTCGCGTACGGGGCGTCAGCGCGATAGATTGCGTCGTTATCGCGACCGATGACGAGCGCATCGTCGCCGCCGCGCACGCCTTCGGTGCCGACGTCCGCCTGACCCGTGCCGACCATCCCTCCGGCACCGACCGACTGGCGGAAGTGGCCGCCCGCGAGGACTGCGACCTCGTCGTCAACGTCCAGGGCGACGAGCCGCTCATCCATCCTGAAGCCATCACTGCCGCTCTCGAGCCCTTCGAGCGCGATCCCACGCTGGAAGCTGCGACCCTGAAAACACTCGTGCGCGATCCTGCCGAGGCTGACAATCCCAACGTCGTCAAGGTCATCGCCGACGAACATGGCTTCGCGCTCTCCTTCACTCGCACGCGCCCTCCGGGCCCCGCCCCCTATTTCAAGCATCTGGGCCTCTATGTCTATAGGCGTGATTTCCTACTGCGGCTGACCCAGCTTCCCCCCAGCCCCTGCGAACGCGCCGAACGGCTGGAGCAGTGGCGCATCCTGGAGAACGGCTTCCGCCTGCTGGTGGTTGAAACCGCGCACGACTCCATCGGCATCGACACCCCCGAAGACTTGGCTCGCGCCGAAGCCCTGCTAGCCGGTGACCGGGAACCAGCGCCCAGCGACTCGTAACCAGCAGAACTCCCGCTGCCCGGGACGCATGCGCTCGCCTTCAATCAATCCTTCAGGACAGTCCTTCTGGAGTATAATCGCCCAATTCCTTCCTTTGCTCTGCGGGGAGTGGGAATGGGGAGCAAGGAAAAGAACGATATTGACCGCCTCCTGAAGGAGCGGGCGGAAATTGACGAAGAGATCCGCCGCCACAAAACTCCCCTCACCATCCTGTTCACTGATGTCGTCGGCTCCAGCGCCTATTTCAAGCGCTATGGCGATACCGCGGGCGTTGCCATGCTGCACCGCCAGGCCGACCTGGCCGCCGGGGCGGTGGCGGAATTCCGCGGCCGCGTGATCAAAACCATCGGCGACTCCGTAATGGCGGAATTCCCCCAGCCGGCTCTGGCCGTGCGCGCAGCCAGCGAGCTCCAGCGTCGTCTGGAACAGCTCAACGAAAGCCTGCCGGACCGGGAGCGCGTGCTGCTGCGGATCGGGATCCACGCCGGCGTGGGCTTTCGCAGCGGGAGCGACGTCTATGGCGATGCCGTCAACCTCGCCGCGCGTGTCACCAAGCACAGCGGTCCGGCCCAAATCCTCATCTCTCGCACTGTCCGCGAGGCCTTGGCCTCGGAGTCCGGCATCCGTTGTTCATCGGTTGGAACAATCGCCATCGAAGGGAGAGGAGGCAAGGAAGAGCTTTTCGAAGTAGTCTGGACCGACACCGCGACCTACAAGAAACTGCGCGCGCAGGTAACGGATGCCCTGGCGCGGGGCGAACTGGTGACCCGGGAGCAGCATTTGGAGAACTTCGTCAACCCCAGCGTCACTGCTCCGCTGGAAGAATCACTGGGCGTGATGGCCACCGAACTCTTGACGGGACGCTATGACATTCTCGGAGAAGTTGGTCGCGGCGGGATGGGTACGGTCTACAAGGCCCGCGACCGCGAAACCGGCGACCTCATCGCCCTCAAGATTCTCAAGCCCGAGATCGCCAGCCAGGCAGCGGTCTTGGAGCGCTTCAAGAACGAGCTCCGCCTGGCCCGCAAGATCACCCATAAGAATGTCTGCCGCTTCCACGACTTCAACCGCACGGACGATGTGGCCTTCATTTCCATGGAGTTTGTGGAAGGCGAGAGCCTGCGCGGCATCTTGAATCGCTTGGG
>JBBIPK010000037.1:0-30402 GCA_037442885.1 Acidobacteriota bacterium | reverse complement strand
GGCCACGTCTTTGGCGAGTTGCTCCATCTCGGGGTTACTGAGGGCGATGGAGTAGTCATTGGCCAGGAGAAAATGCACCAACGCCAGTACCGCGGTCCGCTTGTTTCCATTGTGGAAAGGGTGGTCGGCGATGAGGGAATGAAAGAGGGCCGCTGCCTTTTCAAACACGCCCCCGTAGGCATCCTCCCCAAACACAGTCTGGAATGGCCTGCCAGTGGCGGAACCTAATAGGTGCGCGTCTCGCGGTTCCCCCGGCGGGATGGGTTCATCCCCGCGCCAGACCTGAGACACCACCACAGCGTGGAGCATTTCCACATACGCCTGGCTGAGTCGGAAGACGGGTCTCTTACTCGCGCGCAAGCTTGTCCAAGGCGTCGTAATAGAGAGCCAGGGCAAAGACTACGGCGGGATCGGCTTCGGGCAGGTTGGTGCGCGACGCCAAGAGAAGGTCTGCTTCCCGGCGGGACTTCGACAGCTTCCTCTGAATCTCGGGAGCATTGGCCAGGTAATTGGCCCGGAGCTGCCGCAACGTTTCCCGGACTTGGGCCGTCACAACTTCCTCCTGCGTCCATCGTAGGGTGCGTTTCCTGACCTGTCAAGCCAACGGATGGGCCGCACGAGGGCGGGTGCGGAGCACCTCTTCCGGACCTCTCGCAATCGAGCAGTTGCGGGCAGCGGCGAGGAAGGCGAGGCTGGAAGCCTTCCGCTACAAAGACAATCTCGTAGTTCCACTGCCCGCTATCCCGAAGCGGCGGGAGGATCGGCCGCCCCTCCCGTCCCGATGCTTCGGGGGCGCCCCGAGCCGGATGAGGCGCGGCTAGCCGCAGCCGCCGTCGTCATCCGGGCAGCAGGGGCCAGGACAACAGGGTCCCATGGTTTCCTCCTTTCTGGCCGCGCAGTGTTGGCAGCGTTGCCGGCCGATTCATTCGACGGCAAGGCGCAAGGCCTTGCGCTAGCCCGATTCGCCTCTCGGGAACCGTGAATGGGGAACCGGGAGTCGTACCTCAGGGGCTAAAGCCCGGTTGTTTTTCAGGTGTCTTGTTCGGCACGACTAAAGTCGTGCCCTCCCAGCCGTGCCCCAGTTCGCGGTTCACGAATCACGGTTCACGTCAATTCTTCATTCCCACCACGCATTTGCCGCCCTGGCGCAGCTCGAGCCGGGCGCGCAGGCGACGCAAATCCTCCTGAATGTCCGCGCAGCAGCAGGCCGCGTCCAGACAGCAGCGCAAATTCTCCAAGAAGGGATGGGCAGCGTCCTTGAGCCGGTAATAGACGTAGCGGCCTTCGCGGCGCTCTTCGACCAGCCCGGCGGCTTTCAGGAGTTTCAGGTGACGGCTGACGTTGGGCTGGCGCTCGCCGGTAGCGTCGGTCAACTCGCAGACGCAGAGGCCGTCTTTGACCGTGGCCAGGCAGCAGGCCAGACGGAGGCGGAGGCGCTCGCCGAGTGCGGCGAAGAGGTCAGCGAAGGGGTTGGCGCTCTCATTCATATATTCGCAATTATGAATATGAAGGCTGCGGCTTGTCAAGCTCTTTTTGGGTTGGCTTGCCCAACACCCTCAGGGGCTAAAGCCCCATTTCTCATGGCGGTCTTGTTCGACACGACTAAAGTCGTGCCCTTCCGTCCGTGTCCTCCCGGGGTTGCCATGACAGGCAAGAGGGGGGATTCCCAAAATGGAACTCGTCCGCAAAAACCGTACCGTCCGTATGAACCGTACCATCCGTATCATCCGTATCGTCCGTATCCTCCGCACCGTCCGTAGACACGGGGGCGAATCCTCCGGTAGAGGTGGGGGCGCGCACAACCGGCAGGGCGCAAGGCCCTGCCCTACCCAGACGAAGGAGGCAAGGGGAGCGGATGGGACAGAAGGAGCCGAGGACGCGGGTGACGTTGCGGGCGGCGCGGATGAGCCGTCTGCGCGGCGCCATCCTGCTGCTCTTGGCGGAGGCGACGCCGGAGCCGCTGAATGCCGAGGTGTTGCGCGGGGTGCTGGAGCGGCACGAGATGGCGGTGACCACGCAGGAGCTGGCGCAGGCGCTCGATTATCTGCGCGGGCGGGGGTACGTGGACTACCAGGTCATCGAACCCCGCGACTACCCCGCCCTGCCGCGGTTGGTCAGCGTCCGCATCACCCCGGCCGGCCGCGACCTGGTCGAGGGCACCACCGAGGATGCGGGAGTGGATCTGGGATGAGGCGTGGCCGAAACTCGAAACTCGAAAAACGAAACTCGGAAAAGGAACCTCAGGGGCTAAAGCCCAGTTCTTGAGGACGGTTATGGTCAGGCCTGAAGGCCTGACCCGCCAAACACAGCAAGGACGCAGAGAAGAAGAGGTGGAGCGCGGTCGGAGTTGATAGGGATGGCGACCGGGAAGAAGCTGCGGCGACACTTCAAGGTGGACCGACTTCCGGAGGAAGTCCGGGGACTGGTGGATCGGGGCCTAGCGGAGGGGAAATCCTATCTCGGCATCGCCCGGGAGGTAACCGAAGCGGGTCATCCGATCAGCGACAACGCCATCCGGCACTACTGGCGGCACTGCTGGCAACCGCAGCACGAGCGTATTAAGTGGATGTGCGCGCAGTCGCAGGCGCTGGCGCAAGCCTTACGGCACACCGGGGAGAGCGACGAGGCGGTGCTGGCGCGGAAGCTCTTGATTGGCCAACTGCTGTCGCGCATGGAGGAGGCCGTGCAGCGGATGAATTTCCCGGAACTGCTGGCGGAATCGCGCGAACTCTTAAAGGCGACCAAGCACGTGCAAGCAAAGCGGGAGACGCGCCGTATGCGGACGCCCGAAGAGATTGAGCGTGAGGTGCGCGAGATCTATGGCTGGACGCCGGAAGAGTTGGACGCCCGAACTGAGTCGAAGCGCTAAGCGCATCCCCCACCTCTACGCGTATCAAAAGGCATGGGTGGACGACGAGTCGCGGTTCAAGGTTTGCTGCAAAGCGCGCCAGATCGGGTTCACCTTTGCGGCGACGCTGCGAGCGGTGCTGAAGCGGGTGGCGCGGCCGGGGCTGACGCTGTGGCTGTCGGCCTCGGAACGGCAGGCGCTGGAGGCAATGGAGCAGGTGCGGCGGCACGTGAGGATGCTGGGCGTGCGGGCGAGTTTTGGCGAGGAGCTTATCGAAGGGACGGCGCAGCGACAGCAGCGAGTCAGCTTCCCCAACGGTAGTCGGATTCTGGCGCTGCCGGCCAATCCCGACACCGCGCGCGGGTTTGCCGGCGACATCATCCTCGATGAGTTCGCCTTCCACCGCGATGATAGCGCCATCTGGCGCGCCGCCTTTGCGACGGCCACGCGCGGCTTTCAGCTCGAGGTCATCTCGACGCCCAACGGGACGCAGGGCAAGTATTACGAGCTTGCCCGCGCCGCCGGCCTCGTGGGGACGGGAAACGTGAACCGCGAAACGGGAATCGTCGGGGGCAAGCAATCCGGTTCACGATTCACAGTTCACGAATCACGCTCCCCGTGGAGCGGGCACTGGTGCGACATCTACAGCGCGCGGGCGGCCGGCTTCACGGTGGACGTCGAGGCGCTGCGCGCCGCCGTCGCCGACGACGACCTCTGGCGGCAGGAGTACTGCTGCGAGTTTCTGTCGGATGCAGCGGCCTATCTGCCGCTTGAACTCATCATCCCCGCCGAATTTGATCACACGACGGTTCCCGTTTCGCGATTCCCGGTTCCCGACGCACGGCCTGCCGGGCCGTGCTATCTGGGCGTCGACATCGGCCGCGCCCGCGACAAGACCGTCCTCTGGCTGCTCGAGGACGTGGACGGGATCCTCTGGACGCGGCTGGTGCGCACCCTCGACCGCGCGCCCTTTTCTGTCCAACGCGCGGCGATTGAAGAAGTACTCACAGAGCGACCCGTGCCCAGCGACCTGCGACCGGTCCCCACGGGCCACGGGTCACGGGTCACCGGCCACTTTCTTGTCCAACGGTGCGCGATTGACGCGACCGGCATCGGGGCGATGCTGGCCGAGGAGTTGGCCGCGCGCTTCGGCGCGCGCGTCGAGCCCGTTGTCTTCACGCTGGCGACGAAGGAAGACCTGGCGCTGCGGCTGAAGCGGCTGCTCGAGGAGCGCCGCCTGCGCATCCCCTATGACCCCGAGATTCGCCGCGCGCTCGCCGCCGTCAAACGCTATACGACCGCGCTCGGCCACTTCCGCTTCGACGCCGCCCGCACCGAGGAAGGCCACGCCGACGCGTTCTGGGCCCTCGCGCTCGCCTGCTCCGCGGCCGAGCACAGCGTGCTCTCAACTGAATTTGTGCCGACGCAACTCCCCTCCGCCTTCCGCCAAGCCACAGCCTTCTAGCGCACAGAAGTTTTTGCTTGACAGGGTGGAGGCAGAAGCGGTACCGGATGGCGTTCCTGCTGTGAGGGACCACGAAAGCACCCACGTTTTCGGGAGGGAATCGCCCGTGAAGCCGAACAGTCTGCGTCGCATCGTCCTGCTCGCGCTCGTCCTCAGCGTCAGCGTCGCGTTCATTCAGGTCCAAGCCCTTCAGGCTCTGTCTTCAGGACAGGCGCAGAAGCCTGCGGCGCCCAAGCCGGCGGGGCAACCAGCGGCACCTGCCCTTCAGGCTGCGCCCTCAGGACAAGCGCCGCAGCCGGGGCAGGCGGGCTTCGACGAATACGTCCTCAAAGCGATGAAAGACTGGGAAGTGCCCGGCCTGGCGCTGGCGGTCGTCAAGGATGACAAGATCATCTTCGCCAAAGGCTACGGCGTGCGCACGCTCGGCGAACCCACCCCCGTGGATGAGAAGACGCTTTTCGCCATCGGCTCCAGCTCGAAGGCCTTCACCGCCGCCGCCATCGCCATGCTGGTCGACGACGGCAAGCTCAAGTGGGACGACCCCGCCACCCTGCATCTGCCCGGCTTTGAACTCTACGACCCCTACGTCACCCGCGAACTCACCGTGCGCGACCTCCTCTGCCACCGCTCGGGCCTCGAGCGCGCCGACCTGCTCTGGTACGGCTCCGCCTACGACCGCGCCGAAATCCTCCGCCGCATCCGCTACCTGAAACCGAGCTGGAGTTTCCGCAGCCGCTACGGCTACCAGAACATCATGTTCCTCGCCGCCGGCCAGATCGTGCAGAACGTCAGCGGGAAAACCTGGGACGACTTCGTCGCCGAGCGCATCTTCAAGCCGCTGGGGATGACGAGCTCGAACACTTCCACGAAAGCCTTCCGCCCCGGCGACAACGTCGCCACCCCGCACGGCAAAATCGAAAAGAAAGTCCGCCCCATCCCCTGGCGCAACATTGACAACATCGCCCCTGCCGGCTCGATCAACTCGAACGTGGTCGAGATGGCGCAGTGGGTGCGGCTGCAACTGGGCGAAGGCAGCTACGCCGGTCAGCGGCTGCTCTCCTCGGGCGCGGTGCGCGAAATGTGGAAGTCGCACAGCGTCATCCCCGCCGAGCCCCCCTGGACGCTCTTCTTCCCCGACTCCCGCTTCCTCAACTACGGCCTGGGCTGGTTCCTGCGCGACCACCGCGGGCGCAAAGTCGTCGAGCACGGCGGCGCCATTGACGGCATGCGCGCCCTGGTCTCGATGGTGCCGGAGGAAAACTTCGGCCTCGTCCTCCTCACCAACCTCGGCGGACACAACCTCCCCGAAGCCCTCGCCTACCGCATCATTGATTCTTACCTCGGCGCGCCCGCGCGCGACACCAGCGCCGACTTCCTCAAAGCCAGCAAGGGATTCCAGGAACAGCAGGAAGCCGCGCAGAAAAAGATCGAAGACGCGCGCAAGCCCAACACCCTGCCGTCACTGGCGCTGGAGAAATACGCCGGCACCTACAAGAGCGACCTCTACGGCGAAGCCAAGGTCACCTACGAAGGCGGGAAGCTCCTGCTCGGCTTCGGCCCCGCCTTCCAGGGTGAGCTCACCCACTGGCACTACGACACCTTCCAGGTGCGTTGGCGCGACCCCGTGCTCGACAAAGCCCTCGTCGTCTTCACCCTCGACGGCCTCGCCCAGGTGGACGAGCTCACGATTGACGTTCCCGGCACCGACCTCGTCTTCAAGCGCGCCCCCGAAGCCCCCAAGCCCGCCCAGGCCATCGCCCTGAGCGAAGCCGAACTGAAGAAATTCGTCGGCGCCTACCAGTTGCCCAACCCGCCGCTCGAAGTCAGCGTCGAGTTCGTGGGCGGCAAACTGAAGCTCGTCGTCCCCGGCCAGCCCGTCTATTCGCTCCTCCCCATCGCCCCCGCGCGCTTCCAGGTCGAGAATGTGCCCATCAGCGTCTTCGTCGAGTTCAAGCTGGAAGCCGGCGCCGTCAAGAGCGTTACCCTCGAGCAGGGCACCAACCCGCCCCTGACCTTCCTCCGCAAACCCTGATCCTGGCATGGGCAGGTAGGGGCTTCACCCCCGTGCGGTAGCGGCGACGACTGCCAAGTTGTCGTCGGCCCTTAGTGCTCTAGGCGGGTCAGGCCTTCAGGCCTGATATCGAGACTAGCAAAAGTGTCCGGGCTTTAGCCCCTGAGGGCCCTTCTGTCATTCCGACCCCGCCCTTTGTCCCGCAGGGCTCGGTCGCCTCGCGCACGAAGTCAAACAGCCGGGCGAGGAATCTGCTTTTTGGCCTGGAAGCAAGGAGGCGCTTACTGACAGCGGACTACTGACAACTTCCTACTTCTTCTTGAATTCCGCTGTCCAGTTCACTACCAGCGTCAACGGCAGTGGCGGCCCCACTTGCTCCGCCTCTACCACCAGAAACCGCTGCCCGTCTGCCGTGGCCGTGTAGTAGCGCGGCGAGGACCACGGTGGCACGTCAAACAGAGCTCTGGGCGTGGCAAACTCGATGCCGCTCAACGTCTCGCGCACTTCCACCGCCATCAGTTTGTTGTCGGCAGCGATGTAGTAAAGCTCCTTCCCGTCCCGCCGCCAGACCGGCTGCCTCCCGCCCGCGGTGGACACCATCCACTTGCCGCCCGCGCCTCCTGCAAATTGCCCCTGAGCATTCACCTGGAAGGGCAGGACATACACTTGGTACTGCCCCGACTCATTCGACTGGTACGCCAGCCAGCGCCCGTTGGGCGAAAACATCGGCCATTCTTCGTCAAAGGGCGTCTGCAAGATCGGAAACGGCTTGCGGCCTGCCCCGCTTGTCCCGAGCAGAGGCGAGGGAAGCGCAGTCGCGGGGCCTGCCCCGAGCGCAGTCGAGGGGTCGCCCGCGAGCGGCAGGACCCAGAGATCATCGCCTCCCCGCGCAGTTCGGTCAAACGCGATATAGCGCCCATCCGCCGACCACGAGGACGGCCGCTCGCGCACGTCGCTTTCCAGCAACAATTCCTCCGTCCCGCTGCCGCTGGCAGCCTTCTGGTAGAGGTCGGGGGTTCCTTTGCGGGTGCCACCGAAGACGATGCGGCTGCCGTCGGGCGACCAGATGGGGTTAGTGTCTCCACCGGCATCAAACGTGAACCGGGTGCGGGTTCCCCGCACCAGGTCAAACACCCACACGTCGGGGTTGCGTGACTGTGCGTCAATGGACATGACCGCCAAGCGCTTGCCGTCGGGGGAGAGCTGTGGGTTATGGTAAAACGCCGGTTCCCCCAAGGCGCCGAGCTTCTTTCCGCTGCGGTCATGCCACACCACTCGCCCGCCCGCGACGCCCTCCGGCTGGTAAACCAGCACGCCGTTTTCTGAAACACTGAAGCCCAGCATCCCGATACCAAAACTCAAGTAGGCCTGGACCCTCTCGGCCACCGGGAACGCATCCCCGGTCAGTTCCAAGTCCGCGGCGTCAAAAGGCTGCGCCAGCAGCGTGCCTTCGCGCGCAAACAGCAGGTAGCCCGGTTGCCCGTGCCGCGGCGGCGCATAGGCCATGTTGGTACCAGCGTTAACGAGTTGCTTCGGCTCGCCACCCTCGAGAAAGCCGACCAGAATCGCGTTGCCCTCCGCCCCTGGCGCGCCGCCGAATGCCAGATAGAGGAAGTGGCGCCCGCCGGGAAGGAAAGTCGGCCAGCGGTGACTGCTTTCCTTGCGCGACTCATTGAGCTGGGTCACCGGAGAGGATACCCCGCCCGCGGCCGACACCCGATGGAGCGGCCCGCTGACGTCGGGAGCAAAAATGATTACGCCATCCCGGCTCCAGGCCCCGCCCCGCCCCAATGGCGCCTCGCACAGCGTCTGCGGCGGGCCGCCCGTCGCGTCAATCTTCCTGAGCTTGCCGTCGGCAAAAAACCCGATGAAACGGCTGTCGGGCGACCAGAACGGAAAGGAAGCCCCCTCGGTTCCTGCCAGCGCCTGGCCCGCCAGCGAGTCGAGGGCTCTGACCCACAATAATGAGCGACCGCCCGGGCCCAAAGAAGTGAACGCCAGCCGCCGCCCATCGGGCGAGACGGCGATACTCCCGAAGCCGGCGTTCTCGGGTGGCAGCAGTGTCGAGCGTATGGTCCGGCCCAGTTCCCGTGCCTGCCGCGCGTAGTAAACCGTCCCGAACGAGGCCGCAGCCGCCGCCACCACTGCCAGCGCCAGCCCCGCCCAGACCAGCCGCTGCCGCCACCGCCGACGCGCCACCACCGGCGCCGGGATGCCCGCCTGGGAGCCGGCTTCGGCAATCCATTTCAGGTTCAGCCCCACGTCGTGCGCCGTCTGCCAGCGCTCGTCCGGGTCTTTCGCCAGGCACGTCCGCACCAGGCGATCGAGCGCTGGCGGCGTCAAGGGTCGCAACTGCGTCAGCGGCGCCGGCTCTGAGGACAAGACCGCCGCGATGATGCTCGCCTGGCTTTTGCCCGGAAACGCCTTCTGCCCGCTCGCCATTTCGTAAAGCACCGCCCCCAGCGCGAAAATGTCGCTGCGGGCGTCGGCCTCCCGGCCTTCCAACTGCTCCGGCGCCATGTAGTGGAACGTTCCCACAATGGTCCCTGCGCCGGTCAGGGGCTCGGTCTGCGTGGGGGCTGAACCCAAGCTCGCGAGCGACGCCCCTACCACGTTCGTCGCCGCCTTGGCCAGCCCGAAGTCCAGCAGCTTGATGCCGGCCTTCGTGAGGATGATGTTGCCGGGCTTGAGGTCGCGATGAACCACCCCCTGGCGGTGGGCTTTGTCGAGCGCATCCGCAATCTCGATCCCGTAGCGCAGCACCTGCTCGGTCGCCAGCGGCCCCTTCTCCAGCCGCTGGGACAACGTCTCCCCTTCCAGGTATTCCATCACCAGGAAGTCCACGCCGTTCTCACGGCCGACGTCGTGCAGGACACAGATGTTCGGATGGGAAAGACTGGAGAGCGCCCGCGCCTCGCGTTCAAACCGCTGCCGCAGCGTGGGATTCTCGGAGAGGTGGGCGGGCAGAACCTTGATGGCTACGGTGCGGTCGAGCCGGGTATCGCGCGCACGATAGACCTCTCCCATCCCGCCCGCGCCCAGCGGCGCCACTACCTCGTACGGCCCCAGCCGCGTCCCTGCCCCTATGCTCATCGGAGGGGGCGTATTCTACTACACAACCCAACCCGTCTTGTCATTCCGACCCCGCCCTTTGTCCCGAAGGGCTCGGTCGCCGCGCGCACGAAGTCAAACCCCGAGGGAAAAGGGCTGAGAGAAACCTGCTTTTCAGGCGCAGCCCCAGACGGTTACCTGCAGCCGGCGCTCGCGCGGGCCGTCCAGTTCCGCCGCAATCACGCTTTGAAACCTCCCGCGCACCAGCTCGCCCTGTGCCACCGGCAGCGTCAGGCTCTGGCCGAGCAGCAACGCCCGCAGGTGCGCGTCCGCATTGGCGCGCTCGCAATCGCTGAAGCGCGGGTCGTTGTGCTTCCAATAGGCCCCGGCCGCCACCGCCTGCTCCAGGAACGCACGGATGTCGTCCAGCAACGCCGCCTGAAATTCGTTGATAAAAACCGCCAGCGTCGTGTGCAGCGAGTTCACCAGCACCAGGCCCTCGCCGATGCCGCTCTGCCGCACGCAGGCCGCCACGCGCGCCGTGATGTCCACCAGTTCCACGCGCTCCCGCGTGCACAAGCGAAGCTCCGCCGCCTTGAGAACCCCGCCGCCAAAAACGCGCCTGCCGCCGGTAGCACATATTCCCCTGTGAGCGCCCGCCGCCACCTCTCCCTCCAATCTCGAATCTGAGGTTTCAAACGCGTCCACTTTGCATCACACAGTGAAACCGTAAAAAAATTTTTCGCCTACTGCGACCGCGCCGCCCCCACCAGCGCCTCCATATGGTCGAGATAGCGCGCGAGCGCCCGCCGTCCGGCCGCCGTCAGCCGGTACTCGGTCCGCGGCACGCGCCCGGCAAACGACTTCGTGCACTTCACGTAGCCCGCCGCCTCGAGCTTGCGCGCGTGCACGCTCAGATTGCCGTCGCTCGTCCCCAGCAGGTCGCGCAGCTCCGTAAACGTCAACGCCTCGCTTGCCGCCAGCGCGCTCGCAATCCCTAGGCGAATGCGGTCGTGAATCAGCCGATCGAGCGCGCGCGACTCCTTCTCGACCCAGCGCCGCACCTGCGCCGCCCCGCGCTCCGCCTTTCGTACCGCTGCACTCGCTCTAGCCACCGTGCCTCCGCGCAATGATCAAGCCGAACAGAATCTGCCAGCCGCCGAAGCCCGCCGCCAGCAAGGCGTTGCCCCAATCCGCCGGCGCGAACAGCGCCACCATGCCGGTAGCAAGCAAACAGAGTCCTAAGACCGGCACCACTCGCACCGAATGCGCCCCACTCGCCGTCACCGCTACGCCGTAGAGCAGCAGCCACACCGCCGGCAACAACCTCATCTCGCCCGCGCGATAAAGCGCCAGCGTCAGCACGGCGCCGACGACGAGCGGCGGCGCCAGACCGAAGGCGAACTTGCGCGCCGGGCCCGACACCAGCGAGATGCCCGCGCGCCGCGCCTTCCGCGCCATCGCCACCAGACCGATCGCGAAGGCCACCACCGCCGCCGTTAGCCAGACTCCCAACCACCGGGCCGGTTGGCGTGCGGCCACCAGCCCGGCGACCAGGGCCGTCGCGCCCATCAGTACGCCGCCCCAGCCCGGCACGGCCGTGAACGAGCCGGCCCGCTCCATCGTCTGCCGGATGTAGCGCAGATTCTCCTCGGCACGCGCATCCAGGCGGTGCGGAGGTGGCGGCGGGGGATTCCCCGTCCCCATGCGTGGAGTTTCTACGTCCGAGGCTCCTATTTGTCAAGTACTTTTTCATTAAAAGTAATTGCGCCCCACGCCGCCAGATCAGCAGGAAGGGCTGAGCGGGCGGGTGTGGCTGGGAGGCGCGTTCGGCCTGGGATGAGCCCTTGCGGGCTTTCCTAGGTGAAAAGGCGCAGCGATTCCCGAAATGGAACAAAACCGCAAAAACCGTACCGTCCGTATCGTCCGTATCATCCGTACCGTCCGTACCGTCCTTAGACACCCGCGCGAAGCCTCTGCTACAACCCGCGCGCGATGGCGGAAGCAGCAACAGCGAAGACGCCGGTGACGGAGGAGTTAGTCACGCCGGAGGTGCTCGCCTCGGTGGGCGTGAACCTCGCCCCCTTCGCCGGCAGCGACCAGCCCTCGGCGGCCTGGCGGCAGATGATGGCCGACAGCCAGACAGCCTTCTCCCTCTACCGCGATATAGAAGAAAAGGATGGCCAGGTCAGCTCGGCGCTCGAGACCCGCAAGGACGGGGTGTTGCGGCGCGAGCGGCGCGTGGTCGCCGCCAGCTCCGCGGCCGCCGACGAAGCGCGCGCCCAGTTCGCCCGCGAGGTGCTGGCCGCGATCCCGAACTTCGAGAACATCCTTTATGAATTGCTCGACGCCGTCGGCTACGGCGTGGCCATCGCCGAAATCCTCTGGGAACAGGAAGGCAGCCGCGTCTTCATCCGCGACATCCGGCCGCGGCCACCGGAGTTGTTTGCCTTCGCCGAACCCGGCAAGCCCCAGACCGGCCCCGTCCGTTGGGCGTACGGTTCACGTTTCCCGCTTCCCGATTCACGTCTCCTCCCCGAGCACAAATTTCTCGTCTACAGCTTCCGCCCGCGGCACGGGAACCGCCGGGGACGCCCCTTGCTGCGGCGCGTCTTCTGGCCGAGCTGGTTCAAGCGGCAGGATTTGAAGTTCTGGCTGAAGTTCATCGAGAAGGGCACCGGCTCGGTGGTGGTGCGCTATCCGACCGGGGCCACCGACGCCGACAAGCAGCGCGCGCTCGAAGCCGCCGAGGCCATCAACGCCGAGACCGCCGTGGCGATTCCGGAGAATTTCCAGATCGTCAACGAGTTGCTCCAGGCAGCGCGCGCCGGCTCCACCGACGTCTTTCTCGCCCTCGCCGACCAGCTCTGCAACAACGAGATCGCCCGCGTGATTCTGGGCCAGACGCTCACGCAGCGCGGCGCGGAAGGCGGCGGCTCGCGCGCGTTGGGCGAAATCCATCAGGAAGTGCGCTTCGAAAAAATTGCCGCCGACGCCCGCGACCTGATGAGCGTCGTCAACGACCAGCTCCTGCGCTGGCTCTTCCTCTTCAACTTCGGCCCCGACGTCCCGCGGCCCCGCTGGACGATCGCGCTCGACCCGCCCGAAGACCTGCGCGCGCGCATCGAGATTGACGAGCGGCTCGCGCGTTTGGGCGTGCCCATCCCGCTCACCCACGCCCAGCGCACCTATTCCATCCCGGCCGCCGCCCCCGACGAAGCCGTGCTCAGCAACCCCTCGACTCCGCTCGGGGCAGGCCAGCGGCCAGCGACCAGTGAGGAACAGAATGATGCGTGAGGCAGAAGCAAGCACTGTTCAGCCCAGCGGCTTCGGCCGCTGGTTCCCACGGGCAGAAGCCCGTGGGCTGAACGCAGGGATAGTTTCCTCGCACGGGCCACTCGAAGGCGGCTGGATCGAAGTCTTCCGCGCGGGCGACTACGGCGCACAAGGGCAGTGGGGCGAAGGCGAGCTCGACCAACTGGCCGCGAGCTACAACCCGCGCCTGCACGCTGCGCCCGTCGTGCTTGGCCACCCGCAGCACGACGCGCCTGCCTTCGCCTGGGTGAAGGCGCTGCGGCGCGTGGGCGGCTCGCTCTGGGCGCAACTCGAGCAAGTCGAGCCCGCCTTCGCGGACCTGCTGCGCGCCGGACGCTTCCGCGCGCGCTCGGTCGCCCTCTACACCCGCTTCCCCCGCACCGGTGGCCCCTACCTGCGCCACGTGGGTTTCCTCGGCGCGCAGGCACCCGAGGTCAAAGGCCTCGCCCCCATTCGCTTCGCCGCCACGCCCGCCGTCAGCATTGAATTCAAGGAGGACTCCATGCCGGAACCCAAGTCCAAGCTGGATGCGTTCATCGAACATCTGCGGCACTTCTTCAATTCTGCTAGCGGCGTCGAACCCGCCCCGCTTGTCCAGGCGGATTCGTCGTCGGCTTTTGCGGAAAAAATCGCGCAGCTCGAGCAGCGCCTCGACCAACTCGCCGACGGGAAGCGCACCGCCGAGGAGAAACTCGCCGCTGCCGCCACAGCGGAACGCACGCGCGAGATCGAGGTCTTTATCGAAACCCTGCGCGGCCGCGGCAAGTTCCCGCCCGTCTTCGAGCAGATGGGCGTGCGCGCCTTCATGGAACGCCTCGCAACGGTGGACGCCGCGCGTGCATCGAGCATCGTGCCCCGTGCACCGGAGACAGAAGATACGAAGCCCGATGCCCGAAGCACGGAGCCCGAATCGCTGCTCGCGTGGTTCCAGAAGTTCCTGACGCGCCTGCCCGCGGTCATCAACCTCAACGAACTGGCGGCTGCACCGATTCACGATTCCCGGTTCGCGGTACACGAAAAGCTCGTGCGCTTCGCCGAGCCCCAGCGCGGCGTGGCCATCGATCCGGAAAGCGTGGAGCTGGCCGAACGCGCCGAAGCCTTGGCAGCGGAGCTGGGCATCAGCTACGCCGATGCACTCGCCCGCATTCGGGCCGAGCAGCGCGCACAAACTGGTTGATTGGTTCACTGGTTGATCGGTTGATCGGACCCCAATAAACCAATCAACCGATAAACCAATAAACCCTGCCTGCCACAGGCAGGCACGAAGGAGGAAACAATGGCAATCGGTGGAGAAATCGTTCTGACGCAGAAGGCCGAAGGCGGCGCGATTGAGGCCGACCTGGCCGTCATCCAGGGCACCGCTGCCGACGGCGTGCGCCTGCCGGCGGCTGCGGGCGATCGCGCCAAAGGCATCAGCGCGCTCAAGGCCGACGCTGCCGGCAAGGCCCTGCCCGTCATTATTCAGGGCCCCGCGGTCGGCACCGCGGCCGCGGCCATCACCGCCGGCACCTTCGTCAAGGTCGCCGGCACCACCGGCAAGCTGACGGCGGTGGGCGGCGAGTCGGCTGGCACCACGGTGGAAGTGGTCGGGCTGGCGCTGACGGCGGCAGCGGCCGACGGCGACAAGTTCGACCTGCTGGTCGCGCCCTTTCGCTACAAGGCGTGAGGCAGCGACCCGTGGCCAGCGACCCGCGACCTGTCTTGCACGGGTCGCTTGTCGCTGGTCGCCGGGCACCGTGAGGAATTCAAGAAACAGGAGGAACACTAACAATGGCATTCGTCAGTCCCATCCAGGGCCACATTGATGTGGCGCTCTCTAACTTCGCCGTCCAGTATCGCAACCCCGCCTACGTCGCCGACCGCGTCTTCACGCGCGTGCCGGTGCAGCGCCAGTCGGACAAGTACTGGCGTTTCGGCCGCGAGAGCCAGCAGGCGCTCGTGGACGACCTGCGGGCGCCCGGCGCCGCTGCCCAGCGCATCATCCAGACGCTGAGCTCCGACACCTACTTCGCCGACGACCACGCCCTCGAACGGCTCATCACCGACGAGGAGCGCGCCAACTTCGACGCCGGCGACGTCGAGCAGTGGGCCGCGCAGACGCTCACTGACAAGCTGCTACTGCGGAAAGAGAAGCTCTTCGCAGCGCTGGTCACCGACCCGGCCAAGGTCACGCAGAACGTCACCCTCTCGGGCACGGCGCAATGGAGCGACTTCACCAACTCCAAGCCCACCGAGGACGTGCAGGCCGGCCAGGAGGTGATCGCGAAGAACGCGGGCGTGCGCGCGAACACCCTCATCCTCGGCTTCCCGGTCTTCTCCAAGCTCCGCAACCACCCCCGCATCGTCGAGCGCGTGCAGAACATCCGCGTGGGCGTGGTGCGGGAGGAAGACCTGGCGGCGCTGTTTGACGTGCAGCAGGTGCTGGTGGCGCAGGCGATCGAGGTGGACGCGGCCGGCGCGGTCAACTTCGTTTTCGGCAAGCACGCCGTGCTCGGCTACGTCTCGCCGACGCCGGCTTTCGGTGAGCCGAGCTTCGGCAAGTCGTTCGTTTGGGCGGGCGCGCCCGGCTCGACCTCCGGCTTCATCGTTGAGATCGGCCGTGCCGCGCCGACCTCGCGCAAGGCGGACGAAATCGCGGTGCACTTCTATTACGACCAGAAGATCACCGCCGTCGAAGCCGGCTACTTGATTCGCAACGCCGTGGCCTAGACGCTTGAGGCGAGAAGTTGGAGGCTGGAGTTCTCGAGCCTCTAGCCTCCAGTTTCCAAGAACCAGACATGCCCTACGCCACACAGAACGACCTGCTGAACCAGCTCAGCGAAGCCGAGCTGGTGCAACTGACCGACGACGCCGGAGCGGGCGCGGTGGACACGACCAAGGTCGACGCCGCTCTCGCCGCCGCCAGCGCCACGATCGACGCCTACGCCGGCGCGCGCTACGCGCTCCCGCTCCAGACCGCGGAGAAGGTCAAGCAGCTCTCGATTGACTTGGCGATCTACGAGCTGGAAAAGCGCCGCCGGCGCCTGCGCGAAGCCACCGTGGCTGCCCGCGACGCCGCCCTCGCCTTCCTGCGCGACCTCGCCGCCGGCCGCGCCGTCCTCGACCAGCCCCCCGGCGCCCAGCCACAAACGAGCGAGGCCGACGTCAAGAAGACGAGTCAACCCCGCGTCTTCTCCGACGACAACCTGGAGAACTTCTGACATGCCGCGAAACTCGAAAAACGAAAATCGAAACTCGCCCTGGGATTCTGCGCCATCACGTGATCGGGCTCACCGCAAATGCGGTTTTACGATTTTCGAGTTTCGAATTTCGCGTTTCGAGGGCTGCTGATGCTGCGCATGACGCTCAATCCGCGCCCACTCGCGCTCCGGCTGGAAGCCTTGGCCGACCGGCTCACCGACTTGCAGGGTCTGATGGAGCGGCTGACACCGCTGGCCACCCGCGCCATCGATCGCAACTTCGATGAGGAAGGCCGCCCCGAACGTTGGCCACCGCTCGCGCCTGCGACCCTCCGCCGCAAGCCGCGCGGCCTGAAGATTCTCGAACGCACCGGCCGGCTGCGCCGCTCGCTGCGCACGAGCGTGAACGGCCGCAGCATCGTCATCAGCACGGACGTTCCCTACGCCGCTGCCCATCAGTTTGGTGTCCCGCAGCGACGCCTCCCCGCGCGTCCCTTCCTCCTCCTCACCACCGCCGACCTCGACGAGATGCAGCGCACGCTCGCAGAGTCACTGGCGAAGACGATTCCCGATTCCCGATTCACGGTTCCCGAACCATGAAGCTGGCCGAACTCGAAGACGCCTTGCTCGCAACCATCAAAGCCGCTGCCGCTCTGAACTATCTGCGCACGGTCGAGACGCTCAGCGAGCGTACCTTCGACGCCGCTCGCGGCCAGTTCATTCTGGTCCCGCCCGCCGTCCTGAGTTTCTTCGTGGCGAGCGAACTGCGCTCCCGCGACCTCGCCCGCACCACCTACAGCTACGACCCGCGCTTCCTGCTCTTTGCGGTCGCACGCAACCTTCGCGGTGCCGCCGAAGAAAAACTGGGTGGACCCACCGGGAGCGAAATCGGCGCTTATCGGATCCTCCACGACTTGAAGCTGACCCTCGCCGGCCAGCGGCTGGCGCTCGCGTCGAATTCTTTTCAGCCCGTCTGCGAACTGGCGGGCGAGTCGCTCGAAGCCTTCACCCCTGAGTTTTCTGTCTACGCCCTCGAACTCATCGTCCGGGGCACGTTCCATGTGTGACGCATCAACCTTGTCTTGCACGGCTTGGGTAGGGCAAGGCCTTGTGCCGTGCCGCAGCACCGGCGGGACGCCGGTGCCAGCGAGCGATTCGGCAGGGGACAAGCCCCTGCCCTACCCGTCCACAGTTTGCTTTACCGGGAGGTCATGATGTTTGAGCCGCAGAGAGCATTTGACGTCAACTGGCTCTTCTCCACTCGCCGCGAGTCCGCCTACGGCACGCCGCTCTCCGACGCCGACCTGAACCGGCGCGTCGTGGCGGCGGCCGTGGAAGTCGGCAAGATTAGCAAGCAATTCCGCAGCGACCTCGACCGCTTCGGGAAAGGCCACGAGTGGGCGACCGAACTCGAAGAGCTCGCCCGCGACCTCCGCCGCACCACCAGCTTCGATGCTAGCTCGCTCACTCTCGCCTGGGTGGCCGCCTTCGCGCTCGGCAAGGTCGTCACCACCCAGCCCAATCCCGGCGGCAACCCCACCGCCTACCAGCACGTGTTCACTTTCGCTGACCCCACCGTCAGCAAACACGCTCCCACCACCACCGTGTATGAAGCATTGACCTCAGACCTCAAGCGGCGCCTGGTGTCGCTCGCCTGCAACGACTTCACCCTCGCCGGCCGCGCGCGCGACGTCGCCTCTCTCACCGCCAACTGGCTCGGCTCCGGGCAGACCCTGGACGGCGCCCTCACCCCCCTCCCCGCCCTCACCCCGCTGTCCTATCTGCTCGGAGCCGACGCCGACATCCTCTTCGGCCCGCAGGGCGCCCCGGTCTCGATCAAAGACCGCGTGCTCGAATGGTCGGTTTCGGTTTCGCAGAATCTCCACGCTGACCTGGGCTACCACCCGGGCTCAGGCAAGTTCCGCGGACGCATCTGGTACGGCCCGCGACGCGTCTCGGCCGCGCTCACTTTGTTTGCGCGCGACACCGATGACCTCCAGACGCTTTTCCTCAACGACACCGTGCGCGAGCTTCAGATTGATCTCGCCGGCGACACCATCGGCCCCGGGCCGGAAAAGCATCGCGCCCTCATCCGCCTGCCCGCTGTCCGCATCACCGCGCTCGACGACGCCGTCGAGGGCAACCACATCGTCTATCGCGCCGAAATCGGCGAGCAGGGCGTGCTGAAACAATCCGGCCAGGAAGTCCTCGAAATCACCGTGACGAATACGGAGACAAGTTTCCTGACGTGAAACGTGAACTCGTTCGCGATACGGCCGCGCACCTACTCTCCGAGCCCCCAGGCCCCAGCCGGGGGGGAGCAATCGGCCCTCGGTGGCGGGAGCCACCGGGCTGGGTGCGGTTCTGTTGCGTTCAGCCCACGGGCTTCGGCCCGTGGCTCCCAGCGGCCGAAGCCGCTGGGCTGAACAGAGAACTAAAGACTGATGGCTGAAAACTCCCTGCAACTCGAACTGGCGCCCGAGGAACTCATCGTCCCACTCAAGGTGAGCTTCGGCAACGCCGTCTACCGCGTGCGTCATCGCCTCCGCCCGCCTGCGGCCGAGGACTGGTACGCCTACGACGCCGCCCTGGCCCTGGCGGTCGAAGAAGTCCCTCTGCGCGAAAACGGAGACGCGTCCCCGCGGGAACCCGGCTACAAGCTGGAGGTGCAGAGCACCGAGGCTGCGGCGCTGCTCTGGGAGCGGCTCGCGCGCGGCATCGAAGGCTATTCGTTCGCGGCCGACGCCGCCTGGCGCGAACTCGTGCCGCTGGCGCACAAGGAAGCCGCCGTCCGCGCCCTGACACTTGTCGCCCCCAGCAATCACGAACCGGAAATTCAAAAAATCGCACCGAGCTCCGCGGCTCCTTTATCCCGAGCGGAGTCGAGGGACGCCTCCGGGGGATTCCCCCTCGAAGCCGAACAGATTCCCGTCGTGCTCGAAGCCGTCGTGGCCGGCCGCGCCTATCCCCGGCTCCTGCACATCTTCCGCCCGCCGAGCGCCGACGACGAGCGCCTCTATCGCCGCCTGCTCGCTGAGACCCTGCTCGTCCGCGGCAGCCGCAGCGCGCGCACCCTGATTCCCTCGCGCCTGCGCGCCCTCTGCCGCTTCTACGACCGGCTCATCGTCGCCGCCAAAGGTTATTGCGTCCACGGCCAGCCTCCCGCTTCCAGCCTCCAGCTTCAAGAACACATGGATGCCTGGCACAAACGCGTGGCCGTCCAAACCCTCTTCGGCGACGCCACCGAAACCCCCGAACGCAGTGTCGCGCCAGAAGAAGTGATGCGATGAATCTCACAGCTCCCGATTCCCGGTTCCCGATTCACGATTCGCGTTACTTTCATCCCGGCCGCGATCTGCCCCGCCTCGAGCAGTTCGCCTACGAGATGCTCTGCGCTACGAGCCGCCCGCCTGGTGCCAACAATCGCCTCCGCACCGCCGCCCTGGAGCCAGCGCGCCTCGCGCGTGTGGCCGACACAACCGCCGCGCCTCCCATCCCGCTCGGCTATGAACTCTGGCTCGACTACCTCTTTGAACTCGAAGGCATGCACCGGCACATCGCCTTCAGCCCCCGCGCGCTGACGGCGGTGGAGCTCGCCGGGCTCGAAGCCCTCAACCGGGCGCGCGCTCGCTTCCTGCGTGAGCATACCTTCTGCCCGCACTGCGAGGCCGCCAATCGCCGCCCGGCGCGCACCTGCGCCCACTGCCACAAGGAACTCTAACCATGGCCGGCGAAGTCCAGCTCCGCATCGAGGTCGAAACCGAAGGCGCCGAGCAGCTCACCACTCTGCGCACAGAGCTTGACCGGCTGGGCAGCGCCGGCACGAAAGCCTTCGCGCAGCTTGACTCCTCGCTGACCGCGGTGCTCGACAACCTCACGCTCGCGCGCTCGCTCGTCGCCGACTCCACCCGCAGCTTCCTCGATTCCCAGCGGCAACTCTTCGCCGGCCTCGCCCCGGTGTTTGACAATTTCTTCCGCGGCATCCTCAGCGGCTCGCGCTCCCTGCGCGATGCGCTCAAACGCCTCTGGGGCGACTTCCTCGATTTCTTCGCCGGGATCATCCGCCGGATGCTGGCCTCCTGGCTCGACGCCCTCGGCCTGATGAGTGGCCGCGGCGGCTTGCTGGGCGGACTCCTCGGCGGCTTCTTCGGCGGCGCCGCCCCGGCATTCCCCTTCTTCTCCTCGCTGCTGCCCAGTTTCGGCCTGGGCCTTGGCGGCGGACGACTGCCCTCCGGCGGCGGCTTCACGAGCACGCTGCTGGGCGCGCTCTTCGGCCTGCCCGGACTCGGTGGGCCGGTGGGCACGCCGCCGACGTTCCCCACACCTGGACCCGGCCCCGTGTTCGGCGGCCTGGGCGGATTGTTTGCGGGCGGCGTGCTGACGGCGGTGCTGTTCGGCATCGGAAAAATTTTCCAGCGGCAGAAGCAGGCGCGCGAAGCCTTCCGCGTTGCGCGCGAGGGTGTGGCGGCGCTCGAAGAAATTCTCGACGCCTTCAGGCGCTTCCAGATTGATTACGAATCAGCGGCCGCGCGCATGGACGCGGTGATCCAGCAGATGGGGACAGCGTGGTCGCGGCTGGGCGCGCCGGGCCAGGCCTTCCTCACCGGTCGGCTGCCCGCTCCCTTCCGCGCCCACCCGCGCGTCCAGGAAGCGCTGCGGCTGCGCGAGCAGGTCTTGACACTGCGCGGCGAACTCGACCGCCTCCAGGCCATCCGCGAGCAACGCGCCCAGGCGCTCGCCCAACTGCCGATTCCCGAGTTCCAACTTGGCGGCATCGTCCGTGCCATCCACTCGGCCCAGGGACGCATCCTCGCCTTCCTGCACGCCGGCGAAGCCGTACTGAACCGCCGCGCGGTGCAGGCGCTGGGCGAAGCCCAGATTGAGCGGTTGAACCGCGCGCCGTCCCGCGGCCTGGGGGAGGGGCGCGATCAATTCTTCGTCGAGATTCACGCCGTGGATGGCGAAAGCATCGAGCGCTGGCTGGCGCGCAACGAAGCGCGGTTGGTGCGCTTCTTCCGCCGCGCGGCCCGCGACCGCGGCCTGCGCCCGCCCGTGTAGAAGGAGGTTGATTGGTTGACTGGCTGATTGGTTGATTGGTGAGAACCGATAAACCAATGAACCAATAAACCAATTTCCCGCTCATGGCTGCGACTGACATTTTTCCGCTGGAGGCTGACTACGCGCTGAGCCAGCCCTGGACGGAAGGCATCGTGCGCGCGCTGGCGGAGTCCGGCCGCCAGTTCGCCCGGCTCAAGCGCGCTCCCCAGCGGCTCTTCCGGCTCTCGCTGCGACAACGCCCCACCAGCCAGAAGCTGCAACTCGAGGACTGGTACCGGCGCTTCGAGCGCGACTTCTTCAACTGGCGCCACGCCGTCTGGCAGGTCAAGCCCGACGGCAGCTACCTCGAGCGCTACTTCGCCGTCGAATTCGCTGCCGCGCCTGCCGTCGAGCTCGTGGCCAACGAAGCTTACGACATGGAAGTGACGCTCCTGGAAGCGGTCGGGCGAGCGCTGCTCCAATATCCAGATCCTACGGCGGGACACCCCTCCGCGTTTCAGGAAGAGACCGCCGTCACCAAGACGCAAGGCACATGGACAACTGTCGCCGATGCTTCGGCCCACGCTGGCAGCGAATTGCAAAACGCCAACACCAACACCACCGACTTTGCGCTCTGGGTCTATGCCGGCTACGGCTTCCGCCTCTGGGCCCGCCGCGGCCCCGCGCTCGGCATCTTTGAAGTCCTGCTCGATGACGTGAGTCTCGGCACGGTGGATCTCTACGCCGCGAGTGCCGTGGGCGCGCAGCCCGTCTTCGCCAAACTCGACGTGCCGCTCGGCCTCCACCGCGTCAAGCTCCGTGCTACGAGCACAAAGAATGCAGCCGCCACCGGCCAAACTATCCTCGCCGATGCCCTGGAGTACCTGTTATGACGGGAATCGAGAACCGGGAATCGCGGGAAGAAAACGACGATTCACGTTTCCCGTTTCACGAATCACGATGAACGAATAAAACATGCCCCGCAATCTCAGCAGCGACGCCAAGAACTACAGCGGGCCGTTCGTCTGGCTCGCCGACATCACCACGCCGTCCGGCGCGCCGCTCTATTTCTGGTCGGGCGAGCGCGAGCAGGTGATTGCCGGCAAGACCTACCAGCCCTACCTGCGCATCACCGAGCCGGTCCGCCGCACCCGCTCGCTGCGCGTGGATGCCGGCTCGATCGAGCTGCTCAATGCCGACCTCACCGTCGCCGCGTTGCTCGCCGCCGAGCCCAACGGCTTTGAAGGCGCCCGCTGCGTCCTGAGCCACTTCCTCCTCGGCATCGAGAAAACGGTGGAAATCATCCGCGGCCGCCTGACCGAGCAGCAGGAGGACGAAGAGGCCATCCGGCTGCGGCTGGTGGCCGAGCTCGAGCCCGCGCAGATTGACGTCCACGCGCGCGCCGCCGCCCAGCTCTGCACCTGGCCGTTCGCCCGGCCCCCCTGCGGCTACGACCGCGCCGCCCTCAGCGTCACCGAAAATCTTGCCGAGCAGACCGCTGACATTTTCTCGGCCACGACCGTCGGCCGCAGCACGCTGGCCATGGCCGCGAATGAGCACAAGGATCGGCTCGCCGTCATCACCGCCGGCACTGGGCGGGGCCAGGTGCGCCGCATCCAGTCGAACTCGGCCACCACGCTCGCCCTCTCTCAGCCGTGGTTCACCACGCCGGACGCCACCAGCAAATTCAAAGTCGTCACCGCGCCCGCCGGTATGCCGAAACTTCTTTTCACCGCCACCTCAGCGGTGGATGCGATCGTCGCCGATGTCTTCAGCGCGCGCACCATCGGCGCGAGCGCGCTGGCGATGGAGGTGGACGAGCACAGAAGCGAAGGACCGCTCGCCGAGGCGGGCCTGGTTCGCATTGTTTCAGGAACCGGGGCGGGCCAACAGCGCCGCATCCAGTCCAACACCGCCACGACCATCATCCTCGCTGATGACGAGCTCGATTTTTCGCCGGTTCCGGACGCCACTTCCGTCTTTCGCGTCCTCCATCGCTTCTGCCCGAAGGACGTGGCCGCCAGTTGCGAGCAGCGCGCCCGCACGCAGGCTTTCAACGGCTTCCCCACCCTCACGCCCGAGCTGGCGCGCATCTTCTCAACTCCAACCCCAACGCGCGGCGGCGGGGGAGGAGCCGACGGAGAAGGCCCGCCCGGCCGCATCGTGGAGACGCTCTGAGATGCCGTTGCCTTGGCCATTGCCGCTTCCGCCGCCGGTTGATCCCGGCGTGGGCGGAGGCACGCCCGCGGCTCAGCCGCCCCCCGCGCAGACGGAAAAAATCGAGCTGCTGCGCGCGGCCCTGGGCCGACCGGTGGTGCTGGCCTACGGACGACACTTGGTCGGGGGCAACGTGGTCTTCATGCACAAGAACGCCGACGAAACCACCTCCCTCTTCGTGGCCCTCGGCGAGGGCGAATGGGACGCCCCCGAAGTCGTCTGGGTCAACGGCGTGGCCATTGATGTGGCCGACACCAGCATCTTCCATTTCCATCCGGGACGCGAAGGCGAGCTCGGCGATGAGACCGCCCCGGCGACGCCGAACCAGAGAGTTTGCAGCTTCTATCCCGCTGGCTTCGCGCCGCGGCTGACCTTCTCCCGCACCGCCTACGCCGCCTTCAAGCTCAAACCTGACCCGACCGCGCCTGGCCCCGAATACGACCTTCGCGGCGTCTACCGCACGATGAAGGTGCGCCAGTTTGACAGCGCGGGCAACCAGACCGCCTACGCCTACTCCGCCAATCCTGCCTGGTGCATCCTCGACCTGCTCATCCGCCGCTTCCTCAAGCCGCACCAACTGGCGGGTGAGCCGCTGACCGCCGCCGAGAAGACGCGCATTGACTTCGCCGCTTTCGCCGCCGCGGCTGCCGACTGCGATGCCGACGTCGGCGGGGGAGTGAAACGCTTCGAAGCCCACGTCGCCTTCGTGGATGCGACCGACCTCGCCCGCGCGCTCGAGCAGCTCCTCCTGCTCTGCCGCGGCTACCTGGTCGAGAACGCCGGCAAGATCGCCCTGGCGGTGGACCAGAACCGCGCGGCCGTGGCGAGCTTCGGCCGCGACGCTCTCGCTGCCGACTCGCTCGGCTTCGCCCGCAAAGAGCTCCGCGCACTCGCCAACCATTTTGTCTTCCACTTCCGCGCCCTCAGCTCCGGCGCGGGCGACCCGAAGAAAGACTTCCAGCCGCAAGTCAAAGAGTTCGCCGACGAGGAGCATCAGGAGCAGGTCGGCCGCATCCTGACGGCCGAGCTCGAGCTCGGCAACCAGACCCCGGAGCGCGCCGAGCGCCTGGGGGAATACTTCCGTCGGCGCACGCTGAACCTGCAGCGGCACGTGCGCGCGCGCCTGCTCTCGGGCACGCCCGATGCGCTCGACCTCCTCCCCGGCGACGTCATCTCCCTGCCGGAGGAGTACGACCCGGCAAGCAGCGCCACGCGCAACTTCGAAATCCTCGAAATCACCGACGAGCCCGACGGCGCGCGCGAGCTCTTCGCGCAAGAGTTCGATCCTTCAATCTTCGTGGACACCGCCGGGCCGCAGCAGGCGCTGGCGGCGTCCGCGGCCGAGCCCGCGCCCGGGCCCGTCGTCCAGCACGAGGAGAACTGGCTGGCGAATTCCAGCTTCTTCATCGGCGGGGTGGCGGGGCAGGAAGGCACCGACCTGCCCAAGTACTTCGCGCGCTACTCGAACGCTGGCGGCGCGCCCGGCAGCGGCGAAGTCGAATACATCGCCGCCGATGATCGGATGAAGCTGAAGACTGCAACCGCGAACGTCGACAAGATCGGCTTCCGCACGCTCTGGAAGAACCTGGGGCGGCTGTTCAAGCCCGGTGAGTACATCACCCTGACGCTCAGCCTGCGCCACACGGGCGCCTCGGGCGTGTACGACAAGGCGGTGCGCTGCAAGCTCGACTCGGCGGCCGCGGACTACACCGACGACGCCGGCGCCAAGCTCGAAGTCGTCATCCCCGCCAACTCCCTGCCCAACACCTTCGTGCTTCGCTTCGGCACGCTCCGGCTCAAATCCACCGCTGCCGTCCCCGATGCCCTCAATTTCTTCCTCTGGTCGGAGGCGACCGCAGCCGCCAAGTCGAACTTCGACCTAGAAGTGGACTGGGTGGCGCTGGCGCGCGGCCGCCGGCCGTCGAAATGGATTCCGCTGCTGGTGCCGGACGGGGACATCACTTGGGACGGCACAGCCGCGCTCTACGCCCTGCCGGCCTGGCTGGTGAAAGGTTCCGCGCCCTCGGCTGATTCGGGCGGTGCTGGCTCCAGTTCCGGCATCGGCTCCGGCGGGAGCGACCGCGAGCAGGGCGAGTTCGTCATCGTCTAGGAGGCCTCATCATGAGCGAACAGAAAAGTGAAGCTAGAAAATGGAAAAGAGTTCAGGCCTCTTTTCTCTTTTCTGTTTTCTGTTTTCTTGCAGCCCCACTGCTCGCGAGCGCCACAACCATCACGGGCGCGATCAAGCGGCCGGATGGGACGCCGGTGAGCGGCACCATCGAATTTGTGCTGAGCCAGCCGGCGAAGACCATCACCCCGCCGCAAATCTTCGTCCCGGTGCGGACGACCTGCGCGGTCACGAACGGCAGCATCGCCGCCGGCTGCACCGTCCAGGGCAACGACACACTCGACCCGGCCGGCACCTACTACCGCGTGCGCGTGCTCGACGCGAACAACGTCGAGGTCTGGCCGTTCACCAACTACACCATTACCGGCACGGTCGTCGACATCGCCTCGCTCCCCGTCACCGCCAGCGCCACGCTGGTTCCCCCCACCGGCTCGGTCACCGGCAATATGAACGTCACCGGCAACCTGACCGTCGGCGGCGCCATCACCTGGGGCGCTGATCCGCAACTCTTCGGCCACCTGCGCTTCGCCGGCTTCAGCGCCGACCCCGGCACGGCCGCCGCCGGCTCCACCTGGTATCGCTCCGACCTCGACAGCCAGCGTTTTCGCGCCGGCAAGCTCGAACTCTGGGACGGCACGCAGTTCGTTGACCTGCGCGCCCAGAGCACGAACATCCTCGAGACCGGCGCCGCCATCACCACCACCAACACCGCCGGCATCCGCACCAAGCGCGTCAACTTTACTCGCTGGGTGGACCCGGACCTGTGGACGGAGGCCACAGTTCCCGCCAAGATTGACGCTGCCATCGCCGACTGCGCCGGCGCGCCCTGCCTGGTGGCGCTGCCGTCGAACCTCGGCGCCGGCGAGTCTAGCAACGTCCCGGCCAACGTCTCCTTGCTCGACCTGCGCACAGGCGGCGAGCTGCGGCTGGTCGGTTCGCTCTCCGCGCGCGAGATCAACAATGTGCGCTACGCTGACCAGTTTGCTGGCGCGGATGCGGGGGCGAAGATTGCGGCAGCAATCGCTGACCTGCCTGCAACGGGCGGCGTGGTGGACGCGCGAGGACTTGAAGGCGCGCAGAGCTTCTCCAGCAACCCGTTCGCTGGCGTCAACAAGCCCATCACGCTGCTGACGGGGGCAGCGACAATTACCTGGAATACCGAGAGCTTTTTCGTTGACCTGCCGGACGATTTCATCTGGATTGGCCACGGCACAACCTTGCGGGCGAGTCCGTCCGGCGTGGGCGGATACTCTAGCTCTAACATCGGGCTGCTCATCACCCGTAAGACGCAGACCACGGGGAGTATCTCCAGTGGTTCGAACACGCTGACCGTGGCAGATGCGACGAACTTCGCGGTTGGCAAGCTGGTAGTCGTGCTGGGGGCGGCAGGCGGGGAGTCGCGGCAGCGCACCACGGTTGCGGATGGTGGAGATGGCATTGACGCCAGCCAAACCACTATCGGGGTGGTGTCCACTGCCGGGTCTGGTGGGGGGTACATCCGCGTGGACAATGAAATCATGAGCTACGCCGGGACCACCGGCACCAGCTTTACCGGGCTGGTTCGCGGGGTCTTTGGCACCACCGCCGCTACGCACGCCGAGGGCGCGAACGTGGATACAGTGCCCTACTTCTGGTCGGAGATTACCGGGGTAAGCGGGACGACGCTAACCCTGGCTGACAATGCCACCACCACCGTATCCGGGGCCCCAGTCATCATCGGCAGCAAAAACATCAAATTGCTAGGGGACATAACCCTGGACGGGAACCAGAACCGAGGCGCTGCGGCTCCCGCTGTGAACCAAGTCGGGCTGGACGCCAAGTTCGCACGCTTCCTCTACGTCGCCCCGACGGTCAAGTTTACCAACTTCGCGCACAATGGCGTCTCGGTGATTATGTGCCGGGACTTCGACATCGGCGGCATCTACGTCTCGAACACCCGCCCCGCTGACGGCTTGGGTATGGACGTTCGCGTGGGCGGGCGCAACCTGCGCGGGCGGGTGCGGACAACCTCGCACTATGACAGCTACGGCGGCGTCTGGCTCGATGGACGCAGCACGAACTACGTGGCAAGCGATGGCGCGGCAGAGAAGGTCATCGTTGAGCTTGGCCCGCACGAGACTGTCAGCGCGCCGTTCATCATTGATAGCGGCAATGACAACACAGCCTACCTCGGCCACGTCAAGGCGTCGGTGGTAGGGCCGCAGATTCTCGCTACACAGTGGACGACCAACCCCGTACCCAGCCGCAACGTTATCTATTTCGGCTCTATCAACTCCTCCTCGGTGGCGATAGACGTGCAGTCGAGCGCGGCAGGCGGCTCGAACCGGCTCATCGGCGGGCTGGTCGAGGCAGGCACTGTCACCATCTCCAGCGGGAACTATCTGGAGTATGCCGATAGCTCCAAGCTCAACCTCCTCAGCCGCAACTTCAATCTTCGCCGCGCTGAGGACGCGGCTTTCACACTCGACTTCGACAGCGGCCTAACAGCAGCGCAGAGCTTGATACTGCGCCTGCTTGACCGGGGCAGCGCCGAGTACAGCCTTCAGAAAAACTCCTCGAATAACTTTGTCATCGGGGACAAGGACGGCATCTCCCGTTTCATCGCCTTCCGCGACAGTCACACCGAACTGCGCCCCGGCGAGACGGGCACAGGCTTCCGCATCCAGTTCAACCAGGCCGATGGGACGACCGGCATTGTGATTGACCCTGCTGCCCTCCGCCAATACTTCGGCACAACCAGCGGCAACACCTACATCGAGCGCGTCGGCACCTCGCAACTCCGCACTGACTCGCGGCTCGAAGTAGACGGTAAGTTGCAACCTGATTCCGGCATAGACCCCAACAGCGGTGGCTTCAAGCACGCGCGCGTCTCGACCGGCTCGATTGCGGCTTCAAGCTCTGCGGCGGTCACCGTGACCTGGACGAGCGCTTTTGCCGACGCCAACTACACGCCGATCTGCTCCGTGCAGGAAGCAACGGCGGGCACGGCGAGCCTCCGCGTCCACCACATCCAGAGTATCGCCGCGGGCTCCATCGTCGTGCGTGTGGTGAACGACAACACCAGCAGCGCGCTCACCGGCACGCTCGTCTGCCAAGCCGTGCACGACTAAAGAGGAGGCCCGATGCAGGCAAGTAAAGAGGCAAAGAAGCAATCGACCGCCGTCACTCGGTGTCTTCTCCTTGCTTCTTTGCTTCTCTGCCTTCCTGTCTCCTTGCGGGCCACAACTATCAGCGGGACGATCAAGGACCCCGCCGGCGCCGGCATCACCGGCAGGCTCGAGCTGACGCTCTCCGCCCCCGGGCGCGTCAACGATCCCGCGCTGCTGCTGATCCAGCCAAAGGTCACCTGCGCCATCAGCAACGGGGCGATTGCGGCGGGCTGCACGGTGCGGGGCAACGACACCATCGTCGAGCCGGCGGGCACCTACTACTGCCTCCGCATCGTCGCCTCCGGCGGGAAGGAACTGATGGCGGGGAAGAAATACGTCGTCACGGGCAGCACGCTGGACCTCGGCGCGGTCGAACCCGGAGGAAGGTGCAAATGAGGAAAATAGAAAGCAGAAAGCAGAAAAGAGCTTGGGCCTATTTTCTATTCTCCATTTTCTATTTTCTTCCGGCGTCGCTCGGCGCGACGACGGTGACGGGCACGGTGAAGGATGCGGCCGGGAACGCGCTGGCGAGCGGAAAGATTCTGCTCACGCTCTCGCAGGAGGCGACCGCCGCCGACCCGGCGCTCATCCTAGCGCTGACGGTCTCCTGCACGATTACAAGCGGGCAGATTCAGTCCTGCGCGGTCCGAGGCAATGAGACGCTGTCGCCAGCGGGCACGTACTACAAAGTCCGCATCGTCACGGCGGCGGGCGATGAGCTTCTCCCCGAGCGCCGCTACATCATCACCGCCTCTACTTGGGACATCGGCACGGCTACCCCGCTCGCCTCCGACCTCATCGCCGCCCAGGCCTACCAGATCGTCCAGGATGAAGGCACCCCGCTGATTCAACAGCGAACGCTCAATTTTGTGGGGGCTGGCGTCAGTGTGAGCAACGATGCGGCCAACAGCCGAACCAACGTCTCAATCAGCGGAGGAGGCGGCGCCGGCTCGACTCATCAGATTGATGGAGTCAATCTGGCGGCACAGGATCCCATCAATTTCCAGGACACCGCGGAGATGGACTGGACGAACCCGTCGGCGGGCAACCTGCAGCTCGCCCTCAAGCCTGCCTCGATCGCCGACTCCAAGCTCGTCGCCGCGTATGCCGGGGTGGGCGATTGCACAAATCAGTTTGTCCGCTCCCTCAGCCGCGCCGCTGCGCCCACCTGCGCGTCCCTGGCGGGCTCCGACTTCGCTCCCCAAGGGGCCAGCCGGGTGCTTGCCGGTCCCTCTTCGGGCCCCGATGCGCCGCCTGGCTTCCGCCTGCTGATAGATGATGACATTCCCAATAGCATCACCCTGGACAACCTGACGCAGATCACCACGCGCAACTATTCCGATCTTCAGAACCGAACGCACGTCCTGGCGACGACCACCGGCTTGGGCGCCGACCATTCGGTCAGCGGGCTGACTGCCGGCCAGGTACTGCGGGCATCCGGCGCTACGACCGCCGCGTTCGCGCAACTCAACTTCTCCGACCTCGGTGGTACTGCGACTCCAGCGCAACTTTCCAGCGGTTTCCTCGATGCGGCCAGCGACATCGCCTCCGGCCTCTGTGCTGACGACCAGGTTTTGAAGAAAGTCAGCGGCGCGTGGGCCTGCGCCGCCGATGCTACGGGTGGCTCGCCGACTTGGAACTCCATCGCTGATCCTACCGGCGCACAAGCTTTGGCGATGGGGGCGAACACTACGACTCATACCTGGAGCGGCACCGGCACCTGGACGACGAGCTTTGAGGGGGCATTCACAACGGGCGTGCAGTTCCTCATCCGCCAGCAGACGGGCAACCCCACGGGCGGCACGCTGTTCCGTGTCCAAGCTGCCGATGCCGATGTGATGCCCTTTGAGGTTCACGACGGTACGAGCGTAGTCGGCTCACTATCGCGCGGCGGTGTCCTCGACGTTTCGATCGGCTTCCGGATCGGCGGCGCGGCAGCCACCGGCGCGCGGCTGCGCGGCAATGGCACAAACTTCGTCGCCGACACCACCCAGCTTGCCGG
>JBBIPK010000036.1:6710-30917 GCA_037442885.1 Acidobacteriota bacterium | reverse complement strand
TTTTACCCCAGAGGAGCTACATTTTGCTTGGACTAGTTTTCGGGGTGCAGGTCACACGACCTAAACGATTTCCAAGCGTTATTTGATCGAAGCGAGTGGCTGAAAAAGAATGCGGGAATTCCTTCCATCACACCGATCCTGAAAAAGAAACTTCACTGATCCAGTCTAGCACTAATTTCCGGAGGGTTGTGTTGTTCTGCCTACGCCAAGGGTTGCTCATGGACGGGGTCAGGTAGCGGCAGCCGTCGACGCCGGCAGGGTCGCGAGATGGTGGCGAATTTGCCGCACACCTGAAAGCGTGGCTACCCGCCAACTCCGAATCGCTTTCGCCGTACGGCAGGCGGAAGTTGAAGTTGACCCTGGCAAAAGCAGCCACTACCATCAGCTAGCTTGAGTCCTCCTCCGACGGCGCGGCGACGGCCACGGAGGAGCCAGCCCGGGGAGTGAGAGAGTGGGACGCCGGCGCGAGCAACGGCTCGTCATTAACTTGCCGGTCAGAGTGTCGGGCACCGACGCCAGCGGGAATCCGTTCACCCAGGACGCAGAGACCGTGGACATCAGCCGCTACGGCTGCCGGCTGCGCTGGATTTCGTGCCTGAAGGGTCCGGGCGACGTGGTCGAGGTGAAGTACAAAAAAGAGAAGGCACGGTTTAAGGTGGCCTGGATAGGCGAGCCGGGCGGGCGACGCGAGGGGCAGGTGGGTCTGCGCGTGCTTGACGATAAGTACATTTGGGGGATCATGCTGGGCAGCCCCAAGCGCGACGATTTCGTTATCCCCGAAGAAGCCCTGCCACCTCCTCCGCCGGCCGAGGGGGTGACCGGACCCATCAAGGTCAGCCTTGAACCCGGCTGGACAGGCGAGGAGCGGCGGGCCGCGCCGCGCTACCGGTGTCCCGGGGACGTCGAGGTGACGGAGGTGGGGAGCGGGGCGAGCGTGAAGGGCTTGCTGAGCGACATCAGCGAGGGTGGTTGCTATGTGGACATGATGGCGCCGCTCGCCTCCGGCACGCAGGCCCAACTCCGGGTCAGCACGACAGAAGCGACGCTGGAGGCGCAGGGGGTCGTCCGTGCCTCCCATCCCGCGATGGGCATGGGCGTACAGTTCACCGAAATGACGGAGGAGAACCGCCGGCAGCTCGATGCGCTAGTCGGGCAGCTGGCCAAGCAATTTGCCGCCGAAGTGGCCGGGGCAGCACCGGCGCCGGAAGCCGACCGCTACAACATCTCGGCTTCCGAACTCGAGATTCAGCCCCTGGCTGCGCCGTTGGACGAAACGGAATCCGCTGCAGCCGCCACCGCGGGAGCGGCGCTGCCTACGCAGACGTTTGAAACGCAGGTCTTGCTCGACGCGCTGCTGCAACTGCTCTACGCCAAGGGCGTGATCACGCCGGAGGAATTTCAGGAGGCGGTGCAGAAGGCCGCTTCCAGCCGACGGCGTTAGTTCCCTCAAAGGCCAACGCCCGCTGGAACCCTGCTGGGTTCGGCTAGTTCTTGGAGTGCTCCCTCAGGCAGGGGCCTGGGGGCTCGATGGGTTTTTTCGCGGGGGCCGGTAAGTTCGGTCATCACCGCTGTGGTTCATGGCGCAGCCTCTTTTCAACCCGCGCTGCGCTTCTCGCATCCAAGCCTGTGTGTTCGCAGAACCAAGTCTGCTCCGAGGGAGGCGAGTGATGGCGAAGCGCGGATGGCTGCTGGTGTTGCTGCTCCTGCCTGCGGCTTCGGCGGCTGCCCAGACGGTCCTGTTCGACGGCGTCGTGCATGACGATCGGCAAACCGTGGCGCTGCTGATTCCTACGGCGGTGACGAAGGACGATTACGCGTTCGGTGGGCGGCTGGAATACGGCTGGGCCGACCGTTTCAATCTCTTCGGACTCGTGGGTGGGAGGTTCAATGGCGGCAGCAAGGCGCTCGCGGGAGCCGGCTGGGCGGCTACTTTCTACCGGCAGAGCGATGAGTTCCCGCTCAATATGGGCTTCTTCAACTCCTACACGTTTCCGTTGCCATCGGACCGGGGGCCGACCGCCTTCATCACGGTCGCGCCGGTGTTCAGCCACAGGTGGAGGCACAAGGGAGGCAGCCGGGTGACTCCCTACGCCGGGGCCACGGCCACGTTCGCGGTGGGCGGGGCGCCGCCCGGCATCCCCACGGACGTCAACGGGCTGTTGGGGCTGAAGTGGACGGAGATCGCCAGCTACTGGGACTTCATCGCTGAGGTGCAACCCGGCGAGCGCACGCAGTTTTCCTTCGGGCTCTTCTACCGTTTCTGAGTAGAGCCGATTGCAGAACCTGGGTGGAAGAACAACCCCAGGGGCTAAAGCCCGATAGTTTTGACGCCTAGTCGGCACGGCTAAAGCCGTGCCCTCCCCGGCGCGCAAGGAGTCGTGGGTTGGAAATAGCTTGCCGTCAGGCGCGGTGGCCGACCCAAAACTCCGGGTCGGCCATACCCAATTCAATACCGACCTCGTTGCCGTGTTCAGGGGACTGCGCGCCGAGGCAGACGACGCGGGCTTTGGCCACGGCCTGGGTGGAGGTGTTGGTGACGGTAATCTCCTGGTCGAGCTCGATGGGGGTACGCAGCAGCAGGAGCGCGCCATAGGCGTTGACGACTTTGGTAGTGGTGGTTTCGGCGTGTTCGCCGCGCTTGTCCGCCCAGCGGACGAGGACGGGGATGGCGAGGAAGACGCGGGGGCTGCGGCGCCGGTCGGAGAGCACGAGCGAGCCGGCGATGGTTTCGGCGGGCTTTTCCTCCCGCTCTTCCATCACCGCCATTGCCAGCTCGACCGCGGCGGCCTGATTGTTCTCGGCGATCTTCTTGAGGGCGGCAATGGCGGTCGCGCGGAGAGCGGCGCTGGCTTTCACGACCGCGACCAAGGGCTTGACGGCCGCAGTGTCGCCCGCCTCGCCCAGGGCCTGGGCAGCGTCCCGCGCGTGCTCGAAGTCAATACCCTTGAGCATCTCAATTAACGCACCGAGATAACTTTCCGTGGCGGCCTGGGTACGCTTGGGCTTGGGAGATGCTTTGGGCGGCTTCATTCGCTTGGCCGCGCCTTGGAGTTGCTCAAGAGCACGGGCACGGATTATAGCAGCGTGCCACACTGCCCTGCATTGAAGGCCGCTGACCGCAGTGCTAGAATGCAGGGTCTGGTCCCCAGTAGCTCAATGGTAGAGCATCCGGCTGTTAACCGGAGGGTTGTAGGTTCGAGTCCTACCTGGGGAGCCACCGGCTCTTAGCGTCCAGTTGGTCGCCGCTACCCACCTAGCAGCAAAAATAGTTCTAGGCAGAAACCGCAAGTTATAGTAGAGTAGGCGGAGCGTTTGCTGGTCTTGTACTTCCGTTCTGGACTGGAACCGAGGCCGCCGGCAAGGCGGCCTTTTTCGTGTACCTGCGCGGGCGTAGCAAGGCACAATCGCAACACAAGTGAAAAGGAGTACGAACTTGAAGGAACAAGGTACAGTCAAGTGGTTCAATGCGGACAAAGGCTACGGCTTCATCGCGCGCGAGCAAGGGCCGGACGTCTTCGTCCATTTCAGTGCCATCCAGGCTTCCGGCTTCCGGACGCTGGAAGAGGGCACCGCGGTGGAGTTTGAAGTCACCCAGGGCCCGAAGGGTCCGCAGGCCGCCAACGTTGTGCGCCTCTAGCCCGCGCTGAAAACCCACGCGGCCCCGAGGAAACTCGGGGCCGCAATTTTTTGCGCCCCCTTACATAACCTGTTTCGAGCCCCCCTCAACGCACGCTCTCTTTTCAGGTGTCATTCCGAGCGGAGCGAGGAATCTGCTTGCTGTTTTGCGGCCTAAAAAGCAGATTCCTCGGGCCCCGACGAGTGGGGCCCTCGGAATGACAGTACCGGGCCTTCTCGGTCATTGCTAGAGGGAGAAGCTGAGCTGGGAGCCGGGCTGACTGGGCCCGCGGAGGGCGTCGCGCTTGAGGGCTTCAACGTAGTGGTCGGCTTCGCGCGTGGGCTTGGGGATGCGGAGGCCGTCGGTGGCGGCCAGCGCGAATTCGATGGCGGTTTTCAGATCCACGCGATGGCCGACGGAGATGAAGACCGGTTGGACGTCCGGGCGCGTGCGGAGGACGGCGCCGATGGTTTCCTCCCCGTCCATGAGCGGCGTCCAGGCGCCGGCCTGGTTGGGCGGCTCCTCGTAGCGGCCGACGAGCAGCGACTTGGCGCAGCCGATGGAAGGTGTGTCCAAGATGACGCCCATATGCGAAGCCAGGCCGAAGCGGCGCGGATGGGAGTAGCCGTGGGCGTCGAAGAAAACGAGATCAGGATCGGTCGAGAGCTTGGCGAGGGCGTCGAGCAGGACGGGCCCTTCGCGGAAGACGAGCAACCCCGGCACGTAGGGAAAGCTCAGGCGGCGCTCGGCGCTCTGCCGCTCGAGTTCGGCGAGGTCGGGGAAGGAATAGACGATGACGCCGGCAAAGCCCACGCCGGCGGCTTTGTCGAGGGCAATGTCGGCGCCGGCAATCGTCTTGACCGCGCCAAAGTCCCGCACCGGCTTCAGCCGCTGGCGCAACTCCACCTGCAGCCGGGCGGCGCCCTGCGGCGTCAAGTCCCAGCGATGCTCGACCCGCGGCTTCATCGGATCGTTCGGATTATAGCGGGTGCGAAGCACCGCTTCCAAGCTGAGGTGAGCGTGTGCGGAGGGCCCGGAGAGCGGCCAGTGAGCGGTGACTGGTGACCCCTGGCTCGTGACTGGTAACCGAAAACTGAGGGCTGAGAGTTGACCGCTACTTGCCGCTTCGTCGGGCTAGCCTTTGCGGAGTTCGGCGAGTACCTGCTTGGCGACCTCGCGCAGGGTTTCGAAGACGCCGATGCCCTTGATGGCGACGGATTCGACCACCGGCTCGCCCTTCAGTTGCAGCTCTTTCGTCAGCACGTCGGCGGGGAGGATGTTGGGAAGGTCGCGCTTGTTGAGCTGCAGGGTATAGGGAATGGTCTTGAAGTCGTAGCCGTGCTCGGCCAGGTTGTTCTGGAGGTTCTCGAGCGTCTCCTGGTTGGCTTCCATGCGCTCTTCCTGCGAGTCGGCGACGAAGACCACGCCGTCCACGCCCTTCAGGATCAGCTTGCGGCTGGCGTCGTAGAAGACCTGCCCGGGGACGGTGTAGAGGTGGAAACGGGTCTTGAAGCCGCGCACGGTGCCGAGGTCGAGCGGCAAGAAGTCAAAAAACAGGGTGCGGTCGGTCTCGGTGGCCAGCGAGATCATCTTGCCTTTCTGGCTGGGGTTGGCGTTGTCGTAGATCCACTGCAGATTGGCGGTCTTGCCGCCCAGGCCGGGGCCGTAATAGACGAGCTTGCAGTTAATCTCGCGCGCGGCAAAGTTGATGAAGGACACTTAGTCCCTTTCGCACAATGCGAATCGAACTTGCTTATAACACAGCCTCCAACAGCCACGCAACCGAGCCGCCCGCCAGACAGTTGCACGCCCGAAGCAGGAAAAAGTTGCTGGCAGCCGGGCGCGAAGTCAGTCAAGGGAGCGGGCCGGGAGTCACCTCGGTCTCTCGCCTAACCTATTTATCCTCAAGAGGATAGATGGACTTTCCCATTCTGGGAAGTGGCTGGACGCCCTTCTACAGCCAATTCAGCTTGCGTTGACGCCTCTTTGCACCTCTGCTACAGTGGCCAGAGGAAGAGGAAAATGCCGAAGGCGAAGCAGCGCAGACGCTCGGCCGGCAACCGTCGCGGCACGCCCAAGCGGGCGACCAAGTCCGCGCGCTCGCGCCGCACGACCGTCGTCCACCCGCACCATCGCGCCAAGCCGGCAGCGAAAATTCAGGATCCCCGCACCGTCCGCGCGCTGAAGGAATACGCGCGGGCGATGAAGTTTTTCAACCACCAAAACTACCGGGCAGCGAAAAAAATCCTCGAGGTGCTGGCCAGCGAGCCCATTCGCGAAGTGGCTGAGCGCGCGCGCGTCCACCTGAACATCTGCCTGCAGCGGTTGCAGCGGCCCGACACCCCGCGGCTGCGCGGCGGGGATGACTACTACGACTACGGCGTCTCGCTCATCAACTTGCGCCGCCTGAAAGAAGCGCATACGGCGCTGGAAAAAGCGCGCAAGCTCCTGCCCAAGGCCGACTACGTCTACTACGCCCTGGCGAGCGTGGCCGCGCTCGCCGGCAATGCCGACGAGGCCCTCGCGCACCTGGAGCGCGCCATCCGCCTGCGCCCGGAAAACCGTTTTCAGGCTCGCAACGACCCCGACTTCCAGTCGCTCGAAACCGACAGCCGCTTCCGCGACCTCCTCTACCCCGAGCAGGTGACCGCCTAGGCAGCCCGCAGTTGGAAACTTCCCGTTGGTCGCTCGGGCAGCGTGTTGCTATAGTGGGGCCGCCAGCAATTCGGGGACGCTCGAAGGAATTGGCCTTGGCGATCGATACCGGCATCGTCATCCTGGCCGCGGGCAAAGGCACGCGGCTGAAATCCGAGCGCGCCAAGGTCTTGCACGAAGCCGGCGGGCTGCCGTTGCTGGCGCACGTGCTCCGCGCCGTGCGGCCGCTGCGCCTGCCCACCTTCGTGGTCGTCGGCCATCAGGCCGGGAGCGTCGAACCCATCGCTGCCGCCAACGGCGCGCGCACCATCCTGCAGCGGCCGCAACTCGGCACCGGCCATGCCGTGCGTTTGGCGCTCGACAACCTGCCGCGTACGCTGCGCCGCGTGCTGGTTTTGCCGGGCGATGCTCCGCTCATCCGCGCCGAAACGCTCAAGGCTTTGCTCGCCGCCCACCGCGGCTCCGCTGCGGCCGCTACGGTCCTCACCGCTGAGCTTGACAATCCCTATGGCTACGGCCGCATCGTGCGCCGCGCTGACGGCCAGGTTGAGGCCATCGTCGAGCAGAACGCGCTTGCGCCTACGCAAGTCGGCCTGCGCGAAGTCAACGCCGGGATGTACGGCTTCGAGCGGGCGCAGGTCGCGCCGCTGCTCGCGCGCTTGGGCCGCGACAACCCGCACCACGAGTACTACCTCACCGACGTCATTGCGCTGCTGGGCGCGGCCGGGGAAAAAGTAGTTCCCTTCCTCGCCGCGGACTGCGAAGAAATCCTGGGGGCGAACACGCCGGCCGAGTTGGCCGAGTTGGACCGCATCCTGCGCCGACGGAAAGCCGCGGCCGTGATGCAAGCAGGGGTTACACTCTACCAGCCCGATACCATTGCCATTGATCCCGACGTCAGCATCGGCCCCGACACCATCGTCGAGCCGGGCGCGCAACTGCTGGGGACGAGCCGCATCGGGCGGCGCTGCCGCATCGGCGCCTTCAGCATCCTGCGCGACGCGCAGGTGGCCGACGACGTCACCGTCCGCCCGCACTGCCTCATCGTTTCCAGCCGTCTCGGCCCCGGCACCTCCGTCGGTCCCTTCGCGCACCTGCGCGACGCCGCCGACATTCGCCGCGGCGCCCGCATCGGCAACTACGTCGAGGTGAAAAAGTCGGTGGTCGGCGAAGGCACCAAGGCCCTCCACCTCACCTATCTGGGCGATGCAACTATCGGGAAGAACACGAACGTCGGCGCCGGCACCATCACTTGCAACTACGACGGCGTGACCAAACACCCTACGAGCATCGGCGACGATGTTTTCATCGGCAGCGGCACCGAGCTGGTCGCGCCGGTCAAAGTCCGCCGCGGCGCCTACGTCGCTGCAGGCTCCACCGTCACCGAAGACGTGCCGCCCAACTCGCTGGCCATCGCTCGCGGCCGCCAGGTGAACAAGCTCGGCTGGGCACGCAAGCGCCGGGAAGCGTTGGCCACGGCCAAGGAAACTCCCGAGGGTGGCCGCGGCGCCCGCGTCGTGCGGGTGGCCGCTGCCACGAGAAGAGCACGGCGTCCCCAGCGCGCCCGCAAACGCCGCCGCCGTAAACCGTGAACCGTTAGTCGGGAAGCGGGAAGCGGGGCTTCAATAGACCATACAGGTTCCCGAACGACGATTCGTGTGCTAGGATTTACCGTGGCTTCTGCAATGAAGTTCGGCGTCGTCGTCTTCCCCGGGTCGAACTGCGACCACGATGCCTTCCACGTCCTCGGCACCGTCCTGGGTCAGCCCACTGAATGGGTCTGGCACCAGTCCACCGACATCAGCCACCTCGACTGCATTGTGCTGCCGGGGGGCTTCTCCTACGGCGACTACCTCCGCACGGGCGCCATCGCGCGCTTCTCGCCGGTGATGAAAGCGGTCGAGAAGTTCGCCGCGCGCGGCGGGCTGGTGCTGGGCATCTGCAACGGCTTCCAGATTCTGCTCGAAGCCGGCCTGCTACCAGGCGCGATGGTGCGCAACCGCGGGCTGAAGTTTCTCTGCCGCTTCGTTCACCTGCGCGTCGAAACGACCAACACGCCGTTCACTGCAGCGGCGCGCAAAGGGCAAGTACTCAAGATTCCCATCGCGCATATGGATGGCAACTACCGGGCGGATGAAGCCACGCTGCGCGAGCTGGAGCGCAACGACCAGATTGTTTTCCGCTACGCGACGCCGGCCGGAGAGATCGTGGACGATGAGGAAGCGAATCCGAACGGTTCACTGGCCAACATCGCCGGGCTCTCGAACCGCGAGCGCAACGTGCTCGGCCTGATGCCCCACCCCGAGCGCGCCGCTGAGCCCCTGATGGGCTCCACCGACGGTTTGGTCATTTTCCAGTCACTCGTGCAGTCTCTGGTGGCCCGCTAGCAGCGACCCGTGGCAGCGGGTGCACAGCACCGCTTCCAAACGGGGATAGAATGCGAGGTGCGAGAACCCATAGACAGCTTGGAAGAGCGGCCGCATCTCTGACATGAAGCGCAGACCAACTCCCAGGTTCTCACCTCATCTGCAGTTCATCACCGCGCTCACCCATCGAGGGTTACGCCTCTTCCGCCATCCCCATCTGTGTCAAGAATTCTTAGAAGCCCTGCGTGAACTTCGCCAAGAGCATCCTTTCAAGCTCTGCGCCTATGTCATCATGCCTAACCACGTTCATCTGGTCGTGGCTCCCAGCGACGGACAAATTCGGAAGCTTGTCCAAAAGATCAAGTCGCTCTCCGCCCGGTACCTCATTCGGTACCTCAAAACGTCAGGCGAAGACAAACTCCTTACAGCTTTGCGGAAGGCGGCGGTAGGCCCCAAACGGGATACCTACCAGGTCTGGCAGGACGGTTTCCACGCTGTCCCCTTATGGAGCGACTGGATGATTCGGAAGAAGATTGACTATATCCATGCCAACCCGTTACGCAAGCGTCTGGTAAAGAGTGCCAAGGACTATGCGTGGTCAAGTTTTTGCGGCTATTACGGAGTCGGCAAGGCAACGGTACCCTTAGACCCCATTCGCTAGGAGGGCGGGTGCGCAGCACCACTTCCAAGCTGTCTCAGCAACCTGAGTTTTGGGCGAGGCGTCATATGGGCAATTCTATTCCAGTTTGGAAGAGGTGCTCTGCACCCGCATCTTGCAACCTATGACAGAAGTCCCGGTAACTGCTGAATTGGTGGCCGAGCATGGGTTGACGGGGCAGGAGTACGCGCGCATCAAGGAAATCCTCGGGCGGGAGGCGACCTTCACCGAGTTGGGCCTTTTCAGCGTGATGTGGAGCGAGCACTGCTCCTACAAATCCTCCAAGGTCCATCTGAAGCGCCTGCCCACCTCCGGCCCGCGCATCCTGCAAGGCCCGGGCGAGAATGCTGGCGTGGTGGACATTGGCGACGGCCTGGCCGCGGTCTTCAAGATCGAGTCGCACAATCACCCGAGCTTCGTCGAGCCTTTCCAGGGCGCGGCGACGGGCGTGGGCGGCATCCTGCGCGACATCTTTACGATGGGCGCGCGCCCTATCGCGGTGCTGGACGCACTGCGGTTCGGGCCGCTGGATGACGCGAAGAACCGCGGCATCGCCGAAGGCGTGGTGAGCGGCATTGCGTTCTACGGCAACTGCTTCGGCGTGCCGACGGTGGGCGGGGACGTGTACTTCGAGCCGTGTTACAGCCACAATCCGCTCGTCAACGTACTGGCGCTCGGCATCGCGCCGCAGGACAAGATCTTTCTCGCGCGCGCCCGCGGCGTCGGCAACCCGGTCATCTATGTGGGCGCCAAGACCGGCCGCGACGGCATCCACGGCGCGAGCCTGCTCGCTTCGGCGGAATTCGACGAAGCCTCCGCGGCCAAGCGCCCCAATGTGCAGATTGCCGACCCGTTTCTGGAAAAGCTCCTGCTCGAGGCGTTACTCGAAGCCTTCGAGACCGGCGCCATCGTCGCCGTCCAGGACATGGGCGCCGCCGGGCTCACCTGCTCGACCTGCGAGATGGGCGCGCGCGGCGGCACCGGCATCGAGATCGAGCTCAGCCGCGTCCCGCAGCGCGAGCAGGAAATGACGCCCTACGAAATCATGCTCTCGGAATCTCAGGAGCGGATGCTGCTCATCGCCGAGCGGGGCCGCGAGGAAGAGCTCTTCGCGCTCTTCCGCAAATGGGGGCTGGACGCCGTCACCATCGGGCAGGTCACCGACGATGGCAAGCTGCGCGTGCGCGATCGCGGCCAAGTGGTGGCCGAAGTCCCCACCAGGGCGCTCGCGCAGGACGCGCCCACCTACCATCGTCGGCTGGCGCCACCGGCGGAACGCCCTGCGAAGCTGGTGGAATTCGCCGAGGAGGCTAGCGCGCGCCGCGCCCTCCCGGAAAACTTCCGCCGCCTGCTCGCCTCGCCCACCATTGCTAGCAAGCGCTGGATCTACCAGCAGTACGACCACTCCGTGCGCACCAACACCGTGCTCACGCCGGGCGCCGCCGATGCCGCTGTCCTGCGGCTGAAGGGCACCACGCGCGGTTTGGCGCTGGCGGTGGACGGCAATGGCCGCTACTGTCAGCTCAATCCGCGCCGTGGCGCGGCGCTCGCCGTGGCTGAGGCCGCGCGCAACGTCGTGTGCACGGGCGCGCGTCCCCTCGCCGCCACCAATTGCCTCAACTTCGGCAACCCCGAAAAGCGGGAAATCATGTGGCAGTTCAGCGAAGTGATTGACGGGATGGCCGAAGCCTGCCGCGCGCTCGCGACGCCCATCACCGGCGGCAACGTCAGCTTCTACAACGAGACTCTGGGCCAGGCCATCTATCCCACGCCGGTCATCGGGATGCTGGGCGTGCTGGAAGATATCGAACGGGTGCTCGGCGCCGGCTTCCGCCGCAAGGGCAGCGCCGTTGTCCTGCTCGGCCCCGTGCCGCTTGAGCGCGAGGGGCTCGAACGCAGCTTCTCTTCCAGCCAGTACGCGTCAGTCATCCATGGCGTCGTCGCGGGCGAGCCGCCGGCGCTCGACTTGAAGCTGGAGAAACACTTGCACGATTGCCTGCTCGAACTTGTCCAGCGGGGCTACGCGCTGGCGGCGCACGATGCGAGCGACGGCGGGCTGCTCACAGCTCTGGCGGAGATGTGCTTTCTGAGCGAGGCGGGGCTGGGTGCGATGGTCACGCTGGGGAGCAAGCTGCCGGTCGAGGCGATTCTTTTCGGCGAAGAACCCTCGCGCATCCTGGTCGAAGTGGATGAAGTCCACCTTGCCGACACCCTGCGAGTTGCGGCACAATACGGGATGGCGGCAAGGCAGCTCGGCTGGACCACAGTGGGCAACTTTCGCGTAGTCTTCAACGGCGAACCCCTTCTCGACGAACCCGTGCAATCCTTCGCCGACGTCTGGGCCAACGCCCTTGCCCGCCAGATGCAGGCTTCCGTCAGGTCAGCGGCATGATCTACGCACACGAGGATCACTTCCACGACGAATGCGGGGTGTTTGCCGTCTTCGGCCACCCGGAAGCGGCCAAGCTCACTTATCTCGGCCTCTACGGGTTGCAGCACCGCGGGCAGGAGAGCGCGGGGATTGTCTCGAGCAACGGTAACGACCTCTTCGTGCACAAGGGGATGGGGCACGTGAACGAGATTTTCACCGAGCCGGTCATGCGGACGCTGGAGGGCCGCGCTGCCATCGGCCACACGCGGTATTCGACCACGGGCGAGACGTCGCTGGCCAACGCCCAGCCCATCGTGGTGGTCTGCAACAAGGGCCCGATCGCGGTGGCGCACAACGGCAACCTGGTCAACGCCCTGCAAGTGCGGCAGCGACTGGAGGCCGCCGGCTCCATCTTCCAGACCACCTCGGACACGGAAGTCATCGTTCACCTGATCGCGCAGTCGAAGAAAAATCTGGTGCGCGAGGCGGTGCCGGAGGCGCTGTGGCAGGTCGAAGGCGCCTATTCGCTGGTGATGCTGACGCGCGACGCCGTCTTCGTGGTTCGCGACCCGCGCGGCTTCCGCCCGCTGGCGCTGGGACGACTGGACGGGGCCTGGGTCGTAAGCTCAGAGAGCTGCGCCTTTGATCTCATCGGCGCCGAGTACCAGCGCGAGATTGACCCGGGCGAAATGGTCACGCTGTCGGCCGAGGGGGTCGAGTCGCACTATTTCTCCCCGCCCGTCAAGCACGCTTACTGCATCTTCGAGCACGTCTATTTTTCGCGGCCCGACTCGGTGATTTTCGGGCGACCGGTGCAGAAGAGCCGCGAGATGCTGGGGCGGTTGCTCGCCCGCGAGCACCCGGCGGACGCCGAGCTGGTGGTGCCGGTGCCCGACTCGGGCGTCGCCGCTGCCATCGGCTATTCGCTCGAATCCGGCATTCCGCTCAAGGTCGCGCTCATTCGCAGCCACTACGTGGGGCGGACGTTCATTGAGCCGGAGCAGAAGATTCGCGACTTCAACGTCAAGGCCAAGCTCAACCCCTGCCGGAACCTGCTGGAGAACAAGCGCATCGTGCTGGTGGACGACTCCATCGTGCGGGCGACGACGATGCGCAAGATTGTCCGCATGGTGCGCGCGGCGGGGGCGCTCGAAGTCCACGTGCGCGTCTCCTGCCCGCCCATCATCTCGCCCTGCTTCTACGGGATTGATACGCCCACCAAGCGCGAGCTGATTGCCGCGCACAAGCCCGTCGAAGAGATCCGCGAGTTTATCGAAGCCAATTCGCTCGGCTACCTCTCGCTCGAAGGGATGCGGAAGGCGGTGGCCGACAATGAGGGCCGCTACTGCCTGGCCTGTTACACCGGCAAGTACCCCACCGACTTCGTCGAGTTGCACCTCGCTGCTGCCGAAAAAGAGCCCCACTGACGCGCACAGTAACAATCCCCACACACGCAGAATGCCCCGCTCGTTCAACGCAGCGGCTCCTGCCGCTGGGCCCCGTGGCTGGAGCCACGGGGTTGCACCCGGTGGAGAGGAACCCTATCAATCCGCAAGACCTGTCGCAGGCAGCTTTCTTGGCGGAAGGCGAATCGGTATACTTATGAGCCTCATGGGGACGAGAATCCTGGCGGCGAGTCTGCTGTTGCTGATGGCAGCCGGCGGGCTGGCGGCGCAGAATCCCGCCAACGCGGCCACGGCCAATCTGGCGCCGGACCGCGGCGCGTGCCTGGGCGACCGCGAGGCCCCCGTTGTCATCGAGGTGTTCTCCGACTTCCAGTGCCCTTCCTGTCAGCAATTTTTCTTCGGCATTGCGCAGCCACTGCTGCGCGATTATGTGAGTTCCGGTATGGTCTGTCTGATTTACCGCGAGATGCCGCTCGAGCGCATCCACGCGCACGCCCGCCAGGCGGCGCTCTATTCCGTTGCCGCCGGCCGCATCGGCCGCTGGATGCAGGTCACCGCCATTCTCTATGGAACGCAGAACGAGTGGTCGAAGGACGGTAGCATCGAGGCCGTACTCGCGCGGGAGTTGCCCCCGGACGTGATGAGTCAGTTGCGCCGGCTGGTCAAAGACCCGAAGCTCGCGGCGCCGGTTGACCGCGACGTTGCCCGCGCCCGCCAGCTCGGCGTCACCGCCACCCCCACCTGGTTCCTCACCGCCAACGGCAAGACCGAGCGGCAGTCCGGCGTCCCCCAGTACGCTATCCTCCGGCGCTACCTCGACCACCTGCTCAACCGCTGAATTGCGTTCGTCTCCCGCCCTCCTGTACCATTCCCCCCTGATGGCCCTGCAGCGCGGGCAGCTTGATCGCACGGTTCGCTGGATTGCACGGCTGGTTCTGGCGGGCGTGTTTCTCTATGCGGGGTACACGAAGGCCTTCCCGGTGGAGCACCGGCTGCAATTTGAAATCACGCTCAGCACCTATCAACTGCTGCCGCCTTGGGCGGTCATCGCGGTGGCGCGCCTGCTGCCCTGGCTGGAGATGGCGCTGGGGATTTTGCTGCTGGTGGGCTGGCAGTTGCGCTACTTCGCCGCGTTTACCGCGCTGCTCCTCACCGCCTTTATGATTGCGATGGGTGTCACCTACGCCCGCGGGATTGAAGCCAACTGCGGCTGCTTTGGCTTCGGCGAGCCCATCAGCCCGCAGAGCCTGCTGCGGGATTCCGCCTTCCTCGTCCTGGCTCTGTACCTCGCCGTGAGCGCGTGGCGCACCCAGCGCGCCGCAGCCGCCACGCGTTAGACCGAGTAAAATGTCGTGCTGAACGGAGCGAAGCATCTCGGCGCAGATTCTTCGCTTCGCTCAGAATGACAAGCAAGGAACTCTGCCTGATGGGAGCAAGGAGGGTGACGTACGCCGCTGCCGGGGTGGACTTGGCGCGGGCGCGTCGCGTCAAAGCCCGCATCCGGGCGCTGGCGCGCCGGACGTTTAACCGCGCGGTGCTGGCTGACATCGGCAGCTTCGGGGCGCTCTACGCGCTCGATCGCAAGCGCTGGCGCGAGCCGGTGCTGGTGGCGAGCGTGGATGGGGTAGGCACGAAGCTGAAAGTCGCGGCGCTGATGAATCGCCACGACAGCGTGGGCGCTGACCTCGTCAATCACTGCATCAATGACATCGCCGTGCAAGGCGCTCGGCCGCTGTTTTTTCTCGACTACATCGGCGCGGGCAAACTCAATCCCGCGGTGCTGGCGGAGGTCGTCGGCGGTCTGAGCCGCGCCTGCCGCGCGGCCGGGGTGGCCCTGATTGGCGGCGAGACGGCCGAGATGCCGGGCTTCTACGCGCCGGGCGAGTACGACCTGGTGGGCTGCATCGTCGGCGTGGTCGAAAGGAAACGACTGCTGGATGGCAGCCGCGTGCGCGCGGGCGACATCCTGCTCGGCCTGGCCTCCACCGGCCTGCACACGAACGGCTACAGCCTCGCGCGCAAGCTGTTCTTTGAGGTCGCCGGCCTGACGCCGCGCTCCTACGTCCCTGAACTGCGTAATCGCCTGGGCGAGGAGCTTCTGAGAGTGCATCGCTGCTACTACCCTGCGCTGAGGCCGCTGCTCGCGCGGGGCTGGCTGAGCGCCGCCGCCCACATCACCGGCGGCGGGTTGACGGAGAACATCCCGCGGGTGCTGCCGCGAGGTCTCGCTGCCGAGATTCAGCTTGGGAGCTGGCGGCCGCTGCCGGTTTTTCGCCTGCTGGAGCGCCTGGGGCGCATCCCGCGCGAGGAGATGCTGCGCACGTTCAATCTGGGCATTGGGATGGTGCTCGTTGTCCCGCCGCGGAATCTTAGGCGGGTCGAAGCCAGCCTGCGCTGGAAGCGGGAGCGTTTCTGGCACGTCGGCCAAATCGTCCGGCAGCGCGGCGCGCCGCGCGTCATCTACCGAGGGGACTGACGATGAAGCGACTGGGTATTCTGCTCTCGGGCCGCGGCTCGAACTTCGAGGCCATCGCCGACAGCATCGCCGCCGGGCGCATCCCGAACGCGGAAATTGCCGTCGTCATCAGCAACCGCGCGGAAGCACCGGGGATTCAGAAGGCGCGCGAGCGTGGCCTGGACGCGCGCGTGATTCCGTCGAAGGGGCTGGAGCGCGAAGCCTACGACCGCCAAGTCGTGGCCGTCATGGAAGAAAAGAAAGTGGACCTGGTGTGTCTGGCGGGCTTCATGCGGTTGCTCTCGCCCTACTTCGTCGAGCGCTTCCGCTACCGCATCCTGAACATCCATCCGGCGCTGCTGCCGGCCTTTCCCGGCTTGGAAGCCCAGAAGCAGGCGCTGGAGTGGGGCGTGAAGGTGAGCGGGGCGAGCGTGCATTTTGTGGACGAGAATCTCGACGCCGGGCCCATCATCGTCCAGGCGGTCGTGCCCGTCCATGACGATGACACCGTGGAGACGCTCTCAGCGCGCATCCTGAAGGAAGAGCATCGCATCTACACCGAAGCCATCAATATCGTGCTGAGCGGGCAGTGGCGCATTGAAGGCCGCCGCGTCCTCCGCACCGCTTAGGTGGGAATTCGGAAGAGCGTTTTCAGGCTATAGTAGGGATAGCAGAGCGGGTGCGAAGCACCCCTTCCAAACCGGGATTGAGTGTCACGCAGCTTGGAAGAGGTGCGCTGCACGCGGATGGGCGATGACGATTGACGAACAAGTCGCGTACCTGAAGAAGGGGACGGCGGAGATTATTCCCGAGGCGGAGTTGCGGGAGCGGCTCGTCGAAGCGGAGAAGAGCGGCAAGCCGCTGCGGGTGAAGCTGGGGGTTGATCCCACGGCGCCCGACATCCACCTGGGCCACACCGTGGTGCTGCGCAAGCTGAAACACTTCCAGGACCTGGGGCACACCGCCATCTTCGTCATCGGCGATTTCACCGGCATGATTGGCGACCCCTCGGGCCGCTCGACGACGCGGCCGGCGCTGACACGCGACGAGGTGCTCGCCAATGCTGAAACCTACAAGCAGCAGGTGTTCAAGATTCTCGATCCCACGCGCACGGAAGTGCGCTTCAACTCGGAATGGCTGGGGCGGCTGACGAGCGAAGAACTGGTGCGGCTCTGCTCGCAGACCACGGTGGCGCGGATGATTGAGCGGGAGGATTTCCGCGCGCGCTTGCAGGCGAACCAACCCATCTCGCTGCACGAGCTGCTCTATCCGATCCTCCAGGCCTACGACTCGGTGGCGCTCGAGGCCGACGTCGAGTTGGGCGGCACGGACCAGAAATTCAACCTGCTGATGGGACGGGAAATTCAACGCGCCCGCGGCCAGTCCGCGCAAGTCGCCGTCCTCACTCCCATCCTCGCCGGACTTGACGGCGTGCAGCGGATGAGCAAGAGCCTGGGCAACTACGTCGGCATCACCGAGCCGCCGGCCGAGATGTTCGGGAAGCTGATGTCGGTATCGGACGAGCTGATGTGGAACTACTACGAGCTGCTGACCGACTTGACGCCGGAGGAAATCAAGAAGAAGCAGCGCGAGGTCAAAGCCGGCAAGGCGCATCCGATGGAGGTCAAGGGGGAGCTTGCCCGGCGCATCGTCGCCGACTTCCACGGTGGGCCCGCCGCCCGTGCCGCGGCCGAGGAATTCGAGCGCGTCTTCCGCCGCCGCGAAGCGCCGGAACTTGTGTCTGAGCGTCGCATTGACGCAGGCGCACGGAAACAACTCGGAGGCAAGTCCTCGGTGCGCCTCGCCCGCTTGCTCGATTACCTGAAACTGGCTCCTTCGCGGACGGAAGCTGAGCGGCTGATCAAGCAGGGGGCAGTCGAGTTGGACGGGAAGCGGGTTGACGATCCGCGCGCGGATGTCCGGATGGAGTCGGGTCGCAGCTTCACTCTGCGCGTGGGCAAGCACCGGTTTGAACGGGTCGTGGTGGACTAGAGGCGATTGGATAGCCTGCGGTACTGATCCCTCAGGGGCTGAAGCCCCGGGTTTTTGGCGGCTTTTTCGGCACGGCTGAAGCCGTGCCCTCCCCATGCGCAAGTCATGGGGCGGCTTACGCGCGGGGAGGCAGGGCGGGTTTGGCGGCGGGCTTTTCGGTTTCTTTCTCCTGCGGGCGGAGGTCGAAGTTCAAGGTGATGCGGGTGCGGCGGTCGAGACCGGAGAATTTCTTGACCACCGACTTCAGGTCCTTGTACTCGACGTAGATTTCGTAATCAATCTTCATGGGGAGGCCGGAGAAGTCGTAGGCCCCCGCCGCATCGGTCAGCACCGTCAGCACGCTTCCGGTCTTGCGATTCTTCAGATGAACCACCGCTTCCGGCAGGGGCTTGCCGTCGGGTCCGATGACGGTGCCGCGCACGGTGCGCAGCGGTTCCGGCTTCTGCGCCAAGCCGGTGCTCACCAGTCCGAGCACGAGGAAGACAAGCAGCCAGTTCCGCACGCGGAGGCTCATGGCTTGCCTCCCCCCGCCGCGGTGGCGGGCTTCAACAGAAACAGCACGTCGACGCGCTCGTGGCTGACGACTTCGACGGCAATCTCCTGGTTGGTGTGCTCCTTGCTGGCGGTGGCAATCACATAGGTGGCTTTGCCGGCCGGGACGCGCACGGCAAAGTCGCCGCGCACGTCGGTGACGGCGTGCCAGCGGGATTTCTTCTCTCCCTGCCGGCGGATTTCGATGCGGATGCCGGGCAGGGCGAGGCCGGAGGGCTGGTCGTGGACGCTGCCGGCGAGGATGGCCTGGCGCTTGGGGGCGGGTTTCTCCGCGGCGGTCAGGGTGAAGGCAGCGAGCAGGCAGGCAGCAAGCAGGAGGGGCAGGCTAGACTTTCTCTTCTTCGTCTTCTTCTGGCTCTTCATCGTCACTTTCGAGGCTGACCTTGTGGTTCCCTTCTTCCTCTTCGTCCTCTTCCTCTTCGAGGACGTCGAACTCGAGCGGGTTGGTGTTCACGACCTCCAGCTCGACGTCGCACTCCGGACAGGTGAGCAGTTCGCCTTCCTCGACCTCGTCCGCATCAATGTCGAGTACCGCGCCGCATTCAGGGCAGTTGGCCACGAGGAAATCCTCCAGGAGACGTTTCCCAGCAGGTCTCGTATTATATATCAGCTTCCCGAAAGGCAAGTCTTTCGGACACCAAGGCGCGAGCGATGACGGGCAGCGTGCGCGAATATCCCGAACGGCCGATTGTGGGTGTGGGCGGGGTAGTGGTGCGCGAGGGCGCGGTGCTGCTGGTGCAGCGGGCGGCCGAGCCGCTGAAAGGCCACTGGACGTTGCCGGGGGGCGCGGTGGAGCTGGGGGAGACGCTGGTGGAGGCGGTGCAACGGGAATTGCGCGAGGAAACCGGCCTGGAGGTGCGCGTGGTGGAGATGGTCGAGGCGTTCGAACGCATCCACCGCGACGAGTCGAACCGGGCGCGCTACCACTACGTCTTGCTTGACTACTTGTGCGAAGCGCTCGGCGGCACGCCGCGGCCGGGTTCCGACGTGACGGCGGTGGCCTGGGCACGGCCGGAGGAATTCCCCCGCTACCAGTTGAGTGAGAAAGCCACCGCGGTCATCCAGAAAGCGCTCGCGCTTGCGCGAGCACAGCGTTGAGGCGTTCGGGGAAGTTGGTGGCGATGGCGTCCACGCCCAGCCGCAGCAGGCGCTTCATCATCGGCGGCGCGTCCACCGTCCAGATAATCAAGGGAAAGCCGGCTCCGTGCAGCTTTTCGACCAGCTGGGGCGTGACCCCCGACCAGTGCGGGGCCAGGTAGAGCGCGCCAATCTTCTTCAAGCGGGAGACGACGCGGGCAGGAACTTTTTTCACCAGCCAACAGGTCTGCACGGCTGGCTGCGCGCCTTGCAGGGCTTCGAGGACGCGAGCGTCAAAGCAGAGAAAAGTGGCGCGCGCGCCCAGGCCCGTCTCTTCGACCCAGTGCGCGGCTTGGCGCGCCGTCGCGATTGCGCTGGCCGCATCACCGTGCGACTTGATTTCGATGAGCAGGCGCACCTCGGTGGGGGCGACCAGCTCCAAGACTTCTTCCAGCCGCGGGATGCGCTCGCCGCGGAAGCGCGCGGCGAACCAAGCACCGGCATCCAGCCGCTGAATTTCCGCCCAGGTGCGCTCGGCGACCGGGCCGCGTCCGTCGGTGGTGCGGTCGAGGGTGTCGTCATGAATCACGACGATGCGGGCATCGCGGGTCTGGTGGAGGTCGAGTTCGAGGGCGTCGGTGCCGAGTTCGAGCGCCAGGCGAAATGCGGCCAGGGTGTTCTCGGGCGCGTGGCCGGAGGCGCCGCGGTGGGCGATGCGGAGGAACTGCGGCAGCAGCGGGCGGTGCGGGCGAGTCATTCGGTTCGGGAACCCCAGCCGTACTTGCCGGTCAGGGGGACGAACCGGCACTGATTGACGACGCGCTGGCTGACCGTGTCGCCGTGTTTGGTGACGAGCAGGAGGTCCTGCGAATAGACGTCGCCGACCGGAATCACCAGCCGACCGCCGTCGGCCAGTTGTTCGAGCAACGTCGGAGGGATGGCGGGGGCGCCGGCGGTGACGATGATGCCGTCGTAGGGCGCCGCCTGGGGATGCCCCTGGCTGCCATCGCCCACCAAGATGTGGACGTTGGCGACGCCGAGTTTTTGCAGCCGCGCCTCGGCCTGCCGCGCCAGCTCTTCGTACTGTTCGATCGAGTACACCTCGCGCGCCAGGCGGGCGAGAATCGCCGTCTGGTAGCCCGAGCCGGTGCCGACCTCGAGCACGCGCTCGTTGCCGGTCAGGGCGAGCGCTTCGGTCATCACCGCCACCATGTAGGGCTGGGAAATCGTCTGGCCCTGGCCGATGGGCAGGGGCCGGTCTTCGTAGGCCTCGGGGAGATAGGGCTCGGAGACGAATTCATGTCGGGGAACCTCACCGCAGGCTTCGAGCACGCGCGGGTCGCGGATGCCGCGCTGCCGCATCTGCGTTTCGACCATCGTTTGCCGCTGGAGGCGGAAGCTGGGGCGGCGCTGGCTCATGGCTTGCCCCGAACGCACTCGGGGCCCGCTCTCGAGGACGTGGCGGCGGGCGGGCCGACACGCGCACGCCTCGCCACAGTCCCGAAGCTTCGGGATTGGCGGGCAGGCGCATTATACACCTGCCTTTCCCCAAGCCTGTTCGGTCCAAGCTTGCCGGCGGCAGGCAGGGACTATAATGAAGCGGTATGGCCAAGGTGGCGTCGTTTGAGCAGCACGCCTCCCACTACGAGGCGTGGTTCGGGGAGCACGCGGCGGTCTACGAATCTGAACTGGCAGCGATTCGCGCGCTGGTGCCCGCGGGCGGGCGCGGGGTCGAGATTGGGGTGGGCACGGGACGATTCGCGGTGCCGCTGGGGATTGGTGTCGGTGTCGAGCCCGCCGCAGCCATGCGGAGGGCTGCGCGTGCGCGGGGTGTGAAGGTAATCGGCGGGGTGGCGGAGGCGCTTCCTCTGGCCGATGCCCAATTCGACACGGTCTTGCTGGTGACCACGCTCTGTTTCCTGGACGACGCGGAAACCAGCTTCCGGGAAGCTCACCGCGTGCTCAAGCCGGGCGGATGGCTCGTGATTGGCTTCCTTGACCGCCAGAGCCCGCTGGGGAAAACCTATGAACGGGGGAAAGAGAGCAGTGTTTTCTATCGGGAGGCGCGCTTTTATTCGGTGGAGGAGGTCGTTTCCCTTCTGCGCGCGGCCGGATTTGAGGATTTTGCGTTTGTCCAGACTCTCTTCCATCCCGTAGCGGCGATTGTTGCCCCCGAGCCTGTCCGGAGCGGGTATGGGGAAGGATCTTTCGTGGTGGTGCGGGGACGAAAGTGAAAGACGCGAGCAGCGCTGAGAAGTATTCCCGCCAAGTTCTCTTCCAGGGGATCGGGGAAGCCGGCCAGCAGCGGCTGGGGGCGGCGCGCGCGGTGTTGGTGGGCTGCGGGGCGCTGGGCTCGGCGCAGGCGAACGCGCTGGTGCGCGCGGGCATCGGAGCGCTGCGCATCATTGACCGCGATTTCGTGGAGGAGTCGAATCTGCAGCGGCAGATGCTCTTTGACGAGCAGGACGCCCGCGAGGCGCTGCCCAAGGCGGTGGCGGCCGAGCGCAAGCTCAAGGCCATTAACTCCGACGTCGCGGCGGAGGGCGCGGTGGCGGATCTGGTGGCGGAAAACGCCGAGGAGCTTCTGAGCGATGCGGACGTGATCCTGGACGGCACGGACAATTTCGAGACGCGCTATCTGATGAACGACGTGGCGGTGAAGCACAACCGTCCGTGGGTGTACGGGGCGGTGGTGGCGAGCTATGGGATCGTAATGCCGATTGTGCCGGGGCGGACGGCCTGCTTCACCTGCTGGCTGGCGGAGCGACCGGAAGCGGCGCTGGAGGAAACCTGCGACACCGTGGGCGTCATCAACCCGGCGGTGAACTGGGTGGCGGCGCTGCAGGTGAGCGAAGTGCTGAAGCTGCTGACAGGGAATTGGAAACTGGAGGAAGCGCGCCTGCATGCGGGCGACGTCTGGCAAAACCAGTTCCGCTCGCTGGCGGTGCCGCGGCCGCGGGCGGGCTGCCGCACCTGCGGGGAGCGGGATTTCGTGCATCTCGGGGGGCAGGCGCGGCCGCAGGTGACACTCTGCGGGCGCAACTCGGTGCAAATCCACGAGCGTCGGCGGCAACTCGACCTGGTGCGGTTGCGCGAGCGGCTGGCACCCCACGGAACGGTGCGGGGCAACAACTACCTCGTGCGCTTCTGGGTTCCACCCTATGAGTTGACAGTGTTTGCCGACGGCCGCGCCATCATTGCGGGGACGAAGGACCCGGCAGTGGCGCGCAGCCTCTACGCCCGCTACCTCGGCAGTTGAAACAACGGTTCCGGGCAAGCGTCGAATCATACGAATCTGGGTGTGATGAAGAAAAAACACTGGCTTCTCGCGGCCGCGCTGCCGCTGTTCGTGGCGGCAATGGCCTGGCTCTACGCGGCGGCGACGTCACGAGAACGAATCGAGCGCGAGCTGGCGGCCTGGCTGGGGGCGCGGGTCGAGGTGGGGAGCGTCGACCGCCTGTGGTGGGGCTTGCCGGGCGTTGCCCTCAGCAACCTGCGCGCCACGAGGGAAGAATTCATGCTGCGGGCCGAATCCGTCACGGTGCGACTGCGCCTGCTGCCGTTGCTGCTCGGACGGCCGGAGTTGCGGCGCGTGCGCATCCGGGAAGCCGAGTTGGTGGTCGCCCCGGAATTCTGGAACCAGCTCCGTTGGGCTGCCCTGTGGGAACTGGGCGTCTCGGCGGCGTGGGAATTCGAGCGCGTGCACCTGAAGCAGCGAGTGCATGGGGGCGCAGAAGAACTTTTCTATCTCGAGCGGCTGGGGTTTGCCCCCGCGGGCGCCAGCGCGTTTGCGCTCGACCTGGTGGGCGGACCCAACCGGGAGGCGGCCGACGCGGTGCGATTGGAGGGGCAGGCGAGCTTTGAATCCACCTTGCAACCCTGGCGCGGGCGCGGCGAGCTGCGCCTGGCGCTGCACAACTTCTCTCCCGAGCAGCTCTGGCGCGCGCTGGGACACACCACGGCGCCGCCGGTGCTGAGCGGAGAAGTGAGTATCGGCGCCACGGGCCGGCGTAGCGCGCGGGTGAGCGGCAACCTAGAAGCACGCGACCGGGCGGCGCAGCAACTTCTCCGCACGGAACTCACTGCCGTCTTCGATCCCGATGAAATCGGCTTTGACCGCTTTCGGCTGGAAGCAGCCGGGGTGAGGCTGACGGGCAGCGGGCGGGTCAGCGGCTGGCTCAGCCGTGCGCCGGGCTTCGACCTGACGCTGGAGGTTCCGCGCTCGCGCTGGGACAGGCGCACGATCGCTGCACTCGCACAGCTCTGGCCGGGCGCGCTTCCGGAGGAACTTAACCAGGCGCGGGGTGAATTCAGCGCCAACTTGCGCGTCGGGGGGCGCTGGCCGCATCCGCTGCTGGACGGCGAGGTGGAGTTGCACGACCTTCGCTGGCACCGCCCGCCCTGGCCGGCGCTGGAGAAAGTCTCGGGAAGGCTCGAGTTCAGGCAGGGAGTCGCGGAACTCGTCGCCGTGCGCGGGGAATTCTTGGGCGCCGCCGCCGAGCTCAGCGGGAGCGCGAGCGCGCAGGAACTTCGGCTGCGGCTGGAGACAGCGGAGTTCCCGGTCAGCGCGCTACCGCTGCCGCCCGATGTCGCGAACCTAGGAGGAGGAGTGCGGCTGACGGTGGGCGTCACGGGCACGATGGAAGACCCGCTGATCGAAGGGGCGGCGACACTGAGCGGAGGAAGTCTGGACTACGGGGAGCCGGAAATCGCGGTGCGTGACGTGAACGCGACGCTGCGGTTCGACAACCAGCGCGCGCAGGTGGAAGAGTTCAGCGGGTGGCTCGGCCCCTGCCAGGTGGCAGGCCGCGCGGAGACGGAACGGGCTCGGTGGAAGCAAGCAGCCACAGTAGAGATCGAATCGGATGGGTGCGACATCGGTTTCTTGCGCGAGCTGGCCGCCGGCTTCGCGCCCGAGGGGGTAGCAGCGGTTTTCAGCCGCTACTTTTCCGGCCTGAGCGGCCCGGCGGACTGGCAGGCGCGCTACGCGGACGGGCAGTGGGAAGCAGCGCTGGAGATTCGCGAGGGGGAATGGAAGCTGCCGGGGCAGGCCCCGATT
>JBBIPK010000036.1:0-6610 GCA_037442885.1 Acidobacteriota bacterium | reverse complement strand
CGGGGCAGGCCCCGATTTTCTCGGGGCAGGCGCAGCCGCTCGCAGAGGTGAGGGGCCGAGTGGAATGGCAACGCGAGCAGGTCAGGGTGGCGGAGTTGCGCGGGCGCTGGGGCGAATCGGAGGTCGAGCTGCGCGGGAGCGTTGACCTGGCGCGTCCTGCGGCGGTGTGGGAGCTCGAGGCCGGGCTGCAGTTGCAACCCGCCGATGCTCGGCTGCTGCTGGGGCGGCTGGGCAAGCATCTGCAGTTGCCCGAGCCGCTGGCCGCGCAGTTCAGCATCAGCGGCAACAGTCGGGAAGGCTTTGCCTGGGAGGCGCATCTCGAGCCTCATTCGACGAGTGCTGCGCCCACCGGGGACAACGGGGAAGCGCGGCTGGAGGGCCAGGGGCGCTGGCAGAGCCCGACGCTTTCGCTGGAGAGCGTGCACTGGCAGATGAAGGATTCGCGGGTGGAGTTGCGCGGACAGTTGACCTTCGCTTCCGAGCCGGAAGTTGATCTGCACCTGCGCACCGATGCACCTACGCCGCTGGGCGCGCTGCTGCGCTACGTGCGGCTGCCGGAGGGATTGGAAGGCCTCGAAGGCAGCGTCGAGGCCGACCTGCACCTGGAAGGCAAAACGAGCGCATGGCAACCCGCCGGGCACGTCACTCTGCGCGAGCTGCGCCTGCCGGAATTTCTCGGCGAGCCGGTGCGGATTGACGGCTCGCTTCATCCCGACGCCGAGGGCGTGCGCCTGGAAGGGGTTCGCATCGAGCAGCCGCGCGGCACCTTCGGCGTTTCCGGGCAGATTTCCTGGAGGGGAGAAAGCGCGCTCTCGGTCAGGGGCGACTGGCTCAACCTCGACAGCCTGACGCGCGGCGCGGGACGCTACCGGTCGGCCGGCTGGCTGCAGCAGTTGGCGCGCCGGCCGGTGCACGTCGAACTCGCCGTCGCCAAGGGCCAATTCCTCGGCCTGCAGTTTGCCGACGTGGAGGCCGACATCCGCCAACGCGAAGGCGTGCTGACGCTGGCAGCCAACCACTTCGGTCTCGGCGCCGGCACCGGCCGGGCGAGCCTGGAGGCGGACTGGAACCAGCAGCGGGTGACGACCCACCTCCGCCTCGACCAGGTGCCGCTCGAATCCCTGCTGGCTCTGTTCCAACTCGAGCCCATCGTGCGCGCACCGCTGGTGCTGGAGGTGGACTTGCGGGGACCGTTGGGGACGCGCGCGGAGTTCTTGCGAGCGGCGGAGGGAACGATGAAGTTCCAGATGCTGCACGGCCGCATCCGCAAAGGCACTCTGCCCGAGCGCCTCTTCACCCTCGCCCGCTTCCTCCACGACGGGGTCTACGGCTTCAGCCTCTCGTTCAACTGGCTCTTCCGCACGCTGAAGCCGCCCAACCTGCGGCGGTTTCATTCCTGGACGGGCGAGGCGCGCTTCGGCGAGGGCAGGATGGAAGTTGACTCCACGATCGCCGCGCAGCGTTACAGCGTGCGCTTCACCGGCCCCATTGACCTCGCCACCAGCGAAATCGAGTTGCACGGCGAAGGCGAATACCGCTCCGGGTTCGAGTTCAACCTCAGCCTGCGCAGCCTGGTGAACGCCTTCCGCCGGCTGTTTGGCCGGGGACGCAAGCACCGGCACGAATTCGAATTCGACCTGAGCGGGACGCTCGCGGGCCGCAAGTCGGTGAACAACTTCCACTTCAAAGACTGAGCGGTGTCCTAACATTGTTCAACCCAGCGGCTCGCGCCGCTGGGGCCGTGGCAGGAGCCACGGGGTTGAACCGTATGGGTCAACTCTTGCGGGCTGCGACACCACGAACGACTCGTTGGCCCGAATTCGGGGATGCATCCCGACGGTATCTGCTACCATCCTAGAGAGGAGAAGAATTACCGGAGCCAAGCTATGTTTACCCGCGCGAATCGGGTTCGTCACCTCGCCGGACTGCTGGCGCTGCTGGTGTTGTTCGCCGTCGTGGTCTCGGCCGCGACGGAGGAAGACCTGGCCAAAGTCAAAATCGGGATGAGCAAGGCCGAGGTCGTCCAGATTATGGGCAAGCCCAACGCCGAGCGGGAGGAGAAGACGGAAGACCTCTGCCGCGTGCTGGTCTATCGCAACGTGGGCCGCTACCGGCTGGTCAACATCTGGCTTGACTGCAAAGACACCGTCCGCGCCATTGACCGCGCGCGCTGAACCCCTGCCCCACAAATCAATCCGGAAGGGCTCGGATACGGACGGTACGGTTCGTACGGGCGATGAGCCGCTGCCCGACGCTGGCGGCAGCCCTGCCGTCGGAATCTGCACAGGCGTCCCGGGTTGTCCAGCGCGTGTCCACGGTCAGCGCAGCGGCGTCCCTGTCTGAAGGAGCTTTCAGCTATCAGTTTTCAGTTCTCAGTTTTCAGTCGTCAGTTGTCGGTCTCGCCCATCGGTGTTCATCTGTGTGCATCTGTGGTCTCCCACTTCCGCTCGCGGGCCACGGGACGCGGTGTCACCGGCCACCATGCACCCGCGCAATTGCAGCGCTGGCGGGGTTGTGCTAGTCTGGTGGAGGGATTGCCGGAATCCTTTTCCTTCCCCCGCCGAATGAAGGTGCACGATGTCCGGACATTCCAAATGGGCGACCATCAAGCATAAGAAGGCGGCCACCGACGCGCGTCGGGGCCGGCTCTTCACCCGCCTGATCAAAGAAATCACCGTTGCCGCCCGCCACGGTGGTGGCGACCCCGACGCCAACCCGCGCCTGCGCAAGGCGGTGCTGGCTGCGAAAGCTGAAAACATGCCCGCGGAGAACATCGAGCGCGCCATCAAACGCGGCACCGGCCAACTGCCCGGCCAGTCCATCGAAGAAGCGGTGCTGGAAGGCTACGGCCCCGGCGGCGTCGCCATCCTGGTTGAAATCGCCACCGACAACCGCAACCGCACCCTGGGCGAGATGCGCCACATTTTTTCCAAGTTCGGCGGCAACCTGGGCGAGAGCGGCTGCGTGGCCTGGATGTTCCACAAGAAAGGCCAGATCATCCTGCCCAAGGGCAAGGCCGATGAAGACACGCTGCTGGCGATCGTGCTCGAGGCGGGCGCCGATGATTTGCGCGATGACGGCACGAACTGGGAAGTCCTGACCACCCCGGACAAGCTCGACGCGGTCAAAGAGGCGCTGGAGAAAAACCACCTCCCGCCGGCCTCGGCCGAAGTCACCAATCTGCCGCAAAACACCGTGCGGGTGGAAGGCGGCACCGCTCAGCAGTTGCTGCGCTTGCTGGAAGCCATCGAAGAGCACGAGGACACGCAGCACGTCTACTCCAACTTCGACATCCCGGAACACATCTTGCAGGAGGCGATGGCAGCCTCTGAATCCTAGACCGATCATGGCCAGCCTGCCCGCCAATCCCGAAGCTTCGGGACGCTGGCGAGGCCTGCGCGTGCTGGGCTTCGACTGCGGCACCACCGCCACCGGCTACGGCGTCGTCGAAGCTGACGGCAGCCGCTGCCGCGTGCTGGAGTTCGGCGTCATCCGCACCCGCCCCCGCCTCACCTTCGCCCAGCGCCTCAAAGCCATCCACCAGGAAGCGGAAAAACTCCTCAAGCGCTTCACGCCCGATTCGGTTGCCATCGAGGAAGTCTTCCAGGCCTTCAACGTCAAGAGCGCCATGCACCTGAGCCAGGTGCGCGGCGTCATCCTGCTGGCCGCCGAGCGCGCCCATCGCCCCGTGCGCGAATACTCCGCGCTCACGGTGAAGTCGAGCATCGTCGGCTACGGCCGCGCGGAAAAGCACCAGGTGCAGCAGATGGTGCAGCGCCTGCTCGGGCTGCGCGAGCCGCCGGAACCCGCCGATGCCTCCGACGCGCTCGCCGTCGCCCTCTGCCACATCCACCACGAGCAGGCGCAGCAGAAAGCCGCTTCTGCCTCCCGCTGATGCGCACGCGCATCTTCTGTCTCGCTCTGCTCGTCGCCGCTGCCCTCCCGCTCGCCGCCGCCGACCAGGCCGCCGCTCCCGCCCGCTTCACCTTCATCAAGATCTTTCCCGGCAGTCTCCCCGAATACACCGGACTCACCGTCGCCGAAGACGGCGCCGCCACCTACGATGGCCGCTCCCTCCAGGAGCTTCCGCACCCGGAAAACTTCCGCCTGCCCGCCGACCTCACCGCCCAGCTCTTCACCTACGCTGCGGCGCTGAACTTCTTCCAAGGCGTCCAACTCGACTCCTCGCGCCGGATCGCCAACCTCGGCCGGAAAACCTTCCGCTTCGAGAAAGGCGCCGAGCGTAATGAGGTTGAGTTCAACTACACCGAGAACGCGGCAGCGAATGCCTTGCTCGATCTCTGCGAGAAGATTGCGCGCAGCCGCTTCCACATCGCGCGACTCGAGTTCAAGCTGCGCTTCGACCGCCTGGGCATGCTGGAGACTCTGCGGGAGTTCGAATACCAGTTCAACAACAAGGCGCTCATCTACTACGAGCAATTCATCCCCGTCCTCACCCAGATCGCGCAGGACAGCCGGCTGGTGCGGCTAGCGCAGACCCGCGCCCAGCGCCTGCTGGAACGCATCCGCGGCGCCCCCGCCCAGGTGCGCTATGAGCAGGCCAACGAGCAGACGGGCTGGTACCTGGCCGTCAACCTCTCCCAGGACGGTTCCGCCACCTACGAAATCCGCCGGCTTGACCAGCCCCCCGACCCCCAGCCTCTCCAGGTCTCCGAGCGCCTCCGCGAGCGCATCTTTGCCGCCCTCGCCCAGGCCGACTTCCTGCGCGGCTCCTCCTCTGCCAGCGACAAGTTGCCCGGCGGTGTCCGCCTCACCTACGAAGCCGGCCACGAATACAACCAGGTCGGCTTCAGCACTCCGCCCACGGCTGCTCTGAGCGAGTTGACGCGCCTGTTCCGCCAGCTTCTCACGCAGATTGAATTCCGCACCCGCCTGGCGCGAGCACTCGAACAGGACGTCTACGAATTGCCGCTCGTGCTGCGCGACCTCGAACAGGCGCTCTCCCAGGGCGCGCTCGCCGAGCCCGCCGAGTTTGTCCCCGCCCTCGAGCGCGTTCTGGGGAGCCAGAGCTATTACGAGGAAGAGCAGGCCCTGGCGCGGAAGATTCTGGAGAGGATTCGTCCGAAGCCCTGAGCTCGAAGTTGGCAGGGACAACGGCAGCCGCCGGGGCCGCATCGCAAGATAGAGGCGGGGCTGGCCGCCAGCGAAGGCAGCCGGGCCGGTAGGAGGGGCACGATGACGCAGCGACGTCTCCTCCGGGCGTTTCCTCTCTCCCTTCTCGTTCTGAGCATTCCTCTGGCGCTCGCCGCGCTGAGCTACGTGCGCGTGGTGCGGCTGAGCCTGGTCGAGGGCGAAGTTTGGGTGAGCCGCCCGGATGCAGTCGGCCCAGAGAAAGCTCTGGTCAACCTGCCGCTGGTCCACGGCATGGTGGTGGAAACCGGCGACGGCTTTGCCGAGGTGGAGTTTGAAAGCGGCCTCTACGCGCGCCTGGCAGGCGACTCGCGTCTCGAGTTTGAGGAACTGGCGCTCGCCGACGACGGCGGCCGCCTCACCACGCTTCTGCTCTCCGGGGGCACCGCTACGTTCGCGAGCGACCTCGAGCGCAACGACAGCTTTCGCGTCCGGACGCCGTTCTTCGCCGTGCAGGTTTCCAAGCGCGCGCGCTTCCGCGTGGATCACACCGCTGGGGGCGCCCGCGTCCGGGTTTTTTCCGGGCAGGTAGAAGTAGAAAGCCCGCCAGGCCGGATCGCCGTTTCGAAAGGGCGGATGTTCGAGTGGGAGGAAGCGGCGCAGAGCTATACGCTCGCCCGCAACCCTGCGCGGGATGAGTGGGACGCCTGGAACGAAGAACGCGACTCCGCCCTGGAACTCGCGGCGCACGCCGCCGTCCCCGGCCACCTGCGCTACGGGCTCTACGACCTCCACCGCTTCGGCCAGTGGACTTACCTCCCTTCCTTCGGCCACGTCTGGCGACCCTGGGTCGGCGCCGGCTGGCTGCCCTTCAGTCATGGCCGCTGGTACTTTTATCCGGTCTTCGGCTGGACTTGGATTTCCTATGACCCGTGGGGGTGGCTGCCCTATCACTACGGCGGCTGGTACTACGATCCCTTCTGGGGCTGGGTCTGGGTACCCGGCTATTTCAACGCCTGGTCGCCTGCCCGCTGCTACTGGGCACGCCGCGGCGGCTGGATCGGCTGGGGGCCGCTCGGACCTGACGACCAGCCCGCGTCAGCACCCTCCGCAGGAGGTTCGCTCCCATCGGGTGGTGGGAGGCGTGGTGGACCCGCGCCCCGGGAAGACGTGCCGCCGGCCGCCACGCTGGTTGTCACCGAAGAAGGATTTGCGCGTGGGGAAATCGCGCGCCCGCTGCGCGAAGTCCTGGGACGCGAAGCCGAGCAGTGGTCCATTACGCGCGAGCCGCCCGCCCGCCTCACAGACGTAATCGAGCGCGCCCGTCCGCACGAGGCTGCCGGCGGAGTGCGCACAGCGCCGGCGTCTGAAGCGGAAGCCTCAACACCGGCTCGAGGCCGAGAATTTGGTCCGAGGGAAACCGAGGGCGTCGCTCCCGGCCGAACGGAGCGACGCGCCCCCGTGCGCGGGGCTGCGGGCGAAACCCGCGCGCGGCCCGAACGCCTGCCGGCGCCGCGTG
>JBBIPK010000035.1:0-33348 GCA_037442885.1 Acidobacteriota bacterium | reverse complement strand
AAACCAACTACTGTAAAATCACACCCTTCAAATGGGTTTTGCAATAACTTCTAGTTTGGCCCTTTTCTTTGCGGCCATCTGGATCATCCATCGTTCCATCCGAAAATCAGGCGCCCTTGGAAACTCAAGATCGAAGTAAATTGCCCTCTTCCCCCAGATACCTGGGAGAGCGTAGACTGGTTGAGAGGACTGCAACGCCAGTCTGGACGAGCAGCTAGAAATGAACGAGAAGTACAAGTCCATTCTTGTGTTCCTGGGCTCATGGTTGCTGATGCAATTCGTTCTGACAACCATCTTCAAACTAGGGGAGCTTTGGGCAGGGTTCATAGCATTATGGCTTGCCTTCTTGATTGGATTTATCAGCGACACACTCAGCCGATTGCGGCGGGAAGGTCTGGAGGGTCGGGGCAACAACACCAAGATCTGGTGGCGAGGGCCGAGAGCTTAGGACCATGCCCAAGCTGGTGAAGAAAGACCACGAGTCTTGGTTCATGGGTCGCGGGCCGCTGGCTGCTTGTGCTATTCTGTGGCGGCCTTCCAGGCAGGGCATCCATGCAACTGAACGGCCTCCAGATTGAAGATGCGCGGCTCGCGCCTATTGCCGAGAAAGTCCTGGCGGGCGAGCGGCTGAGCTTCGCCGACGGCATCGCCCTTTACCGCACCCACGACCTGTTGGCGCTGGGCTGGCTCGCCAACCATGTGCGCGAGCAGAAGAACGGCAACCTCACCTACTTCAACATCAATCGGCACCTCAATCCCACCAACGTCTGCGTCGCCCACTGCCGCCTCTGCGCCTTTGGCCGCGACGCTACCGCTCCCGGGGCCTACACGCTCGCGCTCGAAGAAGCCCTCCGCACCGCCGGCAGCGGCTACGATGAATCCGTAACCGAATTCCACATCGTCGGCGGCCTCCATCCCGATCTGCCCTTCGACTACTACCTCGACCTCATCCGCGGACTGAAAGAACGTTTCCCGCACGTCCACCTCAAGGCCTTCACCATGGTCGAGGTGCACTATCTCGCCAAGATTTCCGGCCTCTCCATCCGCGACACGCTGCTCAAGCTCAAGGAAGCCGGCGTCGGCTCGCTCCCCGGCGGCGGGGCGGAAATCTTCCATCCGCGCGTGCGCAAGGTCATCTGCGACCATAAAACCTCCGGGATGATGTGGCTCGACATCGCCCGCACCGCGCATCAGCTCGGTCTGCATTCGAACGCCACCATGCTCTACGGCCACATCGAAACCGAGGAAGAGCGCGTGGACCACCTGCTCAAGCTGCGCGAACTCCAGGATGAGACCCGCGGCTTTGTCTGCTTCATCCCGCTCGCCTTCCACCCCGATAACACTGCGCTCTCCTACATCCCTAAGCCCACCGGCTTCGACGACCTCAAGAATGTGGCCGCCGCGCGCCTCCTGCTCGACAACTTCCCCCACATCAAAGCCTACTGGATTATGCTCACCCCGCGCGTCGCCCAGGTGGCCTTGCGCTTCGGCGCCGACGACATTGACGGCACCGTCATCGAGGAGAAGATTTACCACGATGCCGGCGCCAAGACCGCCCAGGCCATGCGCCGCAGCGAGCTCATCCGCCTCATCCGCGAAGCCGGGCGCGAGCCGCTCGAGCGCGATACTCTCTATCGCCCCGTCACCCGCACCCCTGACGGCCAGCCCCGCGTCGACACCACCCTCACCGTCAACGTCTAACATCGGGTGTCTTGCAAGCCAGATGCTAAGTCGAACTCGTTCATGTTCTGGAGTGATAAGTGATGGGAAGAGACGTAAAGTCGCCCGATTTCTGGAGGTTTTTGGCATGCCACCGAAGGAATCCCATACAAGGGAAATGGCTCGTGCGGTCTTGGGACTGATGATCGCCGTGTCTGTGGCCCAGTTCAACGCTCGGACCAGTGATCTCGGCCCCTCCCCAGACACTCCGAAGCAGCAAGGCAAGAAAAATGGCGAGCTAGAGTGGGGATTGAAGTATGCCACAACCCGGAGTGCAATTGAGTTTAGAAGAAGCGGAACGTAAGAAAAGCGCAGAGAAGGGCTTCGAAGGCATAACCCAGATTGACTATAGGTTTGTGGCCTCCGGGTTTCCCCCCAACAAGGTCTATACCGTCTGGGCTCGGCCGCAGGGCCGGGGGAAACCAATAGCCTTGGAGACTGGATATGTGGCTAGCGAAACCGGCGAGATGGTGTGTTCGGAGAAGCCAATGGAAAGCGCGCGCACTGTTAATAAGAAAGTTCTTAGATGCAAGCCAGGCATGAAGCTGAAAGACCTTCCCTTCACCTTCATCGGGTTCAGCCGGGACGATGTGTTTGAAGGAGCTGTTATTTCGACGGATGAGACCGTCAAAGCGTTTGCCGCAACCACTCCCTTTCCAATTGAAGCGAGAAACGGCCCTTGCCATGTATGGGTGCAGCGAATCGACGACCAAGGCCTCGCCTTCGCAGTCCAAGGGGAAGGATTCGAAGCGGGGGAAGAAGTGGCCTCGACTTCCCGTTCGAACGGCGAGGTTCTATCCGGGAAGCAAAAGGTAGAGGACAACGGCGCTTTGGGGACTATTTTGCTTCCCGGAGTCAAGGGCAAGCGCAGCGGGGCGGTGACTTACGCCCTCCAGGGGAAGTCGTGCCAGGTAACGGTCGAATTTGACTGGGGCCAAAAGGCCAACAAGCTCCAATAGCTTACCATCGGCGAAGCCGGCCGCGAGCCGCTCGAGCGCGATACGCTCTATCGTCCCGTCACCCGCACCCCCGACCGCCAGCCCCGCGTCGACACCACCCTCACCGTCAACGTCTGATAAGAAGCCGTCAGTTGTCAGCTCTCAGCCATCAGCGAATTTAGGGCATCGAGCCCCCAGGCTCCCGCCTGGGGAGATTCATAGACTCCAGCCCGGTGGCCCCCACCTCTGGGTCCGTCAGTTTCTCTCTGCTCTCTGCGGTGACTGAGTTCTCATGCAAAGCACGGGTCGCTGATCGCTGGGCACGGGTCGCTGTTCTTCAGCGGCATCCTTTGCCCCCTCCCCGGCATCGAAGTTCAGAAGTAGTTGCCCGGCAGGAAGTCAGGAAAGCATTCAACTTTTTCGAGGGAGGTTACCCATCACGATGAAACGGTGCTTCGGGCTCGTCGTTCTGCTTCTGCTCGCCACTGCTTCCGCCCAAGCGGGGACGGAGATTTTCCTCGGCTACACCTACGGTACCAGCGGCGCCGGCCGCGTCGACCGCGAAATCGCCCACGGCTGGTCGGTCAACGTTACCCACACGTTTTTCAAGTACGTCGGACTCGCCAGCGATTTTGCCGGCGTCTATGGCAACGTGGTCGCCTCATCGGGGACTGGCCCCTGCGCCGTCCCCTCGCCGCCGCCCAGTTGCTTCCAGAACGTGAACTTCCAGGCCTACACCCTGCTCGGCGGCCCCCGCCTCATTATTCCCATCAAGCCGGTCAGTGTTTTTGGCCAGGTGCTCTGGGGGGTTTCAGTGACCCGGCTGGGGAGCTTCACCGCCAATGGCACCACCGTCCCCAGCGCGATGGACGCGGACTTTGCTATGGGCTACGGCGCCGGGCTTGACCTCAACCTGCTGAACTTTCTGGCCCTCCGGCCTATCCAGTACGACCACGTCCGCGTCAAGGTCGCCAACAACTGGATCGACGCCAACAGCCTCCGCGCCGGTGTCGTCTTCAAGTTCTAGCCGGCTGAAAACCAATCCGTCCGCCCCGGCATCTGTGCAACTGTCTGGGTGGGCCGAATGAAACGCGCCGGACTCCTGGCAGGGCTAATTCTGTGCTCTGCGCTCGCCGGGCAGGCACAAGAAGCGTATCCACGAGCAGAGATTTTCGCAGGGTATGCCTACGCCCGCACAGACATCAATGTCTTCGCTTCGCCGGAGAGCAGCCACGGCTGGGCTGCCACCGCCAGTGTCAATTTCCGGCGATCCTTCGGCGTCACCGCGGAATTCAGCGGCCACTACGGGAAGTTGATCCCGGATCGCACCGCCTGCATTCTCGTTTTTCCCCCGCCCCCTGAGTGCTCGCAGCAGGTTAACTTCAGCACCTACCAGATTCTGGCCGGACCGCGCCTGACCATCCGCTTTGACCGCCTCACTTGGTTCAGCCATGCGCTGGTAGGGGCCCTCCAGAGAAGAACCGCAAGCTATGTCCAGCCCGGATACACAGTTGGGACCATCACCGTGCCAACTTTCACCGTCCCTCCCCGCTCACCCACTGACATTGCCATGGGATTTGGCATGGGACTTGATCTCGACGCGGGCAATCGCTTCGGGCTCCGGCCGATTCAACTCGACTACGTCCCGGCCAGCGGCAACGGCTATTATTGGTTGAGCAATCTGCGCGTTCGCGCCGGGCTTGTCGTCAAGTTCCTCCGCCGCGAGTAGCCTCAGCGGGTCGGCCTTGTCGTTGTTCATTTTTGTTGGGTCTTTTGAAATGCTTGCCACACCAGCAGCGCATAAACGGGCGCGTACTCCAAGGCTACGAGCCAGGGGTCGTACTGCCAGGTGCCGGTCGCGCGGTAGCCGATGACCACGTGATAGGCGAGCAGCACCGTCACGGAAAAGAGCAACCCAGCGGCCCGCGGGTAGAAACACAGGAAGGGCACCAGCCAGGTCACATACCAGGGAAAGACCGAGGGCGAGAGCAGCAGGATGGCGCCCACGAGCCAGTAGCTGGCGCGCAGCGGCTCCGTGCGCTGCTGCGCGGCGAACACCATCACCCCGACCACCATCCCTAGCGCCAGCCCGGCGGCCACGTCGTCGCGTTGCGCGGCCCAGGAAAGCAGGCGGAACAAACTCTCGTTGTTCCGCCACTGCTCGCCATAGGCCACCAGCCCCGCAATCAGCTTGCGCCCCGCACCCGCATACGGCCACGTAATGAGGGCGCAGGCTGCCAAGAAAGCTCCCAGACCCAGCAGGCCAGGGTAGGGCAAGGCCTTGTGCCTTGCTGGCGGCACAGGCCTGCCCTGAGCCCGGTCGAAGGGCGTCTCGCCTGTGGATGGTTGCATCCGTGTCAGGAACACCGGCAGCAGCAGCGCGGCAAACCACTTCGTGAGCGCGGCGGCGGCCAGCGCCGCCATTGACGCAAGGCCACGCTTGCCTATAATCAGCAGGTTGGCCACGAGGAGGGCGGCAAGGACGAGCGCGTCGTAGTGGCCGTTGCCCGCGAATTCAACTACCACGAGCGGGCACCAGGCATAAACCAGGACGCGCACGAGCGGCTCCCCCCGCGCCCGCAGCAGGAGCAGCAGCAGACCGATTACCGCCAGGTCGAGCCCCAGGGCGGCCCACTTGAAGGTCGGCAGGCCGTCCACGCGGGCGAGGCCGTAGAAGTAGAGTTCGGCGAGCGGCGGGTAGGCGCTGGGCACGTGCGGGCCGGGGATGCGGCTGAAATTCTCATCCCGCAGCGGGGCGAGCCGCGGGTCATCGGGTGCGACCAGATAGGGATTCCAGCCCGCGACCTGAATCCGGCCCTCCCACTGGTGGCGGTAGAGGTCGTCGCTGAGCGTCGGCTCGACGCCGACCAGCGTGAGGCGAAAGGCAACCGCGGCGACGAGGATGAGCAGCAGCGTCGAACGCCCGGGGCGCGGCGTGCCCGCCAGCGAACTTTGGCGCGGCGTGTGCAAGATACGGTAGGCTGCGAACAGATAGAGAAGTCCCGCGGCCAGTGCGAGCCCGACGAGCTCGGGCACGTGCTGGTCGAGCGGCGCCAGCCAGCGCAAGCCGAGCAGGCAGGCTTCGAGGGCGACGCCGAGAACTGCGAGTTGAACGAAATCGCGGGAGTTCATCGATTCACGTGCTGATGAGACTGGCCACGCTGCTGGCGGCGAATCCGCTGCTGGAATACGTCCGGCTGCTCTTTCGGGATGACCCGTTTCGCGGCCGCTACCACGTCAACGCCTTTGACCTGCTCATCGTCGTCCCCTACTTCGCCATCCTCATCATCCTCAGCTTCTACGGCCTGCACCGCTACCGCATGGTCTATCTCTATCGCAAGTATCGGGCGAATCTCCCGCCCGCGCCGCAGCCCTTCGCGGAGCTGCCCTACGTTACCATACAGCTTCCCCTCTACAACGAGCGCTACGTCGTCGAGCGCCTGCTCGACACCGTCAGCCGGATGGACTATCCGCGCGAGCGGCTCGAAATCCAGGTCCTCGACGATTCGACCGATGAAACCACCGCCCTCGCCCGCGCCTGGGTCGCGCGCGCGCAGGCCGACGGCCTGCCCATCCGCTTTTTCCACCGCGATACCCGCGAAGGCTTCAAAGCCGGCGCGCTCGAAGCCGGCCTGCGGGAAGCGCGCGGGGAATTCATCGTCATCTTCGACGCCGACTTCCTGCCTGCGCCCGACTTCCTCCAGCGCACGATTCACTATTTCACCGACCCCCGGGTGGGAATGGTGCAGACGCGCTGGAGCTACGTCAACCGCGACTATTCCCTGCTGACGCGTGTGGAAGCCGTCCTGCTCGACGGCCACTTCGTGCTCGAGCACGGTGGTCGCTGCCGCGCCAACCTGTTCTTCAACTTCAACGGCACCGCCGGCGTGCTGCGCCGTGCGATGATTGAATCCGCCGGCGGCTGGCAGCACGACACCTTGACCGAGGACAGCGACTTGAGCTACCGCGCGCAACTCGCCGGCTGGAAGTTCCTCTATCTCCCCGACGTCGAGTGCCCCTCGGAGTTGCCGGTCGAGATGAACGCCTTCAAGGCGCAGCAGGCGCGCTGGGCGAAAGGTTTGATCCAGACGGCGAAAAAAATTCTGCCCCGCGTGCTGCGCGCGCCGCTGCCCTGGCGGGTGAAGCTCGAGGCCTTCTATCACCTCACCGGCTCGTTGAGTTACCCGCTGATGGTCGCGCTCTCGGTGCTCCTCCTGCCGGCCATGATCATCCGCTTCTACCAGGGCTGGTGGCAGATGCTCTGGCTCGACCTGCCGCTGTTTCTGGCCGCCACTTGCTCGGTCTCGACCTTCTACTTGGTCGCTCAGCGCGAGCTTTACCCGCGCGCGTGGAAGCGCACCTTCCTCTATCTGCCAGTGCTGATGGGGGTCGGCATCGGCTTGGCGGTGCGCAATGCCAAGGCGGTGCTCGAAGCGCTCTTCGGCATCGAGACGCCGTTCGTGCGCACGCCCAAGTACCGCATCGAGCAGCCCCGAAGCCTCGGGGGCGAAGCTTGGTACACGAAACTCTATCGCCGCCGCGCCGGCTGGGCGCCGCTGGCGGAGTTGGCCCTGGGCGGCTACTTCCTCTGGGCCGTCTACTACGCCGTCCAGAGCGCCCACTATCCCACCCTGCCCTTCCTGGCGCTGTTTCTCTGGGGCTATTTCTATTCCGGCGTGCTGTCGCTGGCGCAGCCATTCTTCGAGCGGCTCGTGCCGGTCGTGGCCGGGCTTGCCCAGATGAGCCGACTGGCCTGGGCGCGCCCGACGCGCTAGACTGTCGCCCATCTCGGGTCGAGGGGTGCATATGAACTCCCGTCGTCTTCTGCTGGTTAGCTTGTTGGTCGCAGCTTTTGCCACGAGCCTCGGTCTTGCCGCACGCGAGAAGGAAGCGCTCGGGGAATACCAGGCCCGCCGCGAGCGCCTGCGCGCGCGCGTGGATGGCCCCGTGGTGCTCTTCGGCTACAGCGGCCGCGAGGAGATTTCCCCAGCCGAAACCTTTCGCCAGGAGGAAAACTTCTACTATCTGACCGGCCTGGAGGAGCCCAGCGCCGCGCTCATCCTGCTGCCCGACAACGAAGAGACCCGGCGGCACGCCTTCCCCAACGAAATCCTCTTCCTCACACCGCGCAACAAGCCGCGCGAGCGCTGGGAGGGTGCGCGACTCGGCCCGGAGGACGAAGGCATTCGCGAAAAGACTGGTTTCGCGGCGGTGATGCCCATCTCGATGCTGCGCGCCGAACTGGAAGAGTTTCTGGAAGTTTTTCCGAATCTCTATACGCTCTTCCCGCTCCCCAATCCCGAGTATGGCCCTGGGGGCGAGCAGAGCCACGCAGGACGTTCTCTCGCGTGGCTGAAAGTAGTTGCGCCGCACGCGACCTTCGTGGACGTGCGCGCGAGCATCGGCGCGCTGCGCCAGATCAAATCGGAAAGCGAGCTGGCGCTGCTGAAAAAGTCCATTGAGGCTTCGATGGAGGCGCACCGGGAAGCGATGCGGGCGCTGCGGCCGGGAATGTACGAGTACGAAATCGCCGCCCTGATGGAGTACACCTACAAGCGCGCGGGCTGCGAGCGCTCGGGCTATTCGCCCATCGTCGGCTCCGGGTTCAACTCAACCGTCCTCCACTACAGCGACAACCGGCGGCAGATGCAGGCGGGCGATGTGGTTGTGATAGATGTCGGCGCCGAGTGCGCCGGCTACGCCGCCGACATTACCCGTACGCTGCCCGTCAGCGGCAAGTTCACCCCGCGGCAACGGGAGATCTACGAAATTGTGTTAGCCGCGCAGAACGCCGCCATCGCCGCCGTCAAGCCCGGGATGACGCTGGCGCGCACCGGCGACAACAGCCTGTACAAGATCGCCTACGACTACATCAACACCCACGGCAAAGACCAGAAGGGCGAGTCGCTGGGCAAGTATTTCATCCACGGGCTGGGCCACCACATCGGCCTGGAAGTCCACGACGCTGGCCCCGCCCGCCCGCTCGAGCCCGGCATGGTCATCACCATCGAGCCCGGTATCTACATCCCGGAGGAGAACCTCGGCGTGCGCATCGAAGACATCGTGCTGGTGACGAAGGACGGCACCGAACTCCTCACCGCCTCCCTCCCCCGCACCATTGAAGAGATCGAACGCCTCATGGCCGAGGCCCGCGCGCAGCAAAAGAAAAATTGACAGCTTCTGCACCGCATCTCGGCCGAGATTCTTCGCTTCGCTCAGAATGACGGGTAGGGCAGGGGCTTGTCCCCTGCCGTCGGTTTTTCTGCGAGAACAAACGGCAAGACGCAAGGCCTTGCCCTACCGCACCGGCGGGACGCCCTTCGCTCTGCTCGGGGCAGGCCGGTGCCACTGAACTGAGCAACTGAAAATCTTGTTCTGGTGGCACCGGCCTCTGGCCGGTGTACTATCCGTGTTCATCAGCGTGCCCCTAGCTTGTCCTGAGCGAAGTCGAAGGGTGTGCATCTGTGGTTTCAAATCCTGCCGAAGAACTTGCCGTCCTCAGTGAGTGCGTCATCGCCTGCCGGAAGTGTCCGCGGCTGGTGCGGTATCGGGAGGAAGTGGCGCGGGGAAAGCGGCGGGCCTACCGCGACCAGGACTACTGGGGCAAGCCCGTGCCGGGCTTCGGCGACCCGCGCGCCGAATTGCTCATCCTGGGGCTGGCGCCGGCCGCGCACGGTGGAAACCGTACCGGACGTGTCTTTACCGGCGACCGCTCGGGCGACTTCCTCTATCGGATGCTCTATGAGGCGGGCTTCGCCAACCAGCCGACTTCAGTCCATCGGGACGATGGGTTGAAGCTCCGCAACGCTTACGTCACCGCCACCGTCCGCTGCGCTCCGCCCAAGAACAAGCCCCTGCCGCAGGAAATCCTGAATTGCCGGCCCTATCTCGAAGCTGAACTTGATTTGCTGCGACCGAGAGCGGTGCTCGCGCTCGGCCGCATCGCCTTTGACGGCTACCTGAAGCTCTTGCACGAGCGCGGCCTCATCGAGCGCCGAGCCACCTACGAGTTCCGCCACGGGGCGAGCTACCAGCTCCCCGATGGCCTGCCGCGGCTCTTTGCGGCCTACCACCCAAGTCAGCAGAACACGCAGACCGGGCGGCTGACGCCGGCCATGTTCCGCCGCGTGCTGCGCCAGATCCGCCGCTCCCTCAGGGGCTAAGAGCCCAAGCTGTTGATGCGTGGGTACGGCACGGCTGAAGCCGTGCCCTCCTGTCTAGGCGGGGCAAGGGCTGTCTCTTGCCTCCCCGGTCAGGCTTTTTTCTGGAATTCGTCGTAGAACTTGGCGATGGCGGTCTCGATGCAGAACCACCAGGAAAAGACCATGTGGCCGGCGAACTTTTCCGGGACAGTGTAGCGCCGCTGGGCTTCCTCGACCGGCAGGCCGGCGCGATAGCATTTCTCGGCGTGCTCGCGGAGGTGCTCGAAGACCGCGCGCTCGCCCGCTACGCCTTCCTGCCCGCAGAGTTGGCCGTGGCCCGGAACGAAGAGTGTGTCTTTGGCGAACGCGGCGAATTTCTCGAGTGTCGCGAGCCAGCCGCTCATGTCCGCGTCGAAACTCGCCGGATACCAGCCGTTGAACAGCAGGTCGCCGGTGAAGACGATGTTCTGCTCTGGCACGCGCACGATGATGTCGGTAGGGGTGTGGCCGGGGTAGGTTTCGATGACGGCCATGAGGCCGCCGAGGTCCACCGTCAGGGGAAGTTTGGTCACGTCCAACGGCACGTTGGGGAGCGACACGACCGAAGAGTCCACCGTGCCGAAGATAAGCTGGAAAGCGCCCAGGTCAGATTGGGCGCGCTGGCGCTCGGTTTCGGTGGCGGCCTCCTGTACACGCTTCTCGTAGGGTGCGAGCAGCGGCGCCTTGTCCTTCCCTTGCAGATTCGCGTAGCGCTCAATCATCAGCGGCCCGGTCAGGGGGTGCGCCCAGACGGGAATTCCCTGCGCGCCGTAGAAGGCGTTGCCGAGCGTGTGGTCGAAGTGGTAGTGGGTGTCAATCGCCGCGCGCACCGGCACCGGGCTTACCTGCCGCAGCGCCTCCAGTTCATAGGCGGCGCCGGCCGGCTCGCGATGCCCTTCGAGCAGCAAGGCTGCGTCGCGGCCGACGAGGAAGCCGCCGTTGCAGACGGTCTGCAGGCCTTTGGAGAAGTCGGAAATGGTTGCGTAGACACCCTCGCCGATCTTGCGCGTCAGGGCGAAGCCTTTGTCGAGGATAGGAGTCGCGCCGACGCGCGGGTCCTGCAGAATCGGTTCGGTCAGTGCTGCCAACGGAAAGTGTCGGGCAAAGAGCACGGCAGCACCCAGGCACGATGTCGTCGCCAGAAACTCCCGTCGAGTGAAAGGATGGGGTCCTTGCATGGTGCCCTCCTTTTGCTATTTACGCGCTGGCGGCAAAATCGTGGACGGAGCGCAGCTGGATGGCGTAGCGGGCGGCGTTGGCCTTGGCTTGCGGGATGAGGTCGCCGCGGGCGTAGGCCAGTGTCAGCGCGGCGAAGGTCTTCTGCAGCGGGTCGGTGGTGGTGCGGTGCTGTTGCTCGAGCGCGCTCTCGGGAATGAATTCGAGATCGAACTTCTTGCCCCGTGCCTGCTCGAAGAGACGCACGGCGTCGAGCTGGGAGAGCGGCTCCGGCCCGCCCATCTCCAGCACGAGGTCGAGGCGCTCGTCGGCTTTGGCGGTCGCCACGGCAAACTCGGCCACGTCGAAGGCGGAGATGTAATGGAGCTTGGCCTCGCCGGTGCCGTAGATGCGCGCCGCCGCTCGGCCGGGATCAAAGCCCAGCGCAGGACTGAGCCAGACTTCCATAAAGTAGGAGGGACGCAGGATGACGGAGCGGATCTGGCTGGCCAGCAGGCGCTCTTCGCAGGCGCGCTTGGCGGTCTCGAGGGGCGAGTCGTAGCGGATGTTGCCGGAGTAGGAGGTGTAGATGAACTTCTTGACCCCGGCGTGCTCGGCGGCTTCGATGAGAGCGAGGGCGCCGTCGTGGTCAATGCGCCGCAGCCCATTGTCCCGGCCGTGGGGCATGGAGGTGGCGGTGGCGATGACGGTGTCGATGCCCTGGCAGGCGGCAGCGAGCGTTCCCGGTTTGGTCAGGTCGCCATCGGCAATTTCGACACCCGCTTCGCGCAGTTCTCTGGCCTCCGCCCGTGCCGCGCCGCCGCGCACCAGCGCCCGCACCGCGTGCCCTTCCTGGCGCAGCCGCAGGGTAATGTGCTTGCCGACGAATCCGGTAGCGCCGACGACAAGATCCATGACCGCCCTTCCGAGGAAGCTCGTGTGCCGAAACCTCTCCCCGCTGGAAAGGATGGGAAAGCGCGGATTCTAGTCCCGGGTTAGGACCAAGTCAATCTTCCAGGCGGCTGGAGCGGCCGCGCAAGAATCGGATAGATTTGTCCCCTGCGCTTGGTCTATCTTCCCTGCCGTTATGACGACGACCATGGAGCAGACTCTGACAAGCGACAGGGGCGAGTTGGTGCAGCGCATCTGCCGCGCGCTGGAGGCGGAGCGCGAAAGCCCGTGGACGCTGACGAGTCTGGGGGATGCCTTCGGGCTGAGTCCCCACCGCCTGCATCGCCTCTTCACTCGCACGCTGGGTGTGACGCCGCGCCAGTACGCCGATGCCTGCCGGCTGCGCGGATTGAAGCAACGGCTGCGGGACGGCGAGAACGTGACGTCGGCGCTCTACGCCGCCGGCTACGGGTCAAGCAGCCGCCTCTACGAGCAGGCGCCCGTGCAACTGGGGATGACGCCCGCCACTTACCGCCGCGGCGGCCGCGGCCTGCGGATCCACTACACCACGGTGGCTTCCCCACTGGGACGTTTACTAGTCGGGGCAACTCAACGGGGCATTTGTGCGATCAGCTTAGGTGACTCGGACAAGAGGTTGGAAACCATCCTGCGCCGCGAGTATCACCAGGCCGAAATCCAGCGTGATGGCCACGCCCTGCGCACCTGGGTGCGGACGCTGCTCGCCTACCTGCGCGGGCACGAGCCACGGTTGAATCTGCCGCTCGACATTCAGGCGACGGCCTTCGAGCGCCGGGTGTGGGAAGCGCTGCGGCGGATTCCCTACGGGGAGACCCGATCCTACAGCGCGATTGCTCGGGCGATTGGCAAGCCGAGCGCCGCGCGTGCGGTCGCCCGGGCCTGCGCCAAGAATCCCGTGGCGATTGTTATTCCCTGCCACCGCGTGGTGCGCGCCGACGGGGAGTCGGGCGGCTACCGCTGGGGCGCGGCTCGCAAGCGCAAGCTGCTAGCGCGCGAGCGGCGCTCCCGCCCAGGGTCGAACCGGCGCCGTCTCGGGCGTCAGCGGCCGCGCCTCCGGGCGGCCTAGCGAATCGGCTACCCGCGCCAGCACCTCTCGCAGTTCGCACACACGCGCCGCACGGAGTCTTTTTCTGCGTGCCTGCACCGCGGACACTCGCGCCAGCGCCTGCACGGCGGCCTTCCAGCTGCTCCAGCGAAGCAGAAGCAGATTTCCCACGAGTCGCGGAAGAAGCAGTGTGAGATGCGCGGTGATTTCAAGTGGCGTGTCGAGGTGGAGCCAGTGGGTCAGGAGGCGGTTGCGCTCGTAGATGGCGTTGACGCGGCGGCGGGGGAAGCGTGCGGGAATGGTGGAAGCAAACTGGTGCCAGACGGCGCTCGCCGGCTCGTAGCGCACTTCGTAGCCCTGCTTCCAGGCGCGCAGGGAGAGCTCGACGTCTTCCCAGCCGAACGGCGCCAGCAGGTCGTCGAACCCGCCCAGCGCTAGGAATTTCTCCCGATGGAACAGAGAGGAGCCGCCGCTGGCGTAGAGGGTGAGCCAGGGACGTGCAGCCTGCATCGGGCTGCGGGCCTCGGGGACAAAGTAACGCCGATGGATGCTGAGGAAGCCGCGCCGGAATTCCCCGATTTGTCCGGCGCCGCTCAGCATGCCGCTGGCGAAGTCATAGACGCTGCTGGCGACGGCGAAGACCTGCGGGTCGGCCCAGTGGGCGGCCAGCGGCACCAGACTGGCGGGCGCGAGCGCGACGTCGTTATTGAGAAGATAAACCCAGGGGTAGCGCGCCGCTGCCACGCCGCGATTCGCCGTCGGCCCAAACCCGCGATGGTCGTCGGCCGCTGCGAAGCACACCTGCGGGTAGCGCAGGGTCAACCACTCGAGCGTATCGTCGGTGCTGGCATCGTCGGCGACGATGACCTCGGTCGGTTGGCGGCAGGCGGCTTCAAAGGCCGCGGCGGCGGCGAGCACCGTTGGCAGAAACCGTTCGAGCAGGGCGCGGCCGTTCCAGCTGGGGATGACAATGCTCAGACCGGTGGGTGCGCTCATCGAGTCGAGGGAGGACGCGTGGCGGCCACAGCGAGATGGGAGCCGCCGCCCAGCTGCGTGGTCAGCCACTCCCAGGGGCGTAGGAACGGTTTGCGCAGGTAGTAGCGGAGCCGACCGCCGCGCGCTCCGTGGCGGCGGACGAGTTGGTTCAGCAGGCTGTGTTTGAAGGCGTGGTAGTTTTCGCCGCCGAAGCGGTCTTCGAGCGCAAGCATCCGAAAGCCTGCGCCTTCGAGCATTCGGATGAGCGTCTGCGGCGTGAAGTGGTAGAGGTGATGGGGGAGGGAGAGGGCGTACCAGTCCGCGCGGAAGTGGCGCGCCTGGTAGCTCGCGAAGTTGGGCAAGGTGAGGAGCACGACGCCGCCAGGCCGCAGCAGGCGGAAAGTTTCTTCCAGCGCCTGGCGGGGATTGGGCAGGTGCTCGAGCACGTCCCAGAAGGTGACGACGTCGAACTGGCCGCGCGGCAGGCCGGAGGTGAGGAGCTCGCCCTGCACGATGCGTTCGGGGCCCAGGCGTTTGACGGCTTCCGCCAGCGGGACGGGCATGGCCTCGAGGCCGTAGCGGTCCCAACGGGCGGGGTCGAGCGCGAGCAGGAAGAGCCCCATGCCGCAGCCGACGTCGAGGACGCGGCCGCTGCGGCGGAAGCGGTGAAGGAAGGCGGTCTTGTGGCGCTGGTCATGCCGCACCCAGGCGGGGTCGTCGGGCTGCATCCTTCCCCAATAGTCCTGCCCGTAGAAGGCTTCCAGGTCCGGCCTGGAGAGCTGCGGTTCGGTCATCACCAGCTCGCAAAAACAGCAGCGCACCAGGCGGAAGGTCTGGCTGCCCTCCGAGCGCGCCTGCGTGACCTCGAAGAGGGAGTCGCGCGCCAGCGCGCCGCAGAGCGCGCAGGGTTGCGGACTAGCGGAGTTCGGCATCGCCGGTTTGACCGTTTCTGGCAGCCCCACTATAATAGGTGTGCCCCGCCGGTGGCGGGGCGTTTTTTGCCGCAGGAAGGAATCAGCGGATGGACACGGTACAGGCCACACGCCTCCGTCCGGGAATGGTGATCCGGCACGAGGGCGCGCTCTATTCGGTCTTCAGCCTCTACCACCGCACGCCGGGGAACAAGCGGGGCTTCGTGCAAACCAAGCTGCGCGACCTGCGCTCGGGGGCGATGATTGAGCACCGCTTCAGCTCGAGCGACTTCGTCGAGCGCGCCGTTCTGGACGAGCGCGAGGTCGAGTTCCTCTACAGCGAAGGCGACGTCTTCACCTTCATGGACACGGAAAGCTTCGAGCAGTACCAATTGACACGGGAGACGCTAGGGGACACGGTCGGCTACCTGACCCCGAACCTGCGATTGAAGGTCGAGTTCTTCGAGAGTAAGCCCATCGGGATTGAGTTGCCGCCGGCGGTGGAGTTGAAAGTGGTCGAGACCGAGCCTTCGGTGAAGGGGGCCACGGTCACGAACGTGATGAAACCGGCCACACTCGAGACCGGGCTGACCGTTCAGGTGCCGCCCTTCATCAGCGCCGGCGATTCTATCCGCGTGGACACCTCCGAAGGCACCTACCTGGAGCGGGCGCGCGCGGGCGAAGCGGTGCGGTAAGACCCTCCCAGCGAGCGGATTCCTACCTTTTTCCTATTCCCCTCCGTGCGGTCACTCCTAGAATGCAGGCGGATTGGCGATGCCGTCGCAGGTCGAGCGCCGCAAGCATCCCCGCTTTCTCGCCGACCTGCCGGTGGAATACTCGGTCGGTGCTCACCACGGTTCGGGCCGGTTACACGACATCAGTTTGGGCGGTGTGGCGCTGGACGCTTCCCATCGCCTGCTCCGCAAGGGAACGCAAGCCCGCATTTCCATTGAAGAAAAGGGCGACACGCTCGAGTTCGACGTGATCATCTGCCGCAAGCAGGATAACCGCCTGGGGGCATTTTTTCTTCCTCTCCGCGACGCCCAGCGGGCGGCTTTGGAACGATTCCTCGCTCGCCTGCCTCGCAGTTCCACGCACGCCTGACAGCTTTCCTAGTCGCCCGGCCAGGCTCCCAGCAGCCGCCGCAGCAGCACGAGTTGTCCCAGGTGGTAGGCGTTGTGGTCGGCCACGAGCAACGCCTCGCGCAGGATGGTTTGCCCCGTCCCGTGGGGGATGCGGGCGAAGAGGTCAGTCTCGGGGTCGGCCACCAGCCGCTGCATCGCTTTCAGGTCCGCAGCGAAGGCTTTGACGCTCTTCTCCCACGCCGCCTCGTCCGGCGGCGCCGGGGTCGGCGGCCAGTAGCCGGCGGGGTATTCCGGCGAGACGTGCCTGGGGTTGCGGCTGAACTCGAGGATGTCCCGCTGGCAGATGCGGAGGTGCTCCAGCAACTGCCACGCGGTATGCGCGGCGGCGGGCGGCTTCGACCCGCGCAGCGCGGCGGGGAAATCCTTGACGGCAGACGCAAAGTCCAGGTGGGCATCCTGCCAGTCGAGCAACTTCACCAACTGCTCCCGCAACGCCGCGAGCCCCGAAGCCGTGTTCGCTCGCGGGCTTGCTCTCATCTGTTTCTTGGTTGCTTTTTTCTGTTTTGTCTTCTTCATCGCAGTTCCTCGACGCGGGCGATGACTTCAATCACAGCAAGGCTTGGCGCAGGGCTGCCAGGAGCGTGTCTTCCTGGGTTTCGAAGACGGTGCGGAGGTCGAGGAGAACGCGGTCGCGGGCGAGGCGGGCAATGACGGGCGGGTCGTGGCGGCGGAGGCGGGCAGCCAGTTCGGCGGGCGAAATCCGCGCCGGGCGTAGCGCCACCAGCCGCGTGGGCAAGGACTGGCCGGGAGTGGAGCCGCCGCCAATCACCGACCGCCCGGCGATGACTTCCACCCGGGCGTGCCCGCCGATTTCCCCGCGCAGGCGTTCGGCGAGCTTCTCGGCGCGCGTGGCGATTTCCGCCGCGGTCAGACGGATCAGGCGCAGAGCCGGGATGTCCCCTGTGCCGCCGCGAAGGTAACTCGCCAGGGTCGCTTCCAGGGCGGCGTAGGTCATCTTGTCCACGCGCAGGGCGCGGAAGAGCGGGTTGCGGCGGCAGCGCTCGACGAGTTTCTTGTTGCCGGCGAGGATGCCGGCCTGCGGCCCGCCCAGCAGTTTGTCGCCGCTGAAGCTGACGAGGTGGGCGCCGGCGGCGAGGCTGGCCTGGGGCGTGGGTTCATCGCGGATGCCGAGCGAGGTCAACTCGACCAAGCAACCGCTGCCGAGGTCTTCATAGAGCGGCAGGCGATGCGTGCGGGCGAGCGCGACCAGCTCGGCCAGTTCGGGGCGGCTGGCAAAGCCGAGCATCTTGAAATTGCTCGGGTGCACGCGCAGGAGCAGGCGCGTGTTTCTGTTGAGGGCGCGGGCGTAGTCGGCGACGCGGGTGCGGTTGGTGGTGCCGACTTCGCGCAAGCTGGCGCCGCTGCGCGCCATCACCTCCGGGATGCGGAAGCTGCCGCCGATTTCAACCAGCTCGCCGCGCGAGACGACCACTTCGCCGCCCGCCGCCAGCGTGTTCAGCACGAGCAGGACAGCGGCGGCGTTGTTGTTGACGACGAGAGCGGCTTCCGCCCCCAGCAGCCGCGTTAGGAGTTTTTCCGCATGAACGTCGCGGCGGCCGCGGGTGCCGCGGGCGAGGTCGTATTCGAGGTTGGAATAGCCGGTGGCCAGAGCGGCGACGCGCTCGGCGGCCTGCGCCGACAGCGGAGCGCGGCCGAGGTTGGTGTGCAGGATGACGCCGGTGGCGTTGATGACGGGACGCAGGGAGGGCGCCAGCCATTGCCGCACCTCGGCTGCCACCTCGCCGGCCAGGGCAGCACGGTCGGGCGGATGGGTAAGGCGGCGCGTGCGGAAGGCGTCGCGCCAGCGGGCGAGGACCGCCCGGGCGGCGGCCACGAGCAGGTCGTGCGAGACCTCGGGGGCGAGTTCGCGCAGGGCGGCGGCGCGCAGGAGTTCGTCCACCGCGGGCAGGGCGCGCAGGGCGGTGGCGGTTTTGGTTTCCGTGCGAGGGGCCATGAGCACCTCGGATTTCAGCACAGCGCCTGCGAGGGGTCAACTTAGGTGTTGACCCGTCTGGGGGCTGCGACTAGAGTTACGAATTCGCGTGCACCTCGTGGGGATCCGCCTTGGCCACGATTGAAGACGAGTTGAGCCTGCTCGAAAAAGACATCCGCCAACTGCGCATCGAATACGACAGCTACTTTGCCGGGGGCCGGCCGCGGCCGCCGCAGGACATCGAGTGGCGGGTGCAGAACCTGATCAAGAAGTACAACGCGACGCGGATGAACTACGCGCAGCGGTTCCGCTTTGACGGACTGGTGTCGCGCTACGCGAAGTTCAGCGAGCTCTGGCGGCAGCGGTTGCGGCAGAAGGAGGCGGGGCTTTCGCCCTATCTCGCGGCCGGGACTGCGTCGCGGGAGGCGACGGAAGTGGAGATGGGGCGCGGCGAGGCGACGCCCGCACCGGCTGCCCGCTCGCAGGAATATCGGCTGGCGGTGAGCGACCCGCTGCGCGAGCCGGAAAAGGTGCACCAGCTCTACCGCACGCTGGTGGAAGCCAAGCAGCAGGCGGGCGAGAAAGCGGACGTGAATTTCGAGCAGTTCCACAAGTTCGTGCGGCAGAAAACGGAAGAGCTGAAGCAGAAGATGGGTTGTCAGGCGGTGGAGTACGTGGTGGCGCTGGAGAAGGGCCAAGTGAAGTTGAAGGCGAAAGCGAAATAGTCTTTCCGCCAGTTGGCACCTACCTGTCCCGAAGCTTCGGGAGGAGAAGCATTCATGCCGGGTATTCAACGGGCGTTACTCAGTGTCTATGACAAGCGGGGATTGGCGGAGCTAGCGCGGGTGCTGGCCGACCACGGGGTGGAGCTGGTCTCGACGGGCGGGACAGCGAAGCTGCTGCGGGAGAAAGCCATTCCGGTGCGCGAGGTGGCGGAGGTGACGGGTTTCCCGGAGCTGCTGGGCGGGCGCGTGAAGACGCTGCATCCGGTGATCCAGGCGGGGATTCTGGCGCGGCGGGATGACGCCAAGCAGATGGCGGAGCTGAAGAAGCACGGTATTGCGCCGATTGACCTGGTGGTGGCGAACCTCTATCCGTTTGCGGAAACCGCGGCGCGGGCGGGAGCGTCGGTGGGGGAGTTGCAGGAGATGATTGATATCGGCGGGCCGACGATGATTCGGGCGGCGGCCAAGAATTTTCCGGACGTGGCGGTGGTGGTGTCGCCGGAGGATTACGCGCGCGTGATTTCGGAATTGACCGAGCGCGGCGATTTGTCGCTGGGATTGCGGCTGGAGTTGGCGCAGCGGGCGTTCGCGGTGACGGCCGGCTACGACGGGCTGATTGCAACGACGCTGGCGCAGGTGGAAGCAGGCGAGCGCGGATTGGAACGCCGCGCGCAGAGGGAGTTCCCGGCGGCGCTCGTGCTGGGCGGGGAGCGTGCGCAGGTGCTGCGCTACGGCGAGAACCCGCACCAGCGCGGCGCGCTCTATCGGGCGGCCGACGGCGCGTGCGGAATTGCCGGGGCGAGGCAACTGCAAGGCAAGGAACTTTCCTACAACAACCTGCTCGACCTGGATGCGGCCTGGGCGCTGGCGCAGGAGTTCGAGGAGCCGGTGGCGGTCATCATCAAGCACACGAACCCTTGCGGGGTGGCGGTGGGGAAGGCGCAGGCGGAGGCCTACGCGCGCGCCTATGCGTGCGACCCGGTCTCCGCCTTCGGCTCGGTGCTGGGGTTCAACCGGGCGGTGACCGCGGAGACGGCCGAGGCGATGGGCAAACATTTCGTCGAAGCCATCGCCGCACCGGGCTACGAGCGAGAGGCGCTGGAGAAATTGAGCCGGAAGAAAAACCTGCGGCTGCTCGAAGTGAGCGCACCGCGGCCGGCGGCGGGCTTGCCCGAGTGGCAGGTGCGCTCGATTGCGGGCGGCTGGCTGGTGCAAGAAGCCGACCGGCACCGGTTGGAAGCAAAGGCGCTGCGGGTGGTGACGGAGCGCGCACCGACGCGGCCCGAGCAGCGCGCGCTGCTGTTTGCCTGGAAGGTGGCCAAGCACGTCAAGTCCAATGCCATCGTCTACGCGCGGCGCGACCAGACGGTGGGGATCGGCGCCGGGCAGATGAGCCGGGTGGATTCGGTGAAGCTCGGCGCGATGAAAGCGGTGCTGCCGCTGAAGGGCACCGTGCTCGCCTCCGACGCCTTCTTCCCCTTCCCCGACGGGGTGGAGGAAGCGGCCAAGGTGGGCGTGACCGCCATCATTCAGCCGGGGGGCTCGGTGCGCGACGCCGAGGTCATCGCCGCCGCCAACCGCCTCGGCCTGGCCATGGTCTTCACCGACGTCCGCCACTTCCGCCACTGACTCCCGCCTTCCTTCCTCTGCTGTCTCCTCGCTGACGCCATCCCACATGGACGCATCATCGAGGTGGAGGCCGTCCTCATCGCGCATCATCCCGCCGCACCGGGTCGTTTCCCGTCGCACAGTCTCGAATAGAGTCGAATCGCCACCCCAGCGAACACGACCCCCCGGCCCGCGGGTTGCGCCCGGGCTCGCCCGCCCGAGGCGGCCGCCCCGGCACCGAGTTTCGCCATACCGCCACCCGGTACGAGTCACCCGTCCTCAGAAGCTCTTGCAAGAGCGCCCCGCCTTCCGCCCTGGGGAGGGCACGGCTCTAGCCGTGCCGCCAGAGCCATCAAACACACTGGGCTTCAGCCCCTGCGCTTCTCTGCAAGCGAATTGAAGCACTGCCGCCGGCCGCGTCATTTTGAGCTTCGCGCGCCTGTGTGAGATAATGAATTTTTTGCGGAGGCGTGACCGCAGAATGAGACGCTTGGGGAGTTTCCCCCTACGGATGGCGCTGGGGCTGGTCGTGTGCCTCACCGGGGCCGGGCTGGTGCCGGAAGCGTCCCCCGTTGTCCAGTCCTCGTCCTACCCCGAGGCCGCGCGGGTGCCGGCAAGCACTCCCCGCGCGCCGTTTGAGGCCCGTCGGCGCGCCCAGGCCTACTACCACTATTCGCTCGGCCACCTCTACGAGCAACTGGCCGGGTTCACCAGCCGCAACGAGTACCTCGAACAGGCCATCGCCGAGTTCAAGCAAGCGCTCGAGTATGACCCGGAGTCCGCCTACCTGAGCGTGCGCCTGGCGGAAGCCTATCGTCGCGCGGGCTTGATGCGCGATGCGGTGGCCGAAGCGCAGGCGGTGCTCAAGGCCGACCCCAGAAACCTCGCCGCGCGGCGCCTGCTCGCCCGCATCTATCTGCAGACGCTCGGGGAACTCCAGCCGAAGCCGGAACAGAAGCAGACGCTCGAGCTCGCCATCGAACAGTACGAGGCGATCGTGCGGCTCGACCCCGACGATGCCGAGTCGCGTCTGTTTCTGGCGCGGCTCTACCGGCTCAACGGCCAGATGGAGAAAGCCGAGGCCACGCTGAAAGACTACCTGGCCGCGCAGCCGCGCTCGGAGCAGGCGCTGGCGGCGCTGGCGCAGCTCTACACCGATCAGGGCGAGTCGGCCCGCGCCATCGAGCTGCTGACGCAAGCCACCAACGAGAAACCCACCGCCGAGCTCTTGGCCACGCTCGCCGCTGCCTACGAGCAGGCCGACGATCCCGACAACGCCATCGCCACCTACCGGCGGGCGCTCGAGCTGGATGCCGACAACGGCGAAATCCGGCGGCGCCTCGCGCAGGTCTTGCTGGAAGCGAGCCGCTACGACGACGCCGTGGAAGAGCTGAAGGCCTTGACCCGGCTGAACCCGGAAGATGCGCAAGCCCACCTGCGCCTGTCGCAGATCTATCGCCACCGCGGGCAGTTCGACCAGGCGGAAGCCTACCTGGCGCGCGCCGAAGAGCTGGCGCCCGACAACCCCGACGTGGACTTCAACCGCGCCCTCCTGCTCGAGGCCGAGGGCAAGTTTGCCGAAGCCGTCGGCGTGCTCTCCGACCTCGTGGCCTCGGTCACCCGGCGCGATGACGCCTACAACGAGCAGGAACGGCGCACCCGCGCCCTCCTGCTCGAGCAACTCGGGATGCTGCACCGGCGCTTGGAGAACTTCGACGAGGCGGTGGAAACCTTCGAGTTGATGATGGAGCTCGGCGAGGAAGAAGCGGCGCGCGCCTACAGCCAGATCATCGAGACCCTGCGCCAGGGACGCCAACTGGAGGAGGCGGCGGCGCGCGCCCGCACCGCCCTGGAGCGCTTCCCGCAGCTGGGCGGCTACCGCCTGCAACTGGCAAGCGTGCTGGGCGAGATGGGCAAGCCGGCGGAAGCAGTGGAGCTGGCGCGCGGAGCGTTGAACGGGGAGCCCGGCGACCGCGAAGTGCACATGACGCTGGCGCAGATCTACGAGCGCAACAAACTCTACGCGGAGGCCGAGCGCGCCCTCGACGCCGCCGAGAAGCTCTCCACCGGCCGCCAGCTCGAGTTCGTGCACTTCCTGCGCGGCGCCGTCTACGAGCGGCAGAAGAAGTACGACCTGGCCGAACAGGAGTTCCGCAAGGCGCTCGCCATCAACCCCGCCAACGCCCTGGCGCTCAACTACCTCGGCTACATGTTCGCCGACCGGGGCGTGAAGCTGGCTGAATCGGTCGAGCTGGTCAAGCGCGCGCTCGAACTCGAGCCCTACAACGGCGCCTACCTCGACAGTCTGGGCTGGGCCTACTTCCGGCTCGAACAGCTTGACCTGGCCGAAGACTACCTGCGCAAGGCGGTCGCACGCGTCCGCCGCGACCCCACCATCCACGACCACCTGGGCGACCTCTACGAAAAGCGCGGGCGGCTCGATCTGGCGGTCGAGCATTGGGAGCGGGCGCTGGCCGAGTGGAAGCGCGTTCCCCCCACCGAGTTCGACGCCGAGGCCTACAACCGCGTCGAAGCCAAGCTGCGCGCCCTGCGCCCCCGCCTGAACAAGAAGCAGACTTCAAAGAACTAGCGCCTCCACCCCTCGCGATGAGCAACTGGCTCGTCCTGCCTGCCTTCGCCAAAATCAACCTGGGATTGGAACTGCTGGGGCGGCGGCCTGACGGCTACTGGGAAATTGCCACTCTCTACCAGACGGTCAGCCTCGCCGACCGGCTCCGCCTCCGTCTGCGGCGCGGCTCCGGGATTCGCCTGTGCGTCTCGCCGGGCAGTCTTCCTGCGGACCGGGGAAATCTCGTGTGGCAGGCGCTGGCGCGCGCGCGGCGACGCTTCGGCATCCATTCTGGCGTGGAAGCCGAACTCGTCAAGCGCATCCCCGTGGGAGCGGGATTGGGCGGAGGCTCAAGCGATGCGGCGGCGGCGGTGATTGGGCTGCTGCGCCTGGCGGGACGCCGGGTGGAGCCGGAGGAGCTCCTGCGCCTGGGCGCCGCGCTCGGTGCCGATGTGCCCTTCTTTTTCCTCGGTGGGCGCGCCCTGGGCGTCGGAAGAGGCGACCAGGTCTATCCGCTGGAGGACTTGCCGGCGACTTCCTGCCTGCTGGTTTGTCCGCCCGTCGGCATTCCCACCGAGGCGGCCTATCGCTGGGCCCGATTGACACCGCGTCGCCTGCCCGCTAGGATGGAGGGCTTTTCTTTGGCCCCGGAGCGCGCTGAGAGGGCGGCCAATGACTTCGAGCGCATCGTCTTCCCGCGCTTCCCGGAACTTGCTAGAATAAAGCGCCAATTGGCGGCGGCAGGCGCTCAGCAGACAGCCCTGAGCGGGAGCGGCTCCACGGTTTACGCCTTGTTCCGGCAGGCGCGCTCCGCGCGGCGTGCGGCACGCAAGCTCGGGCGGCACCGCGCCCAGATTCTTCTGGCTCGCACCGTCGGCCGCGCGCGCTATGCCCGTGCGCTGGGCCTGCCCCGCAGGGCAGACTCTCTGGGGAGTCGTCCAGCGGTAGGACATCTGCCTTTGGAGCAGAAGACCTAGGTTCGAATCCTAGCTCCCCAGCCAGTTTGGGTGGGATGGAGGAAGGTTGGACCCGGATCGACTGAAAATCTTCAGTGGCAGCGCCAATCGCGCCTTGGCGGAGGAAATCTGCCGCAACCTCGGCTGCGCGCTGGGCGAGGCGAGCCTGGGGAAGTTCAGCGACGGCGAGATTTATTTCCAGATCCACGAAAACGTTCGCGGCGCCGACGTCTTCGTCGTCCAGCCCACCTGCCATCCGGTGGATTCCCACCTGCTGGAACTGCTCTTGATGATTGACGCCTTCAAGCGCGCCTCGGCCGCCCGCGTCACCGCCGTGATGCCCTACTACGGCTATGCCCGCCAGGACCGCAAGGACAAGCCGCGCGTGCCCATCTCGGCCAAGCTCGTCGCCGACCTCATCACCACCGCCGGCGCCAGCCGCGTGCTCTGCCTCGACCTGCACGCCCCCCAGATTCAAGGCTACTTCAACATCCCGGTCGACCACCTCTACGCCACGCCCGTCGTGCTCGACTATTTCCGCGCCAAGGGCCTGGCCGACTTGACGGTGGTGGCGCCCGATGCCGGCGGGGTCGAGCGCGCGCGCTTCTTCGCGAAGAAGATGGATGCGCCACTCGCCATCGTGGACAAGCGCCGCGTGGACGTGGACGTGACCGAGCTGATGAACATCATCGGCGAGGTGGAGGGAGCAAACACCCTCATCATCGACGACATCGTGGATACCGCCGGGACGCTGGTGAAGACCGTGGACGCGCTGCACGAGCGCGGGGCGCGTGCCGTCTATGCCGCCTGCACGCACGCGGTCCTCTCCGGCGCGGCCCTGGAGCGCATCCGGGGGTCGCGGCTGAAGGAACTGGTGGTGACGAATTCGATTCCGGTGAACTCGGAAGTAAACCGGACGGGGAAGGTGACGGTGCTGAGCGTCGCGCCGCTGCTGGCGCGGGCCATCCGCTCCATCCACGAAGAAACCTCGGTCAGCACGCTGTTCGTCTGACCGCGCGGGAAAAGGGGAGAGAGAAATGGAAAGCCTGACGTTGGAAGCGCAGCCACGCGCGGGCCGGGGCAAGAACGAAGCCCGGCGGCTCCGCCGCGCGGGGCGACTGCCGGCTGTCGTCTACGGCGGCAAGAGCGAGCCGCTGGCGGTCTCGGTGGATCCGCGGATGGTGGAGACAATCTTGCACTCCGAAGCTGGCCACAACGCCGTCTTTACCCTGCACATCCCCGGTCACGCCAAGACCTCGGCCATGATCAAGGATTGGCAGGTCGAGCCCGTCAAGGGGAACTTGCTGCACGTGGACTTCTTCCGCATCGCCCTGGACGTGCGGCTGAAGGTGAAAGTTCCGGTGCAGGCCGTCGGCGAGCCCGTGGGCGTCAAGCAGCAGGGTGGTGTGCTCGAGTACGTGACCCGCGAAATTGAAATCGAATGCCTCCCGGGCGACATCCCCGACCACCTGACGGTGGACATCAGCGAACTGAAGATCGGCCAGGGCGTCCGCGTGGGCGACCTGCGAGCAGACAAGCGCTACCGCTTCCTCACCGACACCGACCGCGTCATTGCCCACGTCATCGCGCCCAAGGGCCTGGAGGAAAAGCCGGCCGAGGAAGCCGTGGTGGCCGAGCCGACCGAGCCGGAAGTCATCCGCAAGGGCAAGGCCGAGGAGGCCGAAGCCGAAGAAGCTGCGCCGGCCGAAAAGCCCGAGAAGGCCGAGAAAGCCGAAAAGAAGAAGGCCTAGCGCGGTGCCGGTGTGCGCTTGATCGTGGGGCTCGGCAATCCGGGAGCGGAGTACCAGGGGACACCGCACAACCTGGGCTTCCGCGTAGTGGAGCGGCTGGCGACGGAGGCGGGCGTAAAGCTGAGCCGCCGGGAAGCGGCGTCGCGCACGGCGCGGGCGCGCCTGGAAGGCGAAGAGGTCGTGCTGGCTCAGCCGCTCACCTATATGAATGCGAGCGGCGGGGCGGTGGCGGCGCTGCTGGCGCGGTATGGGTTGACCCCGGCGGACTTGATTGTCGTCGCCGACGACGTGGCTCTGCCCTGGGGGATGCTGCGCATCCGCGAGCAAGGGAGTGCGGGTGGGCACAACGGCCTGGCGTCGGTGATTGGCGCTCTCGACACCCAGGCCTTTACCCGCGTGCGCGTCGGGATCAAACCCGAGTCCCGAAGCCTCGGGACGGTCGGCGACCTCGCTCGATACGTGCTGGAGCCGATTCCGGCCGTACTGCGAGACATAGCCGAAGAAGCGGTGGAACAGGCAGCCATGGCCGTTAGGGTCATTCTGCGCGAGGGCACGCGCCGCGCGATGGCGCGCTTCAATCGCCGCGCTACGGAGACGGAGTCGGTACCGTAATCGTTGAGGTGCATATGCGGACGTACGAAGTCATCTTTATCATCCGGCCCGATGTGCCGGAAGCCGAGCTGGACACGCTCATCGAGAGCTTTGCCCAGGGGGTCGCGTCCACCGGTGGGAAAGTCGAAAAGATCGAGAAATGGGGCAAGCGACGCCTGGCCTACCGCGTGCAGGGCCAGTGGGAAGGCTATTATGTGTTCTTCGAAGTCGAGGGCAGCGGCGAGGTGGTGCAGGAGTTGGAGCGGCGGCTGAAGGTGAGCGAGCCCGTCATCAAGTACCTGAGCGTGCGGGTGGACGTGGAGCGGAAACGCGTGGAAAAGCTGCGCCGCCGCCGCGAACACCGCGCCGTGCGCCGTCAGCGCAAGGCTCCGGCCAGTGCTGAGGCCGCGGCGGGCGCCGCCTGAGGAGAGGAGCAAACCATGGCCGAGGAACAGAAATCGGAAGCCGCCGGCACACCGGCGGGCGCGCCACCCGGCCCCGAGCGGGGTCGTGGCCGCGGCCGCGGGCGCGAGGGCGGGCGGCGCTTCTTCCGCCGGCGGAAGGTGTGCAAGTTTTGCGTCGAGCGGATGGATCATGTGGATTACAAGGACGTGAAGGTGCTGACGCAGTTTGTCTCCGAGCGCGGGAAGATTCTGCCGCGACGCATCACCGGCACCTGCTCGCCCCATCAGCGGCAGCTCAAAGTGGCCGTCAAGCGCGCCCGCAACATCGCGCTGCTGCCCTTCGCCGCGCGAGTTTGACGCCGGAGGCAAGGAGGCAGGAAGGAAATGGAAATCATTCTCAGGGATGATGTGCCCAAGCTGGGGCGGCGCGGCGAGGTGGTGAGCGTCAAGGACGGCTATGCGCGCAATTTCCTCTTCCCGCGCAAGCTGGCCCTGCCGGCCACGCCCGGCAACCGCAAGCAGATTGAGCAGGAAAAAGCCGCCCACGCCCGCCGGGAAGCCAAAGAAGTGTCCGACGCCGACGCCCTGGCGGGGATGCTGGCGGGCGTCACGCTGACGATTGCGGCCAAGGCCGGCGAGTCCGACCAACTCTTCGGCTCCGTCACCGCCATGGACATCGCCGAGGCCCTGGCGGTCAAAGGCTACAACATCGACAAACGCAAGGTGGAGCTGGAAGAACCCATCAAGACCATCGGCGAATACCAGGTGCCGCTGCGCCTGCACCGCGACGTCATCGCCACCGTTAAAGTCAACGTCACCCGCGAAACGTAGGCCCCCGGGTTCAGAGAAATAGGAAAAATTTCCTATTGTCCCCCCCCGCCGGACAGGGCGAAGAATTGACGCAAGCATGGATGAAAAGACGCCTGGAGGAGAGGATGAAATTCGCTCGTATGCTAGCCTTTGCCGCTCTGTTGGTACTCGCTGTTTTGGTCCTTGCCACGCCAGTGGCAGTCGACGCTGCGTGTGGGTGCAGTGCAAGAGCAGGATGCGGCGCGAGCTGTGTTGTCAGTGGCGGGTCCTGTGACTACCAATGCGCTTGCAGTGCCACAGGGGATTGTGCCACTTGCGGGATCAATTATGTCAGTGGAGAGAGTGTTGAGGTGGTGTGTTGCGAACTGCGGATGGATTGAGGAGGTTGCGATGAATGTGCCGCAACGTGTAAGTATCGCTCTAATCCTCTCTGTGCTCATTGCCTCCCCGGTTTTCGGTCAGGTGGCCAAGCTGCGGAATGATCCGAGCTACCCACTTCAACTTGTGGCAGCAGTACCCAATATCATCAACGCAGGGAAGATGATCGACGGAGCACACGTTACACTGCGCAATACGGGGAGCGTGCCTTGTGTCGCCTACGCAGTCACTATTGTTGTCCGATTGACCGACGGTCAGGCGCGAACTATGACGATGGCAGACGATTTCGCCGCCCTGGGCTATCAGGAGGCCGTAAACCCCATAGCACCAGGTCAACAGTTTGTACGCGCCACTCAATCCCGGATTCCGTTGGGCCCAAATCAACAACTAGCGGAGTTAGAAGTTTTCGTCGACTTTGTGGAGATGGCGGACGGGAGGACGATGGGTCCAGATACTCGCCGCATGAAAGACCGTTTTCGCGACAGGCGTTCCATACGGCAGGTTGAACGCCGCAGGTTACTTGGTCTTTACCAGGAAGCCGGTGTGGATGCTTTACTAAAGGAGCTGCAACGCCCGTAGCCGCCCGCGAGGGATGAATCGGGAACCGAGAATCGGCTTCCACAGAAGAATCCCGGGCACGCACAGATTTCTTGGCTTTTTCCACCGGAGACGCACAGGTTCGGGAGCTTTTCGCTTGCCCGTCCGGGGAGGCTGCGGGCATGCTGCGGCCTCCCAGGGAAGTTCATCCGGGGGAGGGCGAGCCCCGGGAAAATCCCCCTTGCCTTGCGGGCGAACAGAGAGCGAAAATAGCCGCGACCCTTGAGCGTCCCAGTGCGCGATGCCTGACGTAACCCTCGACCGCAGCCTCCCGCATAACCTCGAGGCCGAGCGCTCCGTGCTCGGCGCCATCCTGCTCGACAACCCCGCCCTCAACACCGCGCTCGAAATCCTGCGCCCCGAAGACTTCTTCTTGGATGCGCACCGGCGGATGTTCGCGCGGATGATTGCGCTCTCGGAGGCCGATCGGGCGATTGACCTGGTGACGCTGGCCGAGGAGTTGACGCGGGCCGGGGAGTTGGAGGCGGCGGGCGGCGTGGCCTACCTCAGTGCGCTGGTGGACGGCGTGCCGCGCGTGACCCACGTCGAGCACTACGCCAAGATTGTCAAGGAGAAGGCGCTGCTGCGCGCCCTCGTCCATACTTCGAACAGCATCACCAACCAGGCGCTGGAAGCCGAAGGCCCGGCCGACGAACTGCTCGATCGCGCCGAGCAGGCCATCTTCGGCCTGGCCGAGCAGCGCGTCCGCCAGGGCTTCTTCCCCATCAAGGACATCGTCAAGACCAGCTTCCCGGTGATTGAGAAAATCTATGAAGGCGGGCGGCGGGTCACCGGGCTGCCGACGGGGTACACGGATTTCGATAACCTGACGTCAGGGTTGCAGGCGGGCGAACTGATTGTGCTCGCCGGGCGGCCTTCGATGGGCAAGACCGCGCTCGCCCTGAATATGGCGGAGAACATCGCCCTAGGGCAACAGAAATGCGTCGGGATTTTCAGTATGGAGATGGCCAAGGAGTCACTGCTGCTGCGGCTGGCCTGTGCGAGCGCGCAAGTCAACGCTCACCATCTGCGCACCGGCTACCTGAGCAAGGAAGAGTACGGCAAGCTGACCCTCGCCCTGGCGCGGTTGTCGGAGGCGCCCATCTATATCGACGACACGCCTTCCTTGACCGTGCTCGAGACGCGCTCGAAATGCCGCCGCCTGAAAGCTGAGCGCGGGCTCGACCTCGTCATCGTGGACTACCTGCAACTGATGGCCGTCAGCGGGCGCTTCGAGAGCCGCCGGCAGGAGATTGACAGCATCACCCGCGGGCTGAAGGCGCTGGCCAAGGAACTCAGCCTCCCCGTCATCACCATCAGCCAGTTGAGCCGGGCGCCGGAAACCCGCGGCGGCGACCACCGCCCGCAGCTCTCCGACCTGCGCGAGTCGGGCTCCATCGAGCAGGATGCTGACTTGGTGGCCTTCGTCTACCGTCCCGAGATGTACCGCGACCCGGAAAGCGTCCCCGAAGAGGAGCAGGGGCGCGCCGAGCTCATCGTGGCTAAGCAGCGCAACGGCCCCATCGGGAAAGTCCGGCTCGCGTTCTTGCGCGAGTACACCCGTTTTGAAAACCTGATGGAATTCCCCGGCGAAGAATAGCCGGCCAGACTCCCGCCCGAGTTCCTCAGTCTTTCGGTTCCCGCAAGGGGTTGATTTAGCTGACCGGTGGGTTGGCGGCGCCAGCGGCGCAGGGCCCCACGGCGCCGTCGGGAACCGGGAACTGGAAGCGGATGAGGCTTTCCGAGGTGGTGAAGAAGGCGCGGCTACCGGTGCGGTTGCCGTTGGCCGGGTCAACGCAGAGTTGGAAGTCGTCGTTGTGGACGCCACCGACGCAGGTGGGGCAGGGCGAGGTGACCGTAATCGCGTAGGTGAAGAGGTAGCCGCTGCGGTTGCCGCCCGCCAATTGGGCGTCAATCAGCTCGTCGCCGGGGGCCGGGCCGAGAGCCGCCAAGTTGGCCGGATAGCCGATGTCAAGATGCTTGATGTTGTAGGCGTGGGCGTTGGTCACGATGGTCTTGGTGTTGGCGACCGCCGCGCTCTCGTTGGCCGCCATCCGCGCCTTGAGCAGGTTGGGGATGGCGATGGCGGCGATGATGAGGATGATCGTGACGACGATCATCAATTCAATCAGTGAGAATCCACGCTGACGCTTCTTCATCCTAGTGCCTCGGTGGCACCGCGCGCCCCAGAGATTCGGGGCGGCCCATCCCTGCCCAACTACCCCCCTCGTACTTGCTTCTATAGTAGCGAAACCACCGCCGGTGTCAAGCGGGTGGTTGCGTTGGGCGTCGGGCTGGGCTAGAAGTTGCCTTTCTGGCCGGGGCAGCCATCTTTCATGACTGCGCTCGAATCTAGTCGAGAGTGAGGGGCGTACGGAGTTGGCGGTGACAATGTCGGAACGATCCTGCTGGGCGGAGGTTTCCCTCTCCCGGTTGCGGGCGAACCTGCAAACCATCCGGGGGCACATCGGAGCTGACCGCAAGATACTGGCCGTGGTCAAAGCCAACGCCTACGGCCACGGAGCCGTGCCGGTGGCGCACGCCCTGGCCAAGGCGGGCGCGGATGCCTTCGGGGTGGCTACTCTTCAGGAAGGCATCGAGTTGCGAACGGGAGGTCTCTCCCGGCCGATTCTGCTGTTGGCGGGGTTCTTTCCGGGAGAAGAAGAGGAAGTGCTGGCGCACAACCTGACGGCGGGTATCTGCGAGCTGGGGCAACTGGAGCGGCTGGCGGCCGCGGCGCGGCGTGCCGGGCGGGAAGTGCGCTGCCACCTGAAAGTGGATACAGGGATGGGGCGCCTGGGGATTGCTTGCGATGAGCTGGGGCGGGCGGCTGCCCTGCTCGCGCAGCACCCGCAGTTGGAACTCGAGGGCGTCTACACGCACTTCGCCGCTGCCGAAGACTTCACCTCCAATCAGACGGCCGAGCAAATCGCCCGCTTCGAGCGCGTCCGGGCGGAGCTGGCCGACCGAGGCGTGCGGCCCCCGCTCCTGCACCTGGCCAACACCGGCGGCATCATCGGCCGGCCGGAAAGCTGGGGCACGATGGTGCGGCCGGGCTCGATGCTCTACGGCTACCTTTCGTTCTTCACCTTCGCGGGTGCGGATCGCACCGCCGAGTTCTACGAGCAGTGGCCGGTGCGGCCGGCCTTGACCCTGAAGGCGCGGCTCTATGCGGTGCGGTCATTCGCCGCCGGCACGCCCGTGGGCTATGGCGCCCGCTACGTCACCCGGGGCGCAGCCCGCATCGGCTTGCTCCCCATCGGCTACGGGCACGGCTGGCGGCGCGGCCTGAGCGGGCGCGCCCGCGTCATCATCCGCGGGCGCTTCGCGCCTTTGGTTGGCACCATTGGAATGGATCTGACGCACGTGGATCTGACCGACGTTCCTGAGGCGCAGCCGGGCGATGAGGTCACCCTGATTGGCGAGTCCGGCGGGCTCGCCATCCCACCCACCGAACCCGCACGCGCCTTGGGCACTGTCGCCTCGGAAATCCTCTCCGGCCTGAACGCCCGCGTCCCCCGCTTCTACTGCGACTGATTTCCGCCTAGCAGGCGCCGGATCGCGTCGTATTCCGTCGGAGGGCGGCGCAGCGGACGCGAAAACGTCGTACCTAGCAGCCTTGCCGCCTGTCCACAGCAGTTTCTCGGTGGTTAGTGCTCGAGTGAGGAAATTTCCGCCTGCGCGGCAAAGCCTTGCTCCACCAATCCGAGTCTGCTAGTTTCTGCTGCGAGCGGGAGTAGCATCCGAGGAAGACGGACTCTTGCAAGCGCGGGAAATCAGCACTCTCCGTTTGAATGCGGACTTGGTAATTCTTTCTGCGTGTGACACCGGCGTGGGGCGACTGCAAGGAGCAGAGGGCATTGCCAATCTGGTGAGGTCTTTCCTGTTTGCCGGTGCACAGTCTGTTCTAGCCAGCCTGTGGAGCGCAGACGACATAGCTACGGCAGCGCTGATAAAGCAGTTCTACGGTCACCTGGCAAAGAAGCAAGACAAAGGATCAGCTTTGCGCCGCGCCAAGATCGACCTGTTGAAGAAGTACGGCGACCAGGCCCTCCCCTACTATTGGGCGGGCTTCACGTTACAGGGCGAAAGTGCTGGCACGACCTTGTTTTCAAAATGATTGCGTTTCGGCAGGATGCGCCAAAAAGCTCAGGATTTTGTCACCTTCATCAGGTGCATTGAGGGAAGTGGTGACCTGAGAAGCTTCTAAGATTAGCGGTGGCCAAACTCGCGCTGGTAGCGGTCATACTCTCGCTTCAGGTCGGCCAGCTGTTCAAGTCCACCTGCACTTCGCGCGCGGACTGGTAGCGCGACCCGGGTTGCTTCTCCAGCAGCTTGTGCACAATGCGTGGCCAATTGCCGCGCAATGCCGAAGTCGAGGAGCTTCACGCGACCGTCTGCCAGCAGGATAATGTTTTCGGGCTTGACGTCGCCGTGGACGATTAATTGCGCGTGGGCCACAGCCAGCACTTCGGCCACCTGCGCTCCCAACCGTGCCAGGGCTCTCGGCTCGGAGATTCCCTCGACCAGCAAGGCGCGCAGCGTCTTCCCAGACACCAACTCCATCACGATGAAGACCAGATCGCCCTCTTCGCCCACTTCGTAGATGGTAGTGATGCCGGGATGATTGAGTGCCGAGGCAGCGCGGGCTTCGGCCAGGACGCGTGTGCGGCGATCCGCGTGCCCGGCTAGCTCCTGCGGTAGCAGCTTCAAAGCGACGTCGCGCTGCAAGCGCTCATCGCGGGCGCGATATACCTCGCCCATGCCACCGGCGCCGATTTTCTCGATGACGCGGTAGTGTCCCAGCGTCTTGCCAATCATGGGAGGAACCCGACTGATCGGGGCTATCTTAGGCTGCAAGTTTGCCAGGGTCAACGCCGCATGCTATTTCGGGAAATTCATGTACCGCAGCAGGGCTTGGAAATGCGGGCCTCGTACGTGTAGAGTAGCCTCCACGGTTCTTGTTTCCGAATGACTAGTGGCTGTTGCAAAACCTGCTTTCGGCGGGTCAGGGCTTCAGCCCTGAC
>JBBIPK010000034.1:0-35852 GCA_037442885.1 Acidobacteriota bacterium | reverse complement strand
CACCCTTGCTTTCAGAGGGCCTTTAGGCCCTGAGGTTCCTCAGGGGTTAAAACCCCGAGACTCTCAAACCCTCTTTGGCAACCCTGAAGGGTTGCCCCGCCGAACAAGTAGACCTCAACGAGAGGCCGCAGCCGCAGCGGCACTCGACGCTTTCTCCACCACCCGGAACCAGCCCATCAACCCCTGCTCCATATGCTCGGTGACGTGGCACTGGAACATATAGGTGCCCGGGAAGTCGTACTGGAATTCGAGAATCGCCCGCTCGGCGATGCTGAGCGTCTTGACGTCGGTGTATTCGGCCGGCTGCAGCGAGGTTCCGCTGGGATAGAGCTGATACATGTTGCCGTGCAGATGCGGCACCATCGCCTCCTCGAACATGTTCACCACGTACATCCGCACCGGCTCGCCCACCCGCAACTCGATGGGGTTGTCGGCATACTGGAAGGCGCGCCCGTTCCAGCCGTAAAACTCCGCTTCGCCGTCCCGGTCGAGGTCAAACGCGCTCATGATGAAGGCCAGCTCCCTCATCGGCGGCCGGCCCTGCTTGGGGTCGACGATCATCATCCCGTAGAGGCCGTTGTGGAGGTGCTGCGAGGTCGGCATCGAGTGGCAGTGATAGGGAAAGACCCCGAAGGGCCGCGCCACAAACTCGTAGACGAAGCTTTCCCCCGGCGGCACCAGCTCGAACACGCCGTCCATCACCGCCGGATGGATGCCGTGGAAATGAATCGTGTGCGGCAGCTTTCCTTTGTTGACGAGCGTCACCCGCACGGTCTCGCCCTCGGTCGCCCGCAGCACCGGCCCCGGCACGCTGCGGTTGAACGCCCAGGCCGGTATCACCACCCCGGGCGCCACCTCGTGCGGGACGTCTTCTTCGATGACGAGTTCGTATTCGCGCACGCCGTCCGGAGCGTGGCCCGGCGGTGGCGGCGTGGGGTTGTGCACCTGGCTGGCCTCGAAGCGGCGCTGGCCCGGCGCCGCGTACTGGTAGAGCCCGCTGCCGAGCGTGGGCGGCAGGTGCCGAGCATGCCCGCGTGCGACCGCCTCGGCCGTCGAGGATGTCTGCGGCTCGGCCGGCGCCGAACGGCTCCCCGCCACCGCCCAATACCCCGCGGCTCCCAGCAGCAGCACCATCCCGACCCGCAAGAATCCCTTCATTGGCCTGCCTCGTGCCCCTCGCCCTGATATTAACTATGGTTAACTAGCGCCGCCAATCTAACACTTCTCCGCCCCGCCTGTCAATCCTCAAGCCTGGCTCAGAAGACGTACTCGAACTGGACTTGCAGAATGATGCCCCAGTCGGGCGCGTTGCGGTTCAAGCCGAGCGGGATCGAAAGTCCAATCTCGGTGAGGGTCTTGGCCGCGGTCAGAAAACCGTAGCGGATGCCGGGGGCGGCCAGGACTTCCGTGCGGCGCGTGCGGCCGCCCACGTCAATTTCCTCGAAGCGGCCGCCGCCCAATTCAAGATAGAGATGAAGGTCGTGGTGGCTGCCCGCCGGCGTATCCCGCTCGAGCGGCCGCAGCAGGAAAGCAACTCCCCACTCGACGGCGGAAAGGTCAAAGCGCCGGGATGAGCCAGGAGCCAAGTCGGCCACATCCGGAGTGACACTGGCGTTCAGGGAAGCGCCCAAGAAGAACGGACCGCCAAAGTCCCGCGCCAGCGCTAGGTCCCAGGCGTAGCTGCTTTTTCCCGTGCCCAGGCCCTGGCGGCGGCTGGCGCTGGGCAGGATGACCTGCGGCCCCGTGGTCAACGTAACCGGGAAGGAGGGTTCGCGCAGCAGGCGGTAGCGCACGCCCAGCATGGTATCGTCCACGCCCTGCGCGGAAACGGTCGAAACCCCGCCCGTGCGTTCGCGCGGGCGCAGGTAGCCGAACTCCAGGTCGAACTCGAACCGATCCGTGAACCCCCATTCGAAGCGGCCCGCGCCGACGAAGTCGCGGGTAACCACGGCGGGCAGCGAGCCGCTGCGGTCGCGGACAAACTGGTTCGCCCAGATCATCTGGAAGGAATTCTTGAGCTGGGTGTAGGGGCCGCCGGTGAGGAAGAAGAAGTCAGGCTCCTCCGCAGATGCTTCCTCGCTCGCGGGCGCCTGCGCGGAGAGGGGCGCGGCGATGGCCAGCAGAACCGGCAGCCATCGCAGCCGTCGCCCCACCACCCCTCCAAGTTAACCGACGTTAACGAGAGGGATGAATAGCAGTTAACTCCGGAGGAGTCAAGCCGCCCGGATTTAAATCAGCTTCTCCGCCCGGCTGGGGTTGCTCACCCCGAGCACGATGGCGGCGCGCTGGCTGCCGCGGGCTACCGTGCCGTAGGCGTAGTTGATGTTGATGCCGCGTCGCGCCAGCTTGGCGGTGACGCGCGCCAACGTCCCCGGCCGGTCGGCCAGATTCACGAGCACGACATCTTCCGCCCGCGCGCGAATCTTCGCCTGCCGCAACGCCTGCAGCGCCCGCGCCGGGTTGCTGACCAGCATCCGCACCGTCGCCTGCGGGCCCGACGAATCCAGCCCCTGAATATTGATTCGATTCTGGGCCAGCGTCTGTGCGATGCGCGCCAGGGTGCCGGGCCGGTTGGCGGCGCGAATGACGAGTTGCTTGGTGGTGGGCATGGAAGACCTCCTTGCGGGTTCCTCCCCGAGGGAATTCCGTGCCATCTTGCCAGAAGCCGGGGGGTGGAGCAATAGACTTGCCTTGGAGCGCGCTCTTGCGCTATAGGTAAAGTTTCGGCCAGGCGCAGAAGCCGCGGCCGAGAGCTTGTCCTGAGGCCGTATACCGAAGGGCTGAGCGTATGCGGAAGGCCCTACAACTCGAAGCCGAAACCCCGCAGCGGGAAGCGGCCTTTTTCTTCGGTCTTTTCATGCGCGGTCATTCGGCGGAGGAGTTACGGCGCGACATTGACGTGTCCCACCAGGTCGTGCACCGCTGGGAGCGTCTCTGGAAGGCCGAGCCACACGTCCAGCGGCGGCTGAAGGAGATGCTGAGCTACCGCCGCCAGGTACTGGCCATCTTCAATACCCTCATCAGCCTGGAAATCGCCCTCTCCCACCTGAGACAGTAGGCAGTTGTCAGTTGACAGTTTTCAGTCTTTTGCTCTCCACTTCAGCTCTCAGCGGACAGGATCCTCCCCGGGCACACGGCGAGTTTCGAGTTTCGATCCTCGATTTTCGGTCTGAGCTAGCTGGCGGCGGCGGGGACGACCGGGGTGCGCTTGTCAATGGCCACGTAGTCGCGCTGGTCCTGGCCGAGATAGACCTGGCGCGGCCGCGCAATCTTCTGCTCTTTGTCGTCCAGCATCTCCTGCCATTGCGCGATCCAGCCGGGCATGCGGCCAATGGCAAACAGCACCGGATACATTTCCACCGGGAAGCCCATGGCCTGGTAGATGATGCCGCTGTAGAAGTCCACGTTGGGGTAGAGCTTGCGCTTGACGAAGTAGTCGTCCTGCAGCGCGATGCGCTCGAGCTCCAGCGCAATGTCGAGCAGCGGGTTGCGCCCGGTGACGCCGAACACCTGGTCGGCGGTCTGCTTGATGATGCGGGCGCGCGGGTCGTAGTTCTTGTAGATGCGGTGGCCGAAACCCATCAGCAGCAGTTCGCCGCGCTTGACGCGCTCGATGTAGCTCGGAACATTGCGCACCGAGCCGACTTCCTCGAGCATCCGCAGCACCGCCTCATTGGCCCCGCCATGCAGCGGCCCGTAGAGCGCGGCGGCAGCGGCCGCGGCCGAGCAATAGGGGTCGGCGTGCGAGCTGCCCACGCTGCGCATGGCGTTGGCGCTGCAGTTCTGCTCGTGGTCGGCGTGCAGGATGAAGAGGATGTCGAGCGCGCGCTCCAGCACCGGGTCGGGCCGGTACTTCACCTCGCTCATCCGCCAGAGCATGTTGAGGAAGTTGCCGGCGTAGCTCAGGTCGTTGTCGGGATAGACGAGCGGGAGGCCGCGGCTGTGCCGGTAGCAGAACGCCGCCAGCGTGGGCGTCTTGGCGATGAGGCGGTACACCTGCTTCTGGCGCACTTCGGGGTCGCGGATGTCTTTCGCCTCGGGATAGAAGGTCGAGAGGGCGCCCAGCAGGCTCACCAGCATCCCCATCGGATGGGCGTCGTAGCGGAAGCCCTCGAGCAGCTTGCGCACGTTTTCGTGCAGGAAGGTGTGGTAGGTGATGTTGTGGACCCAGTCGTCGAGCTCGCTGCGCGTGGGCAGTTCGCCGTGAATAATCAGGTAGGCGGTTTCAAGGAAGGTGCTCTTTTCCGCGAGCTGCTCGATGGGGTAGCCGCGGTAGCGGAGGATGCCCCTGTCGCCGTCAATGAAGGTGATGCGGCTCGTGCAGGAGGCGGTATTGGTGAAGGCGGGATCATAGCCCATCAGCCCGAAGTCGTCGGGAGAGGTCTTGATCTGGCGCAGGTCCATCGTGCGGATGGTGCCGTGGGTGACGGGAATCTCGTAGGTCTTGCCGGTGCGGTTGTCGGTGATGGTGAGTGTGTCTTTGGCCATGGGAGCAACCTCGGGGCGCGGTGCCTTCTGCTACCAGCCGGAAGATAGATGGTAGGCCGGAACGCAAACAGAGTCAATCCACTGAAGACCGAAAAAACCGTCACACACCGCGCGTGACCCACGGGAACCTTTCCGGTAGGGTTGCGTAGTTCAAGAGAGAGGGCTGCGATGACGAAGTTTCTGCTCTGGCTGCTCCTGCTGGTGATTTGCTGGCCGCTGGCCTTGCTGGCGCTGGTGCTCTACCCGATTGTCTGGCTGCTCCTGCTGCCCTTCCGGATTGTGGGCATCGCCGTGGGCGGCGTGCTGGCCTTCCTGCGCGCGCTCTTCCTGCTGCCGGCGCGCGTGCTGCGCGGCTCCTCCCGCGCCTGACGCGCAAGTCGCGTACAGGCTGCGCCCGTCTGTCATGCTGAGCGCTAGCGAAGCATCTCAGCTGGGATTCTTCGCTTCGCTCAGAATGACAAGCGGCAGCGCACGACTTTGTTCGCGCGGCTCGCCGGTCGCTGTTCAGTACTTCGGGACGGTGGGGTCGACCTGGTCGGACCAGGCGAGAATCCCGCCCTTCAGGTTCCAGACTTTGCGGAAGCCGGCCTTGCGGAGGAAGTCCACCGCCTGCGCGGAGCGCTGGCCGAGCCGGCAGTGGGCGACGATGGTGCGGGCGGAGTCGAGCTCGTGCACGCGCCGGGGCAGCTCGCCGAGCGGAATCAGGTGGCCGCCGATCTGGCAAATCTGGTACTCGTGCGGCTCGCGCACGTCGAGGATGAAGACGTCGTCGCCGCGGTCAAGCCAGGCTTTGAGCTCACGCGGCTCGATTTCCGGCACCGGCACGGTCACGGGGGCTTCTTCGCCGCGGACGCCGCAGAATTCGTAGTAGTCGATCAGCTTGGTGACCGTGCGGTGCGTGCCGCAGGCCGGGCAGTCGGGATTCTTGCGCAGCTTGAGCTCGCGGAAGCGCATTTTCAGCGCATCGAAAACAAGCAGGCGGCCTTTGAGCACCTCGCCCTTGCCGATGATGAGCTTGATGGTTTCCATCGCCTGGAGGGAGCCGATGATGCCGGGCAGCACGCCCAGCACGCCGCCTTCGGCGCAACTCGGCACCAGGCCGGGCGGGGGCGGCTCGGGGTAGAGGCAGCGATAGCACGGGCCGTCCTTCAACGCGAAAACGGTCGCCTGGCCTTCGAAGCGGAAGATGCTGCCGTAGACGTTGGGCTTGCCCAGCAGCACGCAGGCGTCGTTGACCAAGTAGCGCGTGGGGAAGTTGTCGGTGCCGTCTACGATGATGTCGTAGTTGCGCAGGATGGCGAGGGCGTTGTCGCTGGTGAGCTTCGTCTCGTGGGTGACGATTTCGATGTCCGGGTTGAGGGCTTGCAGACGCTCGCGCGCGGCTTCGATCTTGGAGCGACCCACATCAGCGGTGCTGAACGTCACCTGGCGCTGGAGGTTGGTGAAGTCCACGGCGTCAAAGTCCACCAGCCCCAGCCGGCCCACGCCGGCAGCGGCGAGATAGAGGCCCAGCGGCGCGCCCAGGCCGCCGGTGCCGATGAGGAGCACTTTGGCAGCCTTGAGCTTGAGCTGCCCCTCCATCGCCACTTCGGGCATGATGAGGTGGCGGCTGTAGCGCAGGATTTCCTGCGGCGAGAGCGCAGGCGGCGCGGCAACCTGCGTTTCCTGATTTTTGACCGCGGCTTGCTTACTCATCTTCCTGCTTTCCGTTTTCTATTTTCTATTTTCGATTTCCTGCCTTCCCCCCGGCGATGGAGGGGACGATGCTGACGACGTCGCTCGCTTTGAGCGGCGTCTGTTCCTTTTCGAGGTAGCGGATGTCCTCGTCGTTCACGTAGACGTTGACGAAGCTGCGCAGCTTGCCCTCCTCGGTGTAGAGGTGCCGACGCAGGTCGGCGTGCTCGGTCACCAGCCGCTCGAGCAACTCGCCGACCGTGCCGGCCTCGAACTCCAGGGCCTCCTGCTTGCCCGCATATTGCCGCAGCGGCGTCGGGATCAGAACCCTAACCGGCATTTCAGCTCAACCTCTCTCCTGATGAGATGATGCGGGAGCGACCAGCGGTTCGGGCTCGAAGCGGCTGCGGTCGTCCGCGAGCATCCAACTGGTAATTTCCTGCGCCTGCCCCTGCGCCACCCGAACCACAACGTAAGAGTACCACGGCAGGGCGTGCTCGCGGTCGAACTCGGAGGGCCGCGCGGGATGGTCGGGATGGGAATGGTAGAAGCCGATGATGTCCAGCTTGCGCTCGCAGGCCGTCCGTAGGGCAAACAGATGGTCTTCGGCGGTGATCAGAAAGCGGGTACGGGCGGCCTCGCCCTCGCGGCGGTTGTCGAGCGGCAGCAGGTCGAGCACGCGCTTGCTCCCGTTCTCCTCCACGCGGCCCAACAGCGCGCCGCAGCACTCGTGCGGATAGGTCGCGGCCCCGTGCCGCCGGATGGCGTCAAGGAGCGTCTCGCTGATGAGAAGGTTCATGGGAGTCATCAATTACTTGCCACGGGCCCACCCTGTCATTCTGAGGCCGCAGGCCGAAGAATCTCCGCCTAGCCACTGGCTGCGCTGAGATCCTTCGCTTCGCTCAGGATGACAACCAAAACCACTAAGTCTCTTCGTCCCAGAAGCGTTCACTTAGGTACTTGTCGCCAGAGTCGGGGAAGAGGGTGACGATCACTCCTGAGCTGCCTTTCAATTGCCGCGCGACTTCGAGCGCCCCCCAGAGCGCCGCGCCCGAGGACACACCGACCAGCAAGCCCTCTTCGCGCGCCAGCCGCCGCACCATCCGGTAAGCGTCCTCGGTGGCGACCGGCAAGTCCTGATCGGCCAGGGTCGAGTCGTAGATGCCGGGCACGATGGCGCTCCCCATGTGCTTCATCCCTTCGAGGCCGTGGAAGGGGCTGTCGGGCTGGAGCGAGATGCAGCGGATGGCGGGGTTCAATTCCTTCAGGCGGCGGGCGGTGCCGCAGAAGGTGCCGCTGGTGCCGAGCGTGGCGACAAAGTGCGTGAGCCGCCCGGCGGTCTGCTCCCAGATTTCCACGGCGGTGCCGTTATAGTGCGCCTGCCAGTTGGCGGGGTTGTTGTACTGGTCAGGATAGAAATAAATGTCGGGCTCTTTGGCGTAGAGCTCGCGCGCCTTGCGGATGGCGCCGTCGGAGCCTTGCGTGGGGTCGGTGAGGATGAGGTCAACGCCGTAGGCGCGCAGGATGCGCTTGCGCTCGATGCTGGCATTGGCCGGCACGCACAGGCGGACTTTGTAGCCGCGCGTCGCGGCAATCATCGCGTAGGCAATGCCGGTATTGCCCGAGGTGGCGTCGAGAATGATCTTGTCGCGGGTGAGCTGGCCCGTCCGCTCGCCTTCGAGAATCATGTTCAGCGCGGGCCGGTCTTTGACCGAGCCGCCGGGGTTGAACCATTCGGCCTTGGCGTAATACTCGACGCCGGGAAACTCCCGCCCGATGCGCTCCAGCCGCAGCAGAGGGGTATCGCCGATGCGCGAGATGACCGCCACCGGCCCTGCCCGTTTTTCCACCTGCAAGTTCTTCACGTCCCTGCCCTTGCCCTGTCTGGCCTAAGTGCTTCGCCAGCAAGAAACTCCCATTATACGACCATCTTGGTCGCATATCAAGGGTTTCCTCCAAACCGTGCCGGGGCCACTGGGTTGGACTGCGGGCATATGGGTGATACGGGCCGACCAACAAAACGGCAAGGGACAAGCCCTTGCCCTACCCAAGGGCGCTGTGGTTCACAGGTCGCAGGTCGCGGGGCACAGGTCGCTAGGTGCTGAGCAGGTGGCGGGCGATGACTAGACGCTGGATTTCGCTGGTGCCTTCGTAGAGTTCGGTGATGCGTTGGTCGCGGTACATGCGCTCGACGGGGTATTCGCGGCTGTAGCCGTAGCCGCCGTGAATCTGCACCGCCTTGTCGCAGGCGCGGTGGGCCATTTCGCTGGCAAAGAGCTTGGCGATGGAGGCTTCGAGGGTGTAGCGCGGCTCGGTGGTCGAGAAGCCGACCTGGTCCTGGAGCCAGGCAGCGCGGCGGAGCAGGATGCGCGCGGCTTCGATCTCGGTGGCCATGTCGGCGAGCATGAAGCGGATGGCCTGGAAGTTGGCGATGGGCTGGCCGAAGGCGACGCGTTGCTGGGCGTACTTCGACGCCTCGTCGAAGGCGCCCTGGGCGATGCCGGTGGCCTGGGCGGCGATGCCGACCCGGCCATCGTCGAGCGTGCGGAGAGCGATGCGGAAGCCGATACCCTCGGCTCCCAGCAGGTTCCCGGCCGGCACCTCGCAGTCCTCGAGGGCAATCTCGGCGGTAGCGGTGGCATTGATGCCCATCTTCTTTTCCTCGCGCGCCACCTTCCAGCCGGGAAAGCGCGACTCGATGATGAAGGCGCTGATGCCCTTGGAGCCTTTCGTCGGGTCGGTGACGGCATAGACGATGGCAGCGTCGGCGACGGCGCCGTTGGTGACCCAGGCTTTGGTGCCGTTGAGGATGTATTTATCGCCCTTGCGGACGGCGGTGGTTTTCTGGTTGGCGGCATCCGACCCCGCCTGGGGCTCCGTCAGGCAGTAGCAGCCGATGCGCTCGCCGCGCGCGTGCGGCGTGACGTATTTTTTCTTCTGCTCCTCGCTGCCGAAGCGCAGGATGGGGTCGCAGAAGAGGGTGTTGCAAACCGAGAGGATGACGCCGGTGGAGGCGCAGACGCGGGAGATTTCCTCAATCACGATGGTGTAGCTGATGTGGTCGAGGCCGGCGCCGCCGTATTTCTCGGGGACGTAGACACCGGTGAAGCCGAGCTCCGCGGCCTTGGCGACAGTGTCGCGGGGGAAGCGGCCGGTTTCGTCGATTTCTTTGGCCAGCGGCTTGACTTCTTTCTCCGCGAATTCGCGCGCCGTCTTCTGAATCAGCTTGTGCTCTTCACTGAGTTCGAGGTTCACGGTTTCTCCCCCGGCCGCGAGACGGATTCTAGTCGCGCGGCACGGGTAGGGCAAGGGCTCAAAGTGGGAAGCGGGAAACGGGAACCGAGAACCGGAAAGAAATCCGAGTCACGATTCGCGGTTCACGATTCACGAATCGCGGAAGTAGGGTTTGAGTTTGGCGTAGGTGGTGGAGAGTTCTTCGGGTTCGAGGCGGGTTTCGGCGATGGTGGTCATAAAGGAGGTGTCGCCGGCCCAGCGGGGCAGCAGGTGCAGGTGGAGGTGGCCGAGGACGCCGGCGCCGGCGCAGCGGCCGAGGTTCATGCCGAGGTTGTAGCCTTCGGGCTTGTAGAGTTCCGCCAGCGCTTTTTCGACGCGCTGGCACAGCGTCATCATCTCGGCCAGCACTTCCGGCCGCGCGCCGCTGAGGTCGGCTACGTGCTCATAGGGCGCGATCATGACATGGCCGGTGGTGTAGGGGTAGCGGTTGAGGATGATGAAGTTGTGCTGGCCGCGGTAGAGGATGAGGGTTGCGGGGTCGTCGGCCGCCTTGAGCGCTTCGCAGAAGATGCAGGTATCGTCCTGGGCAGCCTGGCTGACGTAGCGGTAGCGCCAGGGAGACCAGAGACGGTCCATAACTTAAGAGGAGCGCGCAGCGCTCTCAGTGGGATTGAGGAGTTCTTTGAGGTCTTTGCTGGGCTTGAAGTAAGGGACGCGCTTGGCCTCGACGTTCACCTTAGCGCCGGTCTTGGGATTGCGGCCGATGCGGGCGCGGCGCTGGCGCGTGCGGAAGCTGCCGAAGCCGCGGATCTCGACCTTGTCGCCGCGCTTGAGCGCGCCGATGATGCACTGGAAAATCGTTTCGACCACAGCCTCGGAGTCCTTGCGGGTGCCCTCGACCACACGCGTCACCTGCTCGACCAGGTCGGCCTTGGTCATGGCTGGCTCCTTTCTCCCCGCCCGTGCGGGCTGCGAGTCCCCTGTTTGTCTCCCGACCCTCGTCCCGAATCTCGGGACTGCGGGAGAGTCCGAGTGATGGCGGGTCCCTGCGCCCTTTCTGCGGCTGCTTGCCTCTCCCCGAACTTCCGACCCCCGTCCCGATTGCTCGGGACGATCGAACCGCGTTGAAAGGTGGCGACTTAGCCTATATCAGGCCGGCGGCTGCCCGCAAGAGCTTTGCTGGCGAGAGCCTGGCCCCCAGAAAACTCACGAGTCCGAATCCGAGGGTGGCTTGCCCCCGACCTGTTGCGACCAGATTTCACCCAGCGTGGCGGTGGCGCTGGGCTTGGAGGCGCGATACTGCTCGAAGTCGCGCCGGGCGCGCTCGGCTGCCATGGCCTTCAGGCTTAGGCCGATGCGGCGTTCCGCCAGGCTGATCTTGATGACCTTGAACTCGTACTCCTTGCCGACCTCAACCGCCCCGCCCGTGTCCTCGCCCTCAGCCAGCTCGGAAACATGGCAGAGGCCTTCGACGCCGTCCTCCAACTCCACGAACACACCAAAATTCGTCCGGCGAGAGGCGCGCCCTCGTACCACCTGGCCCACCTTCACCCGTGCCACGAATTGTTCCCAGACGTCCGGTTGCAACTGCTTCAGGCCCAGGCTGAGCCGGCGATTGACGACGTCGACTTTCAACACCTTGACCTCGACTTCCTGACCCTTCTGCAGCACCTCCTCCGGTTTTTTCACCTTCTTGCTCCAGGTGATATCGGAAAGATGCAACAGGCCTTCGATGCCCGGCTCAATCTCGATGAAGGCACCGTAGTCGGTGAGGTTCTTGACGCGGCCGCGGACGATGCTGCCTTCCGCGTGCCGCCCGGCGACTTCCTGGAAGGGGTCGGGTTCGGTCTGCCGCAGCCCGAGCGAGATGCGTTGCTCGGCGGGGTGGATTTCCAGCACCACGGCTTCCACGCGGTCACCAAGTTTCAGAACCTGGTCGGGACGGCGCACGCGCTGCGTCCAGGACATCTCGGTGACGTGGATCAGGCCCTCCACCCCCGGCTCCAACTCCACGAACGCGCCGTAGTCCACCAGGCTGACCACGCGGCCGCGCACGCGGGTGCCGACCGCATACTTGACCGGGGCCTCCTTCCAGGGGTCGGGCTGGAGCTGTTTCAGGCCGAGCGAGATGCGCTTCTTTTCCCTGTCGAACTTGAGAACTTTCAGGGTCAACTCATCGCCCACGCGCACGACGTCGCTCGGATGCGAGAGGCGCCGCCAGGACATATCGCTGACGTGCAGCAGCCCGTCCAGGCCGCCCAGGTCAACGAAGGCGCCGTAGTCGGTGAGGTTCTTGACCGTGCCGCGGAGGACCGCCCCTTCTTTGAGTTCGCCTTCGAGCAGTTTGCGGCGGCGCTCCTGCTCTTCCTCGAGCAGCAGGCGGCGGCTGAAGACGATGTTGCCGCGGCGGCGGTCGAGCCGGATGATGCGGCCCCAGAGCTCGCGTCCCTGGAAGCCTTCCCAGTGGCGCACCGGACGCACGTCCACTTGGGAAGCCGGCAGGAAGGCGCGCACGGGCTGGCGCAGCCGGCCCAACTGGGGGAATTCGAGTTCGACGAGCAAGCCGCCTTTGGTGCGCTCGGCGACGCGGGCGCGGACTTTGCGCTCTTCGCGGTGGAGGCGGTCGAGTTCGTTCCACACGCGGCGGTGCTCCGCGCGCTCCGCCGAGGCCGGGAGGTAGCCGTCGCGGAGCTCGTTGCTTTCGAGCAGCACCTCGATGCGCTCGCCGGGCTGCACCAGGGCGGTGCCCTCGGCGTCGGTGAGTTCAGTCAGCGGCACCAGCGCTTCGCTCTTCATCCCCAAGTCAATCACCACGCCGTCGGCGGAGATGCTGACCACCACGCCTTCGCGGATTTCGCCCGCGCTGGGACGTGCCTCCGGGCTGTACTGCTCGATGAGTTGCTCGAGTTCGGCGGCGAATTCGGTTTCTTCGGCGGGGGTTTCCAGCTCGGGCTCGGCCGCCGCAGGAGAGGCGTCCGGTGGTGTCTTCGGAGGTATCATGCCGGGATAATCAGGCCGCCTGGTGACGCGAGAAAGCAAACCTCGTCGGGTGGGATGCGTAACTGGCGGCAGGAGTTGTCACGTCCGGACCAAACTGCCCCATGTCGGCCCCGAAGCTTGGGAACGGCCTCCCCCAACTTCTCCGGGGCCGCCGCACTATAGCCAAACGCGTGTGAGGATGTCAACGCGACCTCAGTTGAGAAACAACCCGACCCCAGAGGCAAGAGCTACCACGCAAGAGCGCATTTCTTCGTCGGCCTTTTCAGATTCCATTCCGACAACGACACCGGGACGACAGCCAGCCGACAGAGTTCGACCTTTCGACTCCGTGCCGCATCTTCCGTGAGGGCTAGAAGCGGTAGTCGGCCTGCTTGACGCGGCGGCGGAAATCGTCGGCCTGCACGGGCACGAGCCGGCACATTTCATAGAGGCGGGAGCGGATGCGGACGCCGATGCGGTCGGCGAGCGTGTCAGGGGTGTCGGCGCGCACGCGGCCGGTGGGGGCGGGCGGGTAGGAGTCGAGGTAGTTGGTGGTGATGAGGGTGGCGCGGCGCTGGCTGTAGCGCTGGTTGATGACATAGCCGACCGTGTCGAGCACCCAGGCGGAGGGCTTGATGGAGCCGAGGTCGTCGAGCAGCAGGACGGGCGCGTTCAGGATGGGCTCGAGCAGCTGCATCTCGGTGGTTTGGGCGACGGGGTTGTAGCTCGCCTGGATTTGCTTCAGCAGATCCTGGTAGTCGCAGAAGAGGCATTCGAGGCCTTTCTCGAGCAGCCGGCGCAGAGTGGCCACGGCAAGATGCGTCTTGCCCGCACCGGCCGGGCCCATCAAGAGCAGGCCGCAGTCCACGTTGACCGGGAACTCCTCGGCAAACCGCTGGCAGACGAGCCGCCCTTGCTCGAGGCTCTGGTTGTAGGCGGGCTGCTCGCGGTAGAGGTTGGTGGCGAAGTTGTCGAAGTCGCAGTGTTGGTACTGCGGCGGGATACTGGCGGCCTCGAGCAGGCGCTCGCGCTGCGCTTCGGCCACGCAGGAGCAGCGGACGACGCGGCGCTCGCCGGCCTCTTCGACCGGTTTCCAGCCGGTGCCATCGCAGAGCGGGCAGGTGGGGGTCGCCGTGCGCGGGTTCTTCTCGGGGGAAGCCATCAGCAGCGGTGAAAGCATAGTCGATGTTGGCGGGGTTGACAACTCACCCGGCAACAAGAGAAACCCGGCGCACGACAGCTTGTCATCTTGCTAACTCCTCTATGAACCCGATCGACGCCGCAGCCGCGTTCCAGGCAACGTCGCCGCTTCCCCTGCTCCACGCTGCTGTACTATTCTGCCGACCGATTGTTCGCGGAGTCGTACCCCCAGCGGGAGCGCGGAGTGAAGGACGAAGCCAAGCAGAAGCTTGCGGCCCTTGTGGGGATTGCGCTTGTCATCGGCTCGCGCGCCGCTTGGCACCTATCACGCCCGCTGCTTGCGCCCCTGGATCCGGCTGACCGCCTGCTGGTGAATCTCGGGTTTGCGTGGGCCATTACGGGACTTCTCCTGCTCCACATCCGCATCTGGGAGCGCAGAGACTGGCAGTCTATCGGGATTCGCCGGATGAGCCGGCAAGATGCCGTGTGGGCGTTTGTTGCCTTCCTGGTGGGCGGGGCCATCATCTCGGGAACGATTCCGCTGATTCATTGGCTCGGCTTGCAATCAACGGAGGCGGGAGTTCGACGCCTAGCGGAATTCTCCCTTTTTCTGCGCGTGCTGATGATTCTGACCGCAGCCGTCACTGAGGAAATCCGCTACCGGGGGTATCTGATTGAGCGGTTGAACCAGCTCACGGGACGAATCGGCCTGAGCGCTGCGATTTCCTGGCTGGTGTTTTTCCTGGTTCACCTCCCAGGCTGGAGTTTGGGAGGCGCCGTTCAGATCGGGCTGGGCTCGGTGGTTCTCTACGCGCTGTACGTGTGGCGGAGGAACCTGCTCGCTTGCATGACGATGCATCTGCTGAACAACACGGTTGCGTTTCTGGTCGTTCCCGCCTTCCTGCCCAGGTAGCCGGGTCAACTGTTTGGTTTCGATGAGGAGTCGGGCCTTGCCCTGAGGTTGAAAGCCGACAGTATTGCGCCAGCCCTCGCGGGACGGGAGCTTCCCGGTCGTCCGGCCTGAACTAGCGGGTGGCGGCGAGCTTGGCTTCGGCGCGGACGCGGAAGCGCTTCTCGAGCTCCTTGAGCTTCTCCATCACGCCGGTGTACTCGAGCTCGTTCATCGGGAGCATGGTGGGCCCGACGAAGCCCTGGCGGCGGAACTCGACGGATTTCTTCGCCACCTCGTCGCGGATGGTGTTCCAGAAGGGGTGGGCGAAGGCATCCACCGGCTCGGTCAGCTTACCCTGCTGGACGCAGAAGCCCGCGCAACTGATGACCGGCGGGCCGTCGAAGTAGCTGATGGTGGAGTTCTGCGGCACCGGCATCAGCGGCATGTGGTGCGAGCCGCGCATGCCGCCGGCGACGAAGTGGCCGATGGCGAACGGCGCCAGCACTTCACCGGTAGCGGGGAAGTTCATCTGCGTGCGCACGAGCATGACGGGGTCGTCCTTGCCGGTGTACTTGCCGGCGATGTTGTGCAGCCGCGAGGTGGCCACGGCCGCGGCCTGCTCGCCCGTGGCGCGCGACCAGATGGATTCGATCACGTAGCGCTCGGGGTCGCGCAGCAGCGCCGCCAGGTCATAGATCTCTTCCGGGGCGTTCAACTCGATGACGCGGTCACCCTCCGTGTAGTTCACGTCCATGACCACAAACTTGAACCCCTTGGCCATCTTGGGGGAAAGGATCAGGCCGGGCGTGTTCATCACGTCGGCGAAGGCGAGATAGAGCGGCAGATTGAAGGCGCCGGGGTCGGTCTTGTCGGCGGCAAAGAAGAGGAAAGGCTCGTTCGGCCGCTCTTCGGTTTCCAGCTCCGCCACTTCCGGTCCCATGCCTTTGACGTTGCCGGAGAAGGCATCCTTGAGCAGGTCCTGGCCCGCGCCGTAGAGGCCCTGGAGCTTGGCTTCTTCGGTTCCGGCCACGAAGGCGTCCCAAGCGAGCTTATGGATTTTTTCGTCGCCGACACCGCGGGTATGGGTCATCAGGATGGCGACGTCGTCGCCCGTATGGCTGATGTAGTGGTCAATCAGCAGGCCTGCACCCTTCTGCACGACGTGCTCGGTGACCGCTTCCACCAGGCGGTGCGAGGGCGCCATGTGCCCGCCGATGGAACCGACGTCGGCTTTGATGACGCTGATCGTGACCTTCATCGAAACCTCCCCGACAGAAAGTTAGCAAGACTCAGTAACTCTGAAAGAAGGGACGCGCGTCCCCGGACCCCAGCACTTGCTGGAGCAGTATACACGGCCGGCCTCACTGTGTCCACCCTCTTGCGAGGCAAACCAACGGGCATCAGGCGCGGGATTTTTCTTTCGCTTTCTCGCCTTCCGCAGGGGTGGAGCGGGGGCCGACGCGGACGAGGGCGGTGCGGAAGCGGTCTTGCATGGCGCGGTCGCGCATGCGCTCGAGCTCGGCCTGCACGAACTCGATGAACTCCTCCAACTGCTCCTGCATCTGCGCCATCTTCTCGCGCATGTTCAGCACCACTTCGATGCCGGCCAGGTTCACCCCCAGCTCGCGCGTCAGCGTGAGGATGACTTCCAGCCGTTCCAGGTCCTGTTCCGTGTAGAGGCGGGTATTGCCCTCGGAGCGCGACGGCTTCAGCAAACCCTCGCGCTCGTAGAGCCGGAGGGTCTGCGGGTGGAGCTGGTACTTTTCGGCCACCGCACTGATCATGTAGCCGACTTTGCCGGCTTTTTTCCTTCTCGGCATCGCGTCAATCTCGCTCTGGCCCAGTGGCGGAAGCCACTGGGCTGAACAGAGAAATCAAGCCCGCCTAGCGGGTGGAGCGGGCGAAGATGTCGGCGCGGGGGTCGTCGCGCTCGAGGCGCGCGAAGTCGCGCAGCAATTCTTTCTGCCGCTCGTCCATCACCTTGGGCAGCATGAGGCGCACTTCGACGATGTGGTCGCCGCGCCGCCCTGTCCGCACCGACGGCGCGCCCTTCTCGCGCAGGCGAAAGCGCTGGCCGCTCTGCGTGCCCGGCGGAATCTTCAGCACGGAGCGGCCGTCAAGAGTCGGAATCTCGATTTTCGCGCCCAGCGCCGCCTCGCTCACCGTAATCGGCACCACCGTGTGGATGTCGTCTCCGTGCCGCTCGAAATACTCGTGCGGGCGGACGGCGGTCACGATGTAGAGGTCGCCCAGCGGCCCGCCGCGCAGGCCGGCATTGCCTTTCCCGGCCACGCGCACGCGCCCGCCATCGTGGATGCCGGCGGGAATTCGCACCTCGAGCGTCTCCGTACGCGGCACGCGGCCTTCCCCATCGCAGCGGCGGCAGAGCGTGCTCGTGCGGCCCTGGCCGTTGCAGCGCGTGCAGGGCATCTGGAAGCGCATGCTGCCGGCTTGGCGCTCGACGCGGCCCCTGCCGCCGCAGGCCGCACAGGTTGCAGCCCCGCCCGTGCTCCCCGCGCCGCCGCAGGCCCCGCACGTGTCCAAGCGGGTAACGCTGATCTTGCGCACCGTGCCGCGAATTGCCTCCCAGAAGTCAATCTCGACGTGGTACTCGAGGTCGCTGCCGCGCTCGGGGCCGGCGGCCGGCTCCGCCATTCCGCCCGAGGCAAAGCGCGAAAAAAAGTCGGAGAAGATGTCGCCGAAACTCCCGCCGCGGCCGAGGTCGGAGAAGTCGAAGCCCGTGAAGTTGAAGCCTTCGGCGCCGGGCGGGCGGCCGCCGGGTGGCATCTGGTCGGAGTAGAAGCCGTACTGGTCGTAGATCTTGCGCTTCTTGGCGTCGCTGAGGACGTCGTAAGCCTGCTGGATCTGCTTGAAGCGCTCCTCGGCGGCCTTGTCGCCGGGGTTGACGTCGGGATGGTATTTGCGCGCCAGCCGCCGGTAGGCCTTGCGGATGTCCTCGGCCGACGCGCCGCGCCGGACACCCAGCGCTTCGTAGTAATCAGCCTTCGTCGCCGTGGGCATCGGGGTTAGTTGGTTTTCTTATCGTCGACGTCGACGTATTCGGCGTCGATGACTTCGCCTTCCTTGGTCTTGCCGTCGCCCTTGCCGGCTTTTTCTCCTGCGCCCGTGGTTTCCGCCTGGCGGGCACTGCTGGCCTTCTGATAGAGGGTTTCGGCCATGCGGTGGCTGGCCTGGGTGATGCGGTCGGTGGCGGCGTTGAGCCGGTCGAGCCCGCCTTCGCTGAGCGCGCGGCGGCCTTCCTCCAGCGCCGCCTCGACGCCTTTGACGTCGTCCTCGCCCAGCTTGTCGCGATTTTCCCGGATGAGCTTTTCGTTGGCGTAGATGAGTGAGTCCAGGCGGTTGCGCGCCTCGGCCTCAGCCAGCCGGCGGCGGTCTTCCTCGGCATGCGACTCGGCGTCCTTCTGCATCCGTGCCACTTCTTCTTTGGACAGGCCGGAGGAGGCGGTGATAGTGATTTTCTGCTCGCGGTTGGTGGCCAAGTCCTTGGCCGAGACGTTCAGGATGCCATTGGCATCAATGTCGAAGGTGACTTCAATCTGCGGCACGCCGCGCGGCGCGGGCGGGATGCCGACCAGATGGAACTTGCCCAGTGTCCGGTTGTCGTGCGCCATCGGCCGTTCGCCCTGGAGCACGTGAATTTCGACCGAAGTCTGGTTGTCGCTGGCGGTGGAGAAGATTTCGCCCTTGCGGGTGGGGATGGTGGTGTTGCGGGTGATGAGCGGGGTCATGACGCCGCCCAGGGTTTCGATGCCGAGCGTGAGCGGGGTAACGTCGAGCAGGAGCACGTCCTTGACCTCGCCGCCCAGCACGCCGGCCTGTACCGCCGCGCCGACGGCGACGACTTCGTCGGGATTGACGCCGCGGTGGGGTTCCTTGCCGAAGAGCTCGCGCACAATCTGCTGCACCCGCGGGATGCGGGTCGAGCCGCCCACCAGCACGACTTCGTGGATCTGGTCGGGCTTCAGCCCGGCATCCTCCAGCGCCTGCTTGCAGGGACCCACCGTGCGCTGAATGATGGGCTCCATCAATTGCTCGAGCCTCGCCCGGGTCAGCTTCATCTGCAGGTGCTTGGGGCCGCTCTGGTCGGCGGTGACGAAGGGCAGGTTGATCTCGGTCTCCGGCAGCTGCGAGAGGTCGCACTTCGCCTTCTCGGCGGCTTCCTTCAACCGTTGCAGGGCCATGCGGTCTTTGGAGAGGTCGATGCCCTGGTCTTTCTTGAACTCGGCCACGATGTGCTCAATGACGATGTGGTCAATGTCGTCGCCGCCCAGGTGGGTGTCGCCATTGGTAGCCTTGACTTCGACCACGCCTTCGCCCACCTCGAGGATGGAAATGTCGAAGGTGCCGCCGCCGAAGTCATAGACGGCGATGACTTCGTCCTTCTTGCGGTCGAGGCCGTAGGCGAGGGCCGCGGCGGTGGGCTCGTTGATGATGCGCACCACTTCCAGGCCCGCAATCTGGCCGGCGTCCTTGGTGGCCTGGCGCTGGCTGTCGTTGAAGTAAGCCGGGACGGTGATGACCGCCTTGGTGATCTTCTCCCCCAGGTAGGCTTCGGCGGCTTCCTTGAGCTTCTGCAAGATCATCGCCGAGATTTCGGGCGGGGAGTACTGCTTGCCCATGACTTCGACGCGGGCGTCGCCGTTTGAGGCGCGCACCACCTTGAAGGGCACCATCTTGATTTCGGCCCCGACCTCTTCGTGGCGGCGACCCATGAAGCGCTTGATGGAATAGACCGTGTTGTCGGGATTGGTGACAGCCTGGCGCTTGGCCACCTGGCCGACCAGCCGCTCGCCCGAGCGGGTGAAGCCGACCACGGAGGGAGTGAGGCGGCTGCCTTCCTGGTTGGTGATGACGGTAGGCTCGCCGGCCTGCATGACGGCGACCACGGAGTTGGTGGTGCCGAGGTCGATACCGATGATTTTGCTCATTGCTCTCTGGCTCCTTCTAAGTTATGGAAAAATAGTGTGTTAGGAGTATTCCGTTTCTATTCTTGCTTAGCACATCCGTATGATAGGATATGAGTCTAGCGCTGTCAAGTCCTCTGATGGCTTTACAAGACGAACTGGCAGGGGGACAATGGCGGAACAGGGCATGTGATGAAGCGAATGGAATTCGTTCCCGCCTATCTTGCCACCTATGAGTCGGGGGAGTTGGAGCGGCGGGTGGCGCGCGGGTTGAAGCTGCTAGAGGACTGCACGGTCTGCCCGCGCGACTGCCACGTCAACCGCCTGGCCGATAAGTTCGCCGTCTGTAAGACCGGCCGCTACGCCGTCGTCAGCAGCCACTTCCCCCATTTTGGCGAAGAGGACTGTCTGCGGGGGAGTCGCGGCTCGGGGACGATTTTCTTTTCCTGGTGCAACCTGCGCTGCGTGTTCTGCCAGAACTATGACATCAGCTGGGAAGGCGGGGGGCGCGGCGTGCGGCCGCAGGAGCTGGCGCGGATGATGCTGGAGCTTCAGGCGCGCGGCTGCCACAACATCAATTTTGTCACGCCCGAGCACGTGGTGCCGCAGATACTGGAGGCGCTGCCGTATGCGATTCGGGGCGGGCTGCGCGTGCCGCTCGTTTACAACACCAGCGCCTACGATTCACTCGACTCGATCGAGTTGATGGACGGCATCGTGGACATCTACATGCCGGACTTCAAATTCTGGGAGCCGGAAATGGCGCGGCACTATTCGAAGGCGCCCAACTATCCCGCGGCCGCGCGCCGCGTCATCAAGGCGATGCACCAACAGGTGGGTGATCTGGTGCTCGATGAGGATGGGCTGGCGTTGCGCGGCGTCCTGCTGCGCCATCTCGTGATGCCGGGGAACATTGCGGGCACACGGGAGATTATGGAGTGGATCGCGCGGGAACTCGGTCCGAATACCTATGTGAATGTGATGGCGCAGTATTATCCGGCCGGCAAAGTTTCCGCCCGCGAGTACGCGGAAATCAATCGTCCCATCACCTCGGAAGAATTCGAGCGCGCGCTCGCCGCCGCCCGCTCTGCCGGCCTCTACCGGCTCGACCCGCGCTTCCCCTCCCGCCGCGGCCTGCCCATCCTCGCCCACTGAGACTTCTTCAGCGCAGAGGCGCAGAGAACGCAGAGAAGAACCAAGTAGAATCTGTCAGGCAGAGAGGCTAGTACAGGAAGGGAACCAGCCGCCAGGTGCGGCGTCGGTAGGCTTCAAACTCCGCCCCGAACCGCTCGGCCAGCAACTTCTCCTCGGCGCGGATGCGCGCCGCGACGAAGAGGCCGCCCAGCGGCAGCAGGACCAAAAACAACCAACTGCGGAAGATGAGCGGCAGGCCCAGGAAAACGAGCAGCGCCCGCAGGTAGATGGGGTGGCGGATGAGGCCGTAGATGCCGCTGGTCACGAGGCGGTGCTCGTCCTGCAGGGTTACATACACGCTGTATTGCTTCCCCAGCGTCTTGACGGCCGCAAAGGCCAGGGCGTTGCCGGCGACGTAGAGCGTCAGGCCCAGCCAGCGCAGGCCGTCGGAGGCGGCAAAAGTCAGCAGGCCGCGCCGGTCGGCATAGGGCAGGAAGGCAATGAGCGCGAGGCCGACCAGCAGGATGACCGGCAGCAGGTAGCGCTGCCGGCCCAGCGGCCGCGCCCCTGTGCGGAAGGGCCGCACATCCAGGCGCAGCGCCAGAGTCACCGCCAGGCTCAGCCCCGCCACCGCCACCAGAGCCGCGCGGGCCGGCTCAGCGAAAAACCCGCGCCAGTCGTCCAGCCCCCAGGCGACGAACAGGACGATAAAGACCAGCAGGGTTTGCACGAGGAGTCCGAGAAGGGCGCGGCGCGGCATGGCGGCACGTATATTAACTATAGTTAACTTGTCATCCGTTCGTCAAGGAGCACGAGGCTTTCCCACCCGCCACGGCCTGGCCATCTTCGTGCGGTAAGACTTTTTCACCGCAGAGACACAAAGGGCGCAGGGAAAGACCGGCGAGGAATGCGCGCAGGAGAGCGGGACGCAATCTTACCCGGAGGCAGCGGCATCCCTCGCCGCTACCGGCAGGCGAGAGGTGAGTGGGAGTTGGCGCCGGTGTATACTGCCGGGCTTTGTGGGGAAATCGTCTGGTTGAGTATGCAGAAGGTTTTTTCTTACCGGCGGGGCGAGCTCTGGTGCGAGGGGGTGCCGCTCGGGCGGATCGCGGCGCGGCTGGGAACACCTACCTACGTCTATAGCCAGCAGTCCATCGAGGCCGCGCTCGAGGGCTTGGAACGGGCGTTTGCGGGCGTGCCGCATACGCTCTGCTATTCGGTGAAGGCCAATTCGAACCGGGCGCTGCTGCGTCTGGTGGGGCGGCGCGGGCTGGGGTTCGACATTGTGTCGGGCGGGGAGCTCTACCGTGTGCTCCAAGCGGTGGGGCCAAAGGCGGCGCCGCGCGTGGTCTTCTCGGGGGTGGGGAAGACGACCGAGGAAGTGGATTTTGCGTTGCGCTCCCGGATCCTGTTTTTTCAGGTCGAATCGGCCGACGAACTCAACCTCATCGCTGCGCGGGCCCGGCATCTGCGGCGGCCGGCACGCATCGCGGTGCGCATCAACCCCGACGTCGCCGCGGGGACGCATCCGCACATTTCAACCGGGGAGCAGGAGCACAAGTTCGGCGTGGCGGCCACGGAGGCAATGGAGCTGGCTCGGCGGGCGGCTGGGGACGCGTGGTTGGAGTTTGTGGGCATCGGCTGCCACATCGGCTCGCAGATTACGCGCCTGGCGCCGTTTCGGCGCGCGCTGGCGCGGATGCGGCGTGTGGCCGAGGAGCTGAATCACGCCGGATTGCGCGTGCGGTATCTCGACATCGGAGGGGGAATCGGAATTCGCTACCAGCAAGAGAAGGTTTTCGGCTTGGCCGCGTACGCGCGCACGATCCAGCGCGCGACGCGAGGGCTGGGCTGCCACTTGATTCTGGAGCCCGGGCGGGCGGTGGTGGGCCCGGCCGGGGTCTTGCTCGCGCGCGTGCTCGTGCGCAAGCGCGGGGCAGAGAAAGACTTCTTGGTGCTGGACGTTGGGATGAACGATTTGTTGCGGCCGGCACTCTACGGGGCGCGGCATCGGATTCTGCCAGTGCGGGAGGCAAACCCGGGGCCGACGATGCGGGTGGATGTGGTGGGACCAATTTGCGAGACGAGCGATACTTTTGCGCGGGGGGTGCGCCTGCCGTGGCTGGCCGTGGGTGAGCTGGTGGCCATTTGCGACGTCGGTGCCTACGGCTTCGTACAGGCGTCCAACTACAATTCGCGGCGGCGCCCGGCGGAGGTACTGGTCAGCGGGCGCCGCTTCCGCGTCATCCGCCGATGCGAGCAGTGGGCCGACCTGATGCGTGGAGAAACCAGAAGCTAACGGCACCCACCCTTAGACCCCAAAGGGTGGGGGACCCGCTCATTCCTGTACGAATCTCCCAAGAATTGGGTAAATGATGATCCATTCGGCGGGAGTAATCAACGCAAACAGGATGAGCGGCCAAGACTCCACACTAAGCAATACAACTGCATAGCCTAGGAGGTGCACGGCCATGAGTCCGGTGAAAACGAGCCAAAAGCCGGGTAGACGTTCATAGCGGCGAAACCAGTGGAAGGGGTACCCAAATGTAACAGCGGTTGCGCCAGCCAGACCCCACCAGCGGATTCCAGGCATCCAGGTGAAGGGGCCGTATTCTGCATAAAGAATCGCGACTGCCACTAGCCCCAAAGCGAACAAGATCTCTAGAAGCAGAGTTATTGCTCTTTTTTAGTCATCGGCATCGGGCGCGTGGCCCAGCCTTTCCTGCTCTCAGGTGCGGGCGAAGTGCTCCCAGCCGCGCGGCGCCAAGGGTTTCTTCCTTCCCTCGGCATCCACCACTAACAGCGCGCGACCGCGCTCGATGCGACCGATGCGCTGCAACGTCACACCCGCCAACCGGGGCGGCAGCCGCCGCGCCGCCGGCTCCGGCAGCGTGAACAGCAATTCGTAGTCTTCGCCACCGTGCAACGCCAGCTCGAGCGGCACCACGCGCAGCCGCTCGGCCACCCGCGGCGGAATCGGCGGCAGGGGAATCCGCGCTGCCTCCAGGCGGGCGCCCGCGCGACTCGCGCGGCAGAGATGAAAGAGATCGGTGGAGAGGCCGTCGCTGACGTCGATGACCGCGCTCACCGGGAAGCGCTGCAGGGCGCGAGCGAGCGCCACCCGCGGCTCCGGATAGAAGTGCGCGCGCACCGCGCGCCGCAGCACGGCTTCGTCCCCACCGAGATGCGTGCGGAGGACGGCGAGTCCCAACCGCGCCAGCCCCAGCTCACCGCTCACGAAGAGGGCGTCGCCCGCCCGCGCGCCGCTACGCAGGAAGGCCTTGCCCTTCTCCACTGTGCCCAGCACTTGCACGTCGGCGATGATGCGCCCGGCGCGGGAGAGGTCGCCGCCGGCCAGCCGCACGCGGAAGCGCCGCGCCAGCGCCAGCGCCCCGTCGAAGAACTGCTTCACCCAGCGGCTGGCCAGTTCCGGCGGCACGGCCAGCGCCACCAGCGCGTAGCGCGGCACGCCGCCCATGGCGGCGATGTCGCTCAGCGAGCGCGCCAGCGCCTTGTGGCCGACGGCGCGCGGCGGCTGCATCTGGCGGAGGAAATGCACGTCTTCGATCATCAGGTCGGTGGTCACGACCCAATCCGTGCGCTTCTCGCCCGCGAGCACGGCCGCGTCGTCGCCGATGCCCACGCGCACGCCGGCGCCCCGGCCGGCGCGTCGCCGCAGGTAGTCAATAATCTCCCACTCGCTCTCCACTGCCCTCTCCGGCGCGCGATTCTACTCGCTCGGTGTGGCCGACGGTAATTTTTCTTGACAGCTTTTCGCCCTCTGCGGTAAAAAGCGGGGTACTTTTGCTCCTGCGTCTTGCAGGCCTGAACGAGAAGGCTACCGTTGGCACCGGCTGCGGGCAGAGGGGGGAAGCCGGGCCTCAGGAATCTGAGAAGCAGTGCCCAAGCGTTTCTACACCGTTCTGGTTTCTCACGACGCGTACGGGCGAGTGCGCAAGCTGAATCTGCCCGGCTACGTGGTGTCGCTGATCCTGCTGGCGGCGCTGGTGGGCGCGTCGGTGATTATCGCCGGCGCGGTTTCCTACGCGCGGATGCTGGTGCGGGTCTCCCAGGTGAATCACCTGGAAGCCGCCCGGCAGCAGCTGAACCGGCAGAACGAAGACCTGCGCGCCGCCGTCACCCAGACGCAGCGCTGGCTTTCCAGCCTCGAGTCACTCGCCAACGAAGTCGCGCTCACCTACGGCCTGCTCAAGCTGCGCCAGACTCCCTTTGGCACGATTGATTCGGTCTCCGCGCCGCCGGCGCCGGTTTACGAATTCCGCGACACGCTGGCGCGCTTCCAGTTTCTGCGCCGGCATTCGACCGCCATCACGCTCTACGCCCGCGGCGTGCGCCCGCTCCCCGGCCAGTCTTTCACCGATCTGACCTATACGCCCTCGCTCTGGCCCGTGCGCGGCCGCTTGACCTCGAGCTACGGCCAGCGGCTCGATCCGTTCAACGGCGAGGGCAGCGTGCACGCCGGCGTGGACATCTCCTGCGAGTTCGGGCATCCCGTGCGGGCGGCCGCCGATGGCTTCGTCGTCGCCGTCGGGCAACGCACCGGCTACGGCCTGACCGTGGTCGTCGACCACGGCTTCGGCATCACCACCTGGTATGCTCACCTCTCCGGCCACCGCGTCTATCGCGGCCAGGCCCTCCGCCGCGGGGACATCATCGGCTACGTCGGCGACTCCGGCCGCTCCACCGGCCCGCACCTGCACTACGAAGTCCGCCGCCACGATACACCGCTCAATCCCTGGCGCTTCCTCGGCGGCTAACCGCCACCTCCCCATGGTTGTCATTCTGAGGGCGTAGCCCGCCAACTCAGTTGGTGCTATCACGGCGGTGGAAGCCGTACTCATCGCGCATCTCCCCGCACCGCCTCCCCTCCGCTCCGGAAGAGGTGCTCGGCACCCGCTCCAACCGTTAGCGGTCGTTCTCCGCCTACTCTGCGCCTGCCTGCTGCAGGCAGCTCCTCTGCAGTGGATCCAAATCCTCATCCCAGCCATCCACAAAGCACTACGTACTAGGTACAAGGCACGAGTCACCATTGCCATCACCGGTTACCACCTCCGCCCCTCCCTGTCTACGGACGGTACGGACGGTAAGGACTGTGCGGACGGTGCGGTTCGTACGGACGATACGGACGGTACGGTTTTTGCGGTTTCGCTTGCACTGAGCGAAGTACCGCATTTCGGGAATCCTGTGCCCTTTCCCCACCCCTCTCAAATCTGCCATCTCAAATCTCCCTTCTCCGATCTCTCAGGCCGTGCCATACTGTCGGGCGGGCTTCGCGTTACAGGACGAAGGTGCCTCTACGATTCCTGTTTCGCAATGTCGAACGACCTTCAAGGTCGACGCGCTTTCCGTGCGACCATACTTCTGTCCAAACCGTGGGCAAAAGGATACCAACTTAGCCGATGCGAGTGGTCACTGTTGAAAGTTTCGGGCGTGTGGTGGAATCACCGGATGATAGAGGCTTTATCTACCAAGGAGATGCTTGGCTTTTTCGATTCACAATTCGCTCCGAGGAGCACTTCTTCGCTGCAGAGTTGCCTGCGCTCGTCGAACGTCTCGGCATTGACGTCAGGCAGATATATCGGCTTGCGCTATTCGACAAAGGCCGATATCGTCGTGCCCCGGGCTGGTAAGTGAAGTTGACGGCCAGCTAACAACCGGTTGCAGCGGACGGCGTTCCGTCGCCGCTCAACCGGAGCGTTGGACGGCACCAAAGGGGCCGGCGTGAGCCGCCCGAGGAGAACGTGAGATGTGGACCTCAGCTTTCACAGAGACCTATCACCTTGAGTTTCCCTTTGTATCAGCAGGCATGGGCTTCCTGGCTGTTCCGGAGTTAGTGGCAGCCGTGTCGGAAGCTGGCGCCCTCGGGACTTCTTGGAGTTGCGCCTGCGCCAGCAACCCAAATGAGGCAGATGATAGCGGCGGTCAGATCCTCAACCGTTCGTCCCTTCGGTGTCGATCTCATCGTCGAGAACACCGCCTTTGGCCCCAGCACGACGGAGGAGCACATCGACATCTGCATCGAAGAGCGAGTACCTGTCGTTGTCTTCTTCTGGAACCTGCCCCCGAACGCATGGATCGCAAGACTTCACGACGCCAGCGTAAAGGTCTGGATGACTGTTGGCTCGGTCCGCCAAGCAAGAGCGGCCGTCGAGGCGGGCATCGACGCTCTGATTGCCCAGGGAAGCGAGGCGGGCGGCCACAACAAGTCATCGCTTGAGCTCGCGACCCTCATACCAGCCGTCGTAGATCACGTCGAAGGCGTCCCGGTGATCGCGGCCGGTGGGATCGCAGATGGCCGCGGGGTAGCCGCCGCCCTTGCCCTGGGTGCCGATGCGGTTTGCGTCGGTACGCGACTCGTCGCCAGCCGGGAAGCGTTTGCGCATGAGGAGTACAAGCGACGTATCGTCAACGCTTCGGTGGACGACATCGCGCGGACAGCGATCTTCGGTCCGGAGTGGCCGGATCAGCCCATGAAGGTGGTTCACAATCGCGTCGTTGCAGAGTGGGCGGATCGCAGCGAGAAAACCCCTGCGAATGCTGAGGGGAATCCGATTGGCAACACGATGCTATTCGGCCAGAAGTACCAGATGCCAAAGTTCTCGGCAGTTCTGCCAACGCCGCACACGACGGGGGACTTCGAAGAGATGTGCCTCGCCGCCGGCGAGAGCGCCGGGTTGGTCAGGGGCATCGCACCTGCTAGCGAAATCATACGGGAAATGATGGAACAGGCGGCGGAGATCATAGTAGGAAGGCTTACCAACCTCGTAAAGTGAAACCGTGGCATGGACGCTGGTGGTGGTTCAGGTGGCACGCGCGCGCTGCGGGAGGCGCTAGAGGAGTTCTTCCACTAAGGACTTGAAGAGGGTGGGGTCGACGGGCAGCGGCTGGCGCACGAGCGGCCCGCGGCGGAAGGCGGGCTCGCTGTCCTCGTAGGTGGGCTGCTCGTCCTGATAGAACAGCCCGATGGGGATGCGGTCGCCCCACTCGAAGGACTTCTCCAGCGCCGAGCGCACGTCGGTCGGGTTGTAGTCCGGCTCCTCTTCCAGCTTATAGACGCGCTTTTTGAACCAGGGGTAGGTATTCAGGTGGTTGTAGGTGACGCAGGGGCTGAAGACGTCGATCAGGGCGAAGCCCTTGTGGCGCATGCCGCCGGCAATCAGGTCGGCCATGTGCGTGGGCTCGCCGGAGAAGCCGCGGGCCACGTAGGTGGCGCCGGAGACGAGCGCCAGCGCGATGGGATTGATAGGCAGCTCGACGTTGCCGCGCGGGGTGGATTTGGTGCGCATCTCTTTCATCGTGGTGGGCGAGGCCTGGCCGGTGGTGAGGCCGTAGATCTGGTTGTTCATCACCACGTAGGTGAGGTCGAGGTTGCGCCGCATGGCGTGGATGAAGTGGCCGATGCCGATGCCGTAGCCATCTCCGTCCCCGCCGGTGATGACCACCGTCAAGGCGGTGTTCGCCAGCTTGATGCCGCTGGCCACGGCCACGGCGCGGCCGTGCAGCGAGTGCACGCCGTAGGCATGAATGAAGCCCGGCAGATTCGAGGAGCAGCCGATGCCGGAGACGACGACCAGGTCCTCGGGGGCGACCCCCACCTTGCCCGCGGCCATCTTGACCGCCTTCAGGACGCCAAAGTCCCCGCAGCCGGGACACCAGTCGGGTTCGACCGGCCCGGCGTAGGTTTCAATCGGTAACTCAACGATGGTGGCCATAGTCTCTTTTCACCTCAGGGGCTGCCAGGCATAGGTGGCGCCCGTCTCGACGCCCACGCGCAATTCTCCCTGCTTCTGGCCGGAATCGCGGTGCACAATCTCGATTCGCCAAATGGCTTCTCCGCTGCCGTTGGTTTTCTCGATTTGTCCCGGGCGCAGGTCTTCGCTGAGGTGGGTGCGGATGTAGTGGTAGGCGATTTCGCGGGCTTCGGCGGGGGTGACGTCGAGCGAGCGCGGCTGGCCGTTCAGGATGGCGCGCACCTGCTCGGCGATCTGGCGCGGCTCGAAGGGCTCGCCGTCATACTTCAGGATGCGGTCGTGGACGCTGTAGCCGGTTTCAGCCCGGAGGTGGCGGGCGAACTGCCCGCTGGCATTGCCTTCGATGCAAATGGTTCGCTTGGCGCGTTCGAGCAGGGCGCTGGCTTCGCGGCTGTGGAACGGAAGCAGGTACTTGAAGTGAAGCTGGTTGGCGCGAATGCCGGAGGCGGTCAGTTGTTGGAGGGCTTCCTGAATCACGCCGTGGGTTGAGCCCCAGCCGATCAAGGTGACCTCGGCGTCGGCGGGGCCCTCGAGGCGCGGGGCGGGCAAGTCGCGCAGGGCGAGCGCGAGCTTCTTCATCCGCTTTTCGGCGATTTTGCGGCGGACAGCCGTGTTGGTGAAGACGTCGCTGATGAGGATGCCTTCCTCGTCGTGTTCGTCGCTGGCGGCGACGTGAACGGTGTTGGGCGTGCCGGGCAGGGCGCGTGGGGAGACGCCGGAACTGGTAAAGGCGAAGCGCTTGTAGGGACCATTCTCGCCGTTCCACTCGCTCACCAGTTCACCGCGCTCGATGGGGACAGCGGCGCGAAGGGAGTCGGGTTCGAGGGTTTCGGGGTGCTCGGAGAGCAGGAGGTCGGAGATGAGGATGACGGGCAGTTGATATTTTTCGGCCAGATTGAAGGCTTCGACGGCGCTCTCGAAGCAATCGCGCGTGTCCACGGGGGCGATGATGATGCGGGGGAAATCGCCCTGGGAGGCGCCCAGCACCTGGTTGAGGTCGCCCTGTTCGGTTTTGGTCGGAATGCCGGTCGAGGGGCCGCCGCGCTGGACTTCGACAATCACCACCGGCGCTTCAATCATCCCGGCCTGCCCGATGGCTTCTGTCATCAGGGCAAAGCCGCCGCCGGAGGTGGCGCACATCGCGCGCACGCCGGCGAAGCCCGCTCCAATCGCCATGTTCACGACCGCCAGCTCGTCCTCGCACTGCTTGACGACGATGCCGCAGCGCTCGGCATGCGCGGCCATCCAATGCAGGATGGAGGAAGCCGGCGTCATCGGGTAGGCGGAATAGAACTTGCAGCCGGCGGCCACCGCGCCCAGGGCAAAGGCTTCATTGCCGGTGACGAAGGGGCGGCGCTTGCGGGTGAAGCTCCACTGGCAGCCGAGCGGCGCGAGCCGTCCGCGGGCGTAGTCATAGCCGGCGCGGGCGAGAGCCAGGTTCTGCTCGATGACGTCCTTGCCCTTGTGGGCGAAGGTGTCGGCGAGAACGCTGGCGGTGACCTCGAAGTCGAGGTCGAGCAGAAACAAGAGCGCGCCCAGCGCCACGGTGTTCTGCATGACGGGCTGGATGCGGCCGAAGGATCGAGTCAGCTCGCCGATGGGCAGGGGCGCCACCTGCACGTTTTCGCGCAGGGGCGCGTTCGAGCGCAGCTTGTCGGAGTTGAAGAGGACGACGCCGCCGGGTTCGACCTCGGGGGCGTGGCGTTCGATGGAGTCTTGATTGAGGGCGATGAGGGCGTGGAGGCGGTCGCCGTGCGAGGTTACTTTTTCCTGGCCGAGGCGCACGCGCAACCAGATGTGGCCGCCGCGAATGACCGACTGGTAGCTGTTGTAGGCGTAGACAAAGAGCCCGAGGCGAGCCGCGGTTTTGGCCAGCGCGTCGCCGGTCTTGTCGAGGCCGTCACCGGCGGCGCCGGCAATGCCAATCGTTACCTCTCTCATTCAGAACGCTCCTGGCTGGCTGCGAGGATCAGGCCCCGAGAGCTTTCGGGGCAGGTCAGCTTCCTGAGTCTTCCGCCAGAGCGGGGGAAGAAACGCAACCGCAGTTGAGTGCGCGCTTCCTCCCATCGCCCCCCTGCCCCGAACCGTTCGCTTCGGGGCTTGTAGTTGCCGATCAGCCCTGAGCCAACTCTGCATTAGACACCGAGCGGCGGTAGGTGTCAAGCAAGCGGGAAGTAGCTCTCAGCGGTCAGCTATCAGTTCTCAGTATGGGGCGGGGTTCAGCTTGCAGCGCGAAGGCGCCTCTACGGTTTCCGTTTCCCAATGACCTATATACAGTCTGTATAACCCGGATCTTGAACGCACGAAGAAGAGGAAGTGGGGGGCTTCTTACACAGAAAGAGACAATCTTTCTTCGCTGTATTATACGGGCTGGATAATTACTGTTCGGCGGCCTCAGCCGTTGCGGACGTTTTGTCGGGATTTCGCTTGGCGGGCTATCGCCGGGCGGTTAGACTGGGCGGCGTCGCCCGCCCACGGCTAAGCCGGGTGTGGGGGCCACGCTCGGCCGCGGCGGGGCGGCCTACTAACGAGGTCGGCGGAAAGGAGTTACACCAAACATGCGGACAACAGCTTTCCTCCTGATGATGCTCGTGCCGGCTGCCGTGTCGGCGCAGCAGAAGCCAACGACGGGCTACGCGCCAGTCAACGGACTCAAGATGTACTACGAAGTCCACGGAAGCGGCGATCCTGTGGTGCTGCTCCACGGCGGGTTCATGACGATCACCAACAACTGGATCGGGTGGATCGACGAACTTTCCAAAACGCGGAAGGTGATTGCCGTCGAAATGCAAGGCCACGGGCGCACGGCCGACATCGAACGCGACATCACCAACGAAAACCTCGCCGACGATGTGGCGGCGCTGCTCGATCACCTCAAAATCCCACGCGCGGACCTCATCGGTTACAGCATGGGCGGCGGGGTCGCGATGCAGTGTGCGATCCGTCATCCGGACAAAGTGCGAAAGGTGGTCGTCATTTCGGCCGCGTTCCGCCGTGATGGCTTCGTCAAGGACGGGCTCGACGCGCTCGCGAACCTCACAGCGGACGTCTTCAAAGGCTCGCCCATTGAAGCCGAGTACAAGAAGCTGAGCCCGACTCCGGACGACTTTCCGAAGTTCGTCAAGCGGCTCCTCGCCATGTCTTCGAAAGGGCACGACATCGGCGCCGACCAGCTGAAGGCCACTACGGCGCCGATGTTCTTCATCCACGGCGACGCGGATGGGGTGCGGCTCGAGCACATCGCGGAAATGTTTCGCCTGAAAGGCGGCGAGATCTACGGCGACATCAAGCCGCGCTCCGCGTCGCGACTGGCCATTTTGCCCGACACCACCCACGTCACGCTGATGCAGCGCATGCCCGTCATCGTCCCGATGGTGAACGACTTTCTCGATGCCAAGCCGTGAAGCAAAACAAAAAGCCAAGGCGTAGCCGCTGCGGCTCCTGGCAGACAGGCCGAACCAGCCGTTGCACCTGACCGCGGCGGCATCACGGTTTTTCGAGGATCAAGGTCTCGTCAGCCGCCGCGGCAGGTGAACGGTGTCGTTAGGCGGCCCTATGACTATAGGAGGTCTTACGTAATGCGACCCCTTCGGTATTCCATCAACGTCACATTAGACGGGTGCTGCGATCATCGTGCAATTCCCGCGGACGAAGAGCTGCGTCGTCATGCGGCCGAGAACCTCGCCCAGGCCGATGCCCTCCTCTTTGGGCGGGTGACTTACGAAATGATGGAGGCAGCGTTCCGGCCGCCGGCGCGGACGGGAGCGAGGCCTGATTGGATGGAACCTTTCGCCCGGACGATCGACGCGGCAAAGAAGTACGTCGTGTCGAGCACCCTGGACCGGGTCGATTGGAACGCGGAGCTCGTGCGCGGGGATCTAGGGAGCGCCGTTCAGCAGCTCAAGCGGGAGTCGGGTAAGGGATTGCTCGTGGGAGGCGTGAAGCTCCCGCTGGCCTTGGCGGAGCTGGGATTGATCGATGAGTACGAGTTCGTGGTGCACCCCGGGCTAGCGGGCCACGGGCCGACGTTGTTCGCGGGGCTATCGAAGCAGATCGACTTGAGGCTCATGAGCCGGCTGGAGTTCGGCTCGGGGGCGGTAGCGATGCGGTATGAGCCGAGAAGGTAACCATTGGGCTTGTTAGCCCGAGTCGGCCGTAACATGGAGCAACTCGGGCCAGGCCTTCCAAGGTCTCGACCAACCTGACCATCGCCAGTTTCCTTCTATAGGGCCGCCAGCGGTTGCTTGGCCGTGTTGCACTTAGTATGCGAATTCGCGGAAGCGGGCTAACTAGGGGTTGAAGCTGCCGAACGGGCCGCCGGGCGGGCGCTGTGCGAGCCAGCCGTCCGTGACTCAGTGCCGGCGGCCCGTTCGCAGCTGAACCCCAGTCCGTTAGGCGGCGCATGTTAGATTAGCGGGGATCCGGATTCGAACTGCGGCGAAGCTTCCAACCCAAGTCAGTATGAGGAGGTTTCTATGAGCGACCCTGCAAAGAAGGGCACGCAGAAGTCCGCCAAGAGCGCTGGCGCGACCGGCACGAAGTTCAAGGGATTCACGGACGAGGAACGAGCTGCGATGAAGGAGCGCGCCAAAGAGCTGAAGGCGGAAGCGCGCCGCGGCCGGCGGGCGGACAAGGCGGACGGGGAAAGCGCCGTGCTCGCCAAGATCGCCGCGCTGGAGGAACCGGATCGCGCCATGGCCAAGCGGCTCCATGCCATCATCCAAGCCAGCGCGCCAGCCCTCTCGCCGAAACTCTGGTACGGGATGCCCGCGTATGCCAAGGACGGCAAGGTCGTCTGCTTCTTCCAAAGCGCGCAGAAGTTCAAGACGAGGTACGCGACGTTCGGCTTCAGCGACAAGGCGAACCTCGACGAAGGCCACCTCTGGCCGACCGCCTTCGCGCTGAAGGAGTTGACTGCCGCCGAAGAGGCAAAGATCGGCGCGCTCGTGAAGAAAGCGGTGAGGTGAGGACTGAGCTCGCCACTGGGCCCCGCCCCAGGGTCTTCCGCGCTTTCAGCCGTGAGCGGTCTTTCGTCGCCTGGCTCCTCAGGACAAGGCAGCGGTCAGTTGTCAGGCGTCAGTTCTCGGTTGTCAGTTTTTCAGGGAGAAGGCGAGTGGCAGACCCGCTCAGCGGGCACTTGCGGGCAGGCCCGGCCACAGTGCCAGGCGGGCAAGCAGGCGTGCAGTGAAAGAATGGCGGAGATAGACCGACGAGGAAAGCTTCGTCGCCGCCACCTGTTGCCAAGGCCCGGATGGAACCCTGAAGGGTTCCGCTACAGCAGGCAGGACAGGCCGCGCCACACTAGCTGGCGGGCAGGCGGGGCGGTCGGACGTGGTTGTCCAGCCCGTGTCCACGGTCAGGGCGGTGGCGTGCAGCTTTGAGCTGTCGGCCATCAGCTTGCAGTCGTCAGTTTTCAGTTTTCAGTTGTCAGTCGCGCCTGGGCGCACTCAGCGCTCGACGATGCCCCGCAAGCCCTCGAGCTTCGCGCCCCCGAAATCCTTCATCCGCTCGGCCGCCTGGGCGTCGGCCAGTTTGCTGTGCTGGACGACGACCTGGCTCTTCCCTGCTCCCTTGGGATAGAAGAGCACCTCGAGGCTGGTCTTGCCGTCGGCCCAGGTGATGCGCAGCGATTTGTTGCGCGTGGCCTTGCGGATGGTGAGGGGTTCCTTCAGCCAGCGCGCCCGCGTGCGCGCGTTCTGCCAGGCATCGAACAGGCGACCCAGCGGCGCAGCCAATACTTTGCTCTTGCTGATGGAGTAGCCCTCCGGCCGCTGGTACTTCTCGCGCAGGCCGCGCGCCTGCTCGTAGCCCACCGCCACCATCTCGCTCCACCAGGCCGGACAACCGAGCTGGCTGTGGAGGTGGTTGGCGATCGCGGTGTGGTTCATCTGGGCGGCGCCCGCGCGGTCGAGCGCCGCGAACCATTCGCTCCAGTTTTTCCCCGTCTTCGCCTTCAGCGCTTCGTCCCCGATCCGTACGCCCCGGGGTGCCTCACCTGCCTTCTTCATCCGATTCGCTCCGCTTCTGTCCGACGAGATCAGTCTTGATCCGTCCTGAGCTTGGGTCGCGCCTATTTTCTACTTTCTGTCTTCTGTTTTCCAGCCTCGGGCGGCCAGACGGTCGCCTGCGCCGTCAGCAGTCCGGCGAGTGCCTCGCGGGAAATCGTCGCCCGCAGGGCGAGGGAGTTCCCGCGCTGCTCGAGGGAGGTTGCACCCAGGATTTCGCGCAGCGCCTTGCTCACGGGGTCGTCTTTCACGCTCAGCAAGGCGCGCGCTGCCAGCCCGTAGGTTTCGAGCACCACTCTGAGCTTGGCGGCCTGCGCCGGGTCGTGGGTCTCTGCCTCCGCGATGACTTCAATGCCACCGGCGGTCGCTCGCGCGCCTGCTGCCGCCCACCGCAATTGGGCCGCAATCTCTGGCTGCGCGTTGAGGCCCGGGGGCCAGCGCGCCACGTCTTCGCTCATGGCCCAGGCGTTCAGACCGGCGGCAAACCGCTCCAGGCGCACGCGCCGGCTCTCCGCGCTCACCACCGAGGGCGTCGCTTCCCGCACGCAGGCCAGGACTTTTTCCAGACCCGAAACGTTTTCGGCCAGCACCACGCGCTCGGCGTCGAGGAAGGCAAAGGCGACTCCCGGCCTGTCTGCGCCGCTGGCCGAAAGAATGGCTGGCGTCCCACCGATAGAAATCTTCTGTCCCCCGTGCCGCAACGCATAGGTTTCGATTCTCTGCGCATCAAACCTGCCTAGAGCTACCGCCACCAGCTCCCCGCGGCCCGCTCCCGGCAACACTGCCAGCCACAGGCGGTCGAGATCCCGCGCGTAGTCAAACTGCGTCGCCGCTACAAACTCCCGGTAGTCGGCTTCCTCCTCCGCGGGTGCCACGCGGTTGATCAACTCAACCAGCCAACTCTGCTGGCGAAGGTCCTCCACATGCACGCTGGCTACAGCCACCGCCTCGGCGGGCAACCACTCCAGCCCCGGCTCGTCGACCGGACCGGCCGCCGGCGTCCCCGGGCCTGGCCAGAACCAGACCGCAAGCCCCACCAGACTCAGCGCAACCAAGAAAATCAGCAGCCAAATGGTTCGGGGAGACATCTCGGACCTGGAAGTATAGGCTAGGCGGTGGCCGGGTCAAAAACTGTGTGGGCCAGAAAAACCCCTTGCAATTCTGCCTCCCAAAGACTATATTTTATCGTTTGTCGGCTGGCGTAGCTCAGCGGTAGAGCATCTGATTTGTAATCAGAGGGTCGGGGGTTCGAATCCCTTCGCCAGCTCGTCCCGCAGAGGGCGGGACTCCAGGCGGCCTAGCCATTCGGCGCCGCCTGGCACGGAGCCAGTCTCCCGGCGACAGCGAGATTGGCTCGGCGACAGCAGGCGTACGGCGCGGCTCGTTGGGCACTGGTTGGACAACAGGGGTGAGTTCCTTCTGCGGGGCCCGCACGGGTCCCGATTTTGATTCTCTGCGAGCCTCTCTCGCTCTGCCACTCCGCGCCTGCGCGTCGCCAACAGGCCCGTCAGCAGGGCGGTGGAACGCGCGTGGACGGGTGGCCGAGTGGCTAAAGGCAGCAGACTGTAAATCTGCCGCCCCTTGCGGGCTACGGAGGTTCGAATCCTCC
>JBBIPK010000033.1:0-38417 GCA_037442885.1 Acidobacteriota bacterium | reverse complement strand
TACCTGCCCCTGCAACTCCCCTAACCGCCGGTTCCACTCCTGCGTGCTCCGCAACTCCTGACCGCTACGGGGCCGGAGAGCTTCTTGTGCGCAAGCAGCTGGGAAAAGGTCGCAGAGCAGGAAAGAGATTATGAGCGCGCAGCTGAACGCCCTAACGCTACCGAGCAGCAATCTACGTGGAGGGAACGTGACGCTTGCTTCACTCGCAACCCTATTCATCCGGCAACGACCCTATTCCCCCGCGCCAGCCTCTGCTGAGCCTCAAGCCCCGGAGCCGAGCTAGAAGTCACACACACTCTCGGGCGCTGTCGGACTGATTGCCCGAACTCGCTGCAAGCATCTGTCTTGAGCTCGGTTGTTGGCAATCAGCCAGCCGAGCAGCACCCCGGCGGCGCCGGCAGCGATGCTCGCACCCAAGATCACGCCCCACGCAACACCGTCGTCGGCTCTGGCCCCAACCGGCCTCTGGGGGCCATCTGCAACCTCAAATCGCATCGCTTTCCCGGCTGCGACCAGGAAGGACTGATTCGCGGCATGAACGGTGACGTCCGAATCTGTCGCCGCGACCACGACACCCTTCTCCGTCACCGCCACTTCGTAGCGACCTACCCCTTGAGGACGGAGCAACAAGCCGCGGGCTTGAACGGCAATCGGTTTGCCCTCGCCTCTGCCAACGAGAACCGCGCCCCGCTCCAGAACCACGACCGGGGCGGCTTCGGCCTGCACGAGCCGCACTTCGCTTGCAGGTCCTAGCTGCAACTGGTTGCCACGGGCCAGGAGGAATACGGCAAAGCTATCAGAGGGAGTGTTTACAACGTCGCCTGAGAAAACCGTGGATTCCAAGTAGACCGTGACGCCGTTTAGCTGCGCAGAACTGTGAGGGATCATCCTTCCCAGCGCCGCACTACTTGCTCTCAGATACGAAACAGGGCCTGAGAGCAACGCCACTACGAGAAACACCGCCCAGACTCGTTGCATGCTCATCGAGTTTCCACTTCCCGGGTGGATTTCGGGGCCAATGCCACCAGGAGTATTCAACGCACGCGCAAGCTTCACCGAGCTCACGGGCGACAGGGGAACGTAGGGCTTAGCGTCGGGCTGCATTCCGGTGCTCTGGTAGCGATGGCAATCAGCCAGCCACCGATCGCTGTCCCCGCCGCTGCCGCCACCGCAATCCAGGCCGCGGCGGTATCAGTCAGCCGGTTCGCGTTGGGCACTCGAGAAGCGGGGGACGAGGTGGCTCGCTCAAAGCGCACGGCCTGTCCAGCCGCCACCGTAAAGGTCTGGTGGCCGCCGCGAACCGTAACCGTTCCGTCCTGCGTGGCCAGCAGAACCGCATTCTCGGCGAGCACAACCTCATAGCGCACCGCTCCCGCGGGCGTGATCGAGAGTCCGCGCGCTTCTACCGAAACCGTTTCGCTGTTGCCGCTGCGCGCCAGCACTGCTCCGCGAGCCAGCCGCGCGACCCACTTTCCCTCGCTGGCATGCACCTGGAGTTCACTCGCCGGTCCCACGTGGAGCTGATCACCTCTGGGCAAGAGCACAAGCGCCACGCCGTCGCTTTGCGTGCTGACCGTGTCTCCTGCGTAGAGCGTTGTCTCCACTGTGAGCCGCGTGCCATTCACGGCCACCGTGCCTTGCGGAATCATCTTGCCCATACCGGCATTCCCAGCGCGCAGATCCGTCACCGGCAGCCAAGTCAGCAAGCTCGCCAGCAGCAGCGCCAGGGGCGCCCTCGACAGATTTGTTCTCATCACAAGCACCTCAAGCGAAGAGGTCGCGGTAAACCCACCACTGCGCAGTCAGCACGTTGCCAGCCAAGCCCGCCGCCGCTAACCCCCTCTGAAAGAAATGGTTAGCACAAGGCGCGCAGTTGTCCCGACCGGCACCCGTTCCGTTTCAGGAATGAAGAACCAGAATGGTTGGAAAACTACCTACCAGCCAGCCACAAAAGTCACAGCGGTGCCTCAATCTTTCGCCGAGTTTACACCCCGTGTGGGCAAGGCTAGAATGCTTGCCCCGGGCTTTACGGGGAAGGGTTGGGATGAAGACCGACGAACTCAAGGAGTTGCTGGAGAGCAGCGTGCTGGTTTGCGACGGCGCGATGGGCTCACAGCTTTATGAGTTGGCCGGGCCGACGCGCTGTTTCGAGGAGTTGAACCTGCTGCAGCCAGAGGTGGTGCTGCGGGTGCATTTGAACTACATCGAGGCCGGGGCACGCCTCATCGAAACAAACACCTTTGGGGCCAACCGACTCAAGCTGGCCCCGCACGGCCTAGCCGACCGGGTGGGAGAGATCAACCAGCGGGCCGTCAAGCTGGCGCGGGAAGCGCGCGAGGTCTCGGGAGTCTCGGTCTGGATTGCCGGCTCAATCGGCCCGTTGGGAGCCGGCTGGCGAACCCGCGTGGGACGCGCAGCAGAGCCGGAGACGGCCGCGCACGCCCGGCAGGTATTCGCCGAGCAGGCGGCGCCGCTCGAAGAGCGAGGCGTGGACCTCTACATCCTGGAGACTTTTCCGGATCTGGAAGAGCTGACCTGGGCGATTGAGGCGGTGCGGGGACAGTCGAGCCTGCCCATTATCGCGCAGCTTGCCTACAACGAAGAAGGACGCACGCTGGGCGGAGACGAGGCAGGCACGGCAACCGAGAAGTTGAAGGGGCTCGGAGTGGCCGTGATCGGAGCCAATTGCAGCATTGGTCCCCAGGCGATGCTGGACGTGTTGCGGGCGATGGCGCAAGTGGACGGGATCAGCCTGTCGGTGCAGCCCAACGTGGGATTCCCGCAGCGTGTGGGCGACCGCGTCGTTTATCCCAGAGCCACGCCCGCCTACTTCGCGAGTTTCGCCCGCGAGGCTGTGACCGCGGGCGCCAGTATCATTGGCGGCTGTTGCGGCACCACCCCCGAGCACATTCGCGCCATCGCGCAGGCAGTGCGCGATCTGGCGCCCCGCCGCGACCTGCGCCCGTCCGCCGCCGTTGTCCTTGAAGCGCCCGCTCCCCCAACACCCAAAACCGAACCGGTCTCCGGACTCTACCGCAAGCTTCAGGCCGGCCAGTTTGTCGTTTCGGTCGAGCTGGATCCGCCCAAGGGTGTGCACCTGGACCGGATTCTGGAGGCGGTCGCCGAGTTCCGGCGCTCCGGCCGTGTCGATGTGGTTGACATCAACAGCGGGACGCTGGCGCGCGTGGGAATGGACGCGCTGCTGTTGGCCGCCGCCATCGAGCGGGCGGGGATGGAAACGATCCCGCATCTGACCACGCGCGATGCCAACATCATCGGCCTGCAGGCGCAACTGCTCGGCGCCTGGGCGGTCGGCGGCTTGCGCAACATCCTTGCCATTACGGGCGACCCACCGGTTCTCGGAGACCATCCCGAAGTAGCCGGCGTGTACGAGGTGGATGCGATCGGGCTGGTGCGCATTATCCGGCGGTTGAACGAAGGAACCGACTGGGCGGGCCGCGCACTGGGCGGCGGCACGAACTTCACCATCGGCGTTGCCGTCAATCCCGTGGCGGACGATCTCGACGAAGAGATCCGACGGTTTGAGCAAAAGGTCGAAGCGGGGACGCACTTTGCCATGACCCAGCCGATCTTCGATCCAGAGGTCTGGTACAAATTCCTGCAGCGGCTGGGAGGCAAGCCGCCGATCCCGGTGCTGATTGGCATCTGGCCGCTCACCAGCCACAAGCTGGCGGTGCGTCTGAACAATGAAGTTCCCGGAATATCGATCCCGGAGCACGTGCTCGAAGCACTCGAGCAGGCTGGGACCGGCGCCCGCGAATGCGGATTCGAGCTGGCGCGCACACTCTACGCTTGGGCTCGCCGCGAAGCCGCCGGCGTCTATCTCATCCCACCCTTCAAGAAATTCGAAGAAGCCCTTCAGGTCATCAGCGATTGAGGCACTGTCTCTGTGATAGAGTCGCCCGGTTGATGCACGGAGGTTCCCACGCGGATGAAGCGCCGCTCGTTTGGCCTGGACCGTCGCCGCGCCGTTGAATTTGCGCGGCGCGAGGTTGCCGCCAGTTGCGCTGTCAAGCAGCAGTTGGGAGAGAGCGAACTGGGCGCGCTGGCCGACTGGGTGCGAGCCACGCTCCGCGCCCTGGCCAGCGGTCGGCGTCTCTATCTGTTTGGCAACGGCGGCAGTGCGGCCGATGCGCAACACATCGCAGCCGAGCTCGTGGGACGGTTTCGCCGCCCTCGCGCTGCGCTTCCCGCTGTCGCGCTGACGACCGACACCTCCGTGCTGACCTCGGTGGGCAACGACTATGGATTCGAAGAGATTTTCCTTCGTCAAATCGAGGCGCTGGCGCGCCCCGGCGACGTCGCGGTCGGTATTACCACCAGCGGCCGCTCGCCGAACGTTGTGCGCGCCCTGGCCCGCGCCCGCACGCTCGGCTGCGTGACGGTTGCTCTCTGCGGCGCCCATACGCGCGCGTTGCGTCGCGTGGCCCGCCATCTGGTTGCCGTGCCCTCGCGCGATACGCAGCGAATCCAAGAAGCCCATGCGCTGCTCGGTCACATTTTCTGCGAGCTCGTCGAGCAGCAGTTATCTCCCGCTGCATCTAGAAACCGAAAAAGATAAATCGCCGCCGACGCGGTGGGGCTGGTTCCGGACAGTAGGGAAGCTGTTTGCCCTCCGTCACCGCGCGCGGGTTGTCGCTGAAGAGTGCCTGCGCGCGCGCCACACCGCAACCCTTCGCCACTGCTGCATAGGCCTCCGAGAGCCGCGGCGGGCGGTTCTTCGCATCGTGCGCATCACTCGCCACCACGTGCACCATCTCGTTCTCCAGCAACTCCTGCGCCATGCGCTTGGCAGCCTCGCCAAACTGGCCGAGCAACGAGCCGCCGGTAATCTGGAGCGGGCATCCCATCGCGATCAACTGCCGCAACAGCTTCATACCCCGGCGTTGCAGCAGCGGGTTGCGTTCGGGATGCGTGATGATGGGAACGAGACCCTGGACGCGCAACTGGTGCAGACTCTCGGCCACTTGCGGCGGCAGCGCGTAGTCAGCCAGCTCGATCAGCAGGTACGGCCCCCGATTCACGGTGTGGCTGCGGTCGCCGGCCAGAACCGCCTGCAGGTTCTCATAGCTCAAATGAAAATCACAGCCCAACGCCAGCTCCATCCGCACGCCCACAGCGTCGCGCAACTCCGCCAGCAGCTTTTCGTTTTTCTCCCGCATGAACGGATAGAGGGCGTTGCAGTGCGGCGTGGCCACCATCGCGCTCGTCCCGTCGGCGGCTGCTATCGCCACCATGGCGACGGCTTCTTCCAGGCTCTCGGCACCGTCATCCACGCCCGGGAGGATGTGCGTATGAATGTCCACCATCGCCATCGTGTCTCAGCGCACCGCGAAGGTCAGGGTCGAAAACCAGCTTTCCCAATCAGCCTCGGCGCGGCTCGCAGGAATCATGTGCAACGTCCGCACAAACCACGGCCCCGAGCGGTCCAGCGGAATCGCAGCGCGTCCCTCCGCGTCGGTCTTGAGCCACACGGGATAGTGGTGCCCGTGCACGCCGGCATAACCGGCTCCTACCTGTACGCCAACGAGCGGCTGGCCATCGAACACGACCTGCACCGGCAGTGTGTCGCCTACGCGCAGGCGGCACGGGCTCGCCAACGGGACTATCTCCAGCCTCAAACCGAGCGGCTGCCGAAAGTTCTCATCCGATGACTCGCCCGATTCGGGCTCGCCTGCGCAGAGCGCGAGCTTGGCGATCTTGCTGTAGCTTTCCCGGCCGGGCGTCTCTGCTTGGCCGCGCTGCTGACGTAGCGCCAGAATCTGGGTCAATCCTTCCTCGCTCACATACTGGTTGAAATCCTTGGCTGGCAGTACGAGCATGCGCGGCCGCGTCGTGGCCGCCACCACATAGTGCCCCGCGTCACCCACCTCGATGTCAGCCACCAGCGAATCTCCTTCCACCCGGTAGCCGGTCACAGGAACGCGGCTGCGGCCCTGGATGAAAAAACTCGTAATCCGGTCCGGCGTCGGCGCCGCCTCGGGCTTCGGGAAATCCTCGCTCGTGTTCAATGCCACTTGCACGCGGGCGCTCGGCGCGACAAAAAAGGTCTCCGTCACCAGCCAAGTATCGTGCGCCGCCAGCAGAAGCCCGCCCAGCAACGCGAGCAGGCTTGCCTGCAGAATTCGCCTCATCGCTCTCTCCTCTCTTCCGAGTTTCTCCATCCCCGGGAAACACCAAAGTCAAACCATGGAATTCTGGCGGTGGAAGGCGACATCATCGCGTCGTTTCCGGCCGGGTCTCGTCGTATCGCGTTGAATGCCGTCGCACCGGGCTCGACCCCCGAGCCCTCCCGCTGGCCAACGGGCGCGGGCCTGCCCGGAGCGAAGCGAACCGGAGAAATCCGCTCATCAGAATCGCCTCTCTCATCCTTCTCCTCTGCCTCCTTTGCTTCCTCGGCCCCTTCACCGGACACGGGTCACCAGCCACCACTCACTAGTTACCACTCTGCCCCTTCCCTGTCTACGGACGGTACGGTTCGTACGGTTGATACGGACGGTACGGACGATGCGGTTCTTGGGGTTTTACCTGCACTGAAGCGAAGTGCGAAGTGTCCCATTCCGGGGAAAAAGCCTTGCCCGACCCATCCATGCCTAGCCCCTTCTCCCTCAGCGACTTAGCGAAACGCCCTCCGCAAAACTCGCACAATCCGCCCGGCTGTGCGTCCGTCCCAGAGCCGGGGCACCCGTCCCCGAGACTGGCCACGCTCCACTACCCGCGTGGCGGCCCGCCAGATGCGTTCCGGGTCTGTCCCCACCAGTTGATTGCTGCCCATCGTCACCGTAATCGGCCGCTCGGTATTCTCCCGCAACGTCAGGCACGGAATCCTCAATGCCGTAGTTTCCTCTTGCACGCCGCCGGAATCCGTCAGCACCAGCCGCGCCCGGCTCAGCAAGTCGAGAAACTCGAGATAGCCGAGCGGCGCCGTGGTCCGCACCCCTGCTCCGATGGAATCGCGGCCGCTGCCGCGCAGCAGCCCGTCGAGTCCCGCGGCCGCTGCCTGCCGGCGCGTGCGCGGATGCACGGGAAAAATCACCGGGCAGCGCTCCCCCAACCGCACCACCGCCTGCAAGATCCGCCGCAGTTGCCCGACGTCGTCCACGTTCGAAGGCCGGTGCAGTGTCAGCAGGATGTAATCCCGCACATTCCCGTTGCGCTTCTCCACCAGCCCCAATCGCTGCCTCGCCCCCGCTTGTGTGGCTCGCGGCAGATAGTATCGCAGGGCATCCACCATGATGTTTCCTACCAGGTGAATCTTCCGCCCGGGAATCCCTTCGCGCCGCAGATTCCGCACCGCGCTGGGCTCGGTGGCAAACAGAAAGTCCGACACCTGGTCGGTGAGCAGCCGATTGATTTCCTCCGGCATCGTCCGGTCGAAGCTGCGCAGCCCCGCCTCCACGTGCGCGACCCGCACGCCGAGCTTGGCCGCCGTCAGCGCGCACGCCAGCGTCGAATTCACATCCCCCACCACGACGACTACATCGGGCCGGAATTGTTCCACCACCGGCTCGAACCGCTTCATCACCTCCCCCGTTTGCCGGGCGTGGCTGCCCGACCCTACCTCGAGGTTCACGCCCGGCGGCGGTATTTCCAGATCGCGGAAGAAGACCGCTGACATCGCCTTCGAATAGTGCTGCCCCGTGTGCACCAGCAGCGCTTCGATGTCCCGATAATGGCGAAACGCGCGCAGCAGCGGCGCGACCTTCACAAAGTTCGGGCGTGCCCCCGCCGCTACCAGCACCCGCATCCGGCCACCGCGCTTCTTCACCGGCAGATTCCCCTGCGGAATGAAATCACGTCATTATAATAGACCCACCCGAAGGCTTTCGGGGCTTATGTGCGGCATCGTTGGCATTTTCGACTACGCCAGCCAGTCCCCTGCTCTCGATCCCGCGCTTCTCACCCGCATGCGCGAAACCCTCCATCATCGCGGGCCCGATGCGGAAGGACTCTTCATCTCCCCCGACCGCCGCCTCGGCCTCGGCTTCCGGCGGCTTGCCATCCTCGACCTCTCCGCCGCCGGCAACCAACCCATGAGCACGCCCGACGGCGCCCTCCGCATCGTCTACAACGGCGAAATCTACAACTTCCGCGAACTCCGCAGCGAGCTGGAGCAGGCTGGCTGCCGCTTCCGCTCGCAGAGCGACACCGAAGTCCTGCTCTATCTCTACGAGCGGCACGGCCCCGCTCTGCTGCGTCGCCTGCGCGGCATGTTTGCCTTCGCCCTCTGGGACGCCCGCGCCGAACGCCTCTTTCTCGCCCGCGACCGCATCGGCGTCAAACCCCTCTACTATGCCTTCGCCAACGGCCGCTTCTTCTTTGCCTCCGAAATCAAGGCCCTGCTCGCCCATCCCGACTTCACCCCGCGCCTCAACGAGCGCGCTCTCTACCATTACCTCACCTTCCTCACCACCCCCGCGCCCCAGACGCTCTTTGCCGACATCCACAAGCTCCCTCCCGGCCACACCCTCACCGTTGACCGCCAGGGCAACGCTCATCTGGAAGAATACTGGGATGTTTTTTCCGGCGACTCGCCGGCTCCCCCGAACGTCACCCCGGAGGAGGCTTCCGAGCGCATCCTCGCCCTGCTGCGTGAGTCCGTCAAGCTCCGCATGGTCAGCGACGTCCCCTTCGGCGTCTTCCTTTCCGGCGGCATTGACTCCAGCACCAACGTCGCCCTGATGGCCGAGTTGATCGACCGTCCCGTGGAAACCTTCTCCATCGGCTTCCGCGGCCAACCGGCCTACAACGAATTCGACTCCGCCCGCCGCGTCGCCCACCTCTTCGGCACCCATCACCACGAAGTCATCATTGATGAAAAAGACTTCCTCGATTTCCTCCCGCTGCTCATCCACCACCAGGACGAGCCCATCGCCGACCCGGTCTGCGTCCCTGTCTACTACGTGGCCAAGCTCGCCAAGGACAATAGCGTCACCGTCTGCCAGGTCGGGGAAGGCAGCGACGAACTCTTCGCCTACCCCCAGTGGATTCTCCTGCTGCGCCTCCAGCAACTGGGTCGGTTCTATCAGCGCTGGCCGCGGCCTCTGCGGCGCGCTGCCCTCGGCCTCGTCGCCCTGGTGCAGCCCCGCCACCACGCCTACGAAATCATGCGCCGCGCCTGTAACGGCCAGATCATCTTCTGGGGTGGCGCCGAAGCCTACGGCGAGCGGCTGAAGAACGAATTGCTCTCGGCTGACTTCCGCCGCCGGCACGCAGACCTCTCCTCCTATCAAGTCATCGAGCCCTTCTATCGCCGCTTCCTTGAACTCTCGCCCCATCCCGACTTCTTCAACTTTATGAGCTACCTCGACCTCCACCTTCGTCTCCCCGAGCTGCTGCTGATGCGCGTGGACAAGATGACGATGGCCTGCTCGGTCGAAGGCCGCGTCCCCTTCCTCGACCACAAGTTCGTCGAGTATGTGATGTCGCTGCCTCAGGCCGTCAAAATCGGCAACGGCCACGCCAAGGCCTTGCTGAAAAAAGCCGTCCGCAAAGTTCTGCCCGAAGATATTGTCTACCGGAAGAAGCAAGGCTTCGGCGTGCCGCTGGCGGCGTGGTTCCAGCAGTCGCTGGGGAAATTTACGGCCGGGAAACTGTCAGAGTTTCTGCGGCGAACACCTTACTTTGATCCAAGCGGTGTCGAAACGCTGCTCCACTCGCGCCGCGCCAGCCGCGCCTGGTTCCTGCTCAACTTCGTCCTCTGGCACGAGCGCTGGATCGAATCCCGCCACCCCCTCGCCTCCTGACCCTCTCGCAGGCCTCCACTTTTCGATTTTCTATTTTCTCTTTTCTATTTTCTGTCTTTCTGCCAGACTCTGCTCTATCCACGCGCTCAACTGCTCCACCCGAACGTCCCAGGTGTGTGGCCTCACGCTTTCCTGCCGCCGGCGGGCTGCTCCGGGGTCGCGCTCGGCCAAGGCGTCTTCGACCTGGGCAACGAATTCGTCGTAGCTGCGCGCGATGCGCAGCACGCTTCCCCAGGACTCGTACTCCGGCAGCGCCATGATGACGACCGGCTTGCCTGAGGCCAGGTACTCGCGCACCTTGATGGCGCTCCCGTAGGCCACAAACTGGTTGCGCAAGTCCCACGGCAGCACGCAGACGTCGAAGGCCGCGGCGTAGCGCGGCATCTCCGCATACGGCCGCGGCCCCAGCACCCGCACGTTCGGCAGGTCTTCGATCTGCAGCATATTCGACTTCAGCCCGATGAACACCCAGGACCACTCCGGCCGCTGCGCCGCTACATACCGCACCAAGTCCTGGTCAATCACAAAATCGAGCGCGCCGAAGTAGCCCAGAATCGGCCGCTTCAACCCGGCCAGCTCCGGCGGCGGACTCCCCGCCAGTTCTCCCGCGCGCGCAAAATGCGCGAAGTCCACCCCCTGCTCCAGGAACCGCGACTTCTCGCGATGCTCGCGCGCCTCGTCAAACAAGCGGCGCCCCGAATAGAGCACGAGGTCGGCCTTCTCCAGCAATCCCTGATGCAACTGCTGGATGAGGGCGGGCGAAAGGCTGTGATCCATCGTGTTGGCGTCGTACTTGTCAGAGACCTGGTAGATGACGAACTGTTCGCCAAGAGTCCCCACCAGGTCCGCGGCGGTCGGAATTGCCACCCACAGCAGCGGCCGCGTCATGCCGTAGCGGCGCAGCACCCACCGCAGTTGCCGCGCCAGCAGCGCCCGGTTCAGCCGCCGCAGCGCAGAGGATCCGAAGGCAGGAATCACCAGCGGCGTCAACACGACGATCCCTTCCGGGGTACGGCGCAAGAAGCGCGCGTAGCTCCTGAGCTTGCGCCGAATCTTCAGGAAAAAATCCGGCGCCGAGACGCGCGGCAGCCCCATGGAAATCGAATTGACGAACAGTACGCGATTCGCCGGTGCCAGACGCTTCAACAGGTGGGTCTTCGAGTGCGGATGGTGGTACCACCAATCCTCCCCGCCAAAACACACAATCGAATGACCCGAAAGCATTCTCGCCGCCCGTTCGCGACTCTACTGGAAAGCGAACTACCTTCGCAAGCTGCCTTTCTTGCCCGCCTGCTTTCTTTTCGCTACAGTGGCTTGCCGATATACACCAAGCAATGGATGACGCAACACTCGAAGCCTCCTCGCCTGCCGACACTCTCTTCAACCGTTTTCAAACTGGCTTCGGTCACATCAGCCTGCTGCGTGGGGCCGGTATCGCCGCTCTCTTTGCCCTGACCATTCTGGTGAGCCGCACGCTTGGCCCCGGCGGTCAGGGGGTGTACGCCACGATCTTGGTGGTCACCGGAGTGGCGGTGCAAGTCGGCAACTGCGGCCTGCACGCCGCGAACACCTATCTCGTCGCCGGCAATCCAAACCGGGCCTCCACCCTCGCGAGGCATTCCATGCTGTGGTCACTCGTGGTTGGCGCGGCGCTGGCCGGTAACCTTGTGGCTCTCGCACATTTTTCTCCCCCCCTGTGGGGAGAGCTAGACCCCCGGAACTTCCTCATCTTCACCCTGGCCATCCCTTTTCTTCTCGCCACGCTGCTGCTGCAAGGGCTTCTGCTCGGGCTGCATCGCACCCGGGCGTACTTGAGCATCGAGGTCATGGGCCGGCTGGCCTTGCTCGTCGCCACGGCCCTCGCCCTACTCCGTTTCCACACGGGCCTGACGACGTTCGTCCTTCTCTGGACACTGGCCCAAGTCGCCACCGGCATCGGCTACGCCCTCTATAGCCGGCAGATCGTCGGACGCCCTGCCCGTCCGGCCCAAGAATCCCTCTTGAAATCTGCACTCCGCTACGGCGTTCGTGCCTACTTGACTTCCCTCTTCGGCTTCCTCGTGCTGCGCTCGGACATTCTGCTCGTCAACTATTTCGTCGGCACGTCAGCCGGCGGAATCTACTCGGTTGCCGGGCTGCTCTCCGAACAGATGCTCTTGCTTCCCGCTCTGCTGGGCACGGCGCTCTTCCCGCTGGTCTCAAGCGACCCGGCCGGCGGCCAGCAACTCACGCCCAAAGTGATGCGCCACGTGACACCTTTACTCCTCCTCGTCTGTGCCCTCGCGGCCCTGCTGGCCCGGCCGCTGGTGGTCTTCTTCTACGGCCGGGAGTTTGCGCAGGCGGGAACCATGTTTCTGATTCTTTTGCCGGGAATTTTTCTTCTGAGCTTGCAGGTCGTCCTCGCCCACCACCTGGCCGGTACGGGGTATCCCTGGGGGATGGTCTACATCTGGGGCGGCGGCTTCCTTCTCAATCTGTTGGCCAACCTCTACGCCATCCCGCGCTGGGGAATGGTGGCCGCCGCGGTTGTCTCCACGCTGACCTACAGCTTTGTGTTCCTCCTGATTCTGCGCCTCTATCGCCACCAGTCACGCACAGATCTCAGCGACCTGTTTCGCCCGCGTCGGGATGAACTCCGCCTGCTGCTCGAACGAATCCGATGATGCCACCCCATATGACCATTCTGGGGCGGGAAACAGCGGGCATTTCGCTCTCGTCACTGATAAACAGGGAAAAAGTGGTTACTTCTGGGCCTTGATAATGAGGTTCCAGCCCGCCAGCGGTTCCAGCCAGAAGGCGAGCACTCGCTGCCACGCGCGTGGCAGTGGGAGAAAATTCAGCGTCAACTGGCGCACGCTGACCTCCACACGGCGAAATGCTTGGAAGAGACGCCGCGCTTCACCCCGGCTGTATACCTTCACCAGCGGCCGCGCCCCGCTCGTCGAGTACTCCACCCGCTCGCGCAAGATCTCCTGCATCGACTTGCGCCAGAGCTCGCCCCGCAGAAGACCAAACCAGAAAACCAGCCGCCCCCAGTAGTAGAGCGAGTGCCGGTGATAGAGCATCACGATCGCGGTCCCGCCCGGCTTCAGCACCCGATGAATCTCCGCGACCGCCTTGGCGGTGTCCGGCGTGTGGTGCAGCACGCCGTTCGAATAAACCACATCGAAGCTCGCGTCCGGAAAGGGCAGCGCCTCGGCATCACAGCTCAGGAACTGACCGCTCAACCCGCCCACGGCAAACTGCTGGCGTGCGATCTCCAAGCTGCGCACGGTCAGGTCGGTGCCACAGACGCGGGATCCAGCCCGCGCAAACTGTACCAGGTCGGTCCCCATCCCGCAGCCCACTTCCAGCAAGCGCTTCCCGGGGTAGCGGTCAAAGCCCATCACCGTCGGCAGCCAGGGTGCATACTCCTGGTAGCGGTAGCGTTCCACGTCGGCGAAAAATTCCCGTGTGCCTGGGGAATGCTGGCTGGTCGAGACCCCGCAGGGGTCCACGGTCCACTGCTGGTAAGCGCGCGCCTTGTCGAGGTCGCGCAAGGGCATCCTGCTGCCTCCCATCGTCTCGCGATTATAGCGATTTCCTGTAGAATGACAGCTCGAGGGCGCCTCGCCGGAGTTGCCCCGCGCGTATGAAACAGGTTCTGCAGGACTATCAATCAGGCAAGCTCGAAGTCGCCGACGTTCCCCCGCCCGCGCTGCGCCCGCGCTCCATCCTCGTCCGCAACGTCTGCTCGCTCATCAGCGCCGGGACGGAGCGCGCCACGCTCGAGCTGGGCCGCGCCAGCCTCCTCGGCAAGGCCCGCGCCCGACCCGACCTGGTCAAGAAAGTCCTCGACAGCGTCCGGCAGGAAGGCTTGCGCGCCACGTTCGAAAAAGTCCGCACGCGCCTGAGCAAACTGAAAGCGCTCGGCTACAGTTGCGCGGGTGTAGTGGTGGAGCGCAGTCCCGACGCCACCGAGTTTTCCCTCGGCGAGCGCGTCGCCTGCGCCGGTGCCGGCTATGCCTCACACGCCGAACTCGTCTGCGTGCCGGTGCAACTCACCGTGCGCCTGCCGGACAGCGTCAGCTTTGAGGAGGGCGCGTTCACCACGGTCGGCGCCATTGCCCTTCAAGGCCTCCGCCAGGCGGAGGTCTCGGTGGGCGACCGCGTGGGCGTCATCGGGCTGGGCTTGGTCGGTCTGCTGACGGTACAGATTCTCAAGGCCGCGGGGGCGCGCGTCTTCGGCGTGGACTTGCTCGCCGACCGCCGCCGCCGGGCGGAAGAGTTGGGAGCGACCACAGCCGGCCCCGAGCAGGCGGCCGCGGCTGTGGGTGCGTTCACGGCAGGCGTGGGACTCGACCGCGTACTGGTCACTGCCGCCAGCGAGTCCAACCAGCCGGTGATACTGGCGGGCGAACTGGCCCGCGACAAAGCCGTCGTCGTCATCGTCGGCGCCGTCCGCCTCGACATCCCGCGCAGCCCCTTTTATGAAAAAGAACTCGACCTGCGGATGTCGCGCTCCTACGGCCCCGGCCGCTACGACCCGCTCTACGAAGAAGCCGGCATTGACTACCCCGTCGGCTACGTCCGCTGGACCGAGCGCCGCAATATGGAAGCCTTCGTCGAACTGCTGGCTGAGAAGAAAGTGCAGGTCGCCCCGCTCATCACCCATCGCTATCCCATCGCTCAGGCCGAGCAGGCCTACGCGCACGTGAGGGGCGCGGCCGAACCTGGCCTGGCGGTGCTGCTCGACTACCCTGCCCCTAAAGAGCCACCGCGCACGCGCTACGAGATTTCTCCGGCTCCCGCCCGCGTGGGAACGGTTCGCGTGGGCTTCATCGGGGCGGGACACTTTGCCCAGTCCTACCTCCTGCCGCACTTGCAGGGGCAAGAAGACGTAACCCTGGCCGGCGTGTGCAATGCCACCGGACCCAGTGCCCGCCGCGTCGCCGAGCGCTTCGGGTTCGGCTACTGCACCACGAACAGCGAGGAAATCCTCAACGACCGCAACATCAATGCGATCTTCATTGCCACTCGGCACGACCTGCACGCGCGGCTCGTAGAGGCTGCCCTGACGCGCGGGAAGAACGTCTTTGTCGAAAAACCCCTCGCCATCCGCCGGGAAGACCTAACGCGGCTCGCCGAAGTTCATCGGGAGCATCCGCACGCGCTTCTGGTCGGCTTCAATCGCCGTTTCGCGCCCGGCGTCAGCCGCATCAAAGAATTCTTTGCCGGTGTCGCGCCGCTCACCATCCTCTGCCGCGTCCACGCCGGGCCGCTGCCGCGCAACCACTGGATCTACGATGCGGAGCAAGGCGGAGGCCGCATTCTGAGCGAGGTCTGCCACTTTGTGGACCTGGCATCGTACCTGGCCGCAGCGCGACCCATTTCTCTCTACGCCACCAGCCCCGGTGAGACCGGTTCACCCGCCAGCCGCGACACCGTTCAGGTCAACCTCAAGTTCGCCAATGACTCGGTTGCCACCATCCTCTATTGCGCCAGCGGCGACGCGGCCACACCTAAGGAACACCTGGAAGTTTTCGGCGGGGGCCGCTCCGCTATCCTTCACAATTTTGAGAGCCTGACACTTGCGCAGCGCGGGCGGCGACGCCGAGTCCGCGCCGCCGGCAAAGGTCATCGCGAGGAGGTCGCTCATTTCGTTTCCTGCCTGCGCGCAGGGCAGCCGCTCGCCTTGCCGTTTGCCGATGCCCTGGCCAGCATGGAAGCCACCTTTGCCATCCTGGATTCCCTCCGCCGGGCGCAGCCCGTCGTCCCCGGGTCCAATGAGCACTGATACCACCTCGACTCCCGCCGCCACCGGCGCGCTCGATCGTGCTACGGCCTTGCCCCGGGCTGAGGTTCTCGGTTGTCCCATTCATCCCGTCAGCCGCGAAGAATTTCAGGACGAGCTGGTGCGGCGCGTCCGTGAACGCCGAGCCACGACAATTTTATTCGCCAATGTTCATAAGCTCGTCCTTGCACGCCAGGATGCCGATCTGCGGAGCGCGCTCGCAGCCGCCGACCTAGTCCTGCCGGATGGCCAGCCCCTCGTGTGGGCCGCGCGCTGGCTGGGAAGGCCCGTGCCGGAGCGGCTGGCCGGAGCCGACATGATGCACGTGACGCTGGCACTGGCGTCGCAAAATGCCTGGCGTGTCTTCTTCCTCGGCACACGCCCACAGGTGCTGGGGAAGGCCGTGCGGCGCGTGGCGTCCCGCTACCCGGGAATCATCATCGCCGGCACGCACCACGGCTACTTCCGCGCGGAGGAGAGTGAGCGCGTGGTCGCGGCGATCAACGCCAGCCTGGCCGATGTCTTGCTGGTCGCCCTCGGCAGCCCCCACAAAGAACTCTGGCTCACTCGCTTTCGGTCGCAACTCAACGTTCCCATTCGGCAGGCGGTGGGAGGAAGCTTTGACATCCTGGCCGGCAAGCGCCGCCGCGCTCCCGGCTGGATGCAGCGTGCGGGGCTGGAGTGGTTCTATCGGATGCTGCAAGACCCCGTGCATCTCTCGGGTCGCTACCTCTATACGAACTCGGTCTTTCTCGCGCTCCTCGCGTGGGCTCTGCTCCGCCGAGCGTTCCAGCGTTCCGGGTCCGCCTGACAGATGAGCGAGGCAACGCTGACGATGGCGCGTGCGCTCGACACGACCATCACCGTCTTCCTGTTTGTCTTCGTCCTCTCGCTTCCGCACTCGATCGCTGCCACCGAAATCGCCTACGGCATTGCCGCCCTCGCCTGGCTCATCCGGCTCATCGCCGTCCGGCGCGGTCCGCTGGCTTCCAAGCTCTACAGTTCCCCGCTCGACCTGCCCATCCTCATCTACTGGATTCTGTGTGGCGTTTCGGCCTCGATGTCGCCGCAGCCCGCGCTGAGCTGGGTGGGAATGCGGAAGGTGGGTTTGATTTTCGTGGTGCTCGTGGTGGCGCACAACGTGCACACGGTGCGCCGCGCTCGGCAACTGATTCTGGTCCTCCTGCTCGCCGGCCTGCCCAATGTCGCCTACTCGCTTTACCAGCAGACTTTCGGCATCGGCTTGCGCATTGACAGCGTCACGCCGGGTGCCCTCTTCCACCGCGCCGGCCTCTTCGACCGCGACACGCTGCTACGCGTGGACGGCCGCACGCTGCGCCGCCCGGAGGACTTTCTCGCGCATCTGCAGGCCAAGCCGCCTGAGGAGCCATTGCGGCTGGTGGTGGCGCATCCTGAAGGCCCTCCGGTCGGCCTTGTGATTGCCGCCGAGCGGCTGCCGCGGCCACCGAGCTTCGAAGCCCTCGGCATCCGCGCCAGCCGCGGCCGACCCTTCCGCGCCGGCAGCATCATCCGCAATCACGTCACCTACGCCGTGATCCTGCAACTGCTGGTCGCTCTGGCCTTCGGCCTTTGGCTTGCCCGGCTCTGGAAGCGGACGCGAGAAACCTTCTTCAAGCTGCCCACTCTGGGCTTGGCCGCGCTCTGGCTCGTATTCGCCGTCACGTTGTTTCTTGTCCTGACGCGGGCGCCGTGGCTGGCTGCCATTGGCGCCTGCTTGCTCGAACTCTGGTTCCACGCACGCCGCCGCTGGGTGCGGGCGCTGGTGCCGCTCGTGCTGGTCTTGGCCGTGGTTGGTTCCGACGTTGCGCTGCGGCACGTGCGCAGCGTCGGCCTATTCACAGTTGAGGAAGGCAGCACCGACTACCGGAGGCTGATGTGGCGCGACGGCCTGCGCCTCATCCGCGAGCATCCCTGGTTCGGTGTCGGAATGTTTATGATCCGCGACCACTGGCAGCGGTTCAACCTGGAGGCCTATCAGAAGTGGGGCTACCGCGACCACTTCCTCTCCACCCCTGTCCAGCTTGCGGTTGACCTGGGTCTGCCTGCCTTCTTCGCCTGGGTTGCCCTCATGGCAGTCTACTGGTTTCTTCTGCTGGGACTGCTGCGCCGCGCGCAGGCGCAGCCTGAACGAGAAGCCTACGGCCTTCTACTCGGCATCTTTGGCGCGGCCAGCGGCTTTCTGGTCACCTCCATCGTTCACTACAATTTCGGCGACTCGCTGGTCGTGCTCCTGTTCTGGTTTCTCTGTGGTCTGGCGCTGGCACTGCGCCGCCAACTCGCGCCGCAGCAATCCACTTGAGGTGGCGCGGGCGTCTCGCCGGTGAATCGGAGAGCGAGGCTGGGTGGGTGCGCCTAACTCGCGCCCCGCCCAAAGAGGACAACCGGAATGGTTCGGAGGAAAATTTTCAGATCCAGCCAGAGCGACCAGTTATCAATGTAAGCCAGATCAAGCCGCATCCAGCGGTCAAAACTCAACTGGCTTCGCCCTTCCAACGCCCACAGGCAAGTCAGCCCCGGGCGCATCCGCAGGCGTCGCCGCTGCCAGGTCGCGTAGCGCTCGACTTCTTCCGGCAGCGGCGGGCGCGGCCCCACAAACGACATATCACCCCGCAGGACGTTCCAAAACTGCGGTAGCTCATCCAGGCTGAATTTCCGCAGCCAGCGCCCCAGCGGCGTGCAGCGGGGATCGTCGGCCATCTTGAACGCGGGCCCGTCCAATTCGTTTAACGCTTCGACTTCTGCTCTGCGGGCGTCGGCATCGGCCACCATCGAGCGAAACTTGTAGAGGGTGAAGCGGCGCCCGCCCAGCCCGCAGCGCGTCTGCCGGTAGAAGACGGGGCCGGGCGAAGTCAGCTTGATCAGCAGGGCAACCAACAGCAGCAACGGAGAAAGCACCACCAGCAGGACGCTGGCGAGAATCACATCGGCGAGGCGCTTGGTCGCCAGGTGGAGTTCATTCTCCGGCGTGCTCGTGAACGTCAGCAGGGGTACGTGCCGCAGATTCTCGAGATAGACGCGCGCGACGGTGCGCGGGAGAAATTCCAGTTGGATGCGCGCCTTCACACCTTCTTCTTCGCAACTGAGCAGCAGCGGTTCCAGCCGCTCCAACTCTTCCTTGCCAACAGCAAACAACACTTCGTCCACCACGTGCCGGTGGAGAATCTCCGGCACTTGTTCGAGAGGCAGCACCGGGTAGCTGCGTCGCAGTCCGAGAGGCAACTGCGCCTGGTGCCGGCCCGTGTCGGCGAAGCCCACCAGCCGGAAGCCCAGCGGCTCACTCTCTTCGATCAGTTGGGCCAATTCGCGCGCGCCAGCTCCGGTGCCCACGATCAGGAAGTAGTGGTAGCGCTCGAGACGCTCGCGCAGCCAGGCGCCGGCGGTGAACAGCACCCAGCGCCCGGCCACGAGCACGCCCGCGTCCACGAGGCCGATGGTCAGCACATAGGCCCGGCTGATGTACTCGGCCTTGAAAACATAAAGGCCTGCGTAGAGAGCCAGGACGCCGACCGCAACCAGCTTGCCCACATCGAACGCTTGCTGGCGCAGCTCGCGCAGTTCAACCTCGCGATAAATGCCCAGAAAAAAACCCGCCACCGGCCACACCAGCAGCGTCCCGAAGAAGAGCGGCCCGTAATCCCCCAGCGGGAACATCTCCGGCAGTCTTGCCCACGGACTCAGAAGCCACGGCAACAGCATCGCGCGCACCCAATAGGCGACGAAGAAGGCGAGGGCCGTGAGCGCCAAGTCCATCAAGGCGCAGGTCAAGCCGAGCAGTTGGGAGCGACGTGCAAACATCGTCGATCGCTCGTTCGGAAGACGCAGCGATTCTAGCAGAAAAGCGGCGGAGCGCTCGCGGGGCTAGAGCTGGTCGCGCATGGCCTTGCGCGTGTGCAGGTAATTCATCAGGCGGCGCGCCCAGTGGTAGTGGGTGCCGAGGATGGCCAGGCCAGCCAGAATCATCAGGATGCCTTGCAGGACGGGCAGAAAGAGGCCGATGACGCCGACGATCACCAGCCCGAAGCCGACAATCAGCCGGAGCCAGAGCCACAGAGTGCGCGCGATGGCCTGCAGTGCCACGTCCGCTTCCGCTTTATTCCCCGTCCAAGATGCTACCAATGCCCTGCACGATGGACAACCGCCGGGCTGCGGTCACAGCAAGGGCTGGATAAGTTTCTCCAGCATGGCGAGCGACTGCGGCCCGGTCAGAGCGTGGCGGCGGAGGCCTTGCCGGTCGTAGATGTAGGTCATCGGCACGGCGCCACTCCAGTTCGGATCGATCCCGTTGATGAAGGCGTCATCATCGCCGGCAGTCTTGATGAAGACCGGAAACGGCGGGCGCTGCTCGCCGAGGAACTTGCGGACTTCGGTGTCGCGGACACGCGGACTATCAATGGAGACCGAGAGCAGGTTGAGGCCGCGGCGGGAGTGGCGCTCGTAGAGGCGAATCAGGTGCGGGAATTCCTCGCGACACGGCTCGCACCACGTGGCCCAGAAATTGATCACGACCACGCGCCCGCGCTCGGCGGCCAGGCGCTCGTTCAAACCCGCCAAGTCAATCCATTCGGCTTCCAGCGTGGGCACCGTCTGGGCTGAGGGGATCGGCTCGCGGCCGCTCTGGCAGGCGAGGGCCAGCAGCGCCGCGAGAACAGCCGCACCGAGGCGAAGCTGGCTAGCCGCCCACACGCTTGATGGTGCAGCCGAACGCTTTCTTGCCGGTGTCGGCGAGAGTGCCGCCGCCCAGGAAGGTGTCGAGCGCGCTGCGCAGTTCGTTCGCGTTCAGGCTCGGCTCGTGCTGATCGGCATCCAGCCGGCCGTGGTAGCGCAGCACGTCCTGGGTATCGAGCAGGTAGGCCTCAGGCGTCACCGAGGCGCCGAAGTAGTCGGCGATGCGGTTGCCCTCATCCTTGAGGATGAGGAAGCTCAGCCCTTTTTCCTGCGCGTGCCGGCGGACTTCCTCGACCGGCTCGGTGCGGTTGGAGTTGATGCCGACGAGCCGGATGCCGCGGCCACTGTAGTCGCGGTGCAGCGCCTCCATCCGCTCATTGTAGTTATTCGATACCGGGCAGCGAGTGGAGATGAAAATCAGCAGCGTGCCGGCGCTGCCGCGCAGGCTCGCCAGCGAGTGCGGCTGACCCTGCGTGTCGGGCAGAGTGAAGTCGGCCACCTTCTGCCCCACGCTCACCTGCGGCGGTGGAGCGGGCGGCCCGGAATAGGCTCGCCAGCCGTAGAAGCCGGCGGCAACTGCCACAGCCAGAATCGCAACTCCGATGCCGAGTTTACGCATTCTTCTCCTCCCTCGTCTCTTCCTCCATTAGACGCAGCCGGAGCTATTCCGGGTTCGCTGCAATGCGCGGGGAATCCGTCCACCACCAGAGCGGCTCGAGCGGCTTCTGGGCTGGCCAGAGCTGGTTCAGCGTATCGCCCTCGAAGAGTTCCCCGTTCTTCATCACGTAGCGGATGCTGTTGGTGTTGCGAATGTCCACCAGCGGGTCCTTGGCCAGGATGACGAGGTCGGCGAGCTTACCGACTTCGATGCTGCCCAAGTCCTGCGCCATCCCGATGGCTTCGGCGCCGTGCAGGGTGGCGGCGCGCAGTGCCTCCAGATTCGTCAGCCCGCCGCTCTGCAGCGCCCAGACCTCCCAGTGTACCTGGATGCCTTGCAGTTGCCCGTGGCCGCCAATGCCCACGCGGCCGCCAGCGCGGATGATCTTGGCCGCCTGCGCCGCCAGGCGCGGGAAGACGTGCTCTTCTTTCGTGAACCAGGGCCGGCGCTTGGCGCGGGTGTCGAGCAGGTTGTGGGGGATGAAGCGGCGGAGCTTGGAATCATTGTGGACTTCGGTGGTCTCGTAGAAGTAGTTCTCCGCCCAGGGGCCGCCGTAGGCGACCAGCAAGGTGGGGGTATAGGTGATCTTGGTCTTCGCCATCAACTCGACGACATCTTTGTAGAGCGGCACGATGGGGAAGGCGTGCTCGTTGCCGGCAAAGCCGTCAATGGCGTGGGTGAGGTTGAGCTTGAGGTCCAGGCCACCTTCGGTGGTGGGCATAATCTGGTGCTCCTTGCACGCCTCGACCATCCACTGCCGCTGCTTGCGGTTGCCGATCATGTAGGACTTGAGCGTGTGCGTGCGGTAGTACTTCTTGTACTTGGCTACCACCTGCTTGGCCTCCTCGGCCGACTGGAAGTCGGTGTCGAGGAAAACCCCCGGGCCGGTGGAGTAGGCGCGCGGGCCAATCATCTCGCCAATGTCGACCAAATCCTGGTAGGCGAACATATCGTTGGTCGCCGTCTGCGGGTCGCGGCCAGCGGTGACACCATAGGCGAGGTTGGCGAGGAAGGCCCAGTTCTGCATGTCGAGCACGCCGCGCTTGATCTCGAACCAGTGGGCGTGGACGTCCACCATGCCGGGCATGATGGTGGTTCCGCGCACGTCGAAAATTCTCGCGCCAGCCGGAATCTGCACCCGGCCGCGGGGACCCACGCCCGCAATGCGGTTGTCGGTGACGACGATGTCGGCGTTGGGCATGACTTCGTCGCCCTTCATGGTGATCACCTTGGCCCCACGCAGCACAATCGTGCCGCTCGGCTTGTAGCGCGGTCGCTCGATGGCGACTTCAATCTCCTCGTAGAGCGGCTTTTTCTCCTCCTTCTTGGCTTCCTTGGCTTCTTCCTTCTTCTCCTTGCTCTCCTGCGCTCCCTTTGCCTCCTCTTCTTTCTTCTCCGGCTCAAACGAGACGCTGGCCAGTGGTTGGCGGAAGAACGTGGAGCCGAGTCCCCAGGTAATGGTCTTGCCGCCATCGGCCCAGGCGACATAGTCCGCTCCTACTTCGGTCAGCTTTTTCACCGGCACAGATGGCGACATCACGTTTACCGTCGGTGTCTCGCCGCCGACCGGCGGAATGGTGACGAGGTAGAGCTGGTCGTGAACAATTGCCAACGCCTGGCGGCCGTTGGGGCTGAGGCGGACATCGTCAGCCGGCGTCGGATCGGGCGGGTCAATGGTTCTCCCCACGACCTTGACGTGCGTGCGCCGATCCGTCCCGTCATAGCGCAGCGACATCAGCCCCTGAGCGGAATAGACGTAGATGCGATCCTTCTCCTCGGTGAAGTGGGGGGCGCCGACGCCGCGCGCGGGAATAATCAGATTGGCCTCGCCGCCTTCGGCCGGGATCCAGATCAGGTCCATGCCCGGCGTACCAAAGTCCACGGGCCGCTCGACCCGCATCTGCCGCGGCCCGCGGAGGGCGACGATGCGGGTTCCGTCGGGCGACCAGACCGGGTCGCGATAATAGGCGGGGAGTCGGGTTAACTGCTGCGGCGCGCCGCTGCCATCCGCGCGTGCCTTCCAAATGTGCCCACCGGCATAGGACCACGTCACGTAGGTTAGCCACTGCCCGTCCGGCGACCAAGCGGGCTGGAACTCGCGCGCATTGGCTTGCGTTACGCGCTTGGGTTCTCCCTTGGGCAGATCCATTACATAGAGGTGCGTGAGCGCGGAGAAGGCCAGCCGCTTCCCGTCGGGCGACTGCACGGGTCCTTGAATGAGCCGCGCCCGCACCGGGCCTTCCTCGACGCGCGTGGGGAAGTCAAGCAGCGGCCCCACCTCGAGCGAGACCTGCGCCGTGAAGGGGATGTTGCGCGCCTCGCCCGTCTCGACATTCACGCGGTGAATCTTGCCGCCGAAGGAGGCGACGACCTCTTTGCCGTCGGGCGTGAAGGCATAGGCGGGCAGAAGGTCGCGGGTGAAGCGGGACTCCATGTCGTCCCGCTGGACAGGATAGATGAGCCAGCGGTCTTCGCCGGTGTTGAGGTCGCGGAGGCGGAGAGCGGTGTCGGTCTCATAGCGGGTGCCGTAGACGAGCTTGGTGCCGTCGGGCGAGAGCACCGGACGGACGGCGCCCCCTGGGGCCTGCGTGATAATGTCTTCGTCCCCTGTCTTGCGATCCTTGCGCGCAATCTGCCAGGGAAAATTCATCATGTTGTAGGCAAAGCCGCCGCTCTTGCGCGCATAGTAGAGATACTTCCCATCGGGGGAAGCCACGACGCCCATGGCGTTGTGGCGGTTCGCCATAGGCGTATTGGGTTGCGGCTGGGCTTTGGTGAGTTGCAGGCCGGAGCCGCCCTGGACGTGGTACATCCAGAGCTCGAAGGTGCCGATGTAGTCCGGGTGGCGCGACACGACGACGTAGTCTCCGTCCGGCGTCCAAGCGGGCGAGGCAAACAGCGTCTTTTTGTCCTTGCTCAACTGCTTCGGCTCGCTGCCGTCGGCTTTCATAATCCAGACATTCTCGGCGCCGTCGCGGTCGCTCAGGAAGGCGATCCACTTGCCGTCGGGCGAGTATCGCGGCTGGCTGTCGAAGGGCAGGCCCTCGGTCAGGCGCTTGGCCTCGCCGCCCGCGATGGGGAGGGTGTAGAGGTCACCGAGCAACTCGAACACGATGGTCTTCCCGTCGGGGGAGACGTCGAGCGAGATCCAGGTGCCTTCGTCGGTGGTGAACTCTACCTTGCGCTCGGTCTTGAGCGGCAGCGCTTCCTTTTTTTTCTTCTCTTCGACTTTTGCCTCGGGCTTCTTTTCCTCTTTCTCCTGCGCCAAGCCGAAGCTGCCGAGCGCGAGCAGGCTAAGAATCAAAGCAGCAACTACCCCCACCACTGTCGGACGCAACCAGTCTTTCATTGCTGTTCTCCTTGCGGGATAGATAGACGAGCCCCGTGTAGATGAAGACGATCAGATAGAGTTCCCAGAAGAGTTATTACCAGGGTTGCCCCCTCGGGCAGGCTCACGGACCGCGTCTCTTATAACAGCCCAAGGCAGGATGGTCAAGTTGAAGTGAAATCCTGCCCGCCCCGGCGCGCTCGACATCGCCCAGCCGGGCGACACCGTGCCGGTACACGGCGATTGCCTGCAGGGGGGCGACCGCTGCCCGCGCGACCAGATCACCACGGTGCTCCGGTTTGAAATCCAGAACGGCAGGACGAGCAACCGCGGCGCAGGCATCTATTTCCCCAATCGTCTGGCGCGCATCATCGAGAACTGCTGCCACGATAATCAAGCCGTCATCGGCGGCTGCATCTCCATCCACCTGGAGGACAATTCGCTGCCGCGCCCGGTGGCCGTGCTGGAGCGGAACCTCATCGAAAAGAACCGCGCGACCCGCAGTGGCGGCGGCATTTCGATCGAAGGCGTCTACTTGAACCCCGGTCGGATTGACGACTGGCACGCGGAGCTGACCGAGAACACAGTGCGGGAGAACGAAGTGAAGGCCGAGGTCAAGGTGGCCTGGGGCGGGGGACTGGAGGTCTTCCGGGCGCGCGTCCGCGCTCGCGGCAACCTGTTCGAAGCCAACAGCGTGCTGGGCGACGTCGAGTCCTACGGCGGCCACGTGGCGGTGATGAACGAAGACGAAAACACTCTGTTCAGGGCGGGCTGGGCGCTCTTTGACCGAGGCGCGGGCGGGTGGTCACGGGACGTGAGCGAGCTCGAGCCGGAACAGTATTTCTCGGAAGGAAACATTTACCGGCAGGGAGGACGGAAGGGGACGGAAATCCTGCGCGGGGGCGGAGCCATCGCGGCCATCTGGAATGCCAGCGTGCGCGTGCGGGGTGACTGGGCGTATCAGAACGAGGCCAATACCGGGGGAGCCATCTACATCAACGCGCGCTCGCTGCTGGAGGTCGACGAGAGCCATCTGGAAAGGAACGTGGCCCACGGGGACGGCGGGGCCGGCTACGTTGTTTGCGGCTCCCGCGTGCGGCTGCAAGCGGAAAACCTGCTGGAGAACAATCAGGCGCAGGGGCGCAACCCGGTGGGCGGGCCGCGTCACGCCGGCTCGCCAACTCCCTATCCGCGCGGCGGGGGTGGGCTCTACGTGCGCAACGCGCAGGCGGAATTGCGCCGCACGAATGTCATCCGGAAAAACCGCGCCCAGGGCCTGTTTGAGAAGACCGTGGGCTACGGCGGCGGGTTGTTCCTCTGGCAGGTGGACAAGGCGTTGCTGTTTCCGGGCCACGGAATCCGTGACCAACTCGAAGGTGTGATTTGCAACCGCACCACGCGCCTCACCGTCGAGGGCAACAACTTGTTCGAAGAGAACATCGCGCAACACGAAGGCGGTGGGATTGCGATCTTGCTCGAGGCCGACGACCCCGCTGCGTTCCAGCGCGTCGCCGGATCCGCGCTGCGCCTGGAGCGCAGCTTCGCGCGCTCCTATTTAGTCGAGAGCACGCAACTCCGCAACAACAGCGTCTGGCTGAATCCCCAGACGAACGCATTCGGCGCGGGCGGCCTCTACTACCACGAGCATTTCGCGCCGGAGGCGGGAGCACAGCCTTCCGACTCCCCGTGGGCGCAGAGAACGACACTGATTCGCGGCGTGCTCTTTGAGAGCAACCAGGGCTGGGGAATCAAGGTCGTCGACACCGGGATGCACCTGCGCTCGCCGGACGGGCGGATGCAGTGGATTCAATCCACGCTGGAACTCCAAGACTCGCTGATTCAGGCGAACTCAGCCGGCGGCCTGCACCTGCGGCGCTCCTGGCCGCGCGTCGTCGGCAACCACTTCGTCGGCAACCTCGAAAAGCAAGTGGAAATCGAGAACGACCTCTACACGCGGCCTCACCTTCCCATCTTTACGGAGAATCATCTGGATGGCTTCGGGCGCTCGCGCGTGGGCGTGTTCGCGAACAACGCCCCCGGCGCGGTGCCCAGCCCCGGCTGGAGCAACCGTCTGGAATCCAACAACCTGATTGACCACACCGGTAGCGCCGCGGTGCTCGCTACCACCTCCAACACTCTGCTGATGCCGCGGAACTGGTGGGGTCCGAACGGCCCTGTCCCAGCCGGAAACAACCCGCCCGCGCCGCCCAACTCCGTCAGTGGCTACATCCTCACCGACCCGCCCCTCACCGCCCCCGTCCAGGTGCCGGTGGAGGAATTCCCGAGGATTACCGTAAATCCAGTCCACCCCACCGAGCCGCCGATTCCGCCCTGTCCGGGCATCGTGCGTGAGCCCGGAATCCCGACTGAGCCGCCGGGCATCCCGCCCGAGCGGCCCCGTCGCCCGCCGGAGCGCCCTCCGAGCAAACCCCCTGAACCAACGCCGGGTCAACCCGTGCCGCCTCCGGGCGAACCTGTGCCTACGCCCGGGCATTCCCCTCAACAACCCGTGCCACCGCCGGGCGAACCGGTACCGACCCCGGGCCATCCGCCGCCGGAGCAGCCTGAGCCGGAACCCGGATGGAGTTTCTCCGTCCCGGCCAACCAAGTCGTGCGGAGCACGCTCAGTGCGAAGAATTTCTGCCGGCGCCGTCACCGCTTCGAGATTACCGCCGACGACCTACCCTTCCTGCGCCTGCTGGACAAGCCGAACTTTCAAGTATCGCCGGGTCAAACTCACACCGTGCCGGTCGAAATCAACACCGCCGGCCTGGCGCCAGGCGAATATCGCGGCACCGTCGTCATTCAGTGCCAAACCTGCAGCAAAGAACCTACCTGCACCCAGGACCGCTCCGTCCTTCCCGTCCGCATGACCGTGCGGCCGCCCGCTCGCTGAATCCTCTGGGGCAAGCTACCGGTTGCGACGCCTAGGGACTAAAGGATGGTGCTCGGCTTCTTCCTGAAGAGGATCACGAGGCAGTGGTGAGCCGCCCAGGACTCGTCCCGAGGCCTCGGGACTGGAACCCGCTGATTACTCGCGGGCAGTTCCCAGCCCAGTGGTACGCGAACCACCTCTCGCCACCATGACGCGCAAGTCATACTCGCCCCGAATCAATTTCTCGATGAACTCCCTGCTCTTCATTCTCTTGACGAAGTGCTCAGCTTGAAGAGCTGCAGCCCTGGTGTCGAAGGAGCATGTATAGACTAAGCGCCAAGGGCCTCTCCCCCGTGTCCACCGGCTCGGGTTTGGCAAGAACTGGTTGTGTTGCAGCAGGCGAAACTCCGGGTCCTCCGATGTTCCCACGTAGAATCTTCCCTTGACGTCGCTTTGGAGTATGTAAAGCATCATGGGGGAATGAGGTGGTGAGCCGCCCAGGACTCGAACCTGGAACCCGCTGATTAAGAGTCAGCTGCTCTGCCAATTGAGCTAGCGGCCCACCCCGATACTCAGTTTATAGCAACCCCGCCAACAATCGGTCAAGGCATCGCGCATCGCGAGCAATCTTGTGGCAATCGGGTCGCATCCTAGCGGAGAATGCAATTTCGGCTGTAAGCAACGTGAAGCGGCGCACCAAGGTCATCGTCCTCATCGTGCTCGCGCTAGTGGCACTGGGCTGGTACTTCCAGCGGTGGGGCCAGCCCGTTCCAGTCGCCTATGAGCGCGTTGCTGCTAACCGCTACCGCTCGCTCGTTTCTCCCTCCACCGTCTACATCGCCGTTGATGAGAACAGCGACGGCACCGTGGACCGCATTTATCCCGAAGACAACCCCGCCCGTGGCTTTCATCGTCCTGCCGCCACGGACGCTGACGCCCGCTGGCTGCTCCTCTGCGTTGACGGTGTTCCCTTTGAGGAAATCCAAGCCCTCTGGAACGAAGGCTACTTCCGCGAGTTTTTCCCGCCGTCGGAGGTCATCTCGACGTTTCCGTCGGAAAGCGAGACGGCGATGACTGACCTCTTCCACGCCGACGCCGTGCCTGGCTACGAGCATCGCTACTTCGACCGCAAAGAGAATCGCCTGCGCGGCGGCCTCGGCCCCACGCTGACCGGAAAGGGCGTTCCCTACCTTTCCTTGCTCGACTACGACATGCCCGGCATCCTCAAGGGCTTCAACTTCACCGTCCCGCACAAAGGCTACCGCGCTGACCTCGGCCGCTTCCGCAAACGCTTCCTGGCCTCGAGCCAGAAAGTCTTCCTTGCCCACATTGCGTCCGGCGATGCCATCTATCACGTCCTCCCACGTGGGGAGACGCGCACGCTGCTGATTGAACTCGACGCCCTCCTCCGCGATCTCTACTTCGCGAGCGCGGGCAAGCTCCGCATCCTCTTCTTCTCCGATCACGGAAATAACCATGTTCGCAGCCAGGCGGTGCCGCTGAAACAGTTTCTGGGCGCGCGCGCCTGGCACCTCGCCGACTCACTCAGCGGCTCACGCGACGTCGTCGTTCCCGCCTACGGCCTGGTCGGCTTCATGGCTGTCTATTGCCAGCCGGAAAGTCGTCTCGAACTTGCAAGCGACCTCGCTGAGATGGAGGGTGTGGACTTCGTTGTTTCTGAGATTCCGGACGGAGTGGCCATCGCAGGCTCGCGCGGAAAGGCGCAACTGGAGTGGACGCGGGAGGGTCGCCACTTCCGCTACCGCACCGAGCGCGGCGACCCGCTCGCCCTGATGGCCGTCGTTGCCGAGTTGAGCCGGGCGGGAAAAGTCAACCGCGACGGCTGGATTGCGGAAGCTGACCTGGCCCGGGCGACTCTACGCCACGTCTATCCAGACGGGGCCTACCGGCTGCACCAGTGGGCGACCAACCACGTCCTCAACCGCGCCGACATTCTCGTCAGCCTCGCGCCCGGGTACTATCACGGGCGGGCCAGCTTCGGCTGGGTCGTCACGCTGCTCAGCACGCACGGGAGTTTCGACCGGGCGCAGTCGGTCGGCTTCGCGATGAGCACCGACGGGCCGCTCGCGCCTGTCCTCCGCACCCGCGACCTTCTGCCCGCCGAGATCACGCGCGGGAAGGCAAGTCCGCCGCCGCACTAGCGGGACGATTCCCGCTTCACGGTTCACATTTGGCGATTTGCTAGCGGCGAAGTTCTTCGACGATCTCGCGTGCGGCTTCCCGCGCCTGCTCGAGTTGAGTGGGCTCGAAGGAAATGGCGGCGACGCGGGCATGTCCGCCCCCGCCGTAGCGCTCGCATAGGTCGGCCAGGTTTTTCTCCTGCGGCGCCGGATGCCAGGGATTCGACCCCACAGCAATCTTCACCCGCTCCGAGGAGCGGCTCAGTCCCACGCTGTAGAGCGACTCAGGAAACAAAAAGTAGGGAACAAACTTGCTATAGCCCTCGAAGTTGTCGTCGCTGAGATCGAAGTAGACGACGCCGTCGCGGTACTCCGCCCTCCGCCGAATCATCTCGATGGAGGCCTGGTGGCGCAGGTGGAGCGTTCGGAACTCGTTGGCGACTTCAGGCTCGCGCGCAATCTGGTCGAGCGGCCGCCGAATGAACTGCGGGATCAACCAGGCGCTGAACTCATCGTTCGCACCGGCCTCGAGCACGAGCGCAATCTGCAGGGCGGGTGCTTGCATCCGGACAGCGGCCTCGGCGCTCGCATACTGCGCCCCATCAATGATGTCAGCCCACTCGATCAATTCTTCCAGGGGCTTCGGATCAAACCCGAACCGCTCCCGCGCCACCTGGGCCAGGAACTTGGTGCAGGATTTGTAGGTGGGATCGTAGAATTTCCGCCCGCTCGTATCGTGGCGAAAGTGCTCGGCGTCTTGCGGCGACAGGAAGGCGCTGTGGTGATGATCGAACCACCAGGTCAGGCGGGGTGAGGCGGAATATTTGAAATCAACGATGACGTTTTCCTCGCCGTCGAACAAGCCGTCATCGAACGGAGGAGCCGCGCGGTGCGTCAGGCCGAAGTAGCGGAACCGGCTGTCTGGATGTATCCGCTCCTGGTAGAAGCGTTGGAAGACGGCGGCCGCGGCAGCCCCGTCAAAGCAGCGGTTGTGGTAGCAGAGCAAAACGTCCATCGTCGCCTGGGGGAGAACGCACAGTTGCGCTCCCCCGCATCCCAAAAAGCCTTTACACATCGCATCGCGTCCCGGCTTTGTCAAGCGCTTTTTGGCGGTTTGCTGTATGATTCCTCGCCGGTTCGGCGATGAATCCCACCAGCTCACAGAATCCACTCCGCTGGCTGCTCGATGCCTCTCCCGTCGAGCGCAAGGCGTTGCTCGCCGGCGGGCTTGGCTGGCTGCTCGATGCCTTCGACGTGATGCTCTACTCGATGGTGCTCGCCCATCTCATTGCGCACTTCCACATGGGCAAGGATACGGCCGGATTGCTGAGCGCGCTGACGCTCATCGCCTCCGCCGCGGGCGGCATCCTGTTTGGCTTTCTGGCCGATCGCATCGGCCGCACCCGCGCACTGATGGCGAGCATCCTCGTCTATTCGCTCGCCAGCGGCGCCTCCGGCCTGGCGCAGACCATCTGGCAGCTTGCACTGTTTCGCTTTCTGCTCGGCCTGGGGATGGGCGGCGAATGGGCCACCGGCGCGACGCTGGTGGCGGAGACCTGGCGCGCCGAGCACCGCGGGAAAGCCTTGGCGCTCATGCAATCCAGTTGGGCGATTGGGGAAGGCGCGGCGGCGCTCGTCGCGGGCGCGTTGCTTGGTCTGGGCAGCATCACGTTCAGCACAAGCCTCAGCTTCCCGGCGTGGCGAGCGGTTTTCCTCGTGGGCGTGCTGCCCGCACTGATTGTGTTCTGGATACGTCGCGGCGTTGCTGAACCCGAGATCTGGCGGCGCCAAGGCGAAAGCACTCGCGTGCCGCTCGCGCGTCTCTGGCAGCCCGACGTCCGCCGGCACGGCATCATCGCCACGGCGATGAACGCCGCCGCCCTCTTCGCCTACTGGGGACTGTTCACTTGGATCCCGGCCTACCTGGCTTTGCCGGTCGAGCAGGGCGGCCGCGGGCTCGGCCTGTTTCAAACGACGCTGTGGCTCGTGGTGATGGGGATAAGCAAGTGGTTCGGCTACGTGCTGTTTGGGTATGTCGCGGACGCAACGGGACGCAAACGGACTTACGCGGGCTACTTGGGGGTCGCCGCGGGGCTGGTTCCGGCCTTTGCCAGGGCGACGAGCTCGGACATCCTCCTGCTTGCCGGCGCCCTGGTCGCCTTCTTCGGCACCGGCCACTTCAGCGGCTTCGGCGCCATCGCCAGCGAGCTCTTCCCCACTGAAATCCGCGCCACCGCTATGGGACTCAGCTACAACTTCGGCCGCCTCTTCAGCGCCGCCGCACCCTACCTGGTCGGAGCCCTCGCCCTCACCTACGGCCTCGGCCTGGCCTTCGTGTTCACCTCCGGCGGCTTCCTCCTCGCCGCCGCCCTCGCCCTGCTGCTGCCGGAAACCAGAGGGCGCGCGCTCACGTAGCAGTATGCAGCACTCGATGAGCTTTCCTCTGCAGAAAGGCGTTTACAGCCATCCTTGTCTATGTATACTAGGTGTGCCAAGACACATACGGCTCCGAACACAATGAGAAGAGCACAACTCCTCAACCTCCGACACCAGCGGACACTCAAGGTGGCAGATGAGGTCTGGATTGCGACAGCCCTGCTTCATCGCGAGAACCCCACTCGCAGCGACTTTGAAGTTCGAGAGATTGTCGCGCGAGCCGCCACGGAGGCGGGGGGCCGGAACCTCCGACCCGGGGTCCGAGTCCATGCCCTGCTCCACTGCGTGGCCAACCGCCCGGCCAATCCCGGCCGTTACCGGATGCTCTATGCAACCGGAAGGCTCACGCGGAGACTTTACAGGCCCGGCGACCCCTACCACCCTTCCCGGGAAGGATCAAAGACCATTCCGCGACGCGAGGAAATCCCGGCCGACTACCACGAGCTTCTCGACTGGTACGAGAGGGAGATCGGAAAGATGAGGCGGGAGGAGACCCAGGAAGACCCCATCCTCGGCTTGCGGGGCTTAGGCAAGGAGGTTTGGGCTGACGAGCATCCCGACGCCTATGTGCAGCGGCTGCGGGAGGGATGGGAGTGAGCCGCGTCTTCTGGGACACGAATCTTTTCATCTACCTCATCGAAGACTACGGCGAGCTGTCGGAGCGCGTGGCGGCGCTCCGCCAGCGCATGCTGAACCGCCACGACCAACTCTATACCTCCACGCTCACCCTGGGTGAAGTCCTGGTCAAGCCCGCCGAGGCGGGCAACAACGCGCTCCAGCAGCAGTACCGACAAGCATTGGCCCGGGGCAGCGTCCTGCTGCCGTTTGATGAAGAGTCTGCGCTCCTCTACGCGGCCATCCGCGCAGACCGCAGCCTTCGCCCCGCTGATGCAATTCAACTCGCTTGTGCCGCCCACGCCCGCGTCGATCTCTTCATCACCAACGACGACCGCCTGAGCCAAAAAGTCATCCCCGGCATTCACTTCATCACCTCTCTGCAACGCGTGCCGTTCTGAGCATCCGGCCTCCTCGCCGCCGCCCTCGCCCTGCTCCTGCCGGAAACCCGCGGCAAGCAACTGCAGTAGGCTTCAGTGCTATACTGCTTCGGAGTGCGGAAGTGGCGGAACTGGCAGACGCACAGGACTTAGGATCCTGTGGCCGCAAGGCCGTGGGGGTTCGACTCCCCCCTTCCGCAATTCGTGTCCTGGCTAGCGGCGACGTCCTACCCTAACCTTACTTGGTGCGTGTGCCGACATGGTGGCTCTGGCTGGATTCGTTCTCCTGATGCTATGCCCTTCCCAGGCAAACACTTTCGATACCTACTACCTCATCTACCCAGACCATAAGTACGCAGTCAAGGTTCCCATCGCAAGAATCCGCCAGGTCGACTTTCGAAACATAACGCTCCATGTGTACGACAAGGACAAGGAGATTGCGTTCTCCGCCCACCTAAGGGACGGTCTTTTCGAAGAGACAATAACCGTTGAAGACCTCTCCTTCCGGGAATGGGTCGGCCTTGAGTCGGTCCACTATTTGGATTTTCAGGACGGTGAACCCCAACAGGCGCTTGTGCTGTTCGCATGGGTGTCTACCGGTGCAACTGCGACTGCTGTCGGCGTCGCCCAGCTGTTCGAAATGGTTTCCGGTCGGCTTGTCCTAACGCAGCAGATCCTTTATGAGTCGGAGGATGGCGCAGCGTCATACGACGCTTCTGCCAAGAAGCTGACCATAAAGGCAACGTCCTGCGCTTGGTGCGAAATTGATGAAGTAGTTTTCCAATGGTCAAAGGGCGTCTTCGTCAAGGATTCAGAAAGAAAAATTCCACCCCGTTCAAGACCCCAGTAAAAGCGCGCCCTGCAGCTGGTCACCCGCGACGTGACCCTGCCCTATTCGCCTGCAAGGCGTTCCACTGCGGCCCCTCATCCCTGTGCTGTCTTCTCGCCGACCCCTTCCCCCCTCGAAGCTTTCGGCAGCAGGGCGCGAATCTCCTTGCGGCACAAGAAAGCGGTGAGGGCAAGGTCAAACCCAATCCACTCGGCCACCCAAATCCAGAACGCCTTCTCGTCCTGCATCAGGAGCTCATAGACCATCAATTGCAGGAAGATGGCCCCCAGCGCCGCCCCCACCACCAGCGCGACAAAAACAATAGAGAGAATCGCGCGTCTCCGACTCATCGCCCACCCGCGAAGGCCGCGTTGAAAGGCTACGGCGCGTCTGCTAGTCTGTGAGTTTCATTCTAGCGAACAGAAACCTCCATGGCGACGGAAACCACCACCTGCCTGCGCGAGCTCGACATCGAGATTCCCGCTGACGTCGTCGCCCAGGAGACTGAGCGCGTGACGCGCGAATTCGCCCGCGCCGCCCGCCTCCCGGGCTTCCGTCCCGGCAAGGCTCCTGTCAATCTCGTGCGCACGCGCTTCGCCGAAGAAATCAAGAGCGAAGTTCTCCATTCGCTGCTTCCCCGCTCGCTCGAGACCGCGGCGCGCGAAAAAAACCTTCACCCCATCGGCGACCCCCGCATCGAAAAGCTCGAATTCGAGCCCGGCAAGCCCGTCCGCTTCCGCGCCAGCTTTGAAGTGCTACCGGAAATCGAGCTCCACGACTACAAGGGCCTGGAGATTGAGGCCGCCAAACTTCGCGTGGCCGACGAGGATGTCGCCCGCGAGTTGGACGTACTGCGCGAGCGCGCTGCCACCTTGGAGCCGGTCACCGGCCGCCCCGTCGAAGAGGGTGACACCGCCGTGCTTTCCTTGCTCGGCACCGTCATCGAACCCAGGCCCGCGGGCGGCAAACCCATCGTCATCGAGGAAGCTCTCTGCCACGTCGGCGCCGAAACCACGCTCGAAGCCTTCACCGCCGCTCTCCGCGGCGCCCAGGCAGGCGAGGAGCGCACCATCGAGGTTCCCTACCCGGAGGACTATCCCGAACGCGACCTCGCCGGCCGCCGCGTCCGCTACCAGGCCCGCATCAAGGCCATCAAGCGCAAGCTCCTGCCTCCCCTCGACGACGATTTCGCCCGCCAGGTGGGCCCATACCAGACGCTGGAGGAGTTGAGAACCAAAATCCGCGAGGACCTGGAAGCCGCCCGCAGCCGCCGCGAACGCGAGCTCACCGAGCAACGCCTGCTCGACGCCCTGCTTGCCCGCCACGACTTCCCCGTTCCGCGGGCGCTGGTGGAAGACCAGATGGACGCGCGGCTCGAGCGCCAGGTGCGTTCCCTGCTCAGCCAGGGAATCGATCCCCGGCGGCTCGACGTCGACTGGGCCCGCCTCCGCCGCCAGCAACGCCCGCCCGCCGAACGCGACGTGCGGCTGGCCCTGCTGCTTGAAAAAATTGCCGCCGCGGAGAATCTCGAGGTAACCGACGCCGACCTGGAGCAGGAAATCGCTCGCGCCGCCGCCCAGAGCGGCCAGAGCCCCGAAGCCCTCCGCGCCCGCTTGACATCCGAGGGCGGCTTGGCTAGGATGAAGCGTGCCCTCCGCAGCGAGAAGGCCATCGAGTTCCTTCGTGCTCACGCCCGCATTCGGGGCGAGTGAGCCTGCCGGCTAGCGTACGACCCGCGATGCGCGACGACGAATCTCACGGCTATACAACGCTCGTGCCCATGGTCATCGAGCAGACCAGCCGCGGCGAGCGCGCCTACGACATCTATTCCCGGCTGCTGCGCGACAACATCGTCTTCATCGGCACCCCGATTGACGACCAGATTGCCAACCTGATCACCGCCCAACTGCTCTTCCTGGACGCGGAAGACCCCGAGAAAGACGTCTCGCTCTATATCAACAGTCCCGGCGGCTCCATCACCGCCGGCATGGCCATCTACGACACCATGCAGTTCATCCGCCCCGACGTGGCCACCTTCTGCATCGGCCAGGCCGCCTCCATGGGCGCCTTGCTGCTGGCCGCCGGCACGCCCGGCAAGCGCTTCGCCCTGCCCAACTCCCGCATCCTGCTGCACGAACCCACGATGTCGGGCCTCTCCGGCCAGGCCACTGACATCGATATCCACGCCCGGGAAATTCTGCGCATGCGCGAAGTGATCAACCAGTTGCTGGCCAAACACACCGGCCAGCCGCTCGAGCGCATCCAGAAAGACGTCGGCCGCGACTTCATCATGGATGCCGCCGAGGCGAAAACCTACGGCCTCGTCGACCAGATCATCCACCGCAAAGATACCCGCTCGCTGCGCGACCTCCAGGAGGCCCAGGCCGCCGGCCTGGGGGAGCCGGTCAGCCATCAGAAGACGCGCTGAGCAGGCAGGCGAAACTCATCTCCGGGCTGCGACATCTAAGCGAAAGGAGAAGACGGCGTGCGACGTTGGAGCAGTGAAGAAACCGTGCGGTGCTCCTTCTGCCACAAGAGCCAGGCAGCGGTCGAGCGTCTCATCGCGTCCCCGGGCGAGTCGCCCCGCTCCTACATCTGCAACGAGTGCATCGCCGTCTGCGAAAGCATCCTCGCCGAAGAGCGCCCCGAGCCCACCCAGATGCCCGCCCGCCTCCCCAAGCCCGCCGAGATCAAGTCCTTCCTCGACCAGTACGTCATCGGCCAGGAAGGCTGCAAGAAGAAGCTGGCTGTCGCCGTCTACAACCACTACAAGCGCATCCATCTGAGCAAGCCGGACGATGACGTCGAGTTGACCAAGTCCAACATCCTCCTCATCGGGCCCACCGGCACGGGCAAGACCTTGCTCGCGCAAACCCTGGCGCGGCGCCTCGACGTCCCCTTTGCCATCGCCGATGCCACCACCCTCACCGAGGCCGGCTATGTGGGGGAGGACGTCGAAAACATCATCCTCAAACTCCTGCAGGCGGCCGGCGGCGATGTCCAGCGCGCCCAGCAGGGCATCATCTACATCGACGAAATCGACAAGATTGCCAAGAAGGACGAAAACCCCTCCATTACCCGCGACGTCTCCGGCGAGGGCGTCCAGCAGGCGCTGCTCAAAATCCTTGAGGGCACCGTCGCCAATGTTCCCCCGCAAGGCGGCCGCAAGCACCCGCACCAGGAATTCACGCCCGTTGACACCACCAATATCCTCTTTGTCTGCGGCGGCACCTTTGTGGGCCTGGAGCGCATCATCGAGCGCCGTGTGGGCCACAAGTCCCTCGGCTTCCTCACCGACGAGGCCGAAATCTCCGCCCAGCGCCGCAATATCGCCCTGCTCGAACAGGTCCAGCCCGCCGACCTCATCAAGTACGGCATGATCCCCGAGTTTGTCGGCCGCCTGGCGGTGGTGGGCGTACTCAACGACCTGGATACCACCGCCCTCGTCCGCATCCTCACCGAGCCCAGAAACGCCCTCGTGCGCCAATACGAGAAGCTGTTCGAGTACGAAGGCGTTGAGCTCCATTTCGCCCCCGACGCCCTGGAGGCGATTGCCCACAAGGCGGTGGAACGCAAGATGGGCGCGCGCGGACTGCGTATGATTCTGGAGGATTTGATGCTAGAATTAATGTACCACCTGCCCTCCCAGGGCCAGGTGCAAAAGTTCATCGTCACCCGCGCGATGGTGGAAAGCTCCCACATCGACCCGGGGTTGTTCGCCAAGGCGGGTTAAGGACAGATGTTCAACCGGGAAAAAACAGAAACGCGCCGGCTGCCGATGATGCCCATCCGGGACATCGTCGTCTTCCCCCACATGATGACTCCCTTCATCGTGGGCCGGGAAAGCTCCGTGCGCGCGCTGGAGGAAGCGCTGGCCGGGGATAAGAAAATCTTCCTCGCCACCCAGCACGACGCCTCCGTGGACGACCCCAAGCCGAACGAAATCCACTCCGTCGGTACCATCGCCAACATCGTCCAGAGCGTCAAGCTGCCCGACGGCAATATCCGCGTCCTGGTGGAGGGCGTGGAGCGCGCCAAGGCCATCTCCGTCAGCCAGGAGGAAGGGTTCCTCCGCGCTGCTGTCCGCCCCATCAGCGTCAAGACCGAGCCCTCGCCGCAACTGGAGGCGTCCGTCCAGCGGGTCACGCAGCTCTTCGAGCAGTACGTGAAGATGAGCCAGAACCTCAACTACGACACCATGATCGCCGCCGTGCGCGTCGACGACCCCGCCAAGCTCGCCGACACCATCGCCGCCAACCTGTCTGTCTCCGTCGAGGAAAAGCAGGAACTGCTCGAGCTGTTCGAGGTCCAAGACCGCCTCAACCGTATCGCCGACCTCCTCGAGTTCGAAGTGGAAAAGCTCAGCCTCGACCGCTCCATCCAGTCCCGCGTCAAACGCCAGATGGAGCGCGCGCAGAAAGAGTTCTACCTGAACGAGAAGCTCAAGGCGATTCAGAAGGAGCTGGGCCGCGGCGAAAAGAGCGAACTCGACGAGCTGAAGAAAAAGATCGACACCGCCGGCATGCCCAAGGAAGTGCACGAAAAGGCCATCCAGGAATTGAAGCGGCTCGAATTGATGCCGCCCATGTCAGCCGAGTCCACGGTCTCGCGCAACTACGTGGACTGGCTGCTGGCGGTCCCCTGGAAGAAAAAGAGCAAAGAAATCCGCGACATGGCCAAGGCCGAACAGATCCTCGAAAACGACCACTATGGCCTGGAAAAGATCAAGGAGCGCATCCTGGAATTCCTGGCCGTGCGCCGCCTGGTGAAGAACCCCAAGGGCTCCATCCTCTGTTTCGTGGGACCGCCGGGCACCGGCAAGACCTCGCTGGGGATGTCGATTGCCCGCGCCACTGGCCGCAAGTTTGTCCGGCTGTCGCTCGGCGGCGTGCGCGACGAAGCCGAAATCCGCGGCCACCGCCGCACCTA
>JBBIPK010000032.1:0-38522 GCA_037442885.1 Acidobacteriota bacterium | reverse complement strand
TTCCGCTGCGGAAAGGCATCCAGATTGCCCAGCAGATCTGTGCCGCTCTCCGCGAAGCCCATGCTCAGGAAATCATCCATCGCGACCTGAAACCCGAGAACATCATGCTCGATGCGGCCGGCGACGTGAAGGTGATGGACTTCGGGATCGCCCGCTGCCTGGAAACCGACCAGCCCGTCACCGACACCATCGTCGGCACCCCCGCCTATATGGCCCCCGAGCAGGCCGAAGGCCGCGGCGCCGACCATCGTTCCGACCTCTACTCCCTGGGGCTCATTCTCTACGAGATGTTCACTGGGTCTCCTGCCTTCAGCGGCGATACTCCGGTTGCGGTCGCCCTCAAGCAGGTGCGCGAGACTCCCGTCCCGCCGCGGCAACTCGAACCCACCCTTCCTCCCTACATTGAGCGCGTGATTCTGAAGTCGCTGGAAAAAGACCCGGAGGCACGCTACCAGTCGGTGGACGAGCTGGAAGCTGCCCTCACCCAACAGCCGCTGGTCTCGCAACCGGCGACAAACCATCTCCACACAGCCGCAGCCCCTTCCCGAGTTGCCGGCAGGCCCACGGGAGGTTGGGTCTGGTGGATGGGAGCTAGCGTCGCTCTCGCCGCGGTGCTGGTCTCGACCTCGGTCTTGGTCCCTACATCTAGTCCCCCGATGGCTCCGATTTCAGCCAGTCAGGATCAGCCGACGCCCGGCGAGATCCAGCCTCCGGGGCCGGCACCGCCCCTCTTGGAGGCGGCTTCGCTCACGCCGCCTAAAGAGGAACCAAAACCAATTCGGGGAGCAAAATCAATTTCCGCGTCGAAACCCGCGAAAGTGACAAGCAAAGAGGCCGAGGTGCCAGTACGCTGGCAGCCCGGTCCCGGCATCTACCTCGAGATTGGATCGTACAAGGAACTTCCAGTTGCCAAGAGCGTGGCTCATGGACTGCTTCACCTGAACTTCCCCGTGATGATCGTTCCTCGGGGAGAATTTAATCACGTTTGGGTCGGCCCCTACCGCAAAGAGCGTGTCAAGCTCGGGCGAGAGGGTCTGGCGAGCCACGGCTTCAACAATATCCGCCAGGTGGACCAGCGCTAGCCAGCCGTCGGCAGTCCGGCAATTGCACAGAGCCTCTTCGCGAGGAACCCTGTGCCATTCCCCAGGACTGTTTGACACTTTGCCTCATTCATCGCATAATATCTTCACGTGAACCGGTCGCACGGTTTCCCTCAAAAATTCAATGGTGGTTGTGCCCTCATCTTGGGGCGAAGTGTGTTCTGCGACTACAGGCGGGAGGGCAGATGACGGGGCCCAAGTATATTTTTGTTACCGGCGGTGTAGTTTCCTCTCTGGGAAAAGGCTTAGCGGCTTCCACCATCGGCGCCCTGCTCGAGAGTCGCGGGCTCCGCGTCACCCTGCAGAAACTGGACCCCTACTTGAACGTTGACCCGGGCACGATGTCGCCCTACCAGCACGGCGAGGTCTACGTCACCGACGACGGCGCCGAGACTGACCTCGACCTCGGCCACTACGAGCGTTTCACCCACGCCCGCCTCACCCGCGACCACAACTGGACCGCCGGCCGCATCTACGAAGCCATCATCACCAAAGAGCGCCGTGGCGACTACCTCGGCAAGACCGTCCAGGTCGTCCCCCACGTCACCAACGAAATCAAGGCTGCCATCCGCAAAGTCGCCCCAGGCGTGGACGTTGTCATCGTGGAAATCGGTGGCACGGTGGGCGACATCGAGTCGCTGCCGTTTCTGGAATCCATCCGCCAGTTGCGCCTCGAGCTGGGCCGCGAGAACACCGTCTTCGTCCACGTCACCCTCGTTCCCTTCATCGCCCCTGCGGGCGAGCTCAAGACCAAGCCCACCCAGCACAGCGTCAAGGAGCTGCGCACCATCGGTATCCAGCCCGACATCCTCGTCTGCCGCACCGACCGCGCCCTGGCGCGCGACATCAAAGCCAAGATCGCCATGTTCACCAACGTCGAGGAGCCTTGCGTCATCACCGGCCGCGACGTTGACCTCATCTACGAACTCCCGCTCGTGCTCGCCGCCGAAGGCCTCGACGAGCAAATCCTCCGCCTGCTCCGCATTGACCTCGGACCCGCGGAGCTGGCGCCCTGGCGCGACTTGGTCGAACGCCTTCGCAACCCCCGCGACACCGTCTCCATCGGGGTCGTTGGCAAGTACGTCCAGCTCACTGACTCCTACAAGAGCCTGACGGAAGCCCTCGTCCACGGCGGCCTGGCGCACAATCTGCGCACGAATATTGTGTGGGTGGAAGCGGAAGGACTTGAAAACGGAGCCGCAGTCGAACCGCAACTTGCTGGCTTCGATGGCATCCTCGTTCCCGGCGGCTTCGGCACCCGCGGCATCGAAGGCATGATCGCCGCCATCCGCTACGCCCGCGAAAACCGCGTCCCCTTCTTCGGCATCTGCCTGGGGATGCAATGCGCCACCATCGAATTTGCTCGCAACGTTTGTGGACTGAACGGGGCGAATAGCACCGAATTCGATCCCTCCACGTCGCATCGCGTCATCTACAAGCTGCGTGAGTTGCTGGGAGTGGACGCGTTGGGCGGCACGATGCGCCTGGGCGCCTGGCCCTGTAATCTGGTTCCGGATTCCTTCGCCCACCAGGCCTACGGCTCGACCGAAATCTCCGAGCGCCATCGCCACCGCTATGAATTCAACCGCGAGTACGAAGAGACGCTCACTGCCGGCGGCCTGCGCGTCACCGGCGCCACCCCCGACGGCACCTACGTCGAAATCGTTGAGGTTCCCGAACATCCCTGGTTCCTCGGCTGCCAGTTCCACCCCGAATTCAAGTCCAAGCCCTTCTCCCCCCACCCGCTCTTCGCCGCCTTCATCGCCGCTGCCTACCAGAACCGGCCTGCCGCGAAAGTTCGCGTCCCCGAAAAAGCCGAAGCCCTCGCCTCCCGCCAAAAAGCTTGACGATGGTGGCACCGGCGTCTCGCCGGTGGCGTGCTCTGCCTCCACTCGTTCTCTCTGTTCTCTGCGCCTCTGCGGTGAATCTTTTCCTCTTCTTCCTAACTCAGTCCGGAAGAGGTGCTCCGCACCCGCTTACCGGATTGTCATTCCGAGCCCCGAAACATCGGGGCGAGGAATCTGCATGTCACTTTGTGTTTACCTGTGTGCATCTGTAGTTGCATCCTCTTTCCAGCGTTGCCTCCCGCCTCTTGCAGCGGCATAATGGCAACCACCGATGCCAGTTACTCGCGAGATTGTCGTCGGCTCATTGCGCCTCGGCGGCGCCAACGGCCTCTTCCTCATCGCCGGCCCCTGCGTCATTGAATCCGAAGCCCACGCCCGCCAGATGGCCGAGCGTCTCGCCGCCCTCTGCGCCGACCTCAAGCTCCCCTTCATCTTTAAGACCTCTTACGACAAAGCCAACCGGACTTCTCTCAGTTCTTACCGCGGCCCGGGCTTGAAGGAAGGTCTGCGCATCCTGAGCCGCATCAAAGACGACCTGAAGCTCCCTATCCTCACCGACGTCCACGACCTCTCCCAGGTCGCCCCCGCCGCCGAAGTCGCCGACATCCTGCAAATCCCCGCTTTCCTCTCCCGCCAGACGGATTTGCTTCTCGCCGCGGGCAGGTCCGGCCGCAGCGTCAACATCAAGAAGGGCCAGTTCGTCTCCCCCTGGGAGATGCGCCACGCGATTGAAAAGGTCGCGAGCACCGGCAACGAGAAGATCATCGTCACCGAGCGCGGCACCAGCTTCGGCTACAACAACCTGGTCGTGGATATGCGCAGCTTCCCCATCCTGCGCGGCTTCGGCTACCCGGTCGTCTTCGACGTCACCCACTCGCTGCAGTTGCCGGGCGGGGAAGGGAACCAATCGGGTGGCGAGCGCCAATTCGCCGAGCCGCTCGCCCGAGCTGCCGTCGCCGCCGGCGTCGACGGCCTCTTCATCGAGGTGCACGACAACCCCGACCGCGCCCTCTCCGACCCCGCCACCCAACTCCCCCTCGTCGACTTGAAGCCCCTGCTCCAAGCGCTCCTCGCTGTCCACAGCGCTACAACAGCTGTGGTTTATGAGTGAAACAGTGGTCAACAGAGAAAAACGTCACCAAGCAGTGGACCTTGTCAGAAGATTCATGAATTGCGAAATAACTAATGACGACTTCGCAGTAAGCTTTCCCCGTGACAAGCAAGATTGGGCGCTTACGGCTATCAGCGACGCATTGTGGTTCCACTACGATGATCTTCGGACGCACAAACTAGAGGGGAAGTTCAAGCTTTCACCGGAGAGTAAGGAACTATTCGGCCGATGTATGCTTTTCCTCTCTTCTGACTTGGAATATGAATGGCCCAAGATTCGCCTAATCTCGCTTTCGGCCGGTCTTCTTCGGGTTCTCGGACTGGGCAAGATAGTTGATAAGCGCTGCGCCCAATTCGAGAAGGCTGGCGACTATGATGTCTGGCCCTTTCTGAGAAGGGAAGATTACCTTAAGCTGAAATCTCCACAAACTGCCGAGGGTGGGAGCAGTACGGCAGAACTATCGGTTACGGATGAGTCCTGAGACGGCGCGCAAAGTACTGAAGGCGGAGCTGGAGGCCATCGAGGGCCTGCTCGAGCGAACAGCAGTTCGGCGGGGCGACCCTTCAGGGTCGCCATCCGGCGGGTAGACAAACTTCGGGGCTTTAGCCCCTGAGGGATTGATGGGCCGCACACAACATAGAATCAGGCCGGCGGGAACCTACTTCGTCACCTTGGACTGTTGGGCGGGCAGACAACTGCTGAAGGCTGAAATTGCTGAAACTTTGACCGATCAAGTGCTCCACTGTCGCGAGAAGGGATATTATTCCTTGCACGAATTCTGTGTCCTGCCCAATCATCTGCATATCCTCTTTACTCCGGCGGCGAACTCGACCCTGGAGAAGGCAGTGCAGATGATTAAAGGGGGCGCATCTTACCGAATACGCCAAGAACGTAAGTCCCTTGTTCTTTGGCAAGATGGCTACCATGATTGGCGGTGCCGGAATGAGAAGGACTATCGGGCATATGCAACTTACATCCGCCAGAACTCGGTCAAGGCGGGTCTGGGACAGGCAGCAGAGGAATGGCCGTATTCCTCCGCGAATGCAAAGTTTCAAGGATTCTTGGATCCCATGCCTCAGGGCCTAAAGGCCGTGAGGAAGGGAAAGCCGGTCATGTCAACCCTGAAGGGTTGACCCGCCGACCAAAACCAATGAGTCTTGAAACAGCCCGCAAAGTCTTACAGGCGGAGTTGGAGGCCATCGAGGGCCTGCTCGGGCGGCTCGACCAACGCTTCGAGGAAGCCGTCGAGTTGCTCTTCGCCTGTCAGGGGCGCGTGGTTGTTACGGGGATGGGGAAGTCCGGCATCATCGGCCAGAAAATCGCCGCCACGCTTGCCTCCACCGGCACGCCCGCCTTCTTCCTCCATCCCGCCGAGGCCGCCCACGGCGACCTGGGGATGCTGGTCAAGGGCGACGCGTTGGTCGCCCTCAGCTACGGCGGCGAAACCGAGGAAATCGCGAGCCTCCTCCCCACGGTCAAGCGCCTGGGCGTCCCCCTCGTCTTGCTAACCGGCGCGCGCAAGTCCACCTTGGGACAAGTCGCTGACGTCATCCTCGACGTCAGCGTTCCTCGCGAGGCCTGCTCGCTCAACCTTGCCCCCACCGCCTCCACCACCGCCATGCTCGCCCTGGGCGACGCCCTCGCCATCGCCTTGCTCGAGCGCCGCGGCTTCAAGGAGGAAGACTTCGCGCAGCTCCATCCCGCCGGCCGCCTGGGGAAGAAGCTCCAGCGCGTCGAAGCGCTGATGCACAAAGGCGAGGCCGTCCCCCGCGTCACCCCCGCGACGCGCATGCCCGACGTGATTTACGAAATGTCGAAGAAAGGCCTGGGCATGACCGCGGTGGTGGATGGCGCGAGAAAAGTCCTGGGCGTCATCACCGACGGCGACCTGCGCCGCCTGATGCAGCGCCGCAAGAAGGACGCTCTCGACCTGACCGCGGGCGAATGCATGACCCGCAATCCGACTACCATCGCGCGCAAAGAACTGGCCACCACCGCCCTGCGGCTGATGGAGGAGCGCAAAATCACCTCCGTCCTGGTCGTGGACGCCGAGCAGCGCCTCGAAGGCGTCATCCACATCCACGACCTCTGGACGACCCAGATGTTCTAGAAGCTGGAAGCTCGAGGTTCGAAGCTGGATACTGACAACTGGGGGCTGACACCACATGGATGCATTTGAAATCTCGGAACTGCTTGAGAAGCGCGAGCGCGCCGGGCGCGTCTGGATGGAATTCTTCCGCGTGCCCGCGCTCAGCGCCGGCATCTATCGCCTGCGGGAAGGGTCCTCCGACCCGCAGCAGCCCCACACCGAGGACGAGATTTACTACGTCATCCAGGGCCGCGCCCAAATCCGGGTTGGTTCGGAAGACCGCGCGGTGAAGCCCGGCACGCTCATCTTCATTCCCGCGAATACCGACCACCGCTTCCACGCCATCGCCGAAGACTTGGTCGTGCTCGTCATCTTCGCCCCTGCCGAAGGCTCGAAAGCCAGCTAGCGTGCTCCCTTGCGTCGCCACCTTCGTCCTCGCCAGCCAAATTGGTCGTTGCGGCTTTCCGCGGCTGCGTGGCCCCATCCGCAACGGGCAGAGTGATGAACGCCACTGACAAACCTGAATTCGTCCGGCTGCGACGGCAGGACAAGGCGGTCGAGGACGAAGCCTGGATTCAGGCGCTGCTGGAGCGCGCGCCCGTCGGGGTGCTGGCGACGGTGGCAGGCGGCGAGCCGTTTCTGAACATCAACCTGTTCGTCTATGACCCGCCCGCGCACGCCCTCTACTTCCACACGGCGGGCGAGGGGCGCACGCGCACGAACATCGAGCGTGACCCGCGCGTCTGCTTCTGCGTGAGCGAGATGGGGCGGCTCCTGCCGGCCGACACGGCGCTTGAGTTCAGCGTCGAGTACGCGAGCGTCATCGTCTTCGGGCGCGTGCGCATCCTCACCGCGGAGGACGATGCCCGCCGCGCCCTGCAACTGCTGCTCGATAAGTACGCCCCCCACCTCCGCCCCGGGCGCGACTACCGCCCCATCACCGCCGACGAAATCGCCCGTACCTCTGTCTTCCGCCTCGACATCGAGCGCTGGAGCGCGAAGAAGAACGAAAAACCGGCGGACTTCCCCGGTGCGTTCTTCTACGGGCAGCCACCGAACACCTAGGGCGCGATGGTGAGGTTCGAGATGAGCGAAGTTCCACTCTGGTTCGAGCGCAAGTTCCGGTTTGACATTCCTGCCGAGGTTTATCCCAACCTGTGCATCCGCCTTCGTGGCACCCCGGCACGCTTGGAAGAGCTCACCCGCGGGCTGACGCGCGAGCAACTCACCCGCAAGCCGGAAGGGAAGTGGTCCATCCAGGAAAACGCCGGCCACCTCCTTGATCTCGAGCCCCTCTGGCTCCAGCGCCTGGACGATTTTCTCACGGGCGCCAAGGTTCTCGCTCCTGCCGACCTCGCCAACCGCAAGACCCACGAAGCCCGGCACAACGAGAAGCCACTCGAGCAGATTCTGACCGGCTTCCGCGCCGCCCGCGAAGAATTCCTGCGTCGGTTGGAGAAGCTGCAACCGGAGGATTTCGCCCGCGTGGCCGAACATCCGCGCCTGAAAACGCCAATGCGCCTCGTGGACTCGCTCTTCTTCCTCGCCGAGCACGACGACCACCACCTGGCCCGCATCTGGGAGCTCCGCCGCGCTGGGTAGGGCAAGGGCTTGTCGCTTGCCGCGCTCCGGGTTGCCAGTGATTGTGAGCCCAACCCTGCATTCTTCCGCGCTGGTTTGAGTGAAGTCTCTTGTGGATTGACGCCGCCGGCAGAAGGCCTTACTGTTTGCGCCGGCCATGCCGAAGTCCAAGACTGAAGTCACACGCCGGGCGAAGCGCATCCAGCTGCTGCTGATGGACGTGGACGGCGTGCTGACCGACGGGCGCTTCTATCTCGTGCCACATCCGGACGGCTCGGTGACGGAAGCCAAAGTCTTCCACTCGCTCGATGGCGCCGGGCTCAAGCTCCTGCTGCGCGCCGGTCTCCGCACCGGCCTCATCACCGGCCGCGCCTCCCCCGCCATCACCGCCCGCGGCAAAGAATTGGAGATGTCCTTCGTCATCCAGGATACCTTTGAGAAGCTGCCGGCCTACGAGCAGATCAAGCGCGAAGCTGGGCTGACCGACGCCGAAATTGCCTTTATTGGTGACGACGTCACCGACCTGCCCGTCCTGCGCCGCTGCGGCCTGGCCGTCACCGTGCCTGACGCCCACCCGGAAGCCAAGCGCGTGGCCCACTACATCACCCGCACGCCCGGCGGTCAGGGCGCCGTGCGCGAAGTCTGTGACCTGCTGCTGCGCGCCCAGGGCAAGTACAACCAGGTGCTTGCCCCTTTCCTCAAGCAGTAGCGGCGACGAAGGGCGTTTCTTCGTCGCCGGTCTTTGAGCCTTGACAACAACTCTCTGCGCGTCTAGTTTGGGGCCTGGGGCGAGAGGGCAGTCGTCAGATCCAGCATTGTCTTTCGAGAGGAGGAGTATACGATGCCAAAGTTTGTGATTGAGCGCGAGATCCCCGGGGCGGGGAAGATGTCCCGGGAGCAGTTGCGGGCGGCCTCGCAGAAGTCGTGCAGCGTCCTGGGCAAGCTGGGCCCGCAGATTCAGTGGCTGCACAGCTACGTGACGGGCGACAAGCTCTACTGCGTCTACATCGCGCCCAACGCCGACCTCATCCGCGAGCACGCCAAGCAGTGCGGCTTCCCGGCCAACCGGATTGAAGAGGTCAGGACGCTGATTGACCCCACCACCGCCGAAAGCTAACCGCTGGCGACCGGCTAGGGCAATCGCTTGCTTGCCCGGAGCAGGCGAAGAGTCCTTGCTCGTTTGTTGGGTTTCCCCAGCGCGCCGGGCTAGTTCAGCGGTAGAATGGCTCGCTCGGTAAGTCGGCCCAGCGCCCGAATCTGCACTGGCGTGAGCACTAGGCTCCCTCACCTGCCGGAGGAACTACTATGCGCTTGCACTTTGCACCCTTGAAATGGTCGGTGTGCGTGGCCACCACAGTTGTCTTGGCACTCTGTGTCGCCCCGCAGGCGTCCGCCCAAGGGACAGCCAAGGGACTGACCACGGCGACGGAACTGGAGACCTTCATCGATGGAATCATGGCGGCGCACATGCAGTCGCGCCAGATCCCCGCCGCCACCATTTCGGTGGTCAAGGACGGAGCGCTGTTTTTCGCCAAAGGATACGGCTACGCCGACCGCGAAAAGCGCACGCCCGTTGATCCTGAAAAGACCCTCTTCCGGCCGGGATCGATCTCCAAGCTGTTCACGTGGACGAGCGTGATGCAGCTCGTCGAGCGCGGCCAACTCGACCTCGACGCCGACATCAACCAATACCTCACGACCTTCAAAATCCCCGCTACCTACCCCCAGCCGATTACGATGCGACATCTGCTCACCCATACGCCGGGCTTCGAGGACGGCGGTCTGGGCTACCTATTCGTGAAGAAGGCAGAGCAGATCGTTCCGCTGGAAGAATCGCTGAAGGCCCACATCCCCTGGCGGGTGCGCGTGCCGGGCACCTACTCCTCCTATTCCAACTACGGAACGGCGCTCGCCGGGCTCATCGTTGCCAACATCTCCGGGATGCCCTTCAACGAATACGTGGAGAAAAACATCTTCGAACCACTGGGAATGAAAAACAGCACCTTCCGGGAACCCTTGCCCGAACCGCTTGCCGGCCAGATGGCTACGGGGTATGAGCGGAAGAGCGGCGTGTACAAGAAGGGGGAGTTTGAGTTCATCAGCAATTTTGGCCCTGCGGGGGCATTGTCGAGCAGCGCCACGGACATGGCGCGGTTTATGATCGCGCATCTGCAAAACGGACGGTATGGGAATGCCCGCATCCTGCAAGAGGCAACCGCCCGCCAGATGCACAGCCAGCTCTACACCCTCGACCCGCGGCTGCCGGGCATGGCCTACGGTTTCTATGAGAGCCGGATCAACGGCCAACGCATCATCGGGCACGGCGGCGATACGATGCTGTTTCATTCCGACCTGGCTCTCCTGCTGGAGCACAACGTCGGCATCTTCGTCTCCTACGTGACCGAAGGCAGTTGGGCCCGCATAGAGCTGCTGAAAGCTTTCCTCGATCGGTACTTCCCGGCAGCCGAGCCGCCCGCACCGGCAGCGTCAGCCGATTTCCAAACCCGGGGCCGGCGGTTTGCGGGCAGCTATCGTTTCACGCGCCACAACTCCAGCACCATCGAAAAACTGTTGGCACTGGCCCTGACGTTCAGTGTTTCCTTGACCGGCGAAAACACCCTGCTGGTCACGGGCGTTTTCCCCGAACCGATGCAATTCGTTGAAGTCGAACCGCTGTTGTTCCAGCAAATCGATGGGTGGCAAACCATTGCCTTCAAGGAGAACCAGAGCGGCGAGATTACCCATATGTTCTTTGGCATGCTGCCGTTCATGCCCACCTACCGGGTCGCTTGGTATGAGACGCAGCAGCTCAGCCTGCTCCTGCTCGCGCTGGGAGTGCTCCTCTGCATCACGACGCTGGTGAGCGCGTTCTACCACCGCAAGGAAAGCAAGGATGAGCCTGCGGCTTGCCGCTGGGCCGTGCGTCTCGGTGTGGCCGTGAGCGTCCTGACGCTGCTCTTTCTGGTGAGCTTCCTCGCCATCGTTGCGGCCGAACGCGACCGCATCTTTTTCGGGATTCCCACGAGCCTCACAGTGGCGCTCGTTCTCCCCATCCTCACCTCCGTGCTCACCGTCGGACTGTCGCTGTCGGCTGTCTGGGCATGGAAAGCAGGATGGTGGCAGCTCGTCCGGCGGGTGCACTACAGCCTCTTTGCGCTTGCGGCTCTGGCGCTCGTGTGGTTTTATTTTCACTGGAACATTCTGGGCTTCCAGTATTGAAGTCCGGAGCGGGAGTAGTTCAGCGGTAGAACGCCAGCTTCCCAAGCTGGATGTCGCGGGTTCGATTCCCGTCTCCCGCTCCATCCTTATTCTCCCCGTGCTCCTGCTGTTGACTTGGTTACGGCTAGGCGCGTAGACTGCGGCTCACAGGTTGTCGCAGCGCCACGGCGCTTCAACAAGAACTGGGGAGCCATCAGGCGACACCCCCGATGGGCAGGAAAAGGAAGCGAAAAGAAGCCAGGGCGCTCGTCGAGGAGGAAAGTGTGCTCGACCCGGAGAGTGACCTCTCGCCGCAGCCCGGACTCGAGCCTGCGAAAGATAGCGGCGACGGCTGGGCGCAACGCCTCCTGGCGCGCCTAAGGGGAAAGCCCTCCAGCGAGCCCGAGGGTACGGAAGTGGCCGCACCCACAGTGGCCGATCCGACAGCGGCGGGCGACCCGGTTGAAGTCCCGCCCGCGCCCGAACCTCCTCCCGCCGAGTCCGCCCCCACGGAGGCATCGGTTTTCCCGGAGGAGGAAACCGGCGCCAGCGGTGCGCCGGGAGAAGGACTGTGGGCAAGGCTGTGGCGGTGGTGGCGGCAACTCTGGCAGCCGAGAAAGGAGCTGACCGAGGCCGAGATAGACGAGTTCTTCGCAGAAACTTCCCCAGCGGAAGGAGAGCCGACCGAGGCTCCGCCGCCAACACCAGCCCTCGACCCGCAGGAACTGCTGCGCCTGCAGGAAGAGGTCAAGCGCCTACGGGGCAAACTGGGCGAGGCCAAGCGTCTGTTCACTGAGCAGAAGCGGCTGAGCGCAGCCCGCAGCGAGAAGCTGGAACGCGACCTGCAGGAGGCGCGGGCGCAAGCCGACACCGTGCGGGCTGAGCTGCGCGCGCAGGAATCCCGGGCCGAGGCTCTTGCCGAGGACTTGAATCGGCAGCGCGAGCGTAGCGAGGGCTTGCAGGGCGAAGTCAAGCGCCTGACCGAGCGCGTTGCCGGCAAGGAGCAAGAGCTGGCTGCTCTGCAGAATCGTTCCCAGGAGGAGCTGAAGGAGGTTCGCGAGGAAGCAAGTCGCGCGCAGGCTCAAGTCCGCGACCTCCAGGAAGCTTTGACCCGGGCCACGAAAGAGACTCAGAACCTGCAGGCCGAACTGGCAGCCCAGGAGGCTGAACGCAGGCGCACGCGGGAACGCGAGGTTGAGCCAGCGCCACGGCCGACTCCGGCTCGCCCGGTCTCGCCACCGGTTGAGGCGCGCCGCGCGTCCCCGCCGTCTACCCCGGTCGCTGACAGTAAGCCCGCGCGAGCGCCAGCGGCGAGAGTCGAGGCCATCCCCAAGGAAAAGGAGAGACGCAAGAGTACGCGGCTGAAGGGGCGGGCATGGGTGCAGGCGGAATTGCGCGGCACCCAGTACCCCCTCGGCAATCTGAGCAGCACGGGGGCGTTTATTCGTACTCGCCACTCGCACGAGGCCGGAACAGAGTTGAACCTCAAACTGGTTAGCCCCTACCTGCCGGAGCCGATTGCGGTCACCGCCGTCGTGCGCCGCAGTGAACGCGGGCGGGGGATGGGCGTGCAGTTTCTGCGTTTTGAGGGAGATGGCCTACAGCGGCTGGAGCAGTTGCTGGCGCGGCTGTTGGTAACCCGGATCCTGGTGGTGGACGACGATGAGAACATTCGCCGCGTCCTCACCTTTGCCTTGAAGAAAGGGAACTACGAAGTTCTGACGGCCGCGGATGGTTCCGAAGGGCTGCAACTGGCCCTGACCTCCGAACCCGACCTCATCATCCTGGACCTGCACATGCCCGGGCTGTCCGGCCTGGAAGTCTGCCAACAGATCCGTTCCAGTCCGCGGCTGGCCCAGGTGCCGGTTCTCATCTTGAGCGCAACCCGGGAGATGGCTGAGTTCCGCTCGGCGCAGGAGTTGGGCGCGGTCATGTTCATCCCCAAGCCATTTCAGCCGCAGAAACTGTTCAACCAAGTCCAACTTCTGCTCGAACGTTAGCGTCCCTGCCGGCTCTGCCTATGCTGCGCCCTTTCGCTGAACCGGGTTATGTAGTGGGCTGGGGAACGCTGGCGCTGATCAACGCGGGTCTGGCGCAGGGAAAGAACCGCAGCGGACTCGCCTGGTTTCTCATCTCGTTGCTCCTGGGCCCCATCGCCACTCTGGTCATCGTGGTGCTGGACAAGAAGTAGACCCAGGCGCTAAAGGGTAGCAGAAGGCTTCAGCCTTCCACCGCTGGAACCCTCAAAGGTTGCGCCACAGAAGTATGGGAGAAAAACGTCGTTAGAACACACAGAGCGCAGGTATTGTGGTCATCAGGGGCATCGTTTCGATGACCGTCCAGTATGAGGGCAAGCAGCCGTTTTGGTATCAGATTTCCCTCATTGCTGCCGGGGTGCTGGGAGTGCTCCTGGGAGGCTCCCGGCGGGCGCGCCAGTTGGCGAAAGCCCCGGCGCCCGGCTCGGGGGTTTAAGGATTCCCGGCGCGGAGTTGTCTTGTTGGCAGCACTCGCCTAGACTCGCCGCACATGAGTGGCGAGAGCTGGCTGTTGGCGCTTCTGTTTTTCCTCGTTGCGCTGGCCTATTCCTCGGTCGGCCACGGCGGGGCGTCGGGCTATCTGGCCCTGGCTGCGCTCTTCGGCCTGGCGCCAGAGCAGATGGCTCCCAGTGCCCTGCTGTTGAATATCCTTGTGTCGGGGACGGCCTTCGTCGCCTACCAGCGCGCCGGCCATTTCTCGCTGCGTCTGCTCGTGCCGTTTGCACTGACTTCGATTCCCGCGGCCTTCCTGGGTGGGCTGACGCGGGTTTCGGCCCGCACCTACAGCCTGCTGCTTGGCGGTGTCCTCGTCTATGCTGCCTTCCGGCTGGCGCTGCTGGCTGCGGGCAAAGCCGATGAACCCCGCTTGCAGCCGCCGCGTCCAAGTGTCTCGCTGCCCAGCGGTGCCGGTATCGGCTACCTCTCGGGTCTTGTAGGCGTGGGGGGAGGGATTTTTCTCTCTCCGCTGCTACTGCTGGCGCGCTGGGCGGATGCCAAGCGGACGGCGGCGGTGTCGGCGGCGTTCATCTGTCTGAACTCCGCGGCCGGTCTCTTTGGACATCTCCAGCGAACCAGCATCGCGTGGAGTCTGTTTCTGCCGCTGGTGGGGGCGGCGTTCGCAGGCGGGCTGATCGGCTCGACGCTCGGCGCCTGGCATCTGCCGGGCCTCTGGTTGCGCCGCATCCTGGCCGCGGTACTGGCAGTGGCCGCCTTCAAGCTGCTGCGCACGGCTCTCGTCTAGCCTTTCTCTTTGCGCCGGTTTTGCCGACCTGCGATAATCGTGCGCCTTTGCGGAGGGGAGGGAAGTGGCCTACCGGGACTTGCGGGAGTTCATCGCCCGGCTGGAGCGGGAAGGCGAGCTGAAGCGCATCCGTGCCGAGGTGGACTGGAACCTCGAAGTGACGGAAATCACCGACCGGGTGACGAAGGCGGGCGGTCCGGCGCTGCTGTTTGAAAACGTCAAAGGCTACAAGGTCCCGCTTGCCATCAACCTGTTCGGTTCGCTCCGGCGGATGTGCCTGGCGCTGGAAGTCAACTCACTCCAGGAAGTCGCCGACCGCATCTCCGGCTACCTCGACTTCCAGTCGCCGCAGGGCTTGCTCGACAAAATCAAGCTGCTGCCCAAACTGACCGAGATGGGTTCGTTTTTCCCGAAGACTGTCCGGACGGGGCCGTGCAAGGAGGTCGTCAAGAAAGACAATTTCTCCGTTCTCGATTTCCCCATCATCCAGTGCTGGCCGCAGGACGGGGGCCGCTACATCACCTTCCCGCTCGTCTTTACTCGCAACCCCGAAACCGGTAAACGCAACGTCGGCTGCTACCGGATGCAGGTGTTCGACGACCGCACCACGGCCATGCACTGGCAGACGCAAAAACACGGCGCCGAGCACTTCCGGCGGGCGCGGAGGAAATTCGGCACCGGGCGGATGGAAGTCGCCGTCGCCATCGGTTCCGACCCGGCCACGGTTTTTTCTTCCGTAATTCCCGCGCCGCCCGACCTGGACGAATTGCTGCTCGCGGGCTTCCTGCGGCGGGAACCGGTCGAGTTGGTCAAATGTGAAACGATTGACTTGGAAGTCCCGGCGAACGCAGAGATCGTGCTGGAAGGCTACGTGGATTTGAACGAGTTCCGCCGCGAAGGGCCGTTCGGCGACCACACCGGCTTCTATTCGCTGGCTGACGATTACCCCGTCTTCCATATCACTTGCATCACTCACCGCAAAGACCCCGTCTACCTCACCACCATCGTCGGCCCGCCGCCGGAAGAAGACTATTATATGGGGCACGCCATCGAACGCATCCTGCTGCCGATTATCAAACTTCAGTTCCCCGAAATCGCCGACCTGCACATGCCGGCCGAAGGCATCTTTCACAACCTGATGATTGTCTCGATCCGCAAATCCTATCCTGGCCAGGCGCGCAAGATGATGAATGCCATCTGGTCGCTGGGGCAGGCAATGTTCACCAAGTGCCTGGTGGTGGTGGACGAGGACGTGGACGTGCACAACCCGCGCGAGGTCGTCTGGAAGGCGCTCTGCGCCATTGACCCCGAGCGCGATGTGCAGTTCACCCTCGGCCCCGTCGACACCCTCGACCACGCCGCCCGCCTGCCCGATTTCGGCTCGAAGATGGGGATTGATGCCACCCGCAAGTGGCCCAGTGAAGGCTACACCCGCGATCCATGGCCCGATGAGATCAAGATGGATCCCCAGGTGAAGCAACGCATCAGCTCGCGCTGGAGGTCGTTGGGGCTGGATTGAGTTTTCCACAGGTCGGCGGGCACAAGCAGCCGCAAGTCCAGCCGAGTCCTGCGGATGAGTTGCGGCCCGGATGCAAAGAAAGGGGTAGAAAACAGGAAGAAAACAAAATTCTCTTGACATTGGACGAGGTTTCGCCTAGAAAACTTGCAAGTTATCGGGACTGCTGCCTTCCCTTGCGCAGCTCTCAGGACCGAACCGCGTGCCCCGGCCCGCCGGGGCGGGCAGGAAAACCAGGATGGCTGCCCCCCGTGAAGTGATGAACGTGAGAGAGGCGTCGGATTACTTGGGGATTTCGCCCGACACACTGTATCGCTACGTCTATCAGGACAAGATCCCGGCCTTCAAGCTGGGCAACCGCTGGAAGTTCAAGAAGACGGTCCTGGATCGCTGGATGGAGCGCAAGATCAGCCAGGGAAAGAATCGCCGCTGGACGAAGAGGTAGGGGCTATGGCGCTGCTGGGTGGAAAGAAGAGCAAGCCGGTCGTGGGGCTGGACATCGGCTCCAGTGCCGTGAAGGCGGTGGAACTGAAGCGCGCGCGCGAGGTCTACGAGCTGGTGAGCGTGGGCCTGGAGCCGCTGGCACCGGAAACGGTGGTGGACGGCGCCATCATTGACGCCCCCGCGGTCTCCTCTGCCATTGACCGCATCTTCGGCCAGCAGCGGATCAAGAACAAGAACGTGGCCACCTCCGTCTCAGGGCACTCGGTAATTATCAAGAAGGTGACGATGCCGAACCTGGCCGACGACGAGCTCTACGACCAGGTGCACGCCGACGCTGGCCAATACATCCCCTTCGACATCGCCGACGTCAACCTGGACTACCAGGTGCTGGAAGCCGCGCCGGCGGGCGACCAGGTGGACATCCTGCTGGTGGCGGTGAAGAAGGAGAAGATTTCCAACTACACCAGCGCGCTCAGCCTGGCGGGACGCTCGGCGGCGGTGGTGGACGTGGACGCCTTTGCGCTGCAAAACAGCTACGAGTTCAACTACGAGCCCGAGCCGGACAAGACCGTGGCCCTGCTCAACATCGGCGCCAGCGTGATGAATATCAACATCGTCCGCGGCGGCGTGCCTGTGTTCACCCGCGACGTCTCGGTGGGCGGCAATCAGTACACCGACGCGCTGCAGAAGGAGCTCGAACTCAGCTTCGAGGACGCTGAGAACCTCAAGCGCGGCCAGCAAGTCGCCACCGTCTCCGAGGATCAGAAAGGCGCTGTGCTCCGCTCAGTGTCGGAAATCCTGGCGCTGGAAATCCAGAAGACATTTGACTTCTTCCGGGCCACGGCGAGCGGCGAGCACATCACCCAGATCCTGGTAGCGGGTGGCTCGGCGCGTGTCCCCGGGCTGCTCGACTTGCTGAAGGAGGAGTTCCAGGTGCCGGTGGAAGAACTCGACCCCTTCCGCCGCATCACCTACCACCCCGCCAAGTTTAGCGAGGACTACATCTATGAGGTTCGGCCCCGGTTGGCGGTTGCCGTGGGGTTGGGCCTGAGGAGTTTTGACCCCGCATGATCCGCATCAATCTTCTCGGACGTCGCCGGCCGCAGGTCAAGCGCCGCATCGCCATCGCTGGCACGCTGCAACTCGCCTTGTTCCTGATCCCGCTGGTGCTGGCCGTGGGCGCGCTGGTCTGGCGGTACTACAGTATCACGGACGACATCGCTGGGACCCAGCGGCAGATCGACGAGTTGAACCGGCAGAAGCTGCAACTGGCTCGCTTGGAAGCTGAAATTCGGCAGTTCGAGGAAAAGCAGAACATGCTGCAGACCCGGCTGGCCGTCATCGAGGAACTGCGCCGGAACCAGAAAGGTCCCGTGCAGTTGCTGGATGCCATCGGAGGCACCGTGCACAAGACTGAAACCCTCTGGCTGACCAAGATGGATGAGCGGGGCACCAAGGTCACGCTGGAAGGGGTGGCCGGCTCGGTGAACGCCGTCGCCAACCTCATCACCAACCTGCAGGACTCCGGCTTCTTCCAAAACATTGAGATCAAGGAAGTCATCCAATCCACCGACACCCCGGGCGTTGAGAACTACAACTTCTCCCTGAGCTGCGACTTCGTCCTCCCACAGCCGGCACCGACGGCACCGCCGCCCGCCACAACCCCGCCAGCGGCCCCCGCAGGGCGGCGTACCTAGGGGGAACCCATGGCGTTGCGCTTTCGCGAACTTCCTTGGTACTTGCAGACCGTCATCTTCTTCCTCCTCGCCGTGGCCCTGTTCTTGGCTGGCGAGATGGTGCCCTATTCGCCGGTGAAGGAACTGCGGGAACAATACGCCCGCAAAGTCGCCGAGCGCGATCGCCTGCAGGGCGAGGTCGCTGTCCTGCAGCAAATCCAGGATCGCCACCGGGAATTCCAGAGCCGCATCGAGGCCATGGAGCAGCAACTGCTGCTCTCCAAGGTCGTCATCCCGGATGAGAAGCGCACCGACGACTTTATGCGTTCGATGCAGGAGGCGTCCACGAACTCGCTGGTGGCCATCCGCCGGCTGACGGCCAAGCCGGTTGTCTACCAGCAGTACTACGCGGAAATGCCCATCGAGATTGAGATTGACGGTGCCTACTACAGCCTGCTCGAGTTCTACGAGCGCCTGAGCCGCCTGACCCGCGTGGTCAACGTCGGCGAGCTGAAGCTCGACGGGGTCGAATCGAAAGGGCGCGGAGCCCAGCGCAAGTATGAATATCAGCCAGGCACCTCGGTCGCTGGCACCTGCCTGGTGACGACCTATTACACGCCGTCGCAGGCCGAGTTGGCGGCCGCGGCACCTGCCGGCCCACCGCAGCCCCGCCCGGCACCTAGGAGGTAACGAAAGGAACCATGAAGGCTCACCCAACGGTACACCCGGGCCCGCACTGGTACCTTGCCACGCTCTTGGTGGGTATGATGGCGCTGGCCGCTGTCGCCCAACAGCCCCCGCCCCTGCCGACTCCCCGACCGGCGGCCCAACCACCGGCAGTTGCACCCACCGGACCCGCTACGGGTGCCTCCGCTCCCATTCCCGAAATGCGCAAAGGTCGCCGCGACCCCTTCCGGAGCCTGCTGGTTCGGCCCGACGACCTGGCGGCGGCACAGGCCCTCCCGCCTGGCAAGCGCGGCCTGATGGTCGGCCAGATTCGCCTGGATGGAATCGTGGTGACACCGACCGCGCGTATCGCCGTCGTCAGCGTCCCCAACCGCAACCGTGCCTACTTCCTGCGCGAAATGGACGAGCTGTTCAACGGCTACGTCGCGGAAATCCACGAAGACTCGGTCATTTTCAAGGAACGCTCGGTTGATGCGTTCGGCAAGTCGTACGAACGGGAAGTTGTGAAGCAAATCTCCGCGCCTTCAGGAGCGACGCGATGAATGGTAAGCACTGGAGCCCCGTAGTGGTCGGGGCGCTGCTCGTGGCAGTGTTGGGGCTGGGGAGTCCCGGCACAGCTGAACAATCGCCGACCCCGTCGGAGCCGGCGGTCGAGGCCCGGGTGGTGGCGCAGGTGCGCAATCTCTCGGTGGAAAAGGCGACCGATGCAACCACCATCCTCGTCCATGCCACCGCCGCCTTGCGCTACCGCACCCAGATGCTGAACAACCCCACGCGGCTGGTTGTGGACTTGCCCGACACGGTCTTGGCTTCCCGTCGCCGCCAGATCGCGGTTGACGTCGAGCCGATCGTCGGCGTCCGCACTGCCCAGTTCCGCGCCCACCCGCCGGTTACCCGCCTGGTCGTGGACCTCACCGAGGCGGTTTCCTACACCATCGACACCGTACCCGGCGGACTCAAGCTCAGGCTGGCTCATGCCTCGCGCCGAATTCCGGCTCAGGTAGTGGAAGCGAAACCCGCCGAAAAGCCTCCTCTCCTGCTTGCTTCGCTGGCACCGGTGATTCCGGCGGGGACACGCGGGGCTGCCACGCTCCCCGCGGCACTCCCGCAAGCCACGACGCTGGCCAAGTCTGACGCCGCCGTGGTGCCTGCGCCGAGTTCGCCGACGCCGCCGCAGCAGGTCCCGCAACCCACCGCGCTGCAGACCTTGACGCCTCAGCCCACTACGCGCTATACGGGCGAGCCCATCTCCGTCAACCTCAAGGATGTGGACCTGAAGGACTTCTTCCGGCTCATCCACGAGATCAGTGGCCTGAACATCGTGCTGGATCCTGCCGTGAGCGGGACGGTGACGCTGGTGCTCGATGAGGTCCCCTGGGATCAGGCGCTCGACATCGTGCTGCGGAACAACAACCTCGACAAGCAACTGGAAGGCAACGTCCTCCGCATCGCTACCGTTGCCACCCTGAAGAAGGAGGAGGAAGACAAGCGTGACTTGGCCAAGGCGCGCGCGGAGGCGGTCGAACCGGTGCTCACCACGCGCGTGCTCAGCTATGCCAAAGCCAGCGACCTGGAAGGCACGCTGCGCCGCTTCCTCTCCTCGCAAGGCGAGATCATCCGCGACGACCGCACCAACACCATCATCATCCGTGATATCCCCTCGGTCATCCCCCACATGGACAACCTCATCAAGCTGCTCGACCGCAAGTCGCTGCAGGTCGAGATTGAGGCGCGGGTGGTGACGGCCAGCCGGTCGTTTGCGCGCGAGATTGGCTCGCAGTTCGCCGCTTCCACCTCCTACACCCGGGGCGGTGGAGCGGGGACGGCCTTCGGCGGCGTGACCGCCATTGGCGACAGCGGCATCGAGGGAGGCCCGGGCGTTCCGGTGCCGCCCTTCACGACCGCCGGAACTTTGGCACCGCCGCTGGTTTCCAGCTTCCCCGCCGCCGTGGATGCGTTGGCCGGTGCGGGCTTCACCATCGCCCACCGGCAGCAGAACCTGGCGCTCGACCTCATCCTGACCGCAGCCGAATCCCGCGGGGTGGGCAAGCTGCTCTCCAAGCCGCGCGTCATCACCCAGAACAACATACAGGCGCTGGTCGAGCAGGGCGTGCGCATCCCGATTCAGACGGTAGTGAACAACACCATTTCGACGCAGTTCATCAACGTCGTGCTGAAGCTGGAAGTGACGCCGCACATCACCGACGAGCGCACCATCTTCCTGGATGTGGACGTGGAGAACACCGCCATCAACCCGGGTATCGCCCGCATCAATGGCATTCCAGCGTTGGATACGCAGCATGCGAGCTCCCAGGTGTTGGTGAACGATGGCGGCACGGTGGTGATCGGGGGCGTGATGACGACGGAAACCTCCTACGACGTCAACCAGGTGCCTTTCCTGGGCAGCATCCCGGTGATTGGGCACTTGTTCAAGCGCACGCGCGTGAGCACGCGCTCGGGTGAGCTGCTGTTTTTCATCACGCCGCGCATCCTGCCTAGCTAGCTTCTATTCCGAGGCGGGGAGGGGAAGAGATTCTCCTCCCCGCTTTTGTGTTTTCACGCGTGAGCAGGTCGGGAATCGAGGAAGGGCAAGGCGTGGCAGAGGGGGCAAAGCGTCTCGCAAGGTTGCGGTTGCGGCTGGGCGCCGCGGGCTTGGACGCGCTGCTGGTGGCCCACCGCGCCAACATCCTCTACTTGGTCAACTTCCACGGCAGCACGGGCGTGCTGGTCGTGACGCACCGCGGCGCTGTGCTCTTCACTGATGGCCGCTACGCCACCCAGGCGCGCGCGGAGGTGCGCCGGGCACGGATCGTGGTGACCCAGGGCTCACTGCTGGAGGCAGCTGCGGCATGGCTGCGCGAAGCCGGCACCCGCAGGATTGGCTTTGAGGCAGCGCGCATCACGGCCGATGGCTACGCGGAACTCCGGCGCGCCCTGGGCAGCAGCCGGCTGCTGGCCGTCCGGAACCTGGTGGAGGAGATGCGGGCCGTCAAGGATGCAGAGGAGATTGCTGCGCTCGGCCGCGCCGCGCGACTCGCCTCGCGTGTTTTTGCCGAAGTCCTGCCGCTGGTGCGGCCCGGCGTGCGCGAACTCGACCTCGCCGCCGAGATTGAATACCGCATGAAGCGCGCTGGCGCAGCCGGTGCGGCCTTTGAGACCATTGTGGCCTCTGGGCGGCGCTCGGCGCTCCCGCATGCGCGGGCGTCGCGCAAGCGATTGGCCAGAAATGAATTGGTGGTCTTTGACCTGGGTGCTATACTCAGCGACTATTGCAGCGATATGACCCGCACGGTTTTCCTGGGTAGGCCCTCGGCTCGTGTGCGACGGCTCTCCGCATGCGTGCAGGAGGCGCAGCAGCGAGGCTTTGAGGCCGTGCGGGCGGGCGTGGCCGCGCAGCGCGTGGACGCCGTCGTGCGCAGCGTATTGCGGGCGCACCGGGTCGATTCCTATTTCACCCACAGCACGGGGCATGGCGTGGGGCTGGAGATTCATGAAGAGCCCCGGCTGGCGCGGTCAGTGAATACTCGGCTGGTGGCCGGCCATGTGGTTACGCTGGAGCCGGGCGTCTACATCCCCGGCTGGGGCGGGATACGCATCGAGGACCTTGTGGTTGTCCGGCGGGGCGGGGCAGAACGCCTGACGCCCACCCCGCACGACTTGATTACGCTGTGAAGAAGAAAACAAAAACAGAGCCCGGCCAGAGGATAGCGAAGAACGAGTTCCCGCTCGAGCAGGTCAACGAACTGATTGACCTGCTGGAGCAGCGCGGGCTGGAGGAGTTCGAGCTCGAGCGCCCGGGCTTTCGCGTTCGCATCAAGCGTCGCGCGGCTCCGGGTGCTCCGCCGCCGGCGCACGTGCTGGAACCCTTTCCGACCGATTCGGAACCGGCTGCGTCGGCTTCCGTCCCCGTGAGCCCACCGGAGGTGGAGGAGCCCGCGGTGGAAGGAGGAGTGCACGTTGTCAAGTCCCCGATTGTGGGAACCTTCTATGCGGCGCCGGCGCCGGATGCAGCGCCGTTTGTCAAGGTGGGTGACACCGTGGAGGTCGGGCAGGTGCTCTGCATTGTCGAGGCGATGAAACTGATGAACGAGATTGAAGCCGACGTGGCCGGGGAAATCGCCCGTATCTACGTGGAAAACGGCCAGCCGGTTGAGTACGGCGAATCTCTGTTCGCCATCCGCCCGACCCGCAGGAAATAGCCCGCGGACCCGCCCGCCAACGTACTGTGGCGGGACCGCCTGCGGGCAGAGGGCCCTGCCCCGAAAGCGTTCGGGGCCTGCGCCATGTTCAAAAAGATTCTCGTTGCCAATCGCGGCGAAATCGCCCTGCGCGTCATCTGCGCCTGCAAAGAACTGGGCATCAAGACCGTCGCCGTCTATTCCGAGGCCGACCGCCACACGCTCCCGGTGCGCTTTGCCGACGAAGCCATCTGCATCGGTCCTCCCCGCGTCACCGACAGCTACCTGAACATCCCACACGTCATCAGCGCCGCCGAAGTGACCGGCGCCGACGCCATCCACCCCGGCTACGGCTTTCTGGCCGAGAATGCCAACTTCGCCGAGGTCTGCGAAGCCTCCGGCATTGCCTTCATTGGCCCCCACTCCTCCCACATTCGCCTGATGGGAGAAAAGTCGCTGGCACGGCGCGAAATGGCAAAAGCCGGTGTGCCCGTCCTGCCGGGCTCGGAGGGTGTGGTTCAGACCTACGAGGAAGCGGCGCGCATCGCCAGCAGCATCGGATATCCCGTGATGATCAAGGCCGCCGCGGGCGGTGGTGGTAAGGGGATGCGCGTCGTGCACAAGCCCGAGGAACTGGCACCCTTGCTCAAGATGGCCCAGGTCGAAGCGGCGCAGGCCTTTGCCGTTCCCGACGTCTATATTGAGAAATTCATTGAACGACCGCGCCACATCGAGTTTCAGGTGCTGGCGGACAAGCAGGGAAACGTGATGCATCTCGGCGAGCGCGAGTGCTCCATCCAGCGCCGCCACCAGAAACTGGTCGAGGAGTCGCCTTCCCCGGTCGTGGACGAGGAGACACGCCAGCGCTTGGGCGGAGGGGTGGTCGCCGCCCTCGGCCAGATTGGCTACACTAACGCCGGTACGGTGGAATTCCTGCTCGATGAGAACAACAATTTCTATTTCATTGAGATGAACACGCGCATCCAAGTGGAGCACTGCGTCACCGAAATGGTCACCGGCCTCGATCTGGTCAAGGCGCAGATTCAGCTGGCGGGCGGCGATTCGCTCGGCTCCCTGTCGCGCCCCAATCTGCGCCTGCGCGGTCATGCCATCGAATGCCGCATCGTGGCCGAAGACCCCGAGACCTTCGCGCCCTCCGCCGGCCGCATCACCGCCTTCCATACGCCCGGCGGCACCGGCGTGCGCGTGGACACCGCGGTTCACGCCGAGGCCGTCATCCCACCCTACTACGACTCTCTCATCGCCAAACTCATCACCCACGGCAAGGACCGCCGGGAAGCACTGGGACGGATGACGCGGGCGCTCGAAATGTTCATCATCGAAGGCATCCAAACCTCCATTCCCATCCATCGCCGCATCTTGGCCGACGCCGACTTCCTCGCCGGCCGCTACGACACCCACTACATGAACCGCTTCCTCCGCAATCATTTCGGCTGAAAATGGCGCTTGTCCTCCCGCGCTTCTACGCTATAATCGACTGTTCAGTTCGACCGGATCTGCCACTCGGGCATCTTGCACGCACACTCCTGGACGCGGGGGTGACCCTGATTCAGCTCCGGGCCAAGCAGGTGCCGACCCGCCACTTCCTCACCGACACCGAGGAACTCCTTTCTCTGCTTCTTCCTCCGGCGCGCCTCATCGTGAACGACCGCCCCGATGTCGCCTGGCTGGCGGGCGCTGCCGGTGTGCATCTGGGCCAGGATGACCTGCCGCTGACTGCTGCGCGTGCCCTTTTGGGACCGAGCTCGGTCATCGGGCTTTCCACCCATACGTTGTCCCAAGTGGAAGCAGCCGATGCGGCCCTGGCCGACTACCTCGCCTTTGGCCCCGTCTTCCCCACAGCAACGAAAGCCGACGCGGAACCCGCCGTCAGCCCGGCGCGTCTAACAGAGGTACGGGCGCGCGTCGAAAAACCGCTAGTAGCGATCGGCGGCATCACGCCCGCCAATGCCGCCCAAGCCATCGAGGCCGGTGCGGATGCGGTGGCGGTCATCCGCGGTTGGATGGAAGCGGAAAACCTCCGGGCGCGTCTGGCGGAGTTCCGTCGCGTGCTCGGGCGCTTGAATTGACAATGGCCGGAACCATTGCCCAACCCGCTCGGGTCGAGCTCGTCCGGGGTCTGGGCCTGCTCGACGCCACCATGATCGTGATGGGCTCGATGATCGGCTCCGGCATCTTCATCGTCTCGGCCGACATCGCGCGCCAGGTGAACTCGCCGGGCCTGCTCATCATGGTCTGGGTTGCCACGGGCGTCATCACCGTCATGGGCGCACTCAGCTACGGCGAACTCTCTGCCGCCATGCCCCACGCGGGCGGCCAGTACGTCTTCCTGCGGGAAGCCTTCGGCCCTCTGCCCAGCTTCCTCTATGGCTGGGCGATGTTCGTGGTCATCCAGACCGGCACCATCGCCGCCGTGGCCGTTGCCTTTGCCAAGTTCCTCGGAGTTTTTCTCCCCTGGATTTCTGAATCGAGCGTTCTCCTCTCCTTGGGGCGCATTCCCTTTACTGACCGCCCCCTGCTGCTCACCACTCAGAATCTTGTGGCCATCGTTTCCATTCTCTTGCTCACCGCCATCAACTGCCGCGGCCTGCGCGCCGGCGCCTTTGTACAGAATCTCTTCACCCTCACCAAGACGGGCGCCCTGGCGGCCCTGATTCTCCTCGGCTGTTTCCTCATGCGCCGGCCGGAGGCCATCGCGGCGAACTTCACCGATTTCTGGCGCGGCGCCGACTGGTCGCTGGTCACCGCCCAGCTCGTCGGCGTGGCCATGGTCGGCTCGCTCTTCGCCTCCGATGCCTGGAACAACATCACTTTTGCCGCGGCCGAGGTGCGCAATCCCGAACGCGACGTCCCCCGCGCCATGGCCCTGGGAACCGTGGCCGTTTCCCTCTTCTACCTCTTGGCCAACTTTGCCTACTTGGCGGTGCTTCCCCTTGCGGGAATTCAGAATGCTGCCGAGGATCGCGTGGGCTCGGCCGCAGGCGCGGCTATGTTTGGGCCTGCCGGCCTCTACCTGATGGCGGCCGCCATCCTGATTTCCACCTTCGGCTGCAACAACGGGCTGATCCTCGCTGGGGCGCGCATCTACTACGCCATGGCGAAAGATGGTCTTTTCTTCCGCCGCGCGGCTGAGCTCAATCCGCGCTTCCACACCCCCAACGCCGCCCTCATCGCCCAGGGCATCTGGACCTGCATCCTGACGCTGGGGGGAACCTACAGCCAGTTGCTCGACTACTGCATGTTCAGTGTCCTCATCTTTTACGTTGTCACCATCGCGGGTCTCTTTGTCCTGCGCTGGACCCGGCCCCAGATGCCGCGCCCCTATAAAGCCTGGGGGTACCCGGTCATTCCGGCGGCCTACATGTTTCTTGTCGGCTACGTGTCCCTGGTGATCTATCTCTACAAGCCAGCCGGTGACCTCGGTTGGCGCCGGCTGGTCGAAGGCGACGCAGCCCGCGGCCTGTTGCTCGTCTTGCTTGGTATCCCGGTCTACTATGTCTGGCGTCGCTTTCAGAGTCGGAACGCAGTGCCCGGAAGCATGAAGTCCTGAGTCGAGATCAAGCGGGAGGGGAAATGGCGAGTCGTCTGTTTGTCACCAAGCCGATTGACCTGCTGCAGCGGGAAGCCGCAGATACCGAACATGGCCTCAAGCGCGCCCTGGGGCGGATTGATCTGATGATGCTGGGGGTCGGCGCCATCATCGGCGCCGGCATCTTCGTCCTCACCGGCAACGCCGCCGCCCAGTACGCCGGCCCGGCTGTTGTTCTCTCCTTCGTTCTGGCGGGCATTGCTTGCGTCTTTGCCGGCCTCTGCTACTCCGAGATGGCTTGCATGATTCCCATCGCGGGCAGCGCCTACACCTACTCCTATGCCACGATGGGGGAATTCTTGGCCTGGATTATCGGTTGGGACCTGATCTTGGAGTACTCGCTCGGGGCCGCCACCGTCGCTGTCGGCTGGTCGGGCACGGTTGTCAATTTCTTGGAAAGCTTCGGCTGGCAGATTCCGCCGCGCCTGACGGCGGGGCCTTTGCTGCAGGTGGCATTGCCAGACGGCACCAGCGTCTCCGGCCTCATCAACCTGCCGGCGGTCTTCATCATCGCGCTGGTGACATTCCTGCTGGTCATCGGCATTCGCGAGTCGGCCAACGTGAACACGACCATCGTCTTCGTCAAGGTCGGGGTGCTGATTATCTTTATCCTGGCGGGCCTGGCCTACATCAACCGGGCCAACTGGACGCCCTTCATCCCGGAGAACACAGGCACCTTCGGGGAATTTGGCTGGAGCGGGATCATGCGGGGTGCCGGGGTGATCTTTTTCGCCTATATCGGGTTTGACGCGGTTTCCACCGCCGCCCAGGAAGCCCGCAACCCGCAGAAGGACATGCCGGTCGGCATCTTAGGCTCCCTCGGCATCTGCACGCTGGTCTACATCCTGGTCTCCAGTGTCCTGACCGGCATCGTTCATTACAGCCAGCTCAACGTTCCTGCACCGATTTCCGTCGCCATCACCGCCACCGGCCAGTTCTGGCTTCGCTTTGTCATCAACATCGGCGCCATCGCCGGATTGAGTTCTGTCATCCTCGTCATGCTGCTGGCCCAGCCTCGCATCTTCTGGACGATGGCTGGTGACGGACTCCTGCCGAGTTGGTTCGCGAAAGTGCATCACCGCTTTCGCACTCCCTACATCACCACCATCATGACTGGTATCGCTGTCTCCATCGCTGCCGGTTTGTTTCCTATCGGTGTCCTCGGGCAACTGGTGAGCATCGGGACGCTCTTCGCTTTTGTCCTTGTCTGCGGAGGGGTCTGGGTAATGCGCTACACCCAGCCGCACGTACATCGGCCCTTCAAGGCTCCCTGGCTTCCCTTGACGCCGCTGCTCGGCATCGCCGCCTGTCTCTACTTGATGGGGGGACTGCCGTGGGCAACCTGGGAGCGCCTGCTCATCTGGCTGGCCATCGGGTTGGTCATCTATTTCCTCTACGGGATCCGCCACAGCCGCATCGCGCGCGCCGCCAGGGGCTAGCTGGCTGCGCCGCCCCTGCATTGACACCTCCGGCTATTTCTGCCACTTTTCTGCGTGATTGGTGCCGGGGGAGGAAGTAACTCGTTGCGTTCTCGGGAACACGGCCCGCGCTTCAATGCCCGTTGGGCGGCCGTCATCTCCTTCGCCGCATTCTTGCTCGCCACCGTGACCGGAGCCGGCGGCCTGCGCTTCATTTTCGGGGCGCTAACGCTCGTGCTGGCGACCTATCTGGCCTGGAGGGGATTGTCTCTCTGGCGGCAGCGGCTGCTCTGGAGCCTGCGCAACCGCGTGTTGGCGGCCTACGCTCTCGTTGGCTTGATTCCGATTGTGCTCCTGCTCCTGGTGGGATTGGTCGCCGGCTGGACCGTCTACGGCAAGGTCGCGGTCTATCTGGTCACCGACGAGCTCCAACTTCTTCAAACCCAACTCCAGGACGTCGCTTCCGATGTCGCCACGTCGTTGGAAGTGGCCGCCGCGTTGGAAGGCCGGCTACGGCCTCAAGTCGTCAACCGCATCATCCGCACGCGGACCGACTCGGCTCGCGAACAGCTGGCTGGGGTTGAGATTCGGTTGGTGGAGGGGTCTGCTTCGGCCTCCTCAGACGTGCCCGCCTGGCTGCGCGGCCAGCGCTTTGCGGGTATCCTTTTGAGCGAGCAGGCCGAACTGTGCGTCACGCTTCCAGTTAGTGTCGCTTCTGAATCGCTCACCGTCGTATTGCTTTTGCCTTTGGATGAAAGAGTCCTGCCGTACCTGGGGCGCGAAACCGGGCGCGTGCTGCTCCAGGTGTTAGGAGAGCCCAACAATCCCTCGAATACGCCTGGACAGCGCCGATTCATGGTGGGCACGACCAGCTACCCCGTTGTCCGGGTCGTCCAAGATCTGCGTCCTCTTCCGCCGCCGTATGGCTGGTGGGACACGACCCTCAGCTTGGTCTCCTCCCAAGCCACGCACTGGAAGGAATCCGGACGTGCGGGGCCGCCGCTGGTCTTGATTGGCGAGGCTCGCCTGGCGCAGGTGCATCGTCAGCTGTCCTATCGCCTGGGCGAATTCTCCGGTGTCCCGTTCACGGTTTTCACCGCCTTTGCCATCTTGTTTTTCCTGCTCGAGCTGGTGGCCCTGCGCGCGGGGATCAGGCTCACGCGAGCGATTACCTCGGCGGTGAACGACCTGCAAGTTGCCACCGAGCAGGTGCAGACCGGCAACTTCTCCCATCGCATCCGTCTGCGTGGCCGCGACCAGCTCAGCGGCCTCGCCCAGGCGTTCAACTCGATGACCGCTTCCATCGAACGCCTGATTGCCGAGTCCACTGAGCGCCAGCGGCTGCAAGACGAACTGGAAGTCGCTCGCCAGGTGCAGGAACAGCTGTTCCCCCGCGAAACGCCCGACCTCGAGAGCCTTGAACTCTTCGCCCAGTGCCTCCCGGCACGGGTGGTCAGCGGCGACTATTACGACTACGGCGTGCTCGATGCGGGTCGGCTCGTCTTCGCCATCGGCGACATCAGCGGCAAAGGCATCTCGGCGGCGTTGTTGATGGCGACCATTCAGGCTGCCCTCCGCAGTCATGTGACCGCCGCCCGCCTGGAGGGCAATGCCGGCAAGCTCAGCACCGCCACCCTCGTCTCCCGGCTCAACCGGCAGCTCTATCTGACCACCAGCAACGAGAAATACGCCTCCCTCTTCTGTGCTTTCTACAACGAAGCCGAACGCACCCTGACCTACACCAATGCCGGCCACATCGCCCCGGTGGTGTTGCGGGACGGCCGCTTTGAGAAGCTTGAGGTCGGCGGCGCGGTCGTGGGCTTGTTTGGCGACGCCCGCTACGAGGAAGCCCATGTCCGCCTCGACCCGGGCACGGTTCTGGTGGCTTTCACCGACGGCTTCACCGAAGCCGAGAATGCCTACGGGGAAGAGCTGACCCAGGAGCGGCTGCTGCGCGCCATCCAGGCGCACGCCCAAGACGTTCCCGCTCACCTGGCACGTGCCCTGGTGGATGAAGTCCGCCACTGGACCTCAGCCGATGAGCAGATGGACGACATGACCCTGCTCATCGCGCGCGCTCGCTGACCCGCGCTGCCAAGCCGATGACTCTGCTATACTGCCGCCGCGCCATGGCAGCGACAGGCAGGGGAGTTCCCGCGTGAGTTTGATTCATCGCGTTGCTCTGATTACCGGGGCTAGCCGCGGCCTGGGCCGGTCACTGGCCCTGGCGCTCGCGCGCGAGGGCGCGCGCGTGGCCTTCTGCTATCGCGCCAATCGCTCGGCTGCGCAGACCACGGTGCGTCAGATTCAGGCCTGCGGTGTGGAAGTACTGGCGGTGCAAGCCGACGTTACGCGGCGCGATCACGCCGAAAAGTTGGTGAGTACAACCCTGAAGCAATTCGAACGCCTCGACATTTTGATCAACAACGTCGGCGAGTTCGGCTGGAAGCCGGTGCACGAATCCACGCTCGATGAATGGGAAGGCATTCTGGCCTCGAACTTGCTCAGCGTGGTCTATATGTGCAAGCAGGTGATCCCCATCATGCGACGGCAGCGCTGGGGTCGGATTATTAACCTCGGTGCCGTGGGTGCCGAGCGCGCCTTTGGGCAGGCCAAAATATCTGCCTATGCCTCGGCCAAGGCCGCCGTGGTGGCCTTCACGCGTTCCCTGGCCATCGAGGAAGCGCGCCACGGCATTACCGTCAACGTCGTCAACCCTTCCATCCTCGATGAGAAGAACTTGACGGTGGAAGAGGCGCAGCGCATCCACGACGCTCGCTTCCCGGCTGGACGCCCGCCCACGGCTGAGGATGTCACCTCCGCCGTCAAGTTCTTCCTGAGCGAAGAAGCGGGGTACGTCACCGGCCAGGCGTTGACGGTCAGTGGTGGCTGGATGTTGTGACCTGCCTGTCTACGCCCCGATGAAAATCCTGACCGCAGCACAGATGGCCGAGGTTGACCGCCTGTCCACGGCCCGCTTTGGCATCCCGCGTCTCACCTTGATGGAGAACGCTGGCCGGCAGGTAGCCGAGGCGCTGCTGCGTGAGTTCCCGGCTGTCCGCCGAGCCACGCTCTTCTGTGGGAAGGGCAATAACGGCGGTGACGGGTTTGTCGCCGCGCGCTACCTCCGCCAGGAGGGAATCCAGCCTACCGTCGTCCTCTGCGGCGCTCCCTCGGAGTTGGCCGAGGATGCACGCGTCAACTACGAAACCTTGCTCAAGACAGGAGAGCAGGTGGAGATTGTTGCGGAATCTTCGGGATGGGGCTCCCAGCGCGGTCGGTGGCTCGACTGTGACGTGATTGTGGACGCACTCCTCGGCACCGGCTTGGCCGGGTCTGTACGCGGCCTCTTGGCGGAGATCGTCGAAGGCGTGAACGCGGGGCGAAACCGTTCGCGCGTGCTGGCTGTGGACATCCCCTCCGGCCTCGCCTCGGACACCGGCGAGCTCATAGGTCCCGCCATCGAAGCCGACGTGACCGTCACCTTTACCGCCCCCAAGCTCGGTCATGTTTTTCCTCCTGCTTGTACGCGCATAGGCAAACTAATTGTGGCTCAGATCGGTTCACCTCCGGAGTTGTACGAGGGCAATCCTGATCTGTTCTTGAACCTGATCACTGCCCACCAGTTTGCCCGTTTCCCCTTTCGTCGCGCCCGCACGGCGCACAAAGGTGACTTCGGTCATGTGCTCGTGGTGGGGGGATCACGGGGGAAAAGCGGGGCAGCCGCGATGGCCGGGCTTTCCGCCCTCCGCGCTGGAGCCGGCCTTGTCACCGTGGCGACGCCGGAAAGTGTCTTACCTACGGTTGCGGCGCTGGCGGCTGAAATCATGACCGAACCGCTTCCGGCGACTGATGCGGGAACGATATCGAGTCAGGCGCTTACCTACGGGCGCTTCCAGACACTCCTCGAGGGCAAGACGGTGTTGGCGATGGGCCCCGGCCTCGGCCAGCATCCGGAAACCGTCGAGTTCGTACAGACCGTTCTTCGTCAGTGCAAGGTGCCCTTGGTGATTGATGCTGATGGCCTGAATGCCCTCGCAGGTGCCCTGGAGCTCCTGCGCGAGCGTGCGGCCCAGACCCTTGTGCTGACCCCGCATCCTGGTGAAATGGCGCGGCTCGTCGCGAGCACCGCGGCAGAAGTGCAGCGCGATCGGGTGGGAGTAGCGCGACGATTCGCGCAAGAATACCGCGCCTTGGTCGTTCTGAAAGGCTACCGGACACTGGTGGCGACCCCCGAGGGGCAGGTGTATGTCAATCCAACCGGCAATCCGGGCATGGCGAGTGGCGGGTCAGGTGACATCCTGACCGGTCTACTGGCAGGCTTGCTGGCGCAATCCGGAGATGCGCCGGTGGTGGATGTGGTGTCTCTGGCTGTTTACCTCCACGGGCGTGCCGGCGATCTGGGTGCGGAAACCGTCGGTGAGCAGCCCCTCATTGCGCGCAATATCCTGGAGGCATTTCCCTCTGCCTTGCGGGAACTGGCGGGACGTGTTCAGACGAACCTCAAGCGAGACTATTACGTCGTCCCCTGAGGCGACCGTAGCTGCCGGACGAGACTTGGCCTCCCGACTGCGGCCGCCAGCGCTGGTCTTCCTCCAGGGGACGCTGGGCTCAGGCAAGACGATGTTGGTGAAGGGCATCGTGAGTGGCCTCGGCCTGGCTGATGCGCGCGAGGTGCGCAGCCCTTCCTTTGTCTTCGTGCACGTCTTCCACAACCACAGCACGGTTTATCACGTCGATCTCTACCGCATCGAGCAGCCTGTGGAGGTAGAAAGCTTGGGACTTGACGATTTCCTGGCCGAGCGGGCTCTCGTCATTGTGGAATGGGCAGAAAAACTCGCACCGAGCCACCTGGAGCCAGACTGGCGTGTTCGCCTGGAGGTGATTTCGGACACGGAGCGCCGAATTCGAATTGAAGAACTCCACGCAGAAAACGCCAGCAACTTCGGAATGGGGTAAGCGAGTACTGCGCTGGTGCGCGGACAGGTGTCTAGCTATCGTTGGTCAGTGGGTCAAGGTGGCCTTCAACAGCAGATAGCATTGCAAGGCGAAGAGCAACAACAGAGCCGCAGCCGCCACTCGGAAAATGAACTTTCGCCAGGCGGCCAGGCTGAATCCTGTGGCGTCCTGACCGCCGTGGACGCTACAAAAGAGCTCTCCTTCTGCGGCCACACGCGGGCATTGTCGCCCGGAGGATTCCAGTTGATGGCATTGTCCCATGCCGGAGTCATTCTAGCGCCGTTTGGCGGTGTTGTGCTTCCCTTGTTCGGGGTGCGGCGCCTCTGCTATAGTCAGGCAGCTATGTCGGGGTGCCTCAGGGTTTGATGTTCCGACGAGAGGTAGAGGATTCCGCTAGGCAATTGCAGTGGTTGCTGGAGCCGTATTCCCCCCAACTTTCTCTGTCTAAGTTGTCCGTGGGAGTGGACAATGTCCGCCACGATGTTTTCCTGAGCCCGCACCTAGTCGAACTAGGCCAACGCTACCTCTTCGAACTGATCCTCCAGCACAGCCAAACGTTCCTGGGCGACCTCTACCCGAGTGACGCACGTCGCCGCAGCGCCTTGCTCGCCGACTTTCGCCGCACCCTCTTGCAGGTCCTGCAAGTTGCCCTGACCCAGGCCAAGGAGAGAAACAACATCGAGATCGATCTTCTGGCGCGCTTGAGCCTCACCAAGTGGCTCACGGCAGAAATGCAGCGCCAGTTTGCCCAGCTCACCATCGCCTGCAAGGAGCGCGCGCAATCCCGCGGTGGCCTAGAGTTTGAAGGCAGCGTCGAGAGTTTTCGGCTCAAGTCCCGCGTGGCCGATTTTCAGGCGAACAAGAGGCACATCCTCCGGGCGGTGTCCGAGGCTTTGTTCAGTCTGTTTGAGGAGCTCGAGGAAAGCAACCTGCGCACAGCCCGCCAGGCCCTGTTCGGCGATGATTTCGCTCCCCTCTATTCCATCCTGCGCAATCGCTTGGTGTTTCTGGAGAATGCCAGCGACGCCCACGTACACATTGAGCACTACGTCATGCTCGGCCACTTCCCCAAGGACATCGACCGCGAAGACCGCGTCGTGGAGGTGGTGGCCAATCTGGTGAAGGAGCAGGTCTTGCGCTTGGCACAGGACGCCGACGCCACCCGAGCCCGGCAAGAACAGCAGCGATTGGTCGAGTCCCTCCAGCAAAAGAACGAAGAAACCCGCAAGCTGCAAGCGCGCGTGGGGGGGTTGGAGCAAGAGCGTGGTCGCTGGTTCTCGCGCCGGCCCTCCGCGGAAGGGCGGGAAGAAGCGCGCCGGCTGCAAGCTCAACTCGAGCGAGCCCAGCAGGAGAGAGAGGCGTTAAGCCGCCGCGTGGAAGAAGCCGAACAGAAGGCCGGCTTCATGCGGGAACGCTACGAGACCCGCGTGGCCGATATCCTCTGCAATCCGGCCAACGCGCGCGAGCTTTTCGGGACACCGGGGAGTCCACCCACCTCGCCGCAGAATCGACAGAAAGAGGGCGCGCGGATGGCTCTGCTGGAGGAAGTCCACCGGCGGCTGGAACGGCAGGGGATGTTGAAGTCCGTCCTCGCCAGCTACTTCTTGAAACCTGTGTACAAGGACTTCTGTCCCCCGCTCAACCCCCAGCAACTCAAGAAAGCCGTTCTCGACAGCAAGGAAATGGACCAACTGGAGGTCTTCCTGGAGCAGTTCTCGACGCGGGAGTTTCCCTTAGAGAAACTCGATACGGTCCGGCACCGCCTGCGACGCGTCTCGCGGGACGATGCCCGCACCATCCTTTTGCGCTTCGTCCGCGACCTGGCAGTCCTGCGCCGCGATGCCCGCCACCTCCATCTCCTCAACACACAGATGGAGAAGATCCACTTGATCACGGATGAAAAGACCCGGCGCGTCTCCGAGGTCAACGGCACTCTCTATGCCTTTTTGTTGCCCGAAGAGCAGACCACGGTTGCCGAGCGGATTCTCACCCACGTCATCGTCAAGGCGGACATCCGCGATTCGACGCGCATCACGACGCAACTGCTCAGCCGCGGGCTGAATCCGGCCACGCATTTCAGCCTGCATTTCTACGAACCCGTGCGCAAGATCCTCGACCGCTACGGCGCCGCCAAGGTGTTCATCGAAGGCGACGCGGTGATCCTGGCCATCTACGAAACCGAGGCGAACCGGGCCTTCCAACGCCCGGTAGCCAAGGCCTGCTGCCTGGCGAAAGAAATCCTGCAAGTGTCCCAGAGTTACAACCAGAAAGCCGTGGCGCAGGACCTGCCGCGCCTGGAACTGGGAATCGGCATCGCCTTCCATGGCTCTGCGCCCACCTATTGGGTGGACGGGGAGACGCGGATCATGATCTCCCGCGCCATCAACCTCTCCGACCGGCTCTCGGGATGCTCGCGGGTCGCCCGTCGTCTGATGGCTGCCAACAACAGCCTCTTCAACATCTTCCTCTTCCAGGGCTATCCGGCGCTGGCTGGTGAGGAAGAAGAGGAGGAGTTCCTGATTCGCTACAACGTCAACGGTGTCGAGCTGAACGAGGACGGGTTCGAGAAACTGCGCCAGGAGATCTCTCTGACGACGGAGGAGACCACCACGGAAGTGTTGGGACAGAAACAGCCCACGCGGCTGCATTACGGGGTTTTGCCCCTGGGGAGTGGCTTTGAGAAACTCATCATTCGCGAGGCGCGTGTTCCGCGGATTGAGTTGAAGGACTTGACACTGAAGGAATGGACCGATCGTCGCTACTACGAGGTCTGTGCCCACCCGCAGCTCTACGACCGCTTCCCCCAGGCACCGGCTAACGTCTCTTCCTGATTCATTCAGCTATAATTGCATCGAGGGGAGGGGTGCAGGGTCCGGTGACTCTCCCGGCCTTCAAAGCCGGTGGTCTCATCCCGCACGGGCTGGGACGATGGGTTCGACTCCCATACCCTTCCGCCAACTCCGTGTGAGCCGCCGGAAGAAAAAACGTCCGCCGAAGTATGATCCGACCACACAGGCCAGACGCCTCGCCCGCGCTGTTCTCGGGCAAGTCCCTCCGGAGCGGGTTCTGCCCAACAAGAGAAAAAAGAAGCCCAAACACAAGCGCCGCGACGTCGACCGCGAACTGGAAGAGTGACAATCCTTCCTGGCTCTGGTCAGGCAAGGGAACAACGCAGCGGAGGCGACGCCGGCCCGGCGTCAGTTCTTGGAACCTCAACCCGGCTTGTAGTCGGGGATGTTCTCACCTGGGTGAAAGGGCACGACTGTCTTGCCAGCCTTCTGGGCGAGCCGAGAAGCAATCGTTTCGATCTCGTTCCGGTTGAAGCCGACCGAGGTCAGCGCCACCGTCCCATCTGTCTCCACCAAGAAGAGCGTGGGCACGGTGGTCAGGCCGTAGGCGTTGGACACCGGATAGCCGCGCCCATCCAGCAGGACCGGGAAGGTGATGCCGTACTCCCGACCAAACTCCTGCGAGTCTCTCGCGTCGTCTTGCGAAATGGCCCAAACTCGGACGCTGCCACTGCGGTTGACTCCTTGGTAGATGCGCTCGATGAAGGGAAACGTAAACTGGCAGACCGGGCAGCTCTCCTTGAAGAATGCCAGCAGAACCGGTCCGCTTTGCAGAGCTTCCCGCAGGGAGTAGTTCTTGCCGTCGAGGGCAAGAAGCGAAAAATCGGGAGCCTTTGTCCCCGGCCCCAGTGTGGACACCATCTTTCCTCCGAAGAGTCGCGCGATGCGCCCGAATACCATTGCTTCGTCCCTATCCTATCAGATGACGGGAAGCCCGCCCAAGACGCTAGCGGCGGCGGCCAATCTTTTGCAAGCCCTCCCAGGCCGCGATCAGGAGTGGGTCATAGACCGGCCCGAACGGCGGGGCATAGCCGAGATCGAGATGAACAAACTCGTCGAGACGCAAGCACGCCGTCAAGGCCGTCGCTGCGACATCCACTCGGCGGGCAGCGCCTTCCTCACCGGCGAGTTGGGCGCCCAGCAAGCGCCCGGTCTCCTGTTCAAAGACCAGCTTGGCGCGAAGCGGTTTGCCCGCCAGGTAGCGGGCGCGCGAGATGCTCTCAACGTAGGCAGCCTGTGCCTGAAATCCCTCCTGCTGCGCTTCGGCAACACTCAACCCTGTTTTCGCAATCTCCAGGTCGAACACCTTGGTCACCAGCGTGCCGACAATCCCGGGGAAAGTCGCCCGTCCGCCGGCGGCGTTTTCGCCCGCGACTCGACCCTGTTTGTTGGCGGTGGTTCCCAATGGAACGTAGGCGGGCTTGCCCGTAACCAGATGGTGCGCCTCAGCGCAATCCCCGGCGGCATAAATGCTGGCGGTATTGGTCTGCATCCGTTCATCCACGGCAATCGCACCGGTCGGCCCGATAGCAATGTTCGCCTCCACCGCCAAACCGACGCGGGGCGCGAGCCCCATTGCCAGCACGACAACGTCGGCTTCGACCGCCTGCCCGGACCCGTACAGCACATTCACCCCGCCGCTCGGGCGTGCCACGAGGGCACTCACCGGGGCTTCGGAATGGACGCGCACTCCGTGGCTCGCCAACGTGCTCCGCACGCAGCGCTCGATTTCCGGTTCGAGGTTGTCGAGCAGAGTTGTTCCCCGTTCGAGGAGAGTGACTTCCATCTGCCAGGCGCGTAACGCTTCCACGGCCTCCAACCCGATGTAGCCGCCGCCGATCACGATGCCTTTCTTCGGCTGTCGTTCTTCGATGAATCTTCGGAGAGCTACAGCCCGTGCCAGGCTGTTGCAGTCGAACACGCAACTGGCATCGCTCCCGGGAATAGCCATGGCGGGCGCCGCGCCGGTGGCGAGTACCAGCTTGTCGTAGTGCAATCCGGCATAGTCACTCCCACGCTTGACGACAACCTGTTTCTGTCCGGGCAGGACTTCGACCACTTCGTGGCCCGTGCGGACGTCAATGCCGCGCTTCTCGCGGAAGAATTCCGGCGAGTAGACCAGCAGGTCTTCAGCCCGTGGCACGATACCGGAAACCAGGTAGGTCAGACCGCAAGTGCCGTAGGAGATATACTGCCCCTTTTCGAGGACAATGACCTCCAGTTCCGGATTGACGCGCCGGGCGCGGCTGGCGGCACTCATCCCGGCCGCCACGCCGCCGATGACAAGCAACCGTTCTGGTGCCACGCTGGGAAAACCCTCGGCTCAGGATGGACTCAGGAGCCGCTTCATCTTAAGCCATTGACGTCGCGGGTCAACTGGAAAGGCCGCCGGAGCCTGTGCCCTAGTGGATGCGGCGGGACTTGCGGTTCATGTAGTCGAGCAACAGGTATTGCCCAAGTGTTTGCGGCGTCGTGAAGTAAGCTTTCCCGCGGCTGATCTGGCACACCTGATGGACGAAATGCACCAGGCTATAGTCATCGGCCAGCATGAAGGTGTTGATCAGGATGCCGGAACGGCGGCAGCGGGCCACTTCCTCGAGTGTTTCGCTGACGACGAGCGGGTCGAGCCCGAATGCGTTCTTGTAAATCCGGCCGTCCTCGAGGGTCAGCGCAGAGGGCTTGCCGTCGGTGATCATCACGATCTGGCGCATGTCCTTGTTCTCCAGCGCCAGCAGTCGCCGCGCCACGCGCAGTCCTTCGCGGGTATTCGTGTAGTAGGGTCCCACCTGCACGCGGGCCAGTTGGGTCAGCGGCACCGCTTCTGCCGAGTCGTGGAAGAGCACTAGATGCAGCGCGTCGCCGGGATATTGCGTGTAAATCAGGTGAGACAGCGCCAGCGCCACTTTCTTGGCCGGGGTGAAACGGTCTTCGCCGTAGAGGATCATGCTGTGGCTGCAATCGAGCAGCAGCACCGTAGCGCAGG